>JBBSSR010000013.1:0-96107 GCA_038241955.1 Flavobacteriales bacterium | reverse complement strand
GATACGAAATATATTCACTGCACTTGGGGTAACTATTGGAACTGAAGAAGATAGTAAAGCACTGAATATTTCAAAATTGCGTTACCATAAGGTAATTATTATGTGTGATGCCGATGTCGATGGTAGCCACATTTCTACTTTGATTTTGACTTTTTTCTTTCGTTTTATGAAAGAATTAATAGAGCACGGACATGTTTATATTGCAGCTCCGCCTTTATATTTAGTTAAAAAAGGAACTAAAAAAGAATATGCTTGGAACGATTTACAACGCGATCAGGCAAATGAAAGAATGGGCGGAAGCGCAGGAATTCAACGTTATAAAGGTCTTGGAGAGATGAACGCAGAGCAATTGTGGGAAACTACAATGGATCCAGGTTTTAGAACTTTACGCCAAGTAACAATTGATAGTTTAGCAGAAGCTGATAGAGTTTTTTCTATGCTAATGGGTGACGAAGTACCGCCACGTAGAGATTTTATCGAGAAAAATGCAGTGTACGCAAATATTGATGCGTAGTTTTTAAAATTGTATTTTCTTTTAATTTGAAATTAATAAAAAACATATAAATGAAAGTTACCATTGTAGGAGCAGGAAATGTGGGAGCATCCTGTGCAGATTCAATTTCTTATAGAGGAATTGCGAGTGAAGTAGTTTTATTGGATATTAAAGAAGGTTTTGCTGAAGGTAAAGCTATGGATATTATGCAATGTGCTACTAATACTGGTTTTAATACAAATGTTTCGGGTGTAACCAATGATTATTCTAAAACAGCAAACAGTGATGTTGTTGTGATTACCTCTGGAATTCCAAGAAAACCAGGTATGACAAGAGAAGAATTAATTGGTATTAACGCTGGAATTGTAAAAACAGTTGCAGAAAATGTATTGGTACATTCTCCAAAGTGTATTGTAATAGTAGTATCAAATCCTATGGATACGATGACTTATTTGGCATTGAAAGCAACAGGTTTGCCGAAAAATAGAATTATTGGAATGGGTGGAGCGCTAGATAGTTCTCGTTTTAGATATTATTTGTCTAAAGCATTAAATAAACCGTCTAATGATGTATCTGCAATGGTTATTGGAGGACATGGAGACACTACCATGATTCCATTAACACGATTGGCTTCTTATAATGGTATTCCAGTTTCTGAATTTCTTTCTACAGAAGAATTAGAAAAAGTAGCAGCATCAACTATGGTTGGTGGTGCGACACTTACAGGTCTTTTAGGAACATCTGCGTGGTATGCACCGGGCGCTTCTGTTGCGTATTTGGTTGATAGTATTTTGAACGATCAAAAGAAAATGATTGCTTGTTCGGTTATGCTTGACGGTGAATATGGTCAAAGCGATATTTGTATCGGAGTTCCTTGTATTATCGGTAAAAACGGAATTGAACAAATAGTTGATATTAAATTGAATGATGCTGAGAAAGCTGCTTTTGCTAAAAGTGCAGAAGCTGTAAGAAACATGAACGCTGATTTGAAATCGGTGTTGGCATAATAATTTACGTATAAAAAAAGAAGACTGCACTATTGCAGTCTTTTTTTTGATATTAATCAATAAATAAATTGGTTAATCTTGTCGTTAATTATATATTTGCTCGGTTTAAAAAAAATGATGTAATCCTGCTGGTTCTTTTTGGTTCTCAAAAATGATCGTAAGGCGTTATCTTATAGGATTTAAAACAAAAATAAATAAATAAAAAATAATTAATTTTTAGTAATAATGCAGAATAAAGGACTTATTAAATTTTTCGCAATTCTATTTGCATTGGTAAGTATTTACCAACTTTCTTTCAGTTTTATCTCAAGTAATGTAAAAACTGATGCCAAAACTTTTGCTGCGGGTAATTCAGAAAAAGAAGCAAAATATTTGGATTCTATTGGTAAAGAAAAAGTTTTTGCCAATTTTACATTCAATGAAGTAAAAGACAAGCAAATAAACAAAGGGCTTGACTTAGAAGGAGGTATCAATGTGATTCTTCAAATTTCTGTTAAAGATATATTGAAAGGATTATCTAATAATTCTAAAAACCCTGTTTTTAATAAATCTTTGGCAGATGCTACTGCAAATCTGCAAGGAAACCAAACCTACCTTGATGCTTTTTTCGATGCTTTTGAAGCCAATTCAAAAGGAACTGTAAAGTTGGCATCACCAGATATTTTTGCAAATAGAAGTTTGCAAGGAGATGGTGGGGTTACTTTTCAAATGACAGATGCTGAGGTTCAAAAAGTAATCAAGAGAAAAGTTGACGAATCTGTTGGAAGTGCTTTCGAAGTATTAAGAAAACGTATCGATAAATTTGGTGTAACACAACCAAATATTCAAAAATTAGGTCAAACAGGAAGAATTCTTGTTGAATTGCCTGGAGCTAAGGATGTAGATAGAATAAAAAAATTATTACAAAGTACCGCTCAATTAGAGTTTTGGGAAACCTATAAAATAGAAGAGATTGGTAATTTTATGATGGCTGCTAATGAGGCATTGAAAAAAACCGAGATTGCTAAAGTAGAAACTAAAACGGTTGTAAAAGATTCATTAAGCTCTTTGCTTACAAATGACAAAGATTCTGCTGCTACAAAAAAAGGAAATAATCCTTTATTGGATAAAATCGTTGCTCAAGGAGGAGGACCTGTTTTAGGTTTATTTGCTCCAAAAGATACTGCTGTTGTTAATTCTTATTTTAAAAGAGCAGATATCAGAATTTTATTAGCAGGAGATCAACGTTATGCTAAATTTGTTTGGGGAAAACCAACTACAATTAAAGATGCAAAAGATAAAGAAGTTGAAGTTGTAGAGCTATATGCTTTAAAAGGAAATAGAGATGATGTTGCTGCAATGAGTGGTGGTGTTGTAACTGATGCAAGTGATACTTTTGACCAAATGGGTAAACCAGCGGTATCTATGCAGATGAACAGTCAAGGTGCAAAATCTTGGGAAGAGTTAACAGGAAAAGCGTATACTCAAAAAAGTAACATAGCGATTGTACTTGATGATATTGTATATTCTGCACCAGGGGTGTCTAGTGGACCAATTTCTGGAGGTAGATCTGAAATTTCAGGTAGTTTCGACGTTTCGGAAACTAAAGATTTAGCGAATGTTTTAAGAGCAGGTAAATTACCAGCTTCAGCAGAAATAATTCAATCAGAAGTGGTAGGTCCATCCTTAGGTCAGGCTGCAATCGATGCAGGTATGATTTCCTCTGTTGTTGGTTTCATATTAGTTTGTCTTTGGATGATTTTCTATTATGGTAAAGCAGGTTGGTATGCTAACCTTGCATTATTATTAAACTTACTTTTCTTGTTTGGTATCATGGCTAGTTTTGGATTTGTATTGACATTACCTGGTATTGCAGGTATCGTTTTAACATTGGGTACAGCGGTAGATGCAAATATTATTATCTATGAAAGGGCTAAAGAGGAATTACGTGATGGTAAATCTTTATCACAAGCAGTTGAATCTTCTTATGGTTGGCACGGTGCAATGCGTTCTATTATTGATGCAAACGTAACACACATCTTAACTGGAGCAATTCTATTCATTTTTGGAACAGGATTGATTAAAGGGTTTGCTTTAACGTTATTAATTGGTATTATAACTTCGTTATTTACTTCTATATTTATAGCTAGAATTTTTATTGATAGAAACATTGCTGGAAAAGCAGATTTAACTTTTTCAACAAAAATAACTAAGAACTGGTTCACTAATTTCCATTTTGATTTTATTGGAATCAAAAAATGGACGTATGCGATCTCTTCTATTCTTGTTTTAGTGAGTTTAGTATCTATTTTCTTTATTAACGGGTTAGATCAAGGTGTTGACTTCGTTGGTGGTAGAACTTTTCAGATTAAATTTGAAAAACCAGTTGATGCAACTGTAGTTTCAGATGAATTATCTGCTGCTTTTGGAACTCCTGTAGAAGCTAAAATTTTTGGTTCAGGAGACCAATTGAAAATCACTACAAAATACAGAATTGCTGAAGAAGGTGTTGGTGTTGATAAAGAAGTGAATGAAAAACTATACTCAACTTTAGAAAAATACTATACTAATTCAACTTACGACAAATTTATTAATTCGTATGATGGAAAAAAAGTGGGTGTACTACTTGCCTCTAAAGTAGGAGCTTCTATTTCTGAAGACATTAAAACAAACTCTTTTTGGGCAGTTATTGGTGCAATGGCGGTTATCTTCTTATACTTAATGATTTCTTTCCGTAAATGGCAATATTCATTAGGTGCGATTGTTGCTGTAGCGCATGACGTGATATTGGTATTGGGAATTTATTCATTATGCTATAAATTCATGCCTTTTCACATGGAAATGGATCAGCATTTTATCGCTGCAATTCTAACGGTTATTGGTTATTCGATGAATGATACTGTAATTGTATTTGATAGAATTAGAGAATTTATCATGGGTAAACGTAAAGGATCATTTAAAGATATTTTAAATGCTTCTATTAATACCACGTTATCAAGAACATTAAATACTTCATTTATGATGATCATTGTTTTATTAACAATGTTTGTTTTTGGAGGTGAATCAATTAGAGGTTTCATATTTGCAATGTTGATCGGTATTGTTATCGGAACGTACTCTTCATTGTTTATAGCTACTCCAGTATTGGTTGATACGCTTTCTAAAGAAGAAAAAAACGAAATTGAAGAAAGACATAATGTAGCGTAATAATTGCTTCATATATTCAAAAAAAAAGATCCAATGAAAATTGGATCTTTTTTTTGTATAATTGTGACTTGTGTACTAGTACACTTTTTTTAAAGATAACCATTTGTATTCACTGATTAATTTGTTTAGATCTGTAAGAGACTTTAGTGATTATTCCCAGAGCAAAGGGTCGTCATTGTAAAAATTATATGCTTAAGGCAATTTCATTGAGTTTAAAACGACCCTACAATTCAAATACACCGCATAATAAGTTTGATTTCAAATGTTTTGTAAATGATTTTCATCACGTATAGGAACAAAAAAAATACTGCTAAAGATATTTAGCAGCATTTTTTTTAAGTAGTACTTAATTAAATTTCAACTTCCCTTTTTGCAGTAATAGCAAAATAAAGACCAATTAAAATAAAAGGAATGCTTAACCATTGTCCTGTAGATAATATGTTTCCTAAATCGCTTTCGAAACCACCTTGGCTTTCTTTTACTGATTCGACTATTATACGAACGGTGAATAAAAGAATTAAAAATAAGCCAAACAGAAAGCCTGATTTATTTCTAGCATCTGTTTTCCAGTACAGAAAAAATAAGATAGCAAAAACAAATATGTAGCAAAATCCTTCATACAATTGCGCCGGATGTTTCGCAGGGACTTGTTCTAGCAAATTAGCAAATTGAGGATTGGTTGCGATAGCATGGTATGCTTCTTTTGGTGTTGAAAGGTTTGTGTCATTAATGGCTTCTTTGGATGTAAACTGGTCTCTTACAAAACGGATTCCAAAGGCAGATGTTGTTTCTTTACCTAGGATTTCCGAATTGAAAAAATTTCCTAGCCTCACGAAAACTGCACCACTAGCAACTGGAATTACTACTCGATCCAAAATCCATAGCAAAGGTTTATGAAGTACTTTTTTAGCAAAAAAGTACATTGCGATAATTATAGAAATAGTTGCGCCATGACTTGCTAGTCCTAGAAATCCAGTAAATTCCCAGCCTTTTATAATATATAAAAGAACTGCATTTGGGTTTTCTCTTATAGGTAAAAGTATCTCGACGACATGATTACGGTAATATTCCCAATCATAAAAGAAAACATGGCCTAAACGTGCTCCAATAAGCGTAGCTAGAACTGTCCAAACAAACAAGCTATCTAATTTGTCTATTGAAATATTTTCTCTATCAAAAATATTCTTCATAATATACCAACCCAGTCCAAAAGCAATTACAAACATTAAACTGTAAAAGTGAATAGTGAAAAAGCCAAGGTCAATACCTTCAGATGGATTCCAAACAATGTTTAAAGCGTGTGTCATTTATATTTTTTTATTTTTGTGAAAATAGTAATTTGATTTCAGAAATCATGTTAACTAAATAGTAAGAATTTTTCTTTTTTTTAAGGTTTGTGATTGCATTTCTTTTCTGGAACAGGATCATATCCTTTGCCACCCCAAGGATTACAACTCAAAATTCTTTTTGCTCCTAAAAAGCCACCATAAAATAAACCGTGAGTTTGCAGAGCCTGAATCATATAAGTCGAACAAGTAGGTTCATAACGGCAAGCTGCAGGTAAAAATGGAGAGATAGCGCCCTGATATAAACGAACGAGCAGTACAAATGGATAGATTAATGTCTTTTTTAACATATAGTGTTCAGTATTCCGTTTTTTATAATAATTTTTAAACTAATTACTGAGTAGTTGTGACTGCTTGGTTTTTCTGCGGAATACTAACTACCTATTGAATACTAAACGTAGTGCCTTCTTTTCCGTCTTTCAATTGAATACCCAAAGCTATTAATTGATCCCGAATTTGATCAGACAACGCAAAGTTTTTATTATCTCTTGCTTGTTTGCGCATCGCAATAAGCATATTGACCACGCCTTCTAACTTGTCCGTATTGCCATTAGTGTTTTCTTCTTCCAAACCCAAAACATCAAAAACAAAAGAGTTCATTGTAGCTCTAAATACTTCTAAATCGGTTGTGCTTATCGTTTCTTTAGCATCTTTTAATAAGTTGATATAGCGAACACCTTCAAACAACTGTGCTATAAGAATTGGCGAATTAAAATCGTCATTCATAGCATCATAACACAACTGTTTCCAGTCTGCAATGTCTATCGAACTAGAATCACTTGTTGTAATCTCTTTTAAAGATTCTACCGCTTCCATCAATCTCTTGTATCCTTTTTCGGCTGCGACAATAGCTTCATCAGAGAAATCAAGAACACTTCTATAATGTGCTTGCAGCATAAAAAAACGTGCTACTGATGCTGAAAAAGCTTTACTTAAAAAAGCATTATCACCCGTTAAAATTTCTCCTGGAAGTATATTATTCCCAGTTGATTTTGACATTTTCTTACCATTCAAAGTCAGCATATTGGCATGCATCCAGTAGTTTACTGGTGTTTGTCCTGTGCAAGCCTCATTTTGTGCAATTTCACATTCGTGATGCGGGAATTTCAGATCCATTCCACCTCCGTGAATGTCAAAATGATTGCCTAGATATTTAGTACTCATCGCAGTACATTCTAAATGCCAACCCGGGAAACCATCACTCCAAGGTGAAGGCCAACGCATAATGTGCTGTGGTTCTGCCTTTTTCCAAAGTGCAAAATCTTGGGGGTTTCTTTTGTCAGATTGACCGTCAAGATCACGTGTATTAGCAAGCATGTCTTCAATGTTACGTCCACTTAACACACCATAATTATTGGTTTTATTATACTTGACTACGTCAAAATATATTGATCCGTTGGCCTCGTAACCAATTCCTTTATCAAGTATTGTTTTTATGATTTCTATTTGCTCAATAATATGACCTGACGCAGTAGGTTCGATACTTGGTGGCAAAAAATTAAAAGCATTAAGAACATCGTGAAAATCAACAGTGTATCGTTGCACCACTTCCATAGGTTCCAACTGCTCTAAACGCGCTTTTTTGGCAATTTTATCTTCTCCCTCATCGACGTCGTCCACGATATGGCCAACATCCGTGATATTTCTGACGTATCGGACTTTATAATTCAAATGTAACAAATAGCGAAAAATTACATCAAACGACATAAAAGTTCTCACATTACCCAGGTGCACATTGCTATAAACCGTTGGTCCACATACATACATCCCAACATTTCCTTCGTTAATAGGTACAAATGCTTCTTTCTGTCCCGAAAGAGAATTGTATATTTTTATAGACTGACTTTTATATAATGACATTGTTGTTTTTTTTAGGAGCTATATCCTGCTTTTCGTTGCAATCTTTTTTAAAAATGATAAAAAAGGATTCTCACTGCAAATGTAATTCACTGAACTTAAATAAAAAATATAAAAAAGGTGAAGTAATCAGGGCTAGGGAATTTCGGTACTTATAAAATATATTTTTGCAATTCAAAATCCCTTTTTATTTCTCTTTAGGACTAGGCAGATTTAGAATTTTGTTTCCAATTTAATATAATCCAAAAACTCTCTCTTAACTTGAGCTTCTTTAAATTTTCCACCAAATTCCGAAGTTACCGTACTACTTTCTATATCTTTTATTCCTCTTGAATTGACACAAAGGTGTTTTGCATCGATAACACACGCCACATCTTCCGTTCCCAAAGCCAGTTGAAGCTCTTGTACAATTTGCATTGTTAGTCGTTCTTGTACTTGAGGTCTTTTAGAATAATATTCTACAATACGGTTCATTTTTGATAGTCCAATTACTCTTCCATTCGAAATGTATGCGACATGCGCTCTACCTATAATGGGTAGCAAATGATGTTCACAGGTAGAGTAAAGTGTGATGTTTTTTTCAACCAGCATTTCTCCATATTTGTAATTATTTTCAAATGTGGAGGCTTTTGGTTTCTTTTCAGGATTTAATCCGCCAAATATTTCTTTTACAAACATTTTGGCTACACGATTGGGAGTCCCTTTCAAACTATCGTCCGTCAAATCCATTCCAAGTGTTAATAGAATGTTTTCGACATCTTTTTTTATTTTTTCTATCTTTTCTTCGTCACTACTATCAAAAGCATCCGTTCGTACTGGATTTTTAGCATTTGTACTAATATGATTATCTCCTATTTCGTCTTGAAATTCTTCGTTATTTATCATTAAAAGCTTCTATTATTATGTTGCCTAATTTTAAGCGGTAAAGATAATTAATAAAAAGGAAACATTTTCTATCGTTTAGGCTTTAATTATACTCTAATTTGATGGCAAGATTGATTATCTTTATGCAACAACGCAAAAAGCAATTTCATTTTTATGTTATTGTTTTTTTTAGATAGGAATACCGTATATAATTGTGTTTTTCTTTTTGAGTAGAAGCTAATCAATTACTTTGTCAAATTGGCAGATACTGTACTTTAGGGTCTAAAAAGTGCTGGACTTATCAAATAGACATTAAGAGAAATATTTACTTATTTTTTATTTTAAATTGTAGACTTTGAGTCCTTCTTTCAATATCCTTACCGCACTAATTAAATCTTCTTTTTTAAGAACATAAGCAATCCTAATTTGGTTCATACCTACATTTGGAGTAGAATAAAAACCAGCTGCAGGCGCCACCATTACTGTTTCGCCATTCAACTCGTATTTTTCTAGGAGCCATCGTGCAAAATCATCGGCATTTTCGATAGGAAGTTGAACGATACAATAAAAAGCTCCTTTTGGTGTGGTTACGGTTATACCTTCAACTTTATGGAGCTCACGGATTAAGGTGTTTCTGCGTTCTTTATATGTGGAAATAACTTTGTCAAAATAATTTTTAGGTGTGTCTAGAGCTGCTTCACTAGCAATTTGTTCAATAGTTGGTGGACTTAATCTGGATTGAGCAAACTTCATTGCCGTCGACATCACTTCTTTATTTTTAGAAACCAAGCAACCAATTCGAGCGCCACACATACTAAAACGTTTAGAAACAGAATCAATCATAATGGCATTTTGTTCAATACCTTGTAGGTTCATTACCGAATAATGCTTATCACCATCATAAGAAAACTCACGGTACACTTCGTCCGCGATTAAGAATAAATCATGTTTTTTAACCAAAGCCGCCAAGAGAATCATTTCTTCCTCGGAATATAAATAACCTGTTGGATTTCCAGGATTACAAATAAGTATGGCTTTTGTCTTTGGAGTAATTAATTTTTCAAAAGCATCAATACTTGGTAAAGCAAATCCTGTTTCTATGGTCGAAATTACGGGCACTATTGTCACACCCGAGGCAACAGAAAAAGCATTGTAATTGGCATAAAAAGGTTCGTGAACAATAAGTTCATCACCCTGATCCATAGTCGTCCCCAAAGCAAAAAGCAAAGCTTCAGATCCTCCAGTTGTAACAATTATGTCCTCAAAATTTACATCGACATGCTGATGTTGATAATACTGAGCGAGCTTGATTCGGTAACTTTCAAAACCTGCCGAATCACTGTATTCCAATATATCAAGTTCAATGTTTTTTATAGCATTTATGGCTACTTCGGGTGATTTTATATCAGGTTGTCCAATGTTTAAGTGGTATACTTTAAGGCCTTTTTTCTTCGCTGATTCTGAGTAAGGAGTTAACTTCCTGATTGGAGATTCGGGCATCAACTTTCCTTTTAATGATATTTTCGGCATATTCTTTTATTGAGGTGCAAATTTGCAATTTATTTAGCTAAATTAAAGTAAATAATAGGTCTATTTCATTGTTTTTCACTCATTATTATTGTATAGTTGGGTATTATTTTATAATTATAACTAAATGAGAAAAAAATGTGTCTTTTTTCTTTTATTGTTTGCCATCAATCCTGTTTTTTCACAGGATGGTTTTGTATTTGATAAAGGAGTAGAAAAGTCAACAGTTCCCATTAAATTGATTAATAATTTAGTATTTATACCTATAAAAATAAACGGAGTAGAGTTGAACTTTTTACTTGATACCGGCGTAGAAGAAACCATTTTATTCAGTTTAGATGATAGTCAAGAAATTAGTTTCTATAATTCCGAAAAGATAACTTTGAGAGGTTTAGGAAGTGAGGCAGATATAGAAGGTTTGAAAACCACAAACAATTTATTGGAAATTAACGGCATGAAGGCAGCGAATCAACTCGTATATGTTATTTTAGATCAGACTTTTAATCTATCATCCCAAATTGGAATTCCCGTAAACGGTATTATTGGTTATGAATTTTTTAGAAACAATTTAGTAGAAATAAATTACGGTAGAAAACGGGTGAATGTTTATGCAGATAATCAATCAATTATAAAAAAGTTGGACAAAAAATATACTAAAGTTCCTATTACAATTGAACGATATAAGCCTTATGTCTTAGGTGAAGTTTTAATAGATGAAGTTAGATGTCCTGTTAAACTACTAATAGATTGCGGGAATAGTGATTCTGTATGGCTTTTTCAAAAGGTATCAGATATCACAAAAGTACCAGCAAAACATTTCGATGACTTTCTCGGTAAAGGATTTAGTGGCGATATTGAAGGGAAAAGAGCCAAAATATCACAATTTTCTTTAGAAAAGTTTAATTTTAATACTCCCATTGTCGGTTTTCCTGATTCAACGTCAATTAAGAATGTTAAAATGGTACAAGATCGAGTGGGATCAGTAGGTGGTGAGATTTTAAAACGATTTGCAGTGGTGTTTGATTATACGAATGAAAAGTTATATTTAAAGAAAAATGGAGAGTTTAGTAATCCATTCTCCTATAATAAAAGTGGAGTCGAGATAAAACAAAATGGGTTGCAATGGGTTCACGAAACCGTGAAATTGGAAACAGTTCCTCTTTTTTCGGCAGGTATAACTTATGATTCAAAAGGAGATAAAGTTACAGATAATTTCAAGTATAAATTTATGCTGAAACCTATTTACGAAATCTCCAACGTTAGAAAAAATTCCCCAGCAGCAATTTGCGGTTTACAAGTTGGAGACTTTATTATAAAAATTAATTCGCATCCAGTTTATCGCTACTCTTTGCAAAAAATAAATGAAATGTTTAAATCAGAAGATGATATGTGGATTACTTTGGACGTAAAAAGAAAAGATCAAATGTTAAAATTTATATTTCAAATAAAAGATATTTTATAAAAAAAAACGCTTAACTCATGGGAGAAAGCGTTTGGAATAGCATTATTTTAGTTAATTACCTCTCCTTTAATCTTTAGAGGTACTCGACCTTCATCATAATTTGTAGCATTTGTATCAACAGTAATTGTTTTTCGTATTGGACCAACAGTCATATTGTATTTTACTTCTATTCTATCTGATTTTCCTGGTAAAATAGGTTGACTTGGTGAGTAAGTTATACTGCATCCTGGCGTAGACTGCACCCCAATAATATTTAATGGACTATTTCCTGTATTTGTGAATGTAAATTCTCGAATTCCATTATCACTTTGTTTGGTCACTTTTCCATAATCTATGGTGTTTTCTGTTTGATGGAAATCAATTTTAGCATTTTGTGCAAAACCAATGTGTGATATCAATACTAATACAATAAACGAAGTAATTTTTTTCATGTTTCCATTTTTTTAGTAGGTAAAGTAAATATACCGACTTTTAATTGATAGACAATTTTTTATTTCTCTTTTTATAGTGTACTTAATTATTTACTTTTGTGCTCTGTATAGCATACAAAAATCAGACCAAAGTGTTTATGGCATATTTACTAGTCTCTTAAATCGTTTATTTAATTTAGAACCACGATGAAAAAAGGAAAAGTAATTAATAAATAAGCAAATCAACGAATCAATAACACAATGACAATTCCTGCACAATTCGACGCGAAAACTATTGAGAATAAATGGTACGACTACTGGATGAAAAACAACTATTTTCATTCGGAACCAGATCATAGAACACCTTACACCATTGTAATTCCTCCGCCAAATGTTACTGGAGTTTTACATATGGGACACATGCTAAACAATACCATTCAAGATGTGTTAATTCGTCGTGCTCGTTTAAAAGGATTCAATGCCTGTTGGGTTCCCGGAACGGATCACGCTTCTATTGCAACCGAAGCTAAGGTGGTAGCTAAGTTAAAATCTGAAGGAATTAATAAAGTAGATTTAAGCCGAGAAGAATTTTTGAAGCACGCTTATGAATGGACTGACAAATACGGTGGAACTATCTTAGAACAATTGAAACAATTGGGTTGTTCTTGCGATTGGGAAAGAACCAAATTCACGATGGATCCCGATATGTCAGCTTCTGTAATTAAATCTTTCGTGGATTTATACAATAAAGGATTGATTTATCGTGGTTACCGAATGGTAAACTGGGATCCAGAAGCGAAAACAACTTTGTCAGACGAAGAAGTTATTTATGAAGAACAAAACGGAAAATTATTTTTCTTAAACTATAAAATTGAAGGTTCTGAAGATTTCTTAACTGTTGCAACGACACGTCCAGAAACTATTTTTGGAGATACAGCAATTTGTATCAACCCAAATGACGCACGTTTTGCTCATTTAAAAGGAAAGAAAGCCATTGTGCCAATTTGTGGTCGCGTAATTCCAATTATCGAAGATGAATATGTTGATATTGAATTTGGTACAGGTTGTTTGAAAGTGACTCCTGCGCATGACATGAATGACAAAACACTAGGGGAGAAGCACAATTTAGAAATCATTGATATTTTTAATGAAGATGCTACTTTAAATAGTTTTGGATTGCATTATCAAGGGAAAGACCGTTTTGTGGTTCGTACTGAAATTGCTAAAGAATTAGAAGAAAGTGGTGCTTTGGCAAAAACGGAGATTCACTTGAATAAAGTAGGAACTTCAGAAAGAACGAAAGCGGTTATCGAACCTCGTTTATCGGATCAATGGTTCTTGAAAATGGAAGATTTGGTAAAACCAGCAATCAAATCTGTTTTGGTAGATGGCGATATAAAATTACATCCAGCACGTTTTAATAATACCTATGCACATTGGTTGAATAATATTCGCGATTGGAATATCTCTCGTCAATTGTGGTGGGGACAGCAAATTCCTGCGTATTTCTATGGTGATGGAAAAGAAGATTTTGTAGTAGCAGAAAATATAGAAGATGCTCTGGCTTTAGCCAAAGAAAAGACTAAGAATGTTGAACTAAGAACTTCGGACTTAAAACAAGATGTTGATGCCCTAGATACTTGGTTTTCTTCATGGTTGTGGCCCATGTCCGTTTTTGGTGGAATAATAGATCCTAAAAATGAAGATTTTAAATACTACTATCCAACTAATGATCTAGTAACAGGTCCAGATATTTTGTTTTTCTGGGTAGCTAGAATGATTATTGCAGGTTACGAATATGCAGGAGAAAAACCATTTACTAATGTGTATTTGACTGGTTTAGTTCGTGATAAACAAAGACGTAAAATGTCTAAATCTTTGGGAAATTCACCAGAACCTTTAGAATTAATTACCAAATTTGGTGCAGATGGAGTTCGTGTAGGGTTGCTTTTGAGCGCTTCCGCAGGAAATGATATCATGTTTGACGAAGAATTATGCAACCAAGGGAAAGGATTCACGAATAAAATATGGAATGCTTTCAAATTGATTAAAGGTTGGGAAGTTTCAGAAACTATTCCGCAGCCTGAATCATCTAAAGTTGCGATTGAATGGTACGAAGCTAAATTGCAACAAACACTTTTAGAGATTGAAGATAACTTTGAAAAGTACAGAATTTCAGAGGCTTTAATGGGAATTTACAAACTAGTTTGGGATGATTTCTGTTCTTGGTTTTTAGAAATGATAAAACCAGCATACCAGCAGCCAATCGACAGCGTAACTTTTGCGAAAGCGATCGAAATGTTAGAAAACAATTTAAAATTGTTGCATCCATTTATGCCGTTCTTGACAGAAGAGATTTGGCAACACATTGCGGTAAGATCCACGGAAGAAGCGTTAATCGTTTCGACTTGGCCAGAAATAAAACCGTTTAACGCGCAATTAATTGCTGATTTCGAAAATTCAATTGAAGTGATTTCTGGAATCAGAACGATTCGGAAGGACAAAAATATTCCTTTTAAAGATACGATTGAATTAAAAGCTGTGAATAACGATAAAGCTTCAACTTATTTTGATTCGGTTGTAACCAAATTAGGAAACATAACATCATTAGAATATGTTTCGGATAAAGTAGATGGAGCACTTTCATTTAGAGTAAAATCAAATGAATATTTCATTCCGATTACAGGAAGTATTGATGTTGAGGCCGAAATTGCAAAATTAACAACAGAATTGGTTTATACGCAAGGTTTCTTAAAATCCGTTCAAAATAAATTATCGAATGAGAAATTTGTAGCAGGTGCGCCAGAGAAAGTGTTGGCAAACGAAAGACAAAAAGAAGCAGATGCTTTGGCTAAAATTGCTACCATTGAGCAAAGTTTGGCAGGGTTGAAGTAACATTAATAAAAAATCCCATTTTAAACAAAATGGGATTTTTTTTTACTTGTTAGATTTTTTATTTACAGGTATTATAACTTATATGTTAGTGTTGCCAATACTTGACGAGGTGCGATTGGGTTTACACTATAATTTTCATGAACTGTATAATTTAATACATTTGTGATATTTGATAGTTTCACAAGAAGTGAAAAATTTCTCCAACTGTACCCAACTGATGCATCAATAGTTGTGTAGCCTTCTAAAGGGATATCTCGATCTCTAATAGTTACAACATAACTTTGAGGTGTAGTTGCTGGTTTCACAGCAGTCCAAACGTAGTCGTCGTTCCATCCCGCCATACGTTCCCCAATATAGTTTCCTATAGCTCCAAAAGAAAGTCCTTTTAGTGATCCAGTAGGCAAAGTGTAGAAGAAACTTAAATTAGCAGTATTCGCTGGCGTTCTTACAACTCGATCTCCTTCAACAAAACTTCCGTTTGTTCCAGAAGTTTTAGTGAAACGCATGTCGTTATAACTGTAACCTGCATTTATATTAAATCCGTCAAGTGGTCTAGCAGTAACGTCGATTTCAATCCCTTTACTTTTTGTTGCTCCGCCCAAAACTTTTAATTGATTATTTATATTAGGAGAACCATCTGCTGCAAATTCTGCGGTTTGAGGTAAGTTACTGTTGGTAATTTGATACATTGTAACGTTAGTACTAAATAATCCTCTTAAGAAATCGGTTTTGACACCAGCTTCATATTGATCAATAATAGAAGGATCTACTGGTACTAGATCGATAGTTGTTCCCGTGTTTGGAGTAAAAGAACTAGAGTAGCTACCAAAAATAGAGATATCTTTTGTAGGTTGGTAAACAAGTCCGATTTTTGGAGAGAAAGCATTGTCTAATTTTTTAGAACCAATAGTTGGTACTGCATTTTCTGGTGTTACTCCAGCAGCTTCTTTAAACGTTGTAGCTTGAGCTTCTTGCCAAGACCAACGAATACCTGCCAAGACTTTAACTTGTTTAGTAATTGAGATTAAATCCTGAAAATAAACCCCAAAACGATTGGTCTCTGTTTGTACGATTTGTGTATTTCTCGCATCAGGAATATCGGTTCTTTGTGAAGCTGAATCGAAATCAAGTAGGTAAATAGTATCGTAAAGACTAGGGTCATATTTGCCATTTATCATAACACTTTTTTGACTAAAAGCAAACGTGTTTGCTGTAGAAAATGAATTTTCCCAATCTGCCCCTGCATAAATTTGGTGGTGTATCGCTCCAGTATTAAAATTTCCTTGTAAGCTTAATTGATCGCCTAGTATTTGTTCTATGTTGTCACCTTGCGTCAATCCTCTGTTCCAATATCCTGGAAATGGATATATCTCAGTATTGTCTAAACCAGACAATTGAGCTGTAGACTTTTGTATTCTATGATATTTTTGAAAAGAACTATTAAAATTAAGTATCCAGTTTTTATTAAAAGAATGATCTAGTAAAACCGAAGCACTAGCTGATTTAGTATTTCCTGTTGACCATAGCGCACCAAAGTACTCGTTTCTTGGTGTATCTAAAATTTCTTTTCCTATAATTCCTGTTCCAAAGTCTGGAATCCAATCGGCGTTTAGGTAATCTCCTTGAACCGTAATTTCCGTCTTTGGATTAATAACAAATAATAAAGACGGATTAACGTAGAAACGTTCGTTTTTTACAATATCTCTAAAACTTTCAGAGTTTTCATAAGATCCGTTTAGTCTAAAAGCGATCGACTTAGAAAGTGGACCGTAAAAATCGACTGATGGTTTATAAAAAGCATAACTTCCTACTTGCATCGAAATTTCGCCGCCTTTTGAAAAAGTAGGTGTTTTTGTTACCAAATTTAATATTCCTCCGGGTGCAACATTTCCGTATAATAAGGCAGAACCACCTTTAAGAAATTCTACTTTTGATAAACCAGACACATCGGGAATAGATCCTGCGTTATAGCGAAAACCATTTTTAAACATATTATTGGCAGACATGTCGTATCCTCGTGAGTAAAAAGACTCTTGCGCTCCACCACGAGCGGAACTTACATAAACACCGTTAGCATTTTTAAGCACTTCGCTCAAACGAATCGCTTGCTGTTGCTCAATAATTTGACTACCTATAACCTGCACGCTTTGCGGATTATCCATAGTTTTTATGCCAGAACGCACTGCTGTGATTGGTGCTTGGGGTTTATTACCTGTAATAACAACTTCTCTAAGGATCTCTCCTTTTTTGTTTCTTACAGTATCCGATTTAATTGTGTCAGATGCGAAGTAATAGATATCGATACTAGGTGAAATAGCTTCATTGCTTGCCATTTCCTGTGCTTGAGTGTTGTAAAAGAATAAAAAAAGTAGTACAGTTGATAGAGTCTTCATATTGTTTATTTGGAATAATTAAAAATAACAGTGCAAATATAAAAAGCACTTTTAAATCTCGCAAGCTTATTTAGACTAAATATCAATAATAAATTTTAATAGTTTTTTAGTAGTTCTTTTTCAGTATTTTAGAGGTTAATAAATTAATTAAATACAATTATAATTTTAAAATCTCTATTTTAATTCAGACTATTCCTATGATAAATTTGAGATTTTAATAAAAGAAATTATTGTTTTTTAAGTGAAAATTACCACTCTACTACATTTTACAACATAAAAAAAACCTTGACTTTATAAAGCAAGGTTCATTGTAAAACTGAAAAAAGACTTGTTTTTTTATTTGATTTTCTTCATTCCATATTTTTCGGAGCTAGGTTTTCCCTGTTGCATTCCAGAAACTTCAGCTACGATACTATCGTTGGAAACCATAATATAGCTTATTTTTTGCGGGTAATCATGTGTTGGGTTTTCAAAAACCATTAATTGTTCGTTTAAAATTGTTGATGGAAAAGCAATTGTTTTATCATTATTTTGGCCTTTTACAAGTGCATTATAAATTAAAGTTTCCGCTTTTTGCTCTAAAGTAATAGTTTCAAAATGCAGTGTATCTTTGCCTTTTATAAAATAGGAGGTAGCACTAAAGGTACTGTCATTTATTATTTCCCAATTTTCTGTAAGTACGCCTTGATCGGTTTTGCCTTCCCAATTTCCAATCAGCCAATCCGCTGTTTTTATTTTGTCTTTTTCGACAAGTTCTGTTTTTTTGCAGGAGACAAGTACAATCAAGAGTAGTAAGAGAGTTGTTTTTTGAAGCATAGTGGTAAAAATTTGGAGTTATTGCAAATGCTAATTTAAGAAAAAATAAAATAGTGTCTTTTTTTATTTCACAGCGACACACAGAGAAAGAAAACATAGAGACACACAAAGTATCATTTTAAAAGTTTTGCAAATCTTTATTTTTCTAAGTGTCTCTTTTCGAGTTTTATTAGTACTAAATCTTCTTTTGACTTTTTAAGATTTTTGTTTAAACACTTTCCTTCAAAATAGAATGCACTAATTCTTTCGTTGGTTTTTGATCTTTTAGTTTTTCTCGAACCGTATCGAAAGTTACTTTGAAATCACATCCTACTTTATAATCGCCACAGCCATAAGCAGTTTTTCCTTTCAGAATCTTGCCTCTCTTACATTTTGGGCACGTCAGCTCCTCCAATTTTTCTTTTGAAGCTGTTTTTTTTGATTCTAAAACGAGCTTAAAATTTTGGTCAAAACGAAGCAAACCTTCTACTAGATTGCTCTCTATTTTAAAATCTTTTAAATTAACGGTCGATCCTTTTTGCAGCAATCTTAAATATTGGTTTTCGGATATTTTTTTCTCGGTAAAAATATACGGTAAAACAAACGTACAACCTACATTGTAATCACCGCAGCCATAAGCAGATTTCCCTTTTATAAGTGTGTTTTTTTTACACTTAGGACAAACTTCAGCCAAAATTCCTGCGGCTTTCTTTTTCTCAACAACAGCTTCTTGTTTTAAAACTGCAACGGCATGCGAAATATTAGCACGTTTGGTTTCACTTCGGACTTCATAGACCAAGGCTTCTACCATTTTTTTCATGTTTTTTATAAAAGCACCAGCTGTAAAAGTTCCTTTTTCTATGTCTTTCAACTGTTTCTCCCACGAACCAGTAAGTTCCGCCGATTTTATTAATTCATTCTGAATAGTATCAATCAGTTGAATCCCAGTTGGTGTTGGTAGTACTTGTTTTTTGTTTCGAACGATGTATTGACGTCTAAACAGCGTTTCAATAATATTCGCTCGAGTAGAGGGACGACCAATGCCGTTTTCTTTCATCAATTCACGTAAATCTTCGTCATCTATTTGTTTGCCCGCTGTTTCCATGGCGCGAAGCAAAGTAGCTTCTGTAAACTGATTGGGTGGTTTGGTTTCCTTTTCTAAAAAGGAAGGTTGGTGCGGTCCTTCTTCACCTACAGTGAAAGTTGGTAAAATATCAGCTTCTTTTTCTATACTATTCGGATCTTCAAAAACCACGCGAAATCCTTTTTTTATTATCTCTTTTCCAGTGGTTTTAAAAGTCACATCAGCTGCTTTTCCTAATACAGTGGTATTAGCTACCAAGCAATCGTCATAAAATACGGCAATAAAACGTCTCGTAATAATATCATACACTTGTTGCTGACTGTATTGCAAATTGTTTTGCACTCCTGTTGGAATAATCGCGTGGTGATCGGTAACTTTTTTATCATTAAAAACCTTTGGTGATTTTTTAATCTTTTTTTCTAAAAGTGGCTGCGTTAGAGAGGAATAATTGGTTAAGTTTTTTAGAATACCAGGCACTTTTGGATAGATATCGTTTGGTAAAAACGTAGTATCAACTCTTGGATATGTGACTACTTTTTGTTCGTATAAGGTTTGTACAATTTTTAAAGTTTCATCAGCGGTAAAGCCAAACTTGGTATTGCAATAGACTTGTAATCCTGTTAAGTCAAATAATTTAGGAGCAAACTCGTTACCGTTCTTTTTTTCGACAGCAATAATTTCGAACTCACTTTCCTTGACTTTATTAGCTAAAAGTTCTCCATCTTCTTTGTTTGTAAAACGTCCTTCTTCATAACTGAAAAGTGTTTCCCTGTATAAAGTTTGCAATTCCCAATAGGGTTGAGGTTTAAAATTTTCAATTTCCTTAAATCTTTCTACAACCATTGCTAGAGTAGGAGTTTGCACTCGACCGATAGACAATACTTGTTTATAACCACCATGTTTTACGGTGTACAAACGCGTAGCATTCATACCGAGTAACCAGTCGCCAATCGCTCTAGAAAATCCTGCATAATATAAATTATCGTAGTTCGCAGATGGTTTTAGATTTTGAAAACCTTCTTTGATGGCTTCTGTTGTCAAGGAGGAAATCCACAAGCGTTGCACTTCGCCTTTGTAATTAGCTTCATTCATAACCCAACGCTGAATGAGTTCTCCTTCTTGTCCAGCATCCCCGCAGTTAATTACTAATGTAGCTTTGTCGAATAGAGATTTTATAATTTTAAACTGCTTTTGAATACCCGTATTCTCCACTACTTTGGTTTCGAATTTTTCGGGAAGCATGGGTAAATTGTTCAAATCCCAGCTTTTCCAATGTGGTTTGTAGTCGTTGGGTTCTTTTAAAGTACACAAATGTCCAAAGGTGTAAGTAACTGCATAACCGTTGCCTTCATAATAGCCATCGTGTTTGGTATTCGCTCCCAAAACGGATGCAATTTCTCGTGCTACACTTGGTTTTTCGGCAATACATACCTTCATTTTTTGTTTTTAATTTAAAAGCGCAAATTAGGAATTTTGAAATTGGTATTGAAATGAAATTTTAGAGAGTTTTTCAAAAGCTTGCTTAGCATCTTTTCGTAGATCTGACGCAAATGAAATAGAAGTGTTTCTAATTATTTTCTAAAGGAATATAGTTTGAATACAGTTACATATAGAAAAAGGTACAGCGCAACTGTACCTTATTATTCTGTTTGCTATAATTTGTGGGTACAGATTTAAAATCTGCACTATTGAGTTTTATTTATTGGCTGCATCAAATTTTTCTTGATAATTTGATAACTTAATTACTTCATGAGATGTCTTTAGATATATGTCTTTGTCTTTAAACTTAACTGCTGTAACCTGTTTAAAAGAACCATCCATAATTAAGTCTTTTGATGATATTTTTAAATCACCATCTTTATAAACAGATAAAGTATTATCTAGAAGATTTAATTTATAGATCCCTTTTCCAGAAACCACTAAATATAGATTATTATTTGCATCAAAAGCAATATCCTGATAGCGATCTCCATTAGTAGTAGAAAGTAATGTTTTTACTGTCCACTCATTATTTGCATAACTTAATTTTCTAACAGTAGAATTTTTTGCAATTCCAACACTTGAATCATAAACTTCATCAATCACATAAAGTTCTTTGTTCAAAGAAATAATCTTTGATACATTTGCGAAACTTGCAAGCATTCCTATACCATCTGTTATCTCTTTTTTTCCAGTACCAGCTACAAAAGTATCCGAGTTTAATTCTGGTAAAACACGCTTTATTTGTGCATTATTATAGTCATAAACAAAATAGGTTTTGTCCTGATTGTTACAAATTGCTGTTAATCTAATTTTACTTGCGAATGGTGAACTTATTGGTTTCATCGCATAGAAAGGTTTAAGCTCCGTATAATTGTTTTCAAAGTGATATATGTTGTCGCTGTCATTGTAATTAGTATAAGATAATATCAAAAGATCTCCGGTAGTAGTAGTTGATAGTATATTTGAAAAAAAATCAATGTTGTTAATTTTTTCCGAAATTTTTACGGTACCATTTTCATCAATTTTTTCTAGTTTAATAACACCCTGATCACCAATTTGGCCTTGACCAACAATAAATATAGAATTGTCATTATTAACAACAAAGTCATCAACAGATATATCATGTGCAATGTAATCGGCTTTTATTGTTCCTTCTTCTAGCGGAGATGTTGCAGGAACACTTTCTGAATTTGAACTACAACTCCCAAATATCATAAAAAGTTGAACTGCCGTCGCTAATACAATTTTGTTTTTCATTTTTATTTATGTGTTATTATTTAATTGTTTAATTTTTTTTTGAGCTCGCAAAGATCGTTTTTTATTATATAAATCAAAAAAGTAACGCAAGAATTGTTTTCTTGATTTTTTTTTGTTTTTATGGCGGACACAGATTGTAAATTAGTAGCGTCGCGTTAACACGAATTCGTGATTTTGAGGAACCAGTGCTATCACATTAGTTATTTTCTTTGGAATAATGGTTAGTTTTGCTTTTAATAGTTTATTTGCATCTTTTCTTTCAATGAAATTGATTCTGGCTTTGTCCTAATATGAAGATTGTTTGAAGTATAGTGCATTTAAGTAGTGGGCGTTTGTATCAGGATTGAGAAAAATCTATATTTTTTACCAAAAGATTTTTCTCAGCAATATAATTTTCTAACTTCTCTGCTTCTTGTTTTTTGAAGTGCTTACCGTATTCAATAATTGAACTTACTTTTTCGCCATTATTAAGGTAACTGGCGATTGTTCGGATAACTCTTCTAAACCTTATTTTGCTCATTCCTAAAAGGATTGTGTAATACTACTTTTAACTGATTATGTATTGACAAATTTAGGCAAAGAGTTTGAAAGTTGAATGTTAGATAATCAAGTTTAGTATTCGCTCCCAAAACGGATGCAATTTCTCGTGCTACATTAGGTTTTTCGGCAATACAGACCTTCATTTTTTGTTTTTAATTTGAAAGCGCAAATTAGGAATTTTGAAATTGATATTGAAATGAAATTTTAGAGAGTTATACACGACTTAATCATTGCGAGGAACGGGCGTCATCACATTTGCTATATCCCTTCGGATAATTTGCTGGGTTACTTTTGTTAACGGGGTTGCTTTGTTCCTCGCAATGACTTTGATTGTAGATTTATGTTCTTTGCCCAGCGTTTGTATCAAATTTAGGGGATTCACACAGCAGGATTACTATATTTTATCTAAAATATAGATTTTTAGTTTGTAACTAAAAAAAGCTACAGGAAATATTTTCTTGTAGCTTTTTTGTTTTAGTGTAGTTTATTGTTGCTGGTACGGATTGTAAATCTGCATTATCTAGGATCTCAAAACACCATTTCCTGCTGCGATTACATTTTTAAAACTCATCTTACTAATTTTTAATTTGTGATAATTAGTACATTGAAATCAAGAACGGATTGAGTAATTCCCAATCCGTTTTTGAAGTTTGTTTTTTTAAACTTTTAATTCTTTCATCCAATCTTGAAATTTGTTTAATTGTTCTGCAAAAAAAGATTCGTGTTCCTCTTTTTCTTCATCTTTATTCACCAAAATATGTTCGTAGTAAGTTCCTTTTAATACTCTTCTTAGAATTCCTTCTCCGAAAATAGGTTCGTAATCATTTAAAGATTGGGTTGCTTTTAATACTTGTCGAATATCATATTGTAGTGGATTAATATCAGGAACTTGTTTGTTTAAATTCAATAATTTATAAACCGCTATTCTTGCTGTTCTTACTGAACTTTCCATCGTGAAAACAATATCGTTGTTTGTTTCTACAAATTGCCCTACCAAACCTAAATTGCTACAACCTTCGGGAACAACTCTTGGACGATCACCTTGGGCTCTTGGCATAAACATAGAGGTGATGTACGGTAAATAAGAAGATTTAACAATTGTATTTTCTACTACATTATCTAACTGATTTATAATCCCCAAATGATACGATAGCTCCGCTAAAATTTCATCTCCAGTGCACTGTGGCATTGTTTTTTTAATGTAATTTCCTTCCTTATCCATAAACAAAGAATATACCCAAACTACTAAAATGTCATCGGGTTGCGTAGGAAAATGAGGCTGTCTGTTGCAAGTAAAACTCATTAACCAATTAGAATCTGTAATGGTGATAATTCCGCCACTTGCTGTTTTTCCTGAGTATGGATCGTTAACGCAAAGTTCTTTTAATTTCTCTGTAAAAGCGGAAGGTTTGCAAGTTAATGTCGCAGATTCCCAACCAGATTTCTCAATATTGGAACAGAATTTTTCTGGTTTACCGAATACTGGAGATTTTGCGGCTAAATTTTTCCAAAGTTTCCAACCGCCACTTTGTCCGCTGGTGCTGTTATCAATTGCAATTAAAGGTGCTGTTTTGTTATCACCATAAAAAGTGTCTTCTGTCATAGAACCTGTGGTTACAATCACATAATCTTCTTTACCTACTGGGATTTTTACTTCCTTACCATCTCTTTCAGCAATAATTCCTTCCACTACTTTTCCTTCTGTATCAATATGAATATCTAAGTCTTTGACTAATGTATTCAACTCAATTTTAACTCCTTTTCCTTCAAGAAATTTTCTCATTGGCGTGATGTAAGTATCATATTGGTTGTATTTTGGGAAAACCAGGCAAGAGAAATCTTTCATACCATCTATAGCATGTAAAAAACGATGCATGTAAAGCTTACATTCTAACAAACTATGCCAGTTCTCAAAGGCAAACATTGTACGCCACAAAAACCAAAAATTACTATTTAAAAACGATTCGCTAAAATAATCTTGAATAGTTAAATCATCCAATTCTGCTTTTTTCTTCATCAATAACTTGACGATTGCCAATTGGTCTTTTTTTTCTAAACCAAACTTGCTAAAATCTTTTATTTGTCCTTGATTATGAATTAAACGGGCTTTTGAATAATTAGGATCGTTATCGTTCACTAATCGATATTCGTCTAAAACACTGTAAGGTTCTGGCAATTCTAGAGCAGGAATATCTTGAAAAATATCCCACAGATTTTCATAGGTCATATCCATTTCACGTCCACCACGTATAATATATCCATCTTTGGCATTTCCGGCACCATCCATAGAGCCACCGTCAACAGACAATTGGTCTAGGAAAACAATATTTTCCCCAGGAATACGTCCATCGCGGATAAAATAATAAGCTGCTGACATTCCTGCAATTCCACTTCCCACAATATACACTTTGCTTTTATCGAAAGATGCGGAGGGAATACCTTTGTTTCGTTGGTAATTTCCGATTTGATCAGAAAAAGGCATCGTTTTTTGTTGGGTGTTCACTTGTACTTCTTTACTGGAATCGGGTTCGTGGTTTACTTTCCCATATTGTTCTGAAGCATTCAGTATTTTGTCAAATTTTGAAGTATCTGGTTTCATGTTCTTTAAGTTTTTTATTGATAGAGCAAATTTACCACTATGTTTAAATTAACTTATATCCCCAAATTCATCATATCTAACCTTAAATTCTAAATATCTAAACGTCTTCTCTGATTCTATATTCAGAAGGAGAAATGGTAGTATATCTTTTAAAGAATCGTCCGAAAGCAGAAGTGGAATTAAACTGAAGACGGTAGGCAATTTCTGAAACCGTGAGTTCTGGTGTGCTCAACAAAACAAAAGCCTCTTTCAATAAAGCTTCATCTATAATTTGATGTGGTGTTTTTCCAGTTGCTTTTTTTGACAAAACGATCAAGTGTTTGTTGCTGATGAACAATTGATTGGCATAAAAGTCAACTTCTTTATGTTTACTACTATTTTCATTTACCAATGTCATAAATTTATAAAACAAACTGTTGTTTAAGGGATGATATTCCGTAGATTGAATTGTATATTGATCTATGATATGGGCGGCTTCCAATAACAGATTTACAATGATTGTGCGTATAATATCCTCTACAAATTTCCCATTCCTTTTAGACTGTTCCTTTAGGTAATTAAGAATATTATGCAATTTTTCGGCTTCTACTTCATTAGAATTAATTACACTGTAATAGGAGTTTTGGAATAGTGATAATTTTTCTATAAAAAAGGGATTAGCCATATTTTTTAGCAAAAAATTATTTTCGAAAAACAGTAATTTAATTTCAAGATCTTTACTCACAGCTTTGAACCTAACTATGGTTGATGGTGCAGAAATGAAAAAACTGTTTTTTGCGATCGTATAGAGTTTATTGTTTATTTGGATAGTGATTTCTCCACTGATACAGATACAAATGGAATAAAAATCCATCCGAAAGCTTTTGTCAGGAAATTCAAAAATGGTGTTACCTGAAGATACATAATAGGGTTGGTGACAATCAACTCCATAAAATAAAAGAGTATCGCGTAAGTTTTCGTAGTTTTTCAATTTGATTTCATTTTTTAATCTGTGGTAGAATTAGAGCCTTAGGTCTTAGTGCTTGCGAAGGCTAGGGATTAACGATGCTTAATTTTTACATTATGCACAAATTTTCCAAGTACAAAACTAGTTGCAAATTAAGTATAAAGTCCCAATCACGGCAAACGGCTGTTACTGACATTTTTCATTTCAATTGTGAATAGGATTCAATATAATTATTAGGAGATTAAAAGCCATTAGCGCCGTGCTTAAAACTGTCCTACAGAGTTGTTTTTTTGTTTTGTTTAAGTCTTTATTTAAGGTTGTAGACACTGTTTCTAGGATTTGCGTTTGATAGTGATTTGCCCTTGTTCCTCGCAAAAATGTTGATTGTGAATTTTTGTGGTTTGCTCAGCGCGTATTACGAAGATGGGCGACTTCGCAGAATCACGTTTAAAACCTTTCACTTAGCAAAAGCTCCATACTTTGGAAAGAAATTATTCGCAATTTTAAAACTAAAAAAACCTTTCACTCTTTAAAACGAAAGGGTTTTTGCTCTTTAGAAATACTGTTTATTTTCTTTTATATCTAATAATATTTCTCGATAAGCTATCCTGAACATCTCTTATTACCAAACTATCGTTATCTACTTTAATAATATGATAAGGAATAGTGTCAATTCCAGAAACACGATTTCCAATGCTCTCGACAACTAAATTGAGTTGTTCGTTTTTTACCCACCAACTTTTATAAAGCAGTGTATGCATATTAATCGATTTTGCCTCTCCATGTACAAGTAGCTCAATTCCTTGAACTTCTTTATCGTTTATCGGATTTGGTTCAACCCAGCTACCTACTAGATTTGAAGGGTTAATAGTTTCTTCCACTTCAGAGTTTGTTGGTATAGGATTTACATCCATAGTTTCAGTTTTATCTGTTTCTTCAATTTTATTGGAATTCTTACAGCCAGCTAAAACCGCTAACAGAAAAATACCAAAGATTATTTTACGTTTCATAATTTTGTTTTTTAAAGTGTATGAGTTAGTTATAAAAAAAAATAATTCATAATATTCGACATTAAAAAATTTGCGTCGAAAAGGATCTCAATTTTGAGGATCAGGGTAACATACAAATAAAAAACGTCTCTAAAATTGGAGACGTTTTAAATTTTCTTATTTTTTTTCTTCATTATTCAGTTTGTCTTCAAAATCAGGCTTTTCACCTTTGAATTTCTGAGTATCCACATCATAATTTTCATCGTTTGTCAATACCTCGTCATGATCTTTATATTGGTGTTTTCTCATATCACTTCTATTATCAGATCCCTTGTGTTGATTGTTCGGTTGTGCTTGATTATTTGTGCTCATAATTTTCAGTTTTTATTATTTATCTAAAGGTATCAAAAGAAGTCTTATTTGACTTGTAGAATTAACTTCTAAAATTGTAAAATTTAATTATTTTAAACTAATTGTTTTTTTTCATTACTTTTTACTGATACAATGTTCCATCTTCTGATAATATTATTTTGCCGTTATCCTCAATCTCAAGTGTAAAGTCAGGAGAATTTTTTTCACCAATTATATTTCTGTACACGTTGTATGTATACTTTCCTTCAATAAAAGTAATTAGATGGTTACCGCCACTACCTTGAAATTCTAATGTGCCATTATTGATTATGATGTCGGGTTTTGATGATTCTTTTTCGTTTATTTTCCATGAGGCATATCTGTATTTGTTTGAAGTTAGCTCATCAATTCTAATTAAATAATTTTTGGTCTTTATTTTGTAAGTAGGGCTTTTAAAAGTTTGTAATGTTGTGTACACGTTTTCTTTTTCACCAGCAATCAAATCACTCCTAAGTTTTTTTTCATACTCGCTTTCATAATTTACGGTAGTTATTATTCCATCAGAATTTGCCATCCATACTATGCCGTCGTCAAGCATAATCCCTCTCCAACCCATTTCAGACCACTGACTAATTTTCGAATTAGCAATCCTGTCAACGAGGATGTTGTCAAAAACTTCACTAAAACGCTGTGTAAATTCTTCTTTGCTTTTAATTGCAGGTATGGGATATTGTCTTTGTAAAGGGTAATTAATAACTCTTGAAATTTTGTCCGCGTTTCTAAGTTTGAATAACTCAATTAAAGAGTTTATTCCCGCTATTTTCTCGTCTGTAAGGTTTGTATGGCCATCAACTGCTTCCTGTTTCTGAACTGTATGATTGCTTTTATCCGCTGATTTTTCAACAATTGTTGCTGCTTTTTTAGATTCTTCTTGCTTGCATCCGAAAATTAAAATTACCGACACTATTACAATTAGTTTACTTTTTTTCATTTCTACTTCGTTTTTATTTGGGAGTTATGGTGCAGGCTCAAGATTTTTTCGCACTAGGTATTTATCAAATATATAAATTTGACAAAGAAGAATTACAACTATTTGGATTCTTTATGTAAAATCTCCGATTTGTAGTGGGAAATTTCGTAACAGTAGATATTCAAAATATGTAGCATTGTAGATCAGATTAATTTTTTACCCAATATTTCATTAGCCTGAACGATATGTCGATCATTATGATAAATTACTACTCTAAAAGTATCTCCTAATTTCAATTTAACGAATTTTGAAATACTGATAGCAGTCTTAGTTTTGTTTAAATCTAATTGTCTTGATTTATCCAAAAGACTTAATAATTCTTCTTGGTGTGAAATAAAATTATCACTAACTGTTTTATCCAATTGACGGTTTATTGGATCTTTGTCTTTAAAGGTTTTCATTTTATTCAACTTCTCCCGAGGCAACATCATTTCCGCAAAGTAATTACCCAAAAGTCCTGATTTGAAATTTTTAGCGGCGACAGTTTTTGAGTTTTCAATTTGTTTTTTGATTTCAGGAGTATAAAAATCACCATATAAATTTAAATGTTCTAAACATTCCAGAATACTCCAATTCTCCAATTCTCCTTTCCAATTCAATTTTTCGCTAGATAGCGTTTTGAATTTTTCGGCTTGGATGCTATTTATACGAGTTCGCTCGATCAAGTCTTGTAGTAATTCTTCAGTTGCTATGTTCATTGCTTTTTTTTACAAAAATCACACTTGTTTTTTAGGAAAAGATTGATTCAAATTAAGATTTTTTTATTCTCGATAATGTTTCAGGCGTCATTCGTAAGTAGGAAGCAATGTATTTGTTAGGAATTTCTTGAAACAATTGTGGACTTCTGGCTAAAACTCTTTTATACCTTTCTACAGGAGAAGAAGTTAAAATATCGCGTTCTCTTTCCAGTTGTTGAAAGATGATATCGCCAAGCATTATGTGCCAAATTTTAGTGTTTTCGGGTGAACTTTCTACGAACTTCATAAAGGCAGTTTTCGTGATGACCTTTAACTCTGTTTTCTTAATTGCCTGAATGTATAAATCCGATGGTTTTTCGCTAATGAACGAGTCTAAAGATGCCAGAAAACTATTTTTATATCCAAATCGTATAATGTTTTCCTCAAATTCTTCTAGCACATAAATTCGCAAAGAACCGCTAACTACAAAATAAAGATTGGTATCAATACTGCCTTTAACCTTTAAAAATTCTTTACGGTTTAATTGTAATTCATTGTCCCATAAATTCTGATGGTCAATTTGGGATATGAAATTTGTTATGGGATTCATGTATTGAGTTTGAATTCAGATTCATATTACTTTTTTACTTCAAAATTACTTTTAAGAATATGACAATCTGCGTAATATTAAAGACGTTATCTTAAATTTTAATATAATATTCTTTGGGTCATTGCGTCATTTCGTGAAGTTGGTCTCTCAAAGACGCAAGGAAGCAAAGTAGTTTCTTGATACCAATATTTGATTGACTTATTTAAAAGATGGTGTTTTCTGTCTCTCTAAAAATCTTCCATACTTATGTAACGTTCCATAATTTTTTACAAAGGTGTCATTTTCGAAAATTGTTTTACCTCCAACTAATACTTTAAAAACAACTCCTTCATTTCTATTTACTAATCTTTCGTAGTTTCCAAACGCTTCGATAACGTCCATCTCAACTTGCTCCGTTATGTTTTGAAACTTTGTAGGATCTATAATTACTAAATCGGCTGTTCTTCCTTTGGCTAAAAAGCCACAATCTAAATTAAACCAATCGCCTTGTTCTTTTGTAAGTCTCCAAATGCATTTTTCCATTGTCATTATGGGTTCTCCTTTATTGATTGATTCTTGGACTATTTTTATCATTTTTAAAGGAAAATTATAAAAAGCCATATTATTCAAGTGCGCACCAGCATCCGAAAAACTAATTAGATTGTACGGAAAATTATAAAGATTCTTATATTTTTCTTTTCTGTCATTTGCAATGGTGGTGGTCCATCGTATTTTTTTATCATATTTGATGATAGTATCTAAAAACACATCGACAGGATGTTTATTTTCTTCTTCGGCTATTTGATAGAAGTTTTTGCCAATTAACCTCGTGTCAGGACAATCAATGATAACCGCTTTGCTCAAATCTTTGTGCCATACTTTTGGAGCAAATTTTTTCTTTATTTCTTTTTTGAAATTATCTCTAAATGTAACATCCGAAATCAATTCGTCTCTTGTATGCAACTCCTTTGCAAGATTACGAAGCGCTTCTCCACTCGGGAATTCCTCAAACATTACCGAGTCTACTCCGTCATAATACACTGTAAAGGGGCAAGGAGGCGATTGCATTCTAAAATTTGCATTTCCTACAACATTCGTAACCCTAGAAGCTACTGCAATTAAAGGATATATATAACGGTCGCCTATTAAATCCATCATCGCGATCATCGTTGTTTTTAATGGTTTTCTGAATATGCCCATACTAGCCAGCATATAGTTTAACGCATTATAGCGAGTTACCAAATTAGGTGCACCTTGTAGAATTGCGTTTCTTTTTCTAAGTAATTCAATTAGACTTTTTCTTTCTTTCCAAGACGAGTAGAAGGAAGGCGTTTTATGAGACCAATAGCGATCTCCATCCATTTTATCCCAAGGATTATCCATGGTAGACAATCCGATGAAACCTTCATCAAGCGCATCATTAAGCATTTGAAGCATTACGTTTTTTTCTGTCTCGGTTGCCGATTCGTTATCTAATAAAGAACGCTTGATTCCCATAGCTTTCATTCGGATATCAGAATGACCTATGAAAGAAGCTACATTTATTCCTAGCGGTAATTTATTTATATAGGATTTCCACTCTTTTGCAGTGTTCCAAGATTTTTCTTTCTGTAACAACGGCAGCATTACTTCTCTAGGAATTGCCTCGACTCTAGTAAACGAGTCGGTCGTATCTTCAGGGCTATTAAAAACTGCGGAAACGGAGCAACTTCCCAATATTATCGAAGTTACACCATGTCTCGCCGATTCTTTCAATCCCGGAGAAGCAAGAATTTCGGCGTCATAATGCGTATGCGAATCGACAAATCCAGGTACAATCCATTTTCCCGAAGCCTCTATGACGTTTGCAACTTCGTGATCGAAAGAACCGCCAGCACCTATTTCTGCTATTTTACCATAATCATCAATAAGTATGTCTTGCTGAAGAGCTTTCTCACCTGCTGATCCAGAATAGAATAGACCATTTTTTATAAGTGTTTTCATATTTAGTTGAAAAAATGAAAGTTTTTATAAATATAATACTTAATGAGTGAAGTTTAGATTAAAAAAATATTCGATAGATTGAATATATAACTCTCTTTTGGAAGAAACACGGATTTAAAATCTGTCACAAGAACACACATCAATTTTCTAAAAGTAAAACATGATCGTTTATAGTTATGCCAAAGTTTGTTGGTTTTATTTGGTTATTGCTTTTATTAAATAATCCTGCATAATCTGGTCAATTTGCTTGTCTCCGTATGGAGTATTGTAGGCCGTCGAAGTAATTACAATTACAATGGGTTGGTCTTTAAAAATAAAAATTCTATTACCACCATTTCCGCTTGAATAGTAAACTTCATAATTCACATCTTTTACTGTGTATGTTTTGTTCCAAAATAGATACCCGTAATACTCATTTTTTGATATCATTATTTGGTGTGACAGGCTTTTTCGTACCCAATCTTTAGTCAAAATTTGTTTGCCGTTCCAAGTACCTTCATTTTTGTATAATTGTCCAAATTTAGCAAAGTCTAGAGAACTCAATTTCAAGCTACCTGCAGTATTGGCTACTTTTTGTGGAGTGAACTGCCATTTATATTTTTTAATGCCAAGAGGCTGAAACAAATTTTTGCCAGCATATTTTTCCAAACCATTTGGTACGGATTTATTAATAACGTCACCCAAAAGCACAACGCCAGCGGTAAAATAATCCCACTGCTTCCCCGATACTTTTGCTTTATCAATAGGAAGATTCAATGTAAAGGCAACCCAATTACTTGTAGGATACATATTTTCTTCGTTTCCTAGTGATTCAGAATTTATATCAGAACCTTCAAAAGAGGAACTCATTGTTAGCAAATCTTTTAAAATTATACTATCTTTTGAACTAGAGTAGTTTTGAAAATCTTTCAGGTTATAAAAATCTTTTAAAGATTGCGCTTCGCTTTTTATGTAACCGTCTTTAATAGCGATACCTAAAATAGTTGATGCAAAAGATTTCCCTACAGATCGTGTGTCATGAAGTGTATTTCTATTTGCACCGTTAAAATACTCTTCAATTAGAAGTTTGTTATCTTTTATTACCACAACACTTGTAACATTTTTATAAGTGTGAGTGGCTATTTTTCGGTTCATTTCTTCTACTGCAGCAGTATCAATTTTACTTGCCGAAACTTGCCAGTCTTTTAGTGGTTTTATAGCTTGAATTTTAACAAGTTTTTCGTCGATTTTTATCTTGGGAACGATGATTTTTATTTCTCCTTCGGCAATAATGGAACCATACAAGATTTCAGTTCCTTTTAGGTAAGGTCGTATTTCAATTTTAAGAAGATGTTCACCATTGGTAAGTGCTTCTTGTCCGCCATTTGCTATAAATCGGTTCCACAGAAATCTACCCCAAGAATCTTCGTTAGTTGAACTTAGTAAGGGAACTCTAAAAATTGTTCTCTTATTCTTGCTGTCAGCATTTCCTGCGCCACTATTAAGATTTTCAGTATAAATCTTTTTGCCATCGATAAAGAATGTAAATTGATAATTTCCATCTTTAGTTAGTTCGTCAGGAGTTAGTTGCGGTGAGAGTAAATGAAGGTAATTTGTCAAGGAATTGCCTAGAAAAACTCTAATGTTCAAATCTGCTTTTTCTTTGAGCTCAAATGTTGTCAGAAAATCGTTCTGTGTAAAACTTTCAAGTGGAACAGTTTTCTCCATGAACGCAATTTTTCCAATGTTGGCTTTGTGAATGGGATAGGTAACACTGTCACTTTTTACTATATCTGTTGTTTGTCCTAGCAGGTTAAATGTCGATAGTAAAATGGTTGTTAAAGTAGCGATTTGTCGTATCATTTTTATCTTTTAATTATTTACAGTCAAAGGTTTAAAGATTAGGTATGACGTTACTATGTGAAAAAAGTTACATTTGTTTTTTCATAGTTGTTGCTGTGCTGTGGCGGGGTATTTTGGCTTACGGTTTTTTCCCTACAACAATTGCATCTTTATAATGCGAAGGATTATATCGCTCGCATCAATAATCCTGTCGATAGTTTTTTATATTTTAATTTAACTAACCTTATAAAAATCTTACGAAAAAACGCGGGAGACTTTTATTGTCTTTACATTTTTTAAAAATGTTTAAAAAAAAACGCAAAGTCGGGAGACTTTGCGGAGCTTGAGTATTTTGGCATACGGTTTTTTCCCTATAACAATTGCATCTTTATAATGCGAAGGATTATGTCGCTCGGATCAATAATCCTGTCGATAGTTTTTTATATTTTAATTTAACTGACTTTACAAAAAGTTTGCGGAAAAAGTCGGGAGACTTTTATTGTCTTTACATTTTTTAAGAATGTTTAAAAAAAACGCAAAGTCGGGAGACTTTGCGGAGCTGTGGGAAAAACTCTATGCTTGTTTTAAACAATATTAGATGCAAATTAATAAGCAGAGTATTTGCTGTCATTAGCCGTGAAACACCATATATTAGTACTTATAAATTTGCATCATAATTTAACAAAATTCACTTGTTTTTTATCATAGAATGCGGAGCTGGAGGTAGGTATTAAATATAAAGTTATTTTTGAAGAAAAACTCTTTTTTTATCTTCTCTGATAAAATATTCTATTATTATAAAATTGGAGATAATCTTTTAATTTTGTTGTTCTAGATTTATTATGCTGCAATACTTCTTTAGTTTCGTTAATTTTCTACCATTCTTCTGAATCAAAAATTTCTACTCTAGAATTAGGAAGCTCTAACTCAGTAGTTGGAGATTTTAAAACTATTTTGCCACAAAGAATTGGTTTACGAATGTCTGATTTTTCTATTTTGTCGTTGAATTTAATTTGAAATTGTACGTCTTTGTTATTTTTAAAAAAATCAGCCCATAATTTCATGTAAGAAATGTTTTTTGTCATGTTTGTTTCTGGAGGTAATTTATCATACAATTCTTGCCCTTCAAGTAGGTTGGCATCAAAACGTACTTCGAACTTGCGATCAAATTTATCTTTTACGTATATATTACCATCTGTAGCTATTCCTTTTGGATTTTCTTTGTCGTTTAAAAATGATATATGTCCAATGTTATTATTGATAACTTCTTGGTTTAAAAACGATATTCCATAATTGTATAAAGTATATTCCTCTGTTTTGTTCGTACTTATAGTATAATGATAACGTTCTAATCTATCTTTGAAATAAGTGTTGTTTATTGTTCCTTCTGCAATTTCTTTTTGAACAAAAGGCAGCATGTCCTTTACTCTATCTCTTACTTCTTCAATTTGTGTGATTGTACCTTGGGTACCATAGAAATCTTTCCAGGCCATTTTAATTTCTTTTGCCTCATAGGTTCCAATTTCTATTTTTCCTTCGCCCGATGCCCACAATGTAATCAAACCTTGAGGAGCTATGCTTATTGACAGATAGCTAAAATTATTTTTATGTTCGATACCGTCTGGAGTTTTAGACTGACCATAATCTTTGTTGAAGATGTCATAAATCTTTTTTTGCGGTAGTTGAAAATTGCCTTGAAAAAACTTGTTTTCGGCATACGAGAACCAAGTAATTTGCATACTTTCAGGGATTTTTCTTCTTTCGTCACCTACTACATAAGAGGCTCCATAGCCTCCCCAACGATCATTTAAATATTCACCACTCGGTATCCACTGGGTGTCTCCTTCAGAATCGGTAAAGCTACCATGATAGACTTCTATCGGGCATAAGGAATCGGCACTAGTTTCTACTAACCATTCAAATTTTTGTACTTTATAAATCATATTGTTTTCTTTTTTACAGCTCGATACTAAAGCTATAAATGTCAGTATTATAAAACGTTTTACTATTTTCATTCGGGTATGATTTTAAGCGTCAATTATTTTTCGGTAGGGTTTGCCATCTTTGTATCTGCCTGTTTTTCCCATGGCGTCACAAGTAGAGCGGTGTAGATATTCATTTCGAATGGGATGTAAATATTCTGGAGCTACTGTAACTTTTTTGCTGTGCGGTCCGTCATTCTGTAAAGCATAACTTAACAATGATTTTTTAGCAAATTGTAAGTCTTCAGGAACATTAAATTTTTTCCCTTTTAGATTAATTACAGACTTGTCAAATTTTAATCCATATTTTTCAGCAAGTTGTACCATTATCGCAAGCGGTATATACTGATAGCTATTTGGGATCCCTAATCTCGTGGCATGAGGCCTTTCGCCCATTTTAGTTTCGAAGATGGTTTTAATTTGACTACGATTATACCAGCCTTCCTTTTGTACTATTTCCATCATGTTATGAAAATCTTGCTCATCATCAAGATGTCTTACTTCGTTTTCTATTTCTGCATAGCCACCACCTATGTCACTATGCACGCCAGGCAATTGCAATTCGTATGCTACTCCAGCCTCTATAGAACTCTTGACATTAGTAAGAGAAAAATACTCTCGGTACTCATCTGCCGCAGTTAGATGTACTACTTTTTGAACACCTTCTACTTTTAGTTTGAGTTCTTTGACATCATTGTCAAAATCAGGAGATGCTGAAAAACTTTTAGAATAAGAAGAAACAGTATCATAGAGACCAACAAATTTTACATTAAATTTTGGAGTTTCTATATTGTATTCTGTTTGTAATTTAAATTTTTGCGCGACAAAATTACGAGCAGCAGCTGCTCCACGACTGAACCCAAAAACGTTAACATCCATTTCGTTAATAATTTCATCATTGCCAATAATTTTTTGTTTTTTTAATATATTAATCCTCGCTCTTATTTCAGTAAAAGCTTTCGTCACTTTTATAGGAATTCCCGATTTATCGCCACTTCCAAAAGCATAGCCTTTTGTATCATCTTCTTTGTGGTCTCGAGTTCCTTCGCCTTCAATGTAAATTTTTAAAATTTTATTTTCATTTTTTGCTTCATTCAATTTATGCAATATGGCAACGTTAGAGTAAAAGTTATTATAACTACTTTCATCCTCCACATTATCTTTAAACGCTTTTGCATCGAGGCTTAAATTGTCTTTTTTTACACCTTGTTTTGTTTCTTTTTCGTATGCTAAACGGGCTTCGGTGTTTTTGGCATTATTTTTTGTACCGTCAAAGAAAACGTTTAGCGTAACTTTTACCCCTTTTTGTTGTTTGGTTGGTTTCTGTTTGTCGGGTATTGCGACCACTACAAATTTATTATTTGTTGGGACAGCCACTAATTTTCGCATACTGTTTGAAACTTTTAGTTGTATGCCATCCTGAATGTCATTTATTTTGTTTCTGTACTTTACTTGGACATAAAATTCATGATTTATTTCGTTAAAGTAATCAAGGTCGTTTAATAAGGTTTGAAAAACTTTTAAATTAGTAAAAAATAATTCTGCTTTTCCATATTTATCAACTTTACAGGAATAGGTTTGCATTTTTCTAGAATCATCTGCATGACCATCCAGCCCTTGGTCTTCCCACACAGTTATGCTTAAAGCATCTCCAGTTGGTATATTAATGACATGAATAAACAAACGGGCTTTATCTTCATAAGCGATTGATTTGCCATCTAAATCTTCATAGTATTCGTTTTGCCATTTTACTGCTTGAATACTAGGTTTGCCTGCGATGGGTTTTACCGCTAGTGATTCGGAGTGTTTAATTCCATTGCTATCTGAATAGCTCACATTAATTAAATACTCTTGATTGAGGCTAGATTGGTTAAACGTTACACTACCATTAGAGCCCAAATCTAAAATTTGCTTTCCTTGTCTAAGCAACTGCCAATGTTGATTTTTTGCGGCACTAACATGTAAGGTGTAACTGTTTTTACCTAACTGTGGTCTAATCTCTCCTTTTATATTACTCATACTATTTTTGTGCTTCTGGAGTTCCGGTTAAAGTATTTTTAAAATCAGCCATATTTACTAATGGATTCAGCATTTCCATTATGCTATTATTTGTTTTCATCATATCTGCTTTTGAAATTTCGGCTTTTTGGCCACAATTTTTTACGGTAATACAGTCTGGACTTCCCATTGGGCAAGTAGCTGTACTGTCTTCTAGTAATACTTTGCCTTTATTAGACAATGTTATTTTTTCATAAAAACCACTCCATTTCGTAATTACTGCTTGACAAGGATTATAACTGCTGCCATTGGGTTGCATTTTACAATTGCCAAAGGTATTTTTTTGTAAAGTTTGACCAATGTCTTTGTCACTTGCTATTAATTTTTCTTCGCCTTTACTGTCATTTGCATAATGTTTAGTTTGTGACAATACTTTTAAAATATCAGTTTTTGGGTCAACACTAAATTTGCACTGTAATTCTGCACCTTGTACAACTATTTTCTTCTCTGCCATGATTTTATTTTTAGATTCTTATCTTTGTTTAAAGATTTTTGGATAATTGACTTTGAATATATAATTAACAATGTTTTGCTTATAGCTGTATGCTATTTTACTTTGTCTTGAATACTCGAGTAATTGTCACTTTCAAATATATTAATAAATAACGAAAATACTGATATATTTATTTTGTTTCAATGTTTTTTCTTAATTTTTAAAATCTAATAATTTTAAAGAAACCCGTACACCCCTTCTGAAACCAAAAAGCCCTAGCCCTGATTGCTTCACTTTAATATTATTTCCATAGGTGTTCAGTGAATTTCATTTGAAGCGGTATCCTTTTCCTTGCTTCTTTAGCAAGGAAAAGATACAAGCGAATAGCAGGAGATTGCTTCGAAAACTACCAATTGTAGCTCCTAAAAAAATCTGAAATCTAAAATCTGAAATCTCCAATCTTTTTTTGTAATTTTGCACTCCAAATAAAGGGACAAGAATATGTTAGATAGACTTCAAATAGTAAAACAACGTTTCGATGAGATTTCGGATTTGATCATTCAGCCGGATGTAATCTCCGATCAGAAACGTTATGTGCAATTGAATCAAGAGTACAAGACGTTGAAAGGATTGGCAGAAAAGCGTGATGAATACGTGCTTATCATGGCAAATATTGAGGAAGCCAACGAAATTATTGCTGACGGTAGTGATGCCGATATGACGGAAATGGCGAAAATGCAGTTAGACGAAGCAAAGGAAAGATTGCCGGAACTGGAGGATGAAATTAAATTTATGTTGATTCCTAAAGATCCTGAAGATGCGAAGAACGTTATGGTCGAGATCCGTGCAGGTACAGGTGGAGATGAAGCGAGTATTTTTGCCGGAGATTTGTTCCGTATGTATACGAAATATTGTGAAAATCAAGGATGGAGAACTTCGGTTGTAGATATGAACGAGGGAACTTCTGGCGGTTTTAAGGAGGTTATTTTTGAAGTTACTGGAGAGGATGTTTACGGAACTTTGAAGTTTGAAGCGGGTGTTCACCGTGTGCAACGCGTACCTCAAACGGAAACGCAAGGACGTGTGCACACCTCGGCAGCTACTGTAATGGTATTGCCAGAGGCAGAAGAATTTGATATTCAGATTGATATGAATGATGTTCGTGTGGATTTCTTTTGTTCTTCAGGACCTGGAGGACAATCTGTAAATACTACGAAATCGGCGGTACGTTTAACACACATTCCAACAGGATTGGTGGCGCAATGTCAAGATCAGAAATCACAACATAAAAATAAAGACAAAGCTTTTGGTGTATTACGTTCTCGTTTATACGAACAGGAATTGGCCAAAAAACAAGCGGAAGATGCTACGAAACGTACTTCTCAAGTGAGTTCGGGTGACCGTTCGGCTAAGATTCGTACGTACAATTATGCGCAAGGGCGTGTGACGGATCACCGTGTAGGTTTGACATTATATGATTTGGGTAATATCATGAATGGTGATATCCAGAAAATTGTTGAAGAATTACAGTTGGTAAACAATATGGAAAAATTAAAAGAAGCAAGCGAAGTTTTTTAATTTTGGCTTACCTATATATAAAACACCTAATCGGAAGTAATCGATTAGGTGTTTTTTTTGTAACTACTTTAAGGAAGCATTAATAGATTTAAATCTTCTTTATATGTTGTGATTTCACTAGTTTTTGTGCTCGAAAATTAGCTCTTTAATTATTTAGATTATTTGCAATATTTTGTTGTACTTTTGCAAAAAATTTGACTTTTTTAAGAATATAATGGGAGGTATTTTTAGTACAAATAGTTTCTCTAATCACTTTTAAAAGACAATTATATTAATAAATAAATAAATTTAATGAAAACAAAATTACTTTTTTTGATCTCTTTTTTTAGCTTTTTAGCTTCGAATGCCCAATCGTATATGGGATACATTCCTGATAATTACGCGGGTGTACAAGGCGTGCTTTATAATCCAGCTTCTATTGTAGATTCTCGTTTTAAAACAGATGTGAATTTATTTTCCGTGAGCGCTTCTGTGGGGAATGATTTATATGGTGTAAAGATTCTTGATCTTACAAAAAGCAATTATGACTTTGACACACAGTCTAAAATGAAACCTACGAATTCGAATAACGGAATTACAAGTTTTGATATTATGGGACCGTCGTTCATGTTCAATATTGCGCCCAAACATTCGATTGCTATTTTTACTAGAGCAAGATCATTTACGAATGTTGTCGGAATCAACGGAAATCTAGTTGATGAGGTAAAAGAAGGAATTGATGTCTCTAATGGTTTCTTATTTACGGGCGGAAGTCCAAATGCGGGATCAAATACTTGGGGAGAACTTGGTCTTTCGTATGCTGCTGTGTTGTTGAATAAAAATCAAAATTTCTTAAAAGGAGGTTTGACGGTTAAATATTTACAAGGTGGGGTAAACGGATATTTGAAAGCCGATGACGTTTCTCTCGGTTTTGTAAAAAACAATGTTGATCCAGGGTTGAGTCAGTTGGTGTCAAAAGGAATGATAACCGTAGGAAGCAGTCAGGATTTTGAAACAAACCCTGATGAGGATATTAAATTTGATGTTAATTCAAGTGGTGTAGGTTTTGATTTAGGTTTTGTTTACGAATGGAGACCTGATTATGACAAATATGATGTAAAAAACGCTAAATCGGTAGACAACAGTTATAAGAATTTAAACAAATATAAAGTGCGTTTTGGTGCTTCGGTAACGGACATTGGCGCTATCAACTACAAGGATGCTCAAAGAGATACCTATAATGTAACGGGTGTTGTAAGTCAAGATATGATTGAAAATGCTGATGATTTGTATGAATTTTTAAATCAAAATTATACAAAAGTAAGTAGTTCTAAAGGTCAAAAAACGAATTTGCCAACGGCGTTTCACGCCAATGTAGATTGGAATATTCATAATAAATTTTATGTAAACCTAAACGGTGATATAAGCCTTGTTGATAAAAATACTCTGAACGGAAACAGTATTGCCAACGCAATAAGTTTGATTCCTCGTTACGAGTCAAGATGGTTTACATTTTCATTACCAATAAGCTACATGGAGTACAGCGGAACTCAAGTAGGATCTGCAGTGTGTTTTGGGCCTATATTTGTTGGTTCAAGTTCAGTTCTTACCAATTTAGTTTCTAATGATTCTAAAGCAGCTGATTTCTATGTTGGAGTTAAATACCCAGTGTATCAAAAGAAATTTAAAGATACGGATGAGGACGGTGTATTAAATAAATATGACGATTGTCCTCTAGTTGCAGGTCCAGTAGAAAACAATGGTTGTCCTTGGCCAGATGCGGATGCGGATACTGTTGCTGATAAAGATGATGCTTGTGTAAATATTGCAGGACCAGTAGAAAATAAAGGATGTCCTTGGGGAGATGCTGATAATGATACTGTTCTTGATAATGTTGATGAATGTGTAAATGTTACAGGTCCAGTAGAAAATAAAGGATGCCCTTGGCCAGATACAGATGGAGACGGAGTTCTTGATAAAGACGATAAATGTCCGACTGTTGCAGGACCAGTAAGTAATGGTGGTTGTCCTCTTCCAATTTTGGATGCTGATGGCGATACAGTTCCGGATGATGTGGATGCGTGCCCGTTGCTTTTTGGACCAGTTGAAAATAAAGGTTGCCCTAAAGTAACCAAAGAGACGCTAGAGCAATTAAGAGTTGAGGCTAAATCTATTTTCTTTAACACAGGTAAAGCAACATTGAGCCAAGCTAGAAAAGGAGATACTTCAGGTCGATTGGATGCCATAAAAGAAATCTTGAAAAACTATCCAAATGCGAAATTTGCAATTAATGGCTATACCGATAATGTAGGAAATCCTAAATCAAATTTAAAACTATCTGAAGCGAGAGCCAAAGTAGTCAGGAATGCTTTGATTGCCAAAGGTGTCAATGCAGCGAACCTAATTGCAAAAGGATACGGTGATCAGAATCCAGTACAGTCTAATAAAACGGCTGCAGGAAGAGCTGAAAACAGAAGAACAGAAATTGTTTATTTAGAGAACTTATAGTTCAAATAACATGTAATTAAATCAAACCGTCTCATAACTTGAGGCGGTTTTTTTTATGCTGTATTGGTTTTAAAAAATCTATGGAATTAGTATAGAGTTTTAGCTTCTAATTTTTTTTGCCACTGATTAAAAGTATTTGCCTGATTTCTACCTTTGGTACTTATGTATACTTTTCCCCAGAACAGTAGTGAAGGATTGTATTAAAGGGGTTTGGTTTTAGTTTTTTTTTAGGAAAGTGACTTTATTTTTACATAGCCAATGTGCAGCACATCTTCGGCCAGAGCAGATTCGATTGGTGTAATAAGTAGGGAATATTTATTTTTAGATTCAACATCTAATACATCAGCAACTTTTACAACATTGTCGATATCAATTCCATATTTATCATCGATATGAGAAATGGCACCTGCAAAACCACAATGCTTGTAAAAGGCAGTGGCTTTTGATTTCTTGGTTGCTTTGCCTAAAGTTTCTGCAACACTTAATAATTTATAATGGTATTCTTCAAAATCATTTTCTTTATAGCCGCCTAGATTGATGAAAAATAAATGATTGGTAGGAGCATCTTCATTTGTATTTTTTTCGGTAATTACAATCGAAAAATTATCCACGACAGTCACTTCTCGCCATGCATCGATGTGAATTTTTCCTTTGGCTTCCGGCCAAAAAGCTTTCATTTTTGAGACTAATTCTTTTAAGGAAGTGCCTATTCCAAAAAAAATATCATGTTGTTCCGTTAGTCTGCCTTTTGGTACACAGCCTAGCATGACCATGTATAATTTTAATTTATTTTCCATGACTGCTAAAATAATTTAATTTTTTTAGGAAAAATAATTTTTTTGGTTTGGTTTTTGAAATACCTTTATCAAACATATAAAAAAACAAAACTATGAAAAAAATAATGATACTTTTAGCAGTTGTAGGAACAACACTACTTGCGAGTTGTACAGGTCCTGAAGGGCCTCCAGGCTTAGATGGAGAAAATGGAACAGGTGCTGCTGCATTTGATATTTCAAACCAAAATTTATTTAAAGAAAATAATAATTTGTATTCTGTCTCTAATACTTTTGTAGATGAGGTTAATAATGATCTGCAGGGATCAGATATGATTTTAGTGTATATAAAAACTAAATCTACAGACGCAGGTCTTCCTGTTTGGCAACTTATACCTCGAACAATTTATTTCCCTAATGGAGATGTTTTAAATTATGATTTTGACTTTACTGTAAAAGATTATATTATCACGGCTTCGGGTAATTATGTTTTGTCAAACCGACCAGATTTTATTTTAAATCAGACATTTAGGGTTGTTATTGTGCCTAATGATTTACTTTCTGCTGTTAATAAAAATAATTATTTAGAAGTGATGAAAGTTTTAAATTTGGATGACAGCAAAATTCAGCAAGTGCAGTTCTAAAATTATTTATAGACATAAAAAAAGGAAATCGTGAGATTTCCTTTTTTTTATGTCTAGTTTCAAAGAGAACGTTTTATACAATTTCATCCTTAGTGGCGTTTTCTCTTTTGCTGATCTGTAACGAAACAATTACTCCAGCAATCAGTGCCAAAGCAATGAATGATAAGGAAGCCCATTCTGGAATTTCATAGAAATCATGAATCAGCATTTTTATTCCCACAAAGCTTAAAATTGCGATCAAACTATATTCTAAGTGGCTGAATTTCTCCAACATATTTGCTAAAAAGAAGTACAAAGAACGCAGTCCTAATATGGCAAAAATATTAGAACTAAATACTAGAAAAGGATCGGATGTAATGGCGAGAATAGCAGGAACACTATCTACGGCGAAAACAACATCCATAACTTCAATGACAATTAAGGCAACAAAAAGAGGTGTAGCTGCTTTGCCTTTTTCGGTTTTAATGAAAAATTTTTCTTTATCTGTATGTGTCGAAACAGGTATTATTTTGCCTAAAACTCTGTATATCAACGATTTCTTTGGATTAAAATCTTCTTCATCATCCGATTTAAATAACATTTTTAATGCCGTAAATAATAAGAATGCGCCAAATAAGTAGGAGGTCCATGCGAACTTATTTATTATTAGAACTCCAAAATATATCATAGTTCCTCGCAAAACCACTGCTCCTAGAATTCCCCAAAATAGGACGCGGTGCTGGTATTTTTTTGCTATTTTGAATGATGCAAAAATTAACGCGATTACAAAAATATTATCAATACTTAATGATAATTCTATCAAGTATCCGGTTATGAATTTTATAGATGCACTTGCAGGTCTAAGATGACTTGGGTTTTCTACAAGATTTGTGCTGTACAGCCAGTATATTACACCGGAAAACAGCATAGATAATGTAAACCATATTACGGTCCATTTACTAGCTTCCTTTGTGGTGATTACGTGAGGGTTTTTATTAAAAACACCTAAATCTAATGCTAGAATTGCTACAATCAATACAAGAAAACAGATCCAAACTATCATAAGTGTTGCATTTATATTAGTATTACAAAGGTACTTTTTGATTTTTTAATTTGCACTATTTTTTAAGTAAGTTGCTATAAGTAGTACATAAAAAAAGTGCTTTCAGTTACGAGAGCACTTTTTTAAGAATTATTTTAGTTTTTTTACAATACTGATTTTACAGTTTTTATGATTCTAGCAGCGATTTTATAGGGGTCACCATTTGATGCAGGTCTACGGTCTTCCAGCCAACCTTTCCAACCTTTTTGTACAACCATTAATGGAATGCGGATGGAACATCCTCTATCCGATACTCCATAAGAGAAATCATGAATAGATGCCGTTTCGTGTTTTCCAGTTAAGCGTTGTTCGTTGTAAGCACCATATACAGCAATATGTTCCTCAACTACAGGACGGAAAGCTTCACATATTTTCTCGAAAGTTTCTTGAGAACCACACGTTCTTAATACTTCGTTAGAGAAGTTAGCGTGCATTCCAGAACCATTCCAGTCGGTGTCTCCTAATGGTTTTGGGTGGTATTCAATATAGTAACCATATTTTTCAGTCAAACGGTCTAATAAATATCTAGAAACCCAGATTTCATCTCCCGCTTTTTTAGCACCTTTTGCAAATAATTGATATTCCCATTGTCCGCAAGCAACTTCTTGGTTAATACCTTCAAAGTTAAGTCCCGCTGCGATACAAAGATCAGCGTGCTCTTCTACTAATTTTCGTCCGTGTGTGTTTTTACCACCTACTGAACAGTAGTACATACCTTGTGGCGCAGGGTAGCCCCCAATTGGGAAACCTAATGGCAATAAGGTTTTGGTATCCATGATGAAGTATTCTTGTTCAAAACCAAACCAGAAGTCCTCATTGTTGTCATCTATAGTAGCTCTACCATTCGACGGATGCGGTCTTCCATCAGCGTACATAACTTCACACATTATTAAATAGCCATTAATACGTGTTGGATCAGGATAAATGGCTACAGGAACTAGTGAACAGTCAGATGAACCACCTTCGGCTTGCCTTGTAGAGGAACCGTCAAAAGACCAGTTTCCAATCTCGGCTAAAGTTCCTTGAAAATTTTCGTGTTCTTCAACTTTAGTTTTGCTTCTTAAGTTTTGTGTTGGTTCGTATCCGTCTAACCATAGGTACTCTAACTTTATTTTAGCCATAACAATAAAAGATTAATTTGTTTGTGATTTTTAAACACTGCAAATATAATTTTATTTTTTATTCGTTGATAATTTGGGGGTGTGTTTTATTTTTCAAAGCTATATTTTTTTCATAATAGTAATTTGAAGGGGGTGTAGGTAGAAATTACATGAAAATATGTCTTATTTAAATCAAATGTGCAATTTTTGACCAATCTGTAATTTTTGAACTTTTATCAGATTGTTACTATTTTGTTACGATCACTTTTATTTTGTTATAAAAATTTAAAGAAATTGGATTTTTCTTGGGAAATTTGATATTCTGTTGCTGATTTCATTTCTTTTTCTAGATTTGCTCTCCTTTAATTGTAGAAAGATTCTTTATATTTGTAAAATTCGAAATAGAAAAAGATAATAATTTAAAAAATATAACATGTCATCAATTCGTTTTCAAGCATTAAAAGAAGCTTTAAATAGACAACCGGTACACTTTGAAGAAATGGGTAAAAAGTCAGCACTTTTTGCAACCAATGTCTTTAATGAAAAATCAATGAAGCAATTTTTAACTTCAGATGCTTATAAAGGAGTTAGAGATGCTATGCGACACGGTAGCAAAATAGATCGAAAATTAGCCGATTATATTGCAATGGGTATGAAAGAGTGGGCTTTATCGAAAGGTGTAACTCATTATACACACTGGTTTCAACCTTTAACTGGAATTACGGCAGAAAAACATGATGCGTTTTTTGAAACTTCGTATGATGGCAGTGATGCTGTCGAAAAATTTGGTGGCGCGCAATTGGTACAGCAAGAACCAGATGCGTCTAGTTTTCCGAATGGAGGAATTAGAAACACTTTTGAAGCAAGAGGATATACCGCTTGGGATCCAACTTCACCAGCCTTTATATTTGGAACAACTTTATGCATTCCTACCGTATTTATATCGTACACTGGAGAAGCTTTAGATAATAAAATTCCATTACTAAGAGCTTTGTCTGCAATTGATGAAGCAGCGACAGACGTATGTAGGTATTTTGATAAAAATGTCAAAAAAGTTACAGCTACCTTAGGTTGGGAGCAAGAATATTTTCTGATCGATCGGTCTTTAGCACAAAGCCGTCCCGATTTAATGATGACAGGACGAACTTTATTAGGACATACAGCCGCCAAAGGTCAGCAATTAGACGATCATTATTTTGGTTCTATTCCTACTCGCGCATTAACCTATATGCGAGATTTAGAGCAAGAATGTATGTTACTTGGTATTCCAGTAAAAACGCGTCATAATGAAGTAGCACCCAACCAATTTGAGTTAGCTCCAATTTTTGAAGAAACCAATTTAGCAGTAGACCACAACTGTTTATTGATGGACATTATGCAAAAAGTAGCAGAAAGACATGATTTTAAAGTTTTGTTTCATGAAAAACCTTTCAAAGGAGTTAATGGATCAGGAAAACACAATAACTGGTCATTAGCGACAGATACTGGTGTGAATTTATTGAGCCCAAGTAAAACGCCAATGAGCAATTTGCAATTCTTAACCTTTTTTGTAAATACAATTAAAGCAGTAAACGATCACGAAACATTATTAAGAGCGGCCATTGCAACTGCAAGTAACGACCATCGTTTGGGAGCAAATGAAGCGCCTCCAGCGATTATTTCGATTTTTATTGGAGAACAATTGACAAAAGTATTGGCTGAATTAGAAGGTGTTACTAAAGGTAAATTATCTCCTGAGGAAAAAACGGATTTAAAGCTAAATGTAGTTGGCAAAATTCCAGACGTTTTACTAGACAATACAGATAGGAACCGAACATCACCATTTGCCTTCACGGGTAATAAATTTGAGTTTAGAGCTGTAGGTTCTACGGCAAATTGCGCCACATCAATGACAACATTAAATGCAATTGTTGCCAAACAGTTAAAAGACTTTAAAAAAGAGGTCGATGCTTTGATTGAAGGAAAAGCAATGAAAAAAGACGATGCTATATTTAATGTGTTGCGGGAATACATCAAGCATTCCAAAAAAATTCTTTTCGAAGGCGATGGATATAGTGAAGAGTGGGAAATTGAGGCGAAGAAAAGAGGTTTGAGTAACTTTAAAACTACGCCCGAAGCGTTAAAAGCGAGAGCATCAAAAGAAGCAATCAACTTATTTGCTGAATTGAAGATTATGAATCATGTTGAGCTAGAAGCTCGATATGAAATTGAACTGGAAGAATACACAAAAAGAATTCAAATTGAAGGTAGAGTTCTTGGCGATATTTCTCGTAATCACGTTATTCCAACTGCTATTCGATACCAAAATACATTAATTGAAAATGTAAAAGGTTTAAAAGAGATTTTTGGTAAAGATTTTGAAACCTATGCTAAGGAGCAAATTGCGATTATTAAAGTGATTTCCGGACATATTGAAGGAATTAATTTAAAAGTTTTAGAAATGACCAATGAGCGTAAAATAGCGAATCATTTAACCAACGCACAGGAAATGGCAGAAGCCTATTGTAATAAGGTAAAACCTTATTTTGAAGTGATTCGAAACCACTGTGACAAATTAGAATTGTTAGTAGACAATGAATTGTGGACGTTAACGAAATACAGAGAGTTGCTTTTAATAAAATAACTTTTAGGAAGTATAAAATCCCAAACCGTTTCCTAACAAGAGGCGGTTTTTGTATTTAAAATAATGCTACAAAGCATCTTGACTAGAGATGTTTTTTTATCGTAAATTTGAATTCTAAATTCCCAAATCATGAAGTTGTTTTTTACCATACTACTAAGTTTTACGATTACTTTTGTTTTTGCGCAAGAACAAGTTTCTTTTTATTTTGACAGTAATAAGTTTGTTTTAAAAAACGAAGAAACAGTAAAATTAAACCAATGGATCGTTGCAAATAAGGAAGTGAAAGTTATAGGTGTCTATGGGTTTTGTGATGAAGAAGGATCAGTGGGATACAATGATACTTTAGCAAAAAGACGTATTGATAATGTATTCAATATGCTGAAAAATAAAGTAAAAATTAGAGAAGATTTTAAAACCAGAAGTTTTGGTGAATTACATTCCTTATCTTCTTCAAAAGCCGAAAACAGGAAAGTTACACTCTTCTATATTCAACCAAAAGATTTTGCACGCGAACAAGAAATCATAGCCGACAAAAAAGTGGTCGTTGCGAAAAAAGAAAAACCAATCGTAAAATTTCCAGAGAAATTAGTATTCGAAAATCCAAATGGCTCCGTTTCAGAATTTAAAATGGATACCGTTTTTATGAAGAAGATGAGCGTGGCCAAAGTAGGAGAGAAGCTCAAACTCGAAAACATGAATTTCTTTGTAGATACCTTTGCAATTATGCCACAATCAAGGTCCATTATGTATGAATTACTGATAGTGATGCAAAGTGTTCCAGATCTAAAAATACAAATTCAAGGTCATATTTGTTGTGTAGTAAAAGATTATCGTGATTTAAGTACACAAAGAGCTAAAGCCATTTATAAATTTTTAGAATACAATAAAATTGATAAAAGCAGAATGACCTTTGTGGGTTTCAGCAGTACAAAACCATTATATCCTCTTCCTGAAAAAAATGAGGAAGAACGGGAAGCAAATCGCCGCGTTGAGATTGAAATTATAGCTAATTAGTTGAAAAATTTAGATTTTAGAAATTAGATTGCAGATTTGAGCACTTAGATTTGTCGATTTTTGCAATTGCCATTAATTTTTTCTATTGAAATTGACTTTTGCCATTGCTATTGAAATTGATTTTTGCAATTGCCATTAATTTTTGCTATTGAAATTGACTTTTGCCATTGCCATTGAAATTGAATTTTGCCATTGAATTTTGCCATTGAAATTTAATTGTATAATTGTCACATTAAAATTACCTTTGCCACACAACTACACAACAAAAAAATGAGTTCAGATACTTCAAAAAGATATGCGCAGCGCGGTGTTTCGGCATCCAAAGAAGATGTTCATAATGCGATAAAAAATATTGACAAAGGTTTATTTCCACAAGCATTTTGTAAAATCGTTCCCGATTATTTAACGCAGGACGACGACTATTGCTTGATCATGCATGCTGATGGCGCGGGTACAAAATCATCTTTGGCTTATATGTATTGGAAAGAAACGGGTGATATTTCCGTTTGGAAAGGCATCGCTCAAGATGCTCTAATTATGAATATTGATGATTTGTTATGTGTAGGTGCCACCGATAATATTTTGCTTTCTTCCACCATTGGTAGAAATAAAAATTTAATTCCAGGTGAAGTTTTGTCTGCTATCATCAACGGAACCGAAGAACTTATAAAAGAACTTGATTCCTTTGGCGTGACCATTCATTCAACAGGAGGTGAAACAGCCGATGTTGGTGATATTGTTCGTACGATTATCGTAGATTCTACAGTAACTGCGAGAATGAAACGTTCTAAAGTAATTGATAATGCTAATATAAAAGCCGGTGATGTCATTGTAGGCATGGCTTCTTTTGGTCAAGCCAGTTACGAGAAAAGTTACAATGGCGGAATGGGTAGTAACGGATTAACATCTGCACGTCACGACGTTTTTGGAAAATATTTAGCAACCAAATATCCAGAAAGTTTTGATGCCGCAGTTCCCGAAGATTTGATCTATTCAGGACAAGTGAAATTGACCGATGCGGTAGAAAATTCTCCAATAGATGCTGGACAATTAGTGCTTTCGCCAACAAGAACCTATGCTCCAATTATCAAGAAAATTTTAGATAAATACACATCAAAAGATATTCACGGAATGGTGCATTGCAGTGGCGGAGCGCAAACAAAAATTTTGCATTTTGTAAATAATTTGCACATTATTAAAGACAATTTGTTTCCAGTGCCACCTTTATTTCAATTGATACAAGAACAATCAAAAACAGATTGGAAAGAAATGTATCAGGTTTTTAATTGCGGTCATAGAATGGAAGTCTATGTTCCCGAAGTAATTGCTCAAGACATTATTGCGATCTCAAAATCGTTCAATGTAGACGCTCAAATTGTAGGTAGAGTAGAAGCTTCTACTGATAAGAAGCTAACAATTACCAGCGAATACGGTACTTTTCAATATTAATTTTTCTAGGAGCTAATCCCGCTATTCGTTACAATCTTTTGTTTTTTTAAAGAAAAAAAACAAAAGGATTTTCACTGCTATCGGGGCTAGGAGACTAGGATTTATTTAGGATTTGAGAATGATCAGTTTTAATCAGTGTCAGCAATGGCAAAAAAATATTAACTATGTACGAACTACTATTTTGGCAATATCAAGAAGGAATCTATCTCAATCATCATTTGGTTTATGAAGCTATAGATGAGCAACAAGAAGTCGAAGGTTTAGAAGATCTTCCTGTTGATGTGATCATGAATAGATTTAAAACCGTTTTCTCAAGTTGGGAAAAAGTAGATGAAAATAGTTGGAAAAACAAAAACGGTGCAGGAGCTTTCCATGTAAAAACAACTCCCAAAAGTATTAAAATTGACTGTTACGGCACCGAAGGGAAAACCATGAATCTGATTGTTGCCACTATGGAGGAGTTCAAATGTCCGTTATATGATCCTCAAATTCCAGAGCGTTATGATGAAATGAGTGAGTAGCTTTTAGGAGCTATTCCAGCTATGCATTACAAGTCCACGGTATAAAAGATTATTTTTCTATATTATAAAAGGAGCTTCCTTTGGTCGCTCTTTTACAACAAGAAAAATTTAGTGATTTATACCGTGGACTTTTCATTTCTATCTGGGCTAAGAGATGCGTACTATATTTAGAATTTCGTGTTATAAATTTTGTCAAATAGAGCGCAGTCGAGAGGCTATAAGTAGTTCGAAAAAAGGTTTCGACTACACTCAAGTTAACTAAATTCAAATAATTGTGTGAAAGTAATTTTAGAATACGAACAGTATGAGTATTTTTTTTTTATAAATTAGCTGCAAAAAGTATGAATACTATTTTAGAAATTCCTCAAAACAACATTCTCGAAGACAATATTATTTTACTTCGCCCTTTAGAGGTAAATGATGTAGACAATCTACTGTATATTTCAATAAATGAACCTGAAACCTGGGAATACTCATTAACTCGGGCTAACGGAAAAGAAAATTTAGAAAATTACATTGCTTTGGCTTTAAAAGCTAAAGAAAATAAAATCGAATTTCCCTTTATAGTTTTCGATAAAAAATCAGGAAAATATGCAGGAAGTACGCGTTTTTACGACATTAATTTAAATTTCAAGACAGTGCAGTTGGGCTATACATGGTATGGAAAAGAATTTAGAGGAACTAATGTCAATAAACATTGCAAATATCTTTTGTTACAATTTGCTTTCGAAACTCTTGGCATGGAACGCGTAGAATTTAGAGCTGATAATAACAATCTACGAAGTATTGTCGCAATGAAAAGTATTGGTTGCAAAGTAGAAGGGGTTTTGAGAAATCACATGCCTACTTTTGAAACTGAAATCCGCAGAAATACTATTATTTTAAGTATCCTTAAAAACGAATGGTTTGATGAGGTCAAAAATAATTTGAAAAATAAATTATAATTTTACTTTTTCTAAATAGTAAAATCAATTGCCATTTTTAGATTGTTATTTTTCATTTTAGGAAAACTAAAAGAAAATGTACTGCCTTTATTTTCTTCACTTTCAACCCAAATAGAGCCGCCGTGCTTTTCAATAAATTCTTTACAAAGTATTAAACCTAATCCAGTGCTTGGTTCATTGTCGGTACCTTTTCGATTGGTTTGTACATCTAAGCGAAACAAGTTTTTTAACATTTTTGGAGTCATCCCTATACCAGAATCTTTGACTGATATTGTCACTTTATCCTTTTCTTCGATACTTTGAATATGCATTTCTCCGTTTTTCGGCGTGAATTTCACAGCGTTAGAAATTATGTTTCTAATAACGGCTTGAAGTATATTAGTGTCAGCAAAAATTATAGTATTTTTATGTATATTCGTCGTAATCTTTATATTTTTAACAGTGGCTTTGTCTCGAATTGTATCAATACATTCTTCAGTAATAGGAAGTAATAGAATTTCTTCTGGTTCAAAAGGAATTAATCCCTGCTCCATACGGGACCATTCTAGTAAGTTTTCTAAAAGTTTGTTTAGGTTATTTGCAGAACTCATGATACTTGTGGTCGCATATTGAGTTTCTTCTTTGTTCATGGTTTCTAGATCTTCGGTCAATAACTCAGTTAATCCTAGAAAACCATTAAACGGACCTCTTAAATCATGAGCAATTATAGAGAAAAATTTATCTTTTTGCTTACTAATATTAGAGATGGTCTTGTTTTTCTCTTTTAACTCTTCATTGGTCTTCCTTTTAGAAACATACAGCCAGAAAAATAATCCCAAAAAAATCACAATTGCTGATGTCATCGTAATTAACATATAAACTTTTCGAGAATCACCTTTTATCTTAAGATTCTGTATTATGATTTGTTTATCGCGCAAATCAATCTCCCTTTGAGTTACTAAATCATTAATTTGTTTTTTATTCTCTGCAGAAAATATCGAGGTTTTTAACGTATAACTTTTTTCATAATAATTTAAGGCCTCTTTTTGATTTCCTTTCTCTTTGTATACCTTTGAAATAAAAGAGTAACTTAACTGAAGATCATTTGATGCTTTAAATCTTTTGAATATTGCAATTGATTCATTAAAAAATTGAATTGATTGATCTAATAAATTTTGTCTTATATCATAACTTTCTTCGGCTAGAGACATAAAATAATACGTCCGACCAAGTTCAAATTTATTATAGCCATTGTATAAACTTTTATCGTTCTTGTAAATTTGAATAGATTGATTAATATAACTAATTCCTTTAGAATATTGTTTTAAGCTATTGTACGTGATTCCTAGGTTTGTGAGGTTAAACGCTATCCTAGTAGAATCCTTTTTTTCTTTATTTAATTGTAAGGCTTGGTAAAAATAATTTAAAGCATCAGTGTATTTTTTTTGCTGCAGATACACGTCTCCAATATTATTCAAATATAAAGAGGTCATTTTTTTACCATTTGACTGTAAACTTAATTTTAATGCAGCATTATAATAGGTAAGTCCCTTGGAGTATTTCTTATCGTCGACAGAAATAACGCCTAAAGTGTTAAATGAGCTAGCCATACCTACTTTGTCATTTAAACTTTCATGGATTTTTAATGACTTATAAGTGTACTCTAAAGCTTTAGAATAATGAGAACTTACCCAATATGATAAGCCTATATTTGCGTAGGAGTCAGCAATTCCTTTATCCCATGATAGTGTATTAGCGAGTTGGCTTGCAGACTGCGCGTATTTAAGACTTTCGCTACTATCAATGTAGTACGTTTTAGAAGACAATCTATTTAAAATTTCAACTTTGATGGTATCTTCCTTGGCGTATTTAAGTTCTATTTTTAAAGAATCAACAGTATGCTTTTCTGCATTTTGTGCAAAAGACAAATTCGTTAATAGAATAAAATAAATAAGGGTTATTATAGTTTTCATGTGGGCTGATATTTACATTACTTTAAATTATAACCTTATTTTTCGGTAGTCTAAAATAAAAAGTACTTCCTTTACCTTCCTCACTTTCTGCCCAAATTTTTCCAGAATGTTTTTCTATAAATTCTTTACAAAGAATTAACCCTAATCCCGTACTAGCTTCATCATCAGTTCCTTTTCTGTTGGTTTTTACATCGAGACGAAATAAATCTTCTAACATTTTTTCACTCATACCTATACCTGAGTCAATTACAGCAACTGTCGTTTTTGAGTTAGTCTCCTCTACTTGAATACTTATTTTCCCTCCTTTTGGTGTGAATTTTAAAGCATTAGAAATAAGGTTACGAAGTATTGCTAGCAAAATGTTGCTATCAGCAAAAATTATGATGTTTTTATTAATATGAGTGTTTATTGTTATTTCTTTTTTGTTGGCTATTTCTTTTAAAACAAGAACACATTCTTCAACAATTTCTAGCAAAACGTTTTCTTGCGGTTCAAACGGAATCATTCCTTGCTCCATTAAAGACCATTCTAAAAGATTTTCAAGCAGACGATTTAAGTTCGTTGCGGAATTTTTCATATTTCCCGCAGCAAGTCTAATTTCTTCGTTAGACATATTTTCAATATCAGCGGCTAGTAATTTTGTTAGTCGAAGAAAGCCATTGAAGGGTCCTCGCAAGTCATGTGCAAGTATCGAGAAGAATTTGTCTTTCTGGTTATTTATATTTATAATAGTATTGTTTTTTTCTTTGAGCTGAAAATTGGTATTTCTTTTTGATATATACAACCAAAAAAATAACATTAGAAGCACTGCTACAGTTATAGTAATGAGAACGAGTAGGTATACTTTTTTAGTGTCGCTCTTTATTTTAAGAGCCTGAATAATAATTTGCTTGTCTCGTAAATCAATTTCTTGTTGTGCTTCAATATTGGTTATTTTATTTTTATTTTGATTTGTGGAAATAGAATCCGTCAAGAAAGTATATTTCTCAAAATAGTTTAGAGCAGGTGTGTAGTCACCTAGCTCTTTTGTTGACTTGTATAACGCTGAATAATTCTCACGAATCATTTCTAAGATTCCAATTTTAGAAAATAAAGTAAGTGATTTATTTAAATTTTTAATAGAAATTGCTAGCAAGTTTTTTTTCTCACTTCTATTTTCCAATGCCATATTATAATAATTAATACCTATCTCATAATAGGTGCTCGCTAAATTATAGTCTTGATCTTTATCAAAATTATGTAATGCTTTATTGAAATATTCCAGTGCCTTTTCATATTCCTTTTGGTGAGAAACTATTTTTCCAATTTTGTTATAGCAGTAAGCCAGACCATTTAAATCATTCATTTGTAGATTTAAATTTTTAGATTTGGTATAATATGCAAGCGATTTTACATATTTTTCTTGCTTATAATAAGTACTTGCGATGTTATTGAGATTGAACACCATCATTCTCTTGTTGTCAATTTTTTGATTTATTTCATAGGCAGTATTGAAATAATTGAAGGCTTGATTATATTTTTTTAATTCAACATTGAGTAGTCCTAAATTATTGTAGCAATTTGCAATACCTTGTTGATCATTTAAACTTTCGTATTGCAATAGTGAGCGATCAAAATAAGACATTCCTTCATTGTAATCCGCCAAAGTCCATTGGATAATTCCTAAATTGTAATACGAAACTGCAATTCCTTTTGACCACTTCTTTTTTTGCGCAAGTTCTAATGCCGCTTCTGCATACTGAATTGCTTTTTTTGTGTTATTGTATAAATACTTTTTTGATATTTTATGAAGAAGATTAATTTTTGTACTGTCTACTTTGGTTCTTTGAAGAAGTACTTGTAAGGAATCTATAGATTTAGAATGCTCATTTTGTCCATATAAGATTGAACTTAATACTAGTAAAAAAGTAAGTATTATATTAAATTCATTTCGCTTTCTCATAGTCCACATTCCTGTAATAAATAATGTCTTTTTTTTTACGAGTTTATTTAATAAACTGTTTAATACTTTACGGGACAAATGTATACTTATTTCCAGTAATTGATTCTTTCACATGCGTTAAAATACAACTAATTTCCGATAAATAACCACTATTATCTCTGTAGGTAAGTTAAATGCTTCAAATATGTTGATACAGCGTATTTTATAAATGTTAAACGACTTAAAATAGCACTCTAGATCGTAGGATTTAAAATAGTGTTTTGTGTAAAAATCAATATATTTGCTATCACAGAAAAAATGATAAATAAGTATGAAAATAAATCCTAAAAACGGAATTGACAAGCTCATTTTCGGTATGAAGCAAAATGATGTTATTGCAATTTATGGCAAACCAGATAGAAATTATAAAGATGAAGATGATAATGTGATTTTCGCCTATAATGCACTCAAAATACGATTAACATTTTATCAAGAAGAAGAATTTAAGTTAGGTTATTTGGTGGCTTCTAGCGTAGATCTTGAGTTGTTTGGAAACAAAATTATCAATAGAAAAATTAATGATGTCAAGAAAGATTTGGCGGTAAAATCAATAACAAAATTCACTCAAGAAGAGTTTGATACATTTGAAAATTACTTTAACGAAGAAAACTGGATCATTTTTCAGACTGAATTTGATGAGGTAGTGAAATTCGAAATTGGTGCTATTATTAATCAAAAGGATGAGTTCGATTGGAAATTTAAGAAATAATATAGCGTTTTCTTTTATCCATTTTGTTACATAGTTGAAATTTCCAACCTATCTAAAATAAAAAAAAGCTCACTACAATTTTAATTAACTGTGGTGAGCTTTCTTATTTAAAATAAAATTTTTAAGGTTGTTTCTCAAACATTTCTAGTTCGAAAATTAAGCTAGTATTTGGCGGAATTACGCCTCCAGCACCTCTTTCACCATAAGCTAAGTTGGAAGGAATGAAAAGAATTACTTTTTCACCGTATGTCATGGTACTGATGCCTTCAAGAAAACCCGGAATCAAACCGTCTTTTCTTCCTGCCTCAAACGGGAAAGCTTTGTAACCATTTTGAGCAGCTCTATTAGAGTCAAACTTTCCGTAGGCTTTACTTACTTCTTCATAACTACTGTCAAACAAAGTCCCGTCTTCAAAATAACCAGCATAATGAAAATAGAAAGTTGATCCATCAATTGGTTTTACACCATTTCCTTTTGTCAAAACTGTGTAAGCTAATCCTGATGGTGTTGTAGTAGATTTTGCTTTTTCACTCGCAAAATAGGCGACTTTCGCGGCTATAACAGGGGCATAAGTAGCTGCATACGCTTTTTGGGCTTCTACTGCCAATTCTGCTTGTTTCTTTTGGTTAGCGGCATCAATAATTGCCTGTTTTTTTTGATCTTCACCTTTGTTATTAAAATAGTCGGAGAATACTTTTAATTCATCAAATTTCTTAGCATCTGCTCCAGCTTTACCAATGGTTACTTTCGTAATTACATCGTCTTGTACAATCGAATTAACAACAGACATTCCTTGCGTTACCTTTCCAAAAATAGTGTGTTTTCCATTCAACCACGGAGTTTCTTTATGGGTAATAAAAAATTGACTTCCATTCGTAGTTGGACCCGAATTAGCCATTGCCAGAATGCCACCTTTGTCAAAAGTCAAATTAGTGAATTCATCTTTAAAGGCATAACCTGGTCCGCCAGATCCAGTTCCTGTGGGATCTCCCCCTTGAACCATGAAGTCATTTATAACTCTGTGGAATTTTAAACCGTCAAAAAAAGGTTTTCCTTTTAGATTTTCAGGAGATACAAAAGGATTTGTTCCCTCGGCCAACGTAAGAAAGTTAGCTACAGTAACTGGTGCTTCCTTATAAAATAACTGAACAGTAATATTTCCTTTGTTGGTTGCGATAATGGCAAAAATACCTTCAACAGCAGGAGCATTAACGGTTGTAGTTGGTTTTTTTGCAGTAACTACCTTTTTTTTAGTCTGTGCCTGTAAATTTAAAACGCTTAGAAAGAATAAGAGTGCTATTTTAGATTTCATTTTTTTTAAATTTAAATTTTGTTTTTTTTAATTATTTAGGCATTGTCTCTAACAATTCTATTTCAAAAATAATATTGGTATTCGGAGGAATTACATCGCCAGCACCTACTTCTCCGTACGCAAGATGAGAAGGGATAAAAAGCACTGCTTTGTCTCCAAATGACATTTTTTCAATTCCTTCAATAAAACCAGGAATCAAACCGTCTTTTTTCCCTGCTTGAAAAGGAATTGGTATGTATTGATTGGCGGCCGCTCTGGCTGGATCAAATTTTCCAAAGGTTTTTGCTACCTCTTCGATGCTAGTATCAAATAAAGTTCCATTTTCTAAAAATCCTGCGTAGTGAATATATATCGTTTTTCCTATCGCTGGCTTTTTGCCTCCTGCTTTCTTCGTGATAACGTATTGTAAACCTGTCGCTGTTTTGATCGCTTTACTTTTTAAAGTAGCAAAAGTTGCTACTTTCTCTGCAAGAATTGTTGTGTATTTAGACTCAAACTCTTTTTTTGCTTCTGCTTCAGCGGCTATTTTTTGTTTTTGACTTTCCGATTCGATTTTAAAATAATCATGAAATATTTTTACAGCATTAAATTTCTTCGCGTCTTCACCATTTCTAATTATAGTTATACTTTTTATAGCATCATCTTGCTCTATTACATTGACAACTTGCATGCCGTTTTCGGCAACATGGCCAAAAATAGTATGTTTTCCGTCTAACCAAGGGGTTTCAAGATGTGTAATGAAAAATTGACTGCTATTCGTTCCCGGACCATTATTGGCCATTGCCAAAACGCCACCTTTGTCAAATTTCATATCCGTAATTTCATCTTTAAATTTGTAACCTGTATCTCCAGAACCGGTTCCTAAAGGATCTCCTCCCTGAATCATAAAATCTTTTATAACTCTGTGAAATTTTAAACCATCATAAAACGGTTTCCCTCTCAGCGCTTTGTTGGTAATGAATTCATTTTCACCTTCTACCAAAGTAACGAAGTTGGCTACTGTAACAGGTGTTTTTGTGTAATCTAACGATACTATAATTGTTCCTTTGCTAGTTTCTATTTCTGCATACAGACCATCAGGTAAATTGCTATGTTCTTTATTACAAGAAAATAATGTGGCAACAAGTACTAGGGTAAAAAAAATATTTTTTTTCATTTCTGCTATTTTTTAATTTTTAAGGTGTCCTTGGTTACAATTTTTGGGGTTTTTGCTGTTTCAGTCTTTTTTGCAGTTTCGGTTTTTATGGTTGGTTCGGATTTTATTGCTGGCTCTGTTTTAATTATTGGTTCAGCTTTTACTACTGTTTTTGGTTCGTTTTGTTTTTTATACATAGCTTCTGACATGAAATCACGAAGCGTTACGGTACAAAATAACGGTTGGTTAGTGCCAATTTTGTTATTATCTCCATGAAAACCATATCCCATATGAGACGTAAAAAGAAAATTTACTTTTTCGTTTTTACGCATCAATTTTAAACCATCTCTTAAGCCCATCATGATTTCTTGCTTGTCAATTTTATAAACCTGTGGTCGCAACTCAAGCTCCGAATAAATGATATGACCTTGTAAATCTTTTAATTCATAATCAAAAAAAGCAATATCTCCTTTTTTTGGAGTAAGGCTGTCCGTCGTGTTTCTCGTTTCATAGTAATACCAGTACCCTTTTTTTGATGGAATGTATTTTATCGAAGGATTACTCTTAATTATGGAATCAATTTGGCCCTCTTCGCCTTTAACCAATTTTTTATTGCGTGCTACAGATTCTTTCATAAAGCTGCCAGAAGCTTGTGAAACGGGTCTTCTTGCTTCTTGATGCTGCTTGCAACTTGAAAATGCAAGAGTTGCACAGCATGAAATTAATAGAATTTTAAAAATTTTCATTGGGGACTATATTTTTAGATTTTGTACTAAATTTTCAAATTTATTCAATGTTTCTTCCATAGAGGTTTCAGATTTTCCTCCGGCAGCATTAATGTGTCCACCTCCCTGAAAGTGGTCTCGGGCAAATTGATTGACATCAAAAGAGCCTTGGGAGCGAAATGAAATTTTAATAATTCCTTCGTCTTTATTTTCGATAAAAATAGCTGCAAAGACAACTCCTTTTATACTTAAACCATAGTTAACTATTCCCTCAGTGTCCCCTTTTATATAATGAAAGGAGTTCAATTCCTCTTGCGTTAGTGAAGTGTAAGATGTTTTGTGATCCATCATTATTTTCATATTCTGCAATGCTCTTCCTAATAATTGCAAGCGACTATAGGAACTATTATCAAATAACAATGTTGGGATTACGGTATTTTCTACACCAAGATCAATTAATTCTGCAATAATTCTATGCGTTGTTCCTGTTGTTTTTGGAAAACGAAAGGATCCCGAATCTGTCAAAATTCCAGTATAAATACAAGTTGCAATGGTCTTATCAATGTCTTGCTTTTTATCTAAAAAGGAAATAAAGTTGTAAATCATTTCGCAAGTAGAACCAAAGGCAGTATCCGAATAGGTGTACGTCGCGTAGCTATCTGGTTTTTGATGATGATCTATCATGATAAATGGAACGGTGAGTTTTTCTAAAACAAGTTCCATTTCACCCACTCTGTGTAGTGCATTGAAATCTAAAGTGAAAACTACCTCCGATTCTTCGAGGATCTTAGTGCAGTTTTCCTTGTCTTTTTCGTAGATTTTTACGGTTTCTGAGCCAGGCATCCAAAATAGAAAATCAGGAAATTCATTCGGAGAAACCACAACGGGTTGGTGATTGTTTTTTAGTAGAAAATGGTATAACGCTAATGTTGAGCCCATAGCATCTCCGTCTGGCCCTCTATGCGGAATTATGGCAATTCTTTTTGGAGTTGATAATAACAACTTGATCGCTTGTATGTCTTGTGTATTCATAGGTTGCGAAATTACAGTTTTTTACGTAAAAGTTGAAATCATTTATGAAATTAACAAATTTTATAGTTTTAGAAATATTTTAGGCCTTTTTTTCGAAATCGCTCATATAAAATAGATTTTGGTCCTCGCACAATTTGTGATTTGTAAATACCTATGGAACCAGAGAAAAAGTATGCAATAAGGCAAGAAATACCAATGTACATGCCGCAATGAAACCCGAAAAGCTCCATTCCCATTACTGTGCAGGCTATAGGAGTATGGGTCGCTCCCGAAAACACAGCCACAAAGCCCATTCCAGCTAACAAAGCAATTGGTAACGGAACAACGACTGATAAAGCACTTCCTAAGGTCGCTCCCACAAAGAAAAGCGGCGTAACTTCACCACCTTTAAAACCAGCACCAAGTGTAAAACCTGTAAATAATATTTTTAAAAAAAAATCATAAGAAGCGTTTGGCGTAGAAAATGCATCTACAATTATAGGAAGTCCCAAACCAGTATATTTTGCAGTTCCAATAAAATAAAAGGTCACCGCCAAAATACTTCCACCAACAAACGGGCGAAACGGAGGGTATTTTATAGTTTTAGAAAATAATTCTCCCCATAAATGAGTAGTTCTCGAAAATAGCAATGCCGCAAATCCAAATAAGATACTTACAAGTAGCACCCAAAAAAGAATAGTAAAGGTGATTTCTGGAATTACAGGAATACTATAATGGGTGTGCTTTACTTGCCAAAATTCAACAGTGTAATAGGCAATATACGCTACAAAAAAGGAAAGAATACTACTTTTTAAATTTATTTTACTAAAAATAACTACTTCTAATGCAAATACTGCTCCTGCTAGCGGTGTCCCGAAAACAGATGCAAAACCCGCACTGATTCCTAATATAATTATCGTTCTTCTTTCGGAATTTGTTAGTTTAAAAACATCTGTGAATATTTCAGCGATAGCACCACCCATTTGCACAGCAGTTCCTTCTCGTCCAGCAGATCCTCCAAAAAGATGGGTAATTATTGTTCCTATTAATACTAAAGGAGCCATTATAAAAGGAATCTTTTTTTGTGGAGTGTGATATTCTTCTAATAATAAATTATTTCCTTTTTGAACCTCCTTGCCATAAAAGTAGTAGAGATAGCCTACTGCTAAACCTCCAATTGGTAATAACCATACAATCCAGGTATGATGGTTTCTATATTGTGTAACGTATTCTAACGCAACTAAGAAAAAAGCAGACGCCGAACCAGCAAAAATGCCTATCAGACTACAAATGAAAATCCATTTGAGTGTGATAAGCATACTATTTTTTATATTTTCTAATTTCATTGATGGCATTACTTCACGAAGTAATTATTTTTCGCTAAAGTATTACAATCTGCGTAAACTTTAAAATTATTCTGATGCAATAGCTGTAAATTCTATTTCGACCAAATATTCAGGAGACACTAATTGATTAATTCCGTAAAATCCGGTGGTAGGTTTTATGTCCTTAAAAAACGTCGAATGTGCTCTTGCCACATCTTCAAAAGTAGCTACATCAGTCGTAAAAATACGAGTGCGAATAACATCTTTCATTCCTACATTAAGATCTTGAAGCACTTTTTCGACTCTTTCGAGGATGTTTAATGTTTGTGCATATGCATCATCTGCTTTTACTTTTTCACCATCTACTATGGCAACAGTTCCAGATACTTCGATTATATTTCCTATGCGAACTGCACGGCAGTACCCCATTTTGTCTTCCCACGGCGATCCTGTTAGGATGTTTTTTCTTTTCATTTTATAGTTTTTTGATTTGTTTAATTTTTAGCATAGTTGCATTATAATTGCAGTTTTTGCTTATTGTTGCAATTTATAAAAAATCTAATATTCAAAAAAATCTGTTTTTGTTTAAATAGTTATTTTTTTGTGTTTATAAAATAAATTCGATGGTCTTAAATGAGTGGTTCTGTTAAGATATTTATAATTAAGGAGTCAAAAAGTTTATTTATAGTAGTTTTGTGAAGGTATAGAAGTTGTGATACTAAAATAATGGTACATTTTTTGTGATGTTCTAAGATATACAACTTCTTATGAATGTTCAGTCAATAAATCTTAGCTGGCCTTCATTTCACTTATAGAGTTAATTTACTTTTTATTTTTTTTTTGATGTGGTACTAAATTATACATTGATAAAAAAAATAAAGAGAAATCATTTTTTAAATACTATGAAGCAATTTTTTTTATATATTTTTCTAATAGGTTTTGCAACGAGCACTTATGCGCAGTTTGAATCTAAAACAAAATTCAAGCCTATACCGCCAGCCAATACGAGCCTCAAACTAGAGAAAAAAGAAGTTCCACCTCCAGCGAATGACTTCCCAGTTATTATTCCACCCAATATTTATAAAAATCCAAATCCTAAAAATCCCATTACGGATTACAAATTAGAAATTAAAAGTGAAATTTCTATGATTCCAAAAGATAATGGATTTATTAACCCTGGAGATGAAATAAGAGACAAATTAAATAAAAAAACAGATCGGCAGGAAGGAGTCGCTTATCGACGTAATCAAAGCTTGGGTACGTTTAAGACCATGGCAATTTCTTCAAAAGTGATGTATAGAGATGCTCAATATGTAGATGGAGATATGATACGAGTCTATTTAAACGGAAAAGTAATACAAGATCAAGTGTATTTAAGTGGCACCTTTAAGGGTTTTGAAATTGTCTTAGAAAAAGGATTTAATAAAATTGAATTCGAGGCGTTAAATCAAGGCGATTCTGGTCCGAATACAGCCGAGTTTAGAGTGTATGACGATCAAGGAAATCTTATTTCTGGTAGTGAATGGAATTTGGGCACGGGTTTTAAAGCAACTATTATACTTGTAAAAGAGTAGCTCTTCATTCTGAAATCCAAACTACTCTTCTTTTTTATTTGAACTAAAGATTAAAAAGGATCTGCGGTAACTTTAAACTTCATGTTCGCTTTTACCTCTATATCTTGAGTAACAGTTTCTTTAGTCACTACTTTTGTCCGAATTTTATAACTTGAAGCTTTTATATACTTATCAAGTTTTTGAGACGTACATGTTAAGTTAATAGTATTTGTAGTGGCATTAATGTTATCTTGAAAAGCCAATTCAATTTCATCATTTGCATTTGTAGAAATGTACATGTGTACTGATTTTAGAAAACTAAATGTTTTATTTGCAGGACTTGTAATGCTCAGTTTTAACTCTTGTAATTTTACGTCTTTAACTAACTCTACATTAGTGTTGTTATTCTTAAATTCAGATGAAGAATTTGTTGTTACATCTGGTGTAGGGATTTCTAAAGGACTGTCAATAAGAAAGCCACTTTGTATTTGAAATGATGTCTCATTAGAAATAGTAAAAGTTAATAATTTATCTACTGCATTGCATGAAATTATAAGTAGAGAAAAAACGGTTAGAATTGTGAAAATTTTTGTTTTCATTTTAATTTTTTTTTGAAAAGGTAATTATTCGAAGTTTCGATGCTAAAGTAGTTTATCTCATTTTTCTATCCTATTTTTTAACATTCTCGCGAATAAATTTTATAAACATTCTGTTAATTGTAAGAACACGTGCATGATTTTTCATTATTTTCAAGTACATTACAGATGTTTTTAAATAAGAAACTTTGCTTTATTTGATTATTATCAAGAAGAATAAAGCGATTTTAATAAAATAAAAAAATTTCAAAATACAATTTTTCAATTCCGAATATATAAAGTATTTTTGCGCATGCAACACAACGTACTTATTTTAGATTTCGGATCGCAATACACACAACTTATTGCGCGTAGAGTTCGCGAATTAAATATATTCTGCGAAATTTTCCCTTACAATCATTTTCCAAGTGATTTGTCCCCTTATAAAGCTGTAATTCTTGGTGGAAGTCCATTTTCTGTTCGCTCAGAGGATGCGCCTCATCCTGATTTATCACAAATTAGAGGTAAACTTCCTGTATTAGCCGTTTGTTATGGTGCGCAATATTTCGCTCATTTTAGCGGAGGCGAAGTAACAGCTTCAAATACTAGAGAATATGGCAGGGCTAATTTATCTTATATTAAAGAAGGCGAAGTTTTCTTTGAAGGGGTTTCGGAGAACAGCCAGGTCTGGATGAGTCATAGTGATAGTATAAAAACCTTGCCTACAAACGGAGTAAAATTAGCAAGTACTCATGATGTAGAATTCGCAGCATATAAAATCGAAGGCGAAACTACGTACGCTATTCAATACCATCCGGAAGTTTTTCACTCTACTGATGGAAAACAAATGCTAGAAAATTTCCTTGTAAAAATTGCTCATGTACCTCAAAATTTTACACCAAATGCTTTTGTAGAAGAAATGGTGGCAGAATTAAAAGAGAAATTGCAAGATGACAAAGTTGTTTTGGGACTTTCTGGAGGAGTAGATTCTACCGTTGCAGCAGTTTTATTGCATCAGGCAATCGGTAAAAATCTATACTGTATTTTTGTAAATAATGGCTTACTTCGTAAAAACGAATTTCAGAGTGTATTAGATCAATACAAAGGGATGGGATTGAATGTAAAAGGAGTAGATTCTGGAGATCGATTTTTATCAGAATTGGCAGGAGTTAGTGATCCAGAAACCAAACGTAAAATTATCGGACGTGTGTTTATCGAAGTTTTTGATGATGAATCGCACCTTATAGAAGATGTAAAATGGTTGGCACAAGGAACTATTTACCCAGACGTAATTGAATCGGTTTCTGTAAAAGGACCATCTGCAACTATAAAATCACACCACAATGTTGGCGGTTTGCCTGATTATATGAAGTTAAAAATTGTGGAACCTTTGCGTATGCTTTTTAAAGATGAAGTACGTAGAGTAGGAGCAACTTTAGGAATTGATCCAGAATTATTAGGAAGGCATCCATTTCCAGGTCCAGGATTATCGATTAGAATACTAGGAGATATTACTCCAGAAAAAGTGCAAATTTTACAGGATGTAGATAAAGTCTTTATAGATGGATTGAAATCGTGGGGTCTGTACGATAAAGTTTGGCAGGCAGGTGCAATTCTTTTACCTGTAAATAGTGTAGGAGTTATGGGTGATGAGCGTACGTATGAAAAAGTTGTAGCTTTGAGAGCCGTAGAATCTACAGACGGTATGACGGCCGACTGGGTACACTTGCCTTATGATTTCTTGATGAAAGTGTCTAATGACATCATTAATAAAGTAAAAGGTGTCAATCGAGTTGTATATGATATCAGTTCAAAACCACCTGCAACAATTGAGTGGGAATAACAATATTTCTTAACTTTAAGTCGTTACATTTGTAACGACTTAATTTTTAAAATTATATTTATGAAAGAATTTTTAAGAGTTTTATTTTTTATCTGTTTTGCGTTAAACGTCTCTTTTGGACAACAATATCAAGCAAAACATACTGTTTTAAAAGGCGAAACAATACAGCAAATCGCTCAAAAATATAAAACCAGTCCTTCTGAAATCTACAAGCTAAATCCAAAAGCTGAAAATGGAATTTCAGAAAACCAAATTCTTATAGTTCCACAATCAAATACTACAATAACTCATGTTGTTGCCCCAAAAGAGACACTTTATGGTTTGGCTACCAAATACAATGTAAAAGTCGAAAATATTCAAAATGCAAATTCTGTTGCACTTATTAATGGTTTAAAAGTTGGACAAGAATTAGTTATTCCTCAAGAAGATGTTCAAAAAACAGATGTGAACACTTCTAAAACAACGCACCTTGTGGTTGCAAAAGAATCGTTATTTAGTATTGCTAGACTTTATAATGTTTCTGTTGAAGATCTGGATAAGGCAAATACTGCGATCATTAAAGATGGTTTGCAAATAGGACAAGAAATAAATATTCCAAACAAAAAGAAAACTTTAGATGGTAGAGTTAGAGTTATAAACGCTGAAACTATTTTTTATGTGGTGAAGCCTAAAGAAACTAAATATTCTATCGCAAAGCAATTTGGAATTACAATAGAGCAATTAGAATCTCAAAATCCTGAAATTGTGAATGGATTGATTGAAGGAAATAAATTGGCGATAAATGTTCGAGAGATTAAGCCAACAAATGAGAGTGAAGAATTGATGTTAGCTTTGGCAGAAAAACAAGTTGTAGTAGAGAAATCAAAAGCGAATACAAAAGAAATCAATGCCCTAAAAGAGAAACTTGTACTGCAAGAAGAAATTAATCAAAAGGTTATTAATGTGAATGGACTTTTGGTAAATCTTAAGGAAATTGACGATACAAAAGAAGGTTCAGCCGAAAAACTGAGATTGGTACTAGAAGCTAATAAAAACATACAGGAAATTCTATTAAGCAAATTGGATTCATTAGTGAATACAATGGACAAAGATTTGACACAATTGAAAAAAACAGAATTGGTTGATTTAGATGAGTCAGTTCGTCTACAAAAAATATCAAATGAAAATATACGAACAACAAATATACTTTCTCAAAAGTTAAAAAAACAATTGGGTGAAAATAGAAAAGTATATTCTGGTTTAATGGATAAAGCAGGACGTATTGTTGTTGAGGAGAATCAAGAATATAAGAAAAGCATACGTGACAACACTAAATTAAAAGCAGAAAAGCAAAAAGTGTTTAACTTGTCTCCGGCAGATTTAGAAAACATGAAAATGGATCAAGGTGTTCGTGATTTAAAAAACATGCGATTAATCACAAGATTGGATTCGTTGAACACGGAAAGCAAAACGGAATTAAGATTGCACATTGATAAGGCTTCTTTTTATAGTAAACAAGCTCGTTTGTTTGATGATAATTTAGCTAAAGTAAAAAATAAAAGCTATCAAAACAAAGCGTACGAAGCACATGATAATGCAAACAAAGGAGTTGTTGCGGAATCACTTACATTAGATCAAATTAAAACAGAATTAGCAAAACAACCAGAAAAAACCAAAGCTGTCAAAATAAAGGTTTTAGATAATTTAAAAGATGTTAAAGAAGGCTATTATTTGGTTTTGGGTGAATTTGCAGATGCAAAAGCAAGAGATATTTTCATAATGCAACTAACAGATTCGGGTTCTATGGATGCAAATTTCTTCTATAATATGAATATAATCTCTTATTATGTTTATTCTAAAATGTATTCGACCAAAGAAGAAGCAATTTACGAATACCTTAAAAAACAAGGAAAAATTCATTTTGAGAAGATGTTCGTGGTGAATGTGGTGAATGAAGCTGAGGCTAAATAAAATTAACAAAGGGTAAAGAGACTTTTAGTAGAAAGTCTGTATTTTTACGAAAATTTATAAACAGAGATGTACAATTCAAGAATAAAATATTTAACATTATTATTTTTCTCACTATTTTTCATATCTACAACTTTCGCTCAAGATAAATTTGATAAATACGTTGTTGGAAAAGGAGAAACTGTAAATCAAATTGCTCAGAAATTTAAGATTACTCCTCTTGAGATTTATAAACTCAATCCAGATGCTCAACATGGATTAAAACCGAATAGTGTTTTATTGATTCCAAGGACTTCTGGGAAAATTGAAGCGCCTTCAAATAACAAAAGTGCGGGTCAACCAAAGACGCATGCAGTTCTTGCAAAGGAAACTCTTTTTGGTATCGAAAATAAATATAATGTTTCAGACGAAGCCCTAAAAAAAGCAAATCCGTTTATTGAAAAAGAGGGTTTGCAAAAAGGTCAAATTCTTACCATTCCTTTGGCAAGCAGTTCGAAAACGCCAGTAACTGCAAATAATGTAGTGGTTTATCATACCGTAATTCCAAAAGAAACTAAGTATTCAATATCAAAACAATATAATATTACTATTGAAGAATTAGAGAAAAAAAATCCTGAGATTATTGCTAATTTACCTGTTGGATATCAATTGGTCATTAAAGGAAGTAGACCAAAAGCTGTTCCTGTGGCTGATTTGCCAAAAGTAGAGAATTCTAATACAATTGCTCCAAAAGATACAAATCAAGTTCAATATATTGATTATCAAGTAAAACCCAAAGAAACGTTTTATAGCTTGTCGAAAATGACAGGAATGACGCTGCAAGATTTAATTTTGCTTAATCCGGCATTAAAAAATGGTGTTGAAGAAGGAATGATTTTAAAATTGCCTGGTGCTGCTACTTTGTTACCTATTGCTAAAAAAGAGTTTGTTGTATTAACTAATAAAATGACCAATGTCAAAAAAAATCTAGTTTTATTATTACCTTTTAATGTTGTTAGAAATTCAAACGATACGGTTTATTCGAATGCAAATCGATTAAGAAATGACAAGTTCCTTAATATGACATTAGATTTCTATTCTGGTGCTTTGATGGCTATCGATTCTGCTAAGCAGCTTGGAATCGTAATGGATGTGAAAATTTTCGATTCGAATGAAACGAAAAACACTTCAAATATTGCTTCTTTGTTCAGACAAAATAATTTGGAAAATGTAGATGCTGTAATTGGACCATTCTACCAAAGTAATGTTGAGGCGACATCTTCATTATTTGCTGCAAATAATGTTCCGGTGATTTCACCATTGTCAAAAGAGACTGGAACGCCCTTGGGGAACTCGTACCAATCTATTGTTCCACCGGCCGTTTTAAAGACAGCAATGTTTGATTTTTTAACTGCGAAACAAGGAAATGTAATCGCAATTATCGATAAGAAAAAGGAAACAATCCGAAATTATATTTTAGAAAATCAAAAGCAGATTCTAATAGCGCCTTTAACAGAAACTGGAGCTTTGAATTCGGAAGGATTTAAAAGTGTTTTGGTAAAAGATAAGATGAATTATGTTATTTTAGAAACAGAGAACACTGCTATGATAAAAAACATAATCAAAGTAATGATGAGTACAATTCCTAGTTATCAGGTACAATTAGTAATTTTAGAACCAAACGAAACCTTAGAAACAGACGAAATAAATTTTAATAATTTGATGAAATTGCATTTAATGTATCCATCGTCAACTAGAGAAAATACTTCACCAGAAGCAGCGCTCTTTAGTCAGAGTTACAGAAAGAAGAATAAGGTAAATCCTAGCTCGTTTGCAATTCGTGGATTCGATGTTACTTTCGATACAATGATGCGTTTGTCTCAAGGCAAAACATATCAAGAAACTGCTGAAACTATGATAACCGAACAAGTAGAAAGCAAGTTTGATTATTACAAACAGGAAAGAGGTGAATACTTAAATAAAGGAGCTTACATTTTATATTATGATACCGATTTAACTATTAAAGAGGCGAAATAATACACTTTTTAGGATCTATAATCAATTTTTAATACAACGTTTATAAAAATGACATCAAAAGTAACTTATTTAGGAGATTTAAGAACTTCATCGATTCACATACAATCGGGTAGCGAGATTATATCAGATGCGCCTATTGATAATAATGGAAAAGGAGAGGCTTTTTCGCCAACAGATACTGTTGCCAATGCACTCGCAAGTTGTATGATGACCATAATGGGTATAAAAGCTAGAGATTTAAATGTTAATTTGAAAGGAAGTACAGCAGGAGTTACTAAAATCATGAATGCTGAACCAAGGCGCATTGGAGCAATAGAGATTATTTTCGAAATGACCGAAGTTGTTGAGCAAAAAAACAGAATGATTCTAGAAAGAGCTGCCATGACGTGTCCTGTTTTCTTGAGTTTGCATGAAGCGATAGAAAAACGTATTACGTTTAATTGGAAATAAATTTATTGATCCACAATTCAAAACACACCACCCGCAACTATCACAACCCACAACTAAAAACTTGGATCAAAACCAAAAACAACTTGTAAAACTTGCTCATACTAAAATGCCTTTTGGCAAGTACGAGGGTTGGTTTCTTATTGATATTCCTGAGTACTATATTGTCTGGTATAGTAATAAAGGATTTCCTAAAGGGGAACTAGGCGAGCAATTAAAATTAGTTTACGAACTAAAACTCAACGGGCTCGAAGAATTAATCCGCAACATAAAGAAGAAATATCCCAAACCCATTTAAAAATTAGATAGAGACTTGTATTTTTGACTTTCATTCTCTAATTATTAGGTTCTTTAGTGTTGTAATTATTGTATTTTCTAATTCTAACATTAGTTGCTTCTGCAATTGAAACATTTCTAATTTTCATATTCTCTAATTGAGAATTGTCTAATTAAATTTGTACTTTTGCCACGTTTTTTACACAACTACAATACAAACAACAACAGAATGAATCAAACGAAATATATTTTTGTTACTGGCGGTGTGACTTCTTCTTTAGGGAAGGGGATTATAGCAGCATCTTTGGCAAAATTATTACAAGCAAGAGGATATAGAACTACTATTCAAAAATTCGATCCGTATATCAATGTTGATCCAGGCACTTTGAATCCTTACGAACATGGAGAATGTTACGTAACGGATGATGGTGCAGAAACAGATTTGGATCTAGGTCATTACGAGCGTTTTTTAAACGTTCCTACTTCTCAGGCAAACAATGTAACTACAGGGAGAATTTACCTTTCTGTAATTGAAAAAGAGCGTAGAGGAGAATTTCTAGGAAAAACGGTTCAAGTTGTGCCTCATATTACCAACGAGATTAAAGATAGAATGCAATTGCTTGGGAATACGGGTGATTATGATATTGTTATCACTGAAATTGGAGGAACTGTTGGAGATATTGAATCCTTGCCTTATATAGAATCGGTTCGTCAATTGGTTTGGGATTTGGGAGAAAACAACGCTATCGTTATTCATTTAACTTTGGTGCCTTATTTAGCTGCGGCTGGGGAATTGAAAACAAAACCAACGCAGCACTCTGTTAAAACATTGATGGAAAGCGGTATTAAAGCTGATATTTTGGTATGTAGAACAGAACGTGAAATTTCAGATGAAATACGCAATAAACTGGCATTATTTTGTAATGTAAAAAGAGAAGCGGTTATTCAATCTATTGATGCTTCTACTATTTATGAAGTTCCAAATCTAATGTTAGAAGAAGGACTTGATATTGTGGCGCTTAAGAAATTAGATTTACCAAAAAAAGCGGCCCCAGATTTAAAGAATTGGAATACATTTTTACGCAGATTAAAGTACCCTAAACATACGGTTAATATTGGCTTGATTGGTAAATATGTAGAGATGCAGGATTGCTACAAATCAATTTTAGAAGCTTTCATTCACGCTGGTGCAGCAAATGAAACTAAAGTAAATGTTATTTCTTTGCATTCCGAATTTATTAATGCGGATAATGTAAATGAAAAGCTAGAAATTTTAGATGCGATTCTAGTTGCTCCTGGTTTTGGAGAAAGAGGAATAGAAGGTAAAATAGAAACGATTCGTTACGCCCGTGAAAATAACATTCCATTTTTCGGAATTTGTTTGGGTATGCAAATGGCAATTATAGAGTTTTCTAGAAATGTTTTAGGGTTGAAAGATGCTAATTCTACGGAGATGAATGACAGCACTAGTAATCCTGTAGTAAATTTGATGGAGAATCAAAAAACAGTTACTGACAAAGGAGGAACTATGCGTCTTGGCGCTTGGAAATGTGATATTACTCCAGATTCATTAGCACATAAAATATATGGCGAAACCTCGATTACAGAACGTCATCGTCATCGTTATGAATACAATAGTAGATATGTAGATCAATTACAAAAAGCAGGATTGATCTCTTCTGGTGTAAATCCAGATACAGGTCTTGTAGAAATTGTTGAATTGGCCAATCATCCGTTTTTTATTGGGGTACAATACCACCCAGAATATAAAAGTACAGTTGCAAATCCACACCCAATTTTTGTGAGTTTTGTAGCCGCAGCGGTTAAAGCAAAAAAGAAATAAATAGTTAATTTGGATTTGCTAAAATTGCGAATCATCAGCATGTAACATTAAGGTGTTACTGATGACTAATAAAATCAGTTTCTAATTGTCTAAATTAAAAACTGGAAAAACAATAATAAATAAAATGGAAGAAAAAAAATTTGACCTAAATTCGATTATAGGTTTTGTATTGATTTTTGGTATTTTGCTTTGGATTATGTACCAAAACAAACCTTCTGACGCGACTGTTGCTGCAGATAAAGCTAAAAAAGAATTAGTTGAAAAAGAAGCGCAGACAAAAGTAGCTTCGGTTAAAACCATTGCTCCAACTGCAGCTATTGTTGCTGGAGATTCTACTCAATTGGTGCAATTACAAAAAACATTAGGTGGTTTTGCTTATTCAGCTACTTTACCTTCTGCTAAAAACGATGTTACAACAATTGAAAATGATTTTGTAATTTTAAAAATAGCAAACAAAGGAGGTTATATTGTTGAAGCTACTTTGAAAAACTTCGAGAAATTTAAGAAAAATTCGGGACAGTTGGTTTCTTTGATAAAGGACAATAATGCCGATTTAAATCTTCAGTTGCAAACGGTAGATAATAGAACTTTAAATACAAAAGACTTGTATTTTGAGCCTACATTGTCTAAAGTTGGTGAAGATCAGATTCTTTCGATGAAATTGAAAGCAGGAGCTAATGAGTTTTTAGAATATAAGTATATTTTGAAACCAAAGGATTATATGGTTGGTTTTGATATTCGTTCTCAAGGATTGAATAAGGTTTTAAATACTGCAAAACCTTTAGATTTACAATGGAATATGAAAGCATTCCGTAATGAGCCAAGTATTTCGTATGAAAACCGATATGCTGAGATTTATTATGAATACAAAGATGAGAAGATTAGTTATGCAGGGGTAGGAAGTCATGGAGAAGAAACTCCTGAGGATGTTAAATTCGTGGCTTTTAAGCAACACTTTTTCACTTCAATCTTAGTTTCTAATACGGCTTTTAAAACATCACATTTAGAATCAAAAAGTTTGGTTATAGATGAAAAAATAGATACTACTTTTACCAAACAATTTAAAGCAGATCTTCCTTTAGCTTTCACAAATGGTGAAATTGATTATAAAATGAGTTGGTATTTTGGACCAACTGATTATAAAATTTTAAAGAAATATGATCAAAATCTGCAAAAAATAGTTCCATTAGGTTGGGGAATTTTTGGTTGGATTAACAAATGGATTTTTATCCCAATTTTCGGATTCCTTAGTGGTTACTTGTCACTAGGTATTGCGATCATTGTATTTACTTTTATAGTAAAACTGGCTATGGCGCCTGTTACTTATAAGTCGTTTTTGTCGCAAGCAAAAATGAAAGTTTTACGTCCTGAAATTACGGAACTTGGTGAAAAATATAAAAAAGAGCCAATGAAGAAACAACAGGAAACAATGAAGTTGTACAACAAAGCAGGTGTAAATCCTATGGCTGGTTGTATTCCTGCATTGATTCAGATGCCGTTTTTGTACGCCGCATTCAACTTTTTTCCGTCAGCTTTGGAATTGCGTCAAAAAAGCTTTTTATGGGCGGACGATTTGTCTTCTTTTGATTCGGTTTTAAAATTGCCCTTTACGATTCCTGTGTATGGAAATCACGTTAGTTTATTTTCAATATTAGCAGCTATTGCTATTTTCTTTTATATGAAAATGACAACTGGTGATCAACAAATGGCAGCGCCACAGCAGGAAGGAATGCCTGACATGGCTAAAATGATGAAATACATGATTTATATTTCGCCAATCATGATGTTGTTATTCTTTAATAGTTATGGATCAGGATTGAGTTTGTACTATTTTGTTTCGAATTTAGTTACAATTGGAGTAATGTTTGTCATTAAAAATTATATTGTTGATCCTGATAAAATACATGCTCAGATTCAAGAAAATAAATTAAAAGAGCCTAAGAAACAAGGTAAATTTCAGAAGAAACTTCAAGAAGTGATGGAACAAGCTGAAGCGCAAAAAGCAAAAGATAAAAAGAAATAAATTTTATATTTATAGAAAAGAAAAAGCTCCATGTAAAAAAGGAGCTTTTTCTTTTTAAGCATTATTAGAGCTAAAAGAGAATTATAATTTGCATTATCGTGGCTGTTCACGATACAGTAGAGCCTAAAACGACTTTACGTCTTACTTCAAGAATGTAATTTGAAAGAGCTAGGAGCTTAGATAATTTTCTGCAAATAATCTAAAAAGCTACGAAACAATTTAAGTTCATAAATAAAAGAAGAGCTGTAGTGAGTGTAAACAGAAAAAGCTCCTTATAGAATAGGAGCTTTTTCTTTTCAAACTAATTATAATTAACAACCAATAAATTTTGTTTAAAATTAGAAAGTTGGTAGTAATACTTTGTCTAATACATGAATAACACCATTAGAACATTGTACATCAGTAGCTATTATATTGCAATTTCTACCGCTAACGTCTAACAATCGTGTAGGAGTGAATTTTACAGTTACGCTTTGTCCAGAAAAAGTAGGAACTACTTGATTGTCTGTTAACTGAGTAGATAAAACATTAGCACCAGTTACAACATGATATTTTAAAGTTTTTTCTAATTTATCGGCAGGAATTGCAGATAATCCTGCGTAACCTGTTTCGGTCAAGAATGCTCCAAACGCCGCATTTGTTGGTGCGAACACTGTAAATGGTGAATTAGTTGTACCAGATAAAGTTGCTGCAAAACCAGAGTCTGCATTATATGTTAAGGCTGCAACTAATGTTGAAAAATTTGGATTTGCTAGAGCTTGATCTACTATTGTAGGTAGTCCAATTACAGCATCTACTACGTGAATAACACCATTAGAAGCCATAATGTCTGCAGTAACTACGGTAGAAACGCCATTTAGTTTAACTCCTGAAGCGGTGTTAACAAACATACTTAATGTATTTGTTGTCGATGCTCCACCTTTTGCAAGTGTTTTGATGTATCCTGTGGTCAAGGCCGTAGATTTTACAGTTCCGCTCACTACGTGGTTAAGTAGAATTTGTGTTAGAGCTGCAGTTGGAACATCTTTTATAGTTGCATAAGGAGTGGTTTTAAGGAAAGCAGTAAAGGCTGCGTTTGTTGGTGCAAATACAGTGAATGGTCCTGCTCCTTGTAATGTTTTTGCTAAATCCGCTTTTGTAAGTGCTTCAACTAGCATAGATAAATCTTTATTCCCTACAGCGATACCAGTTATGGTCATGTCTTTGACTTCTGGAGTCATAGCAGCATCATCGTCCTTATTACAAGATACTCCTATAGTTACCAATAGTACAAGTAATGCGAACTTTTTTAAATTCTTTAAATTTTTCATTTTTTGTTTTTTTAAATTGATAGATTGTTTGAATGTGAAAGCAAATCTAACATAAATTATTTAAAATTGTTTAATAAAGTACGTAAAATGATAAACAAAATTAAAAATTTGTGATTTTATTTTTATTTGTTTAGAGTTTGTATTAAATAAAATATATAATTATAAGTTGCTTAATATCAGTAAGTATGCTATTTTTTATTAATTCTATAGTTTTTAATTTGTTATGACATTAAACAAAATAAAAAAATAATGTTTAACTTAATTTTATAAAAAGTAAACTATAATCTTGACTGTATTCTTGTTGCAATTTGGCATACGTTTAGTGACGTACAGACGTTTTATTTTTTTTTGATAAGGCTTCTTTTGTTTAGTTTTATCTACTATTTAAAAGTAAATTTGCTCAAAATGGATTTTTTCACGACTAAAACAGTATACTATGTTTTCTATTTTTAGATTTTTGGCTATTTTTTTGTGCTTTCAGATTGCATTTTCTCAAACAGACGTAAATCCTTTGGATGCCAATGGAAAAAAACATGGAGTTTGGATAGGCTTTTATGAAGGATCGAATAGACCCAGATATGAAGGAACTTTTGAGCACGGCAAAGAAGTTGGTATTTTTAATTTTTTTGATGATACTAAAGCAAAATCAATTATAGCAACTCGTACTTTTAATGTAAAAGAAAATTCGTGCTACACTATTTTTTATGATCAACAAAAAAATATTGTTAGCGAAGGAAAAGAAATCAATAAACTTCGTGAGGGACCTTGGAAATACTACCATAGAGGTTCTAAAACCGTTATGACTTTAGAAAATTATAAAAAAGGAAAACTAGATGGAGTACGAACCGTGTATTATCCTGCAGGCGGAATAGTAGATGAAACTATTTATAAAAACGGTATAAAAGAAGGCGTTTATAAGAAGTATTCAGAAAAAGGAATTGTTTTAGAAAATTCTTTTTTCAAGAAAGGGGAATACGAGGGTGCTGCTACTTACAAAGATCCAAATGATATGGTTGTTGCTAAGGGAGTTTTTAAAAATGGAAAAAAAATAGGGAAGTGGCAGTTCTATATAAATGGAAAATTCACCAGTGAAGAAAATATGGATAAGCCTAAAAAACCGCAGCTTAAAAGTGATAGAGTAAAAGTAGATCAAACTACAACCACAGCGGTAAAACCATAAAGTAAGCAAAAGTTTGTTTTGTGGCTCAAGTTGTGGTTCATTAGGATTAGATTGTTTTATTATACTATTGTTTTCATCAATCTGCAATGTTCTTAAATGGTCATATTATTTGTACTTTTGCAAAAGATTAAATTAAACTATTTATAATGAAACGTGTAGTAGTAGGTCTTTCGGGTGGAGTAGATTCAAGTGTTGCTGCTTACTTGTTGCAGCAACAAGGATATGAAGTAATAGGTCTTTTTATGAAGAATTGGCACGATGATTCGGTGACTATTTCTAATGATTGTCCGTGGTTAGAGGATAGTAATGATGCCTTATTAGTAGCCGAAAAGTTAGATATTCCTTTTCAAACTGTTGACTTAAGCGAGGAATACAAAGAAAAAATCGTTGATTACATGTTTAATGAATATGAAAAAGGAAGAACCCCAAATCCAGACGTACTTTGTAACCGCGAAATAAAATTCGATGTTTTCATGAAAATTGCTTTAAGTCTTGGTGCTGATTTTGTGGCAACAGGACATTATTGCCGAAAAGGTGAAATTGAAGTCAATGGAGAAAAAGTGTATCAACTCTTATCTGGTGCCGATAGTAATAAAGATCAATCTTATTTTTTATGCCAGTTGTCTCAAGAACAATTGTCAAAATCCTTGTTCCCAATTGGTGAATTGACCAAACCAGAAGTGCGAGAAATCGCTAGTCAAATGGAATTGGTCACAGCCGAAAAAAAAGATTCTCAAGGATTGTGTTTTATAGGAAAAGTGCGTTTACCAGAGTTCTTACAACAGAAATTGCAACCCAAAGAAGGATTAATAATTCAAATTGATAAAAATGACGCGGTATACTCTTATGAGATGCAGGAAGAATTATCTGTTGAAGAACAATTGCTTTTTGCTTCAAGAAAGTTACCGTATACCCCAAAAATGGGCAAAGTAATGGGTAAACACCAGGGTGCTCATTATTTTACAGTCGGACAGAGGAAGGGGTTGAATGTTGGTGGAACTACAGATCCTTTATTTGTGATCGCTACAGATGTGGAGACGAATACTATTTATACGGGTTTATCTAGCATGCACCCAGGATTGTTTAAAAAAGCGTTATTCATCGAAAAATCAGAAGTACATTGGATTCGAAAAGATATGACTTTAAGAGACGGCGAAACCATGAAAGCAATGGTTCGAATTCGATACAGACAACCATTGCAACAGGCCACTTTACATCAATTTAAAAGTGGAATGTATATCTCGTTTCAAGAACCACAATCTGCTATTACCGAAGGTCAATTTGCGGCTTGGTATCTCGAGGATGAGTTAATAGGTTCTGGTGTGATTTCATAATAAACTTTATAGTATTAGATTAATGTCTTCCAAAGTGCAATATAAAATTATTTAAAAAAACATATTTTTTTTTAGGTCTTATCATTTACAACAATTAAAATGATCATACAATATCCCGCTTTTTTATGAACAAAATCACTAGTCTTTTTAATATTAAATATCCAATTATTCAAGGAGGAATGATTTGGAACAGTGGGTACAAACTAGCAAGCGCTGTGAGCAATGCTGGTGGATTAGGTTTGATAGGCGCTGGTTCTATGTATCCCGAAGTATTGAGAGAACACATTCAAAAGTGTAAAAAAGCTACCGATAAACCCTTTGGCGTCAACGTTCCGATGTTGTACCCCAATATCGAAGAAATAATGAAAATTATTGTTGAGGAAGGCGTAAAAATTGTTTTTACATCGGCTGGAAATCCAAAAACATGGACGTCTTTTTTGAAAGAGAAGGGTATTATAGTTGTGCATGTGGTAAGTAGTTCAGTTTTTGCATTAAAAGCGCAAGATGCTGGAGTAGATGCGGTTGTTGCCGAAGGTTTTGAAGCCGGCGGACATAATGGAAGGGAGGAAACGACGACGCTAACGTTGATTCCCATGGTAAAAGAGAAAATTTCGATTCCACTTATCGCCGCTGGAGGAATTGCCACAGGTCGCGGAATGCTTGCTGCTATGGTGCTTGGAGCAGATGGTGTTCAGGTTGGGAGCCGTTTTGCTGCTTCATTAGAATCGTCGTCACACCAAAATTTCAAACAATCTATTGTTGATGTAAAAGAAGGAGGTACACAATTAACTTTAAAAGAATTAGCACCAGTACGCCTGATAAAAAATAAATTTTTTCAAGATGTGCAGCAGTTGTATGCAACTTGCCCAACCAAAGAAGAACTCGTAACGTTACTAGCGAGAGCAAGAGCAAAACGTGGTATGTTCGAAGGTGATTTGATTGAAGGCGAATTAGAGATAGGGCAAATCTCTGGGCTGATAAATGAAATACGATCTTCAAAAGACATTATAACAGAAATGATTGCTGATTTTGAAAAAGCAAAAGAAGATTTTGTGTTATTTACCTTCTAATTTTATTATATTTGTTTCTATGCAAATTTTATAAAATGATTAAATTTAAAACATTTTTCATAGTAGTTTTTCTTTGTTTGGGTTTGAACCAAGCATATAGCCAAACCTATAAATTCAAAACTACTGGTTTAAGCGTATCTCAAAAAGGAAAAGATGGTAAATTTGGTAAATGGAGTGAACTTGAACCCGTTCAGATAATAATTAACTTAGATACAACAAAAAATAGAATTGTTGTTTATTCCGAAGTAATTCAGGTTTTTGAAATTATTGATTACCTACCTGCCGAAGAAAACAGTACTGATATCGTGTATTCTTTTATTTGCAAAGATACCACCGGCGAGAATTGTACGCTCTCTTTTATTACTAGAAAAAATCAAGGAAATAGAAAGCAGCTCTATGTTAAATATGAAGATAGAGTAATATCTTATAATATTGTCAATTTTTAAAGAATAACCATTCTCTTTTATATATTATTTCTTCAAACCAATAGTATATAATTATTTTTCTGCTCTAAGTAATCCTAATTTTAAACAGTATATTTTTTACGTTAGCAATAGATTAATTTATTGTTTACAAATTTTTGTTTTCAACTTTTTTACAAGGATAAGTTGTATTTTTGTTTAACTTTTAAATTATATTATGAAAAAAATTATTTTGTTTTTGGTTTGTATTTTTTCGATTAACAGTCAAGCACAGCAGCGCCCAAAATTAGTTGTTGGTATAGTTGTCGATCAAATGAAAATGGAGTATTTATATCGATTTTCTGATGATTTTTCGGATAAAGGTTTTAAAAGATTGATGAATAATGGGTTTACTTTTTATAACATGAATTATAATTACGTGCCTACATTTACCGCTCCCGGACACGCTTCAATCTACACAGGTACAACTCCTGCAATACATGGAATCATTGGTAATGACTGGTATGTTCGTTCAGAAGGGAAAAGTATGTATTGTACCGATGATGCAAGTGTAAAAACGCTAGTAGAAGGTACAGAGAAAGAAGGTGCAATGTCTCCAAAAAATCTTTTGAGTACAACCATTACGGATGAATTGCGAATGGCAACAAACTTTAATGGAAAAGTAATTGGTTTGAGTATTAAGGATCGTGGTGCTATTTTACCTGCGGGTCATTTTGCCAATTGGGCTTTTTGGTGTACTAAATCGGGGACATTTATTTCTAGTAGCTTTTATGGAGATAAAATGCCAGATTGGGTTACGCAATTCAATAGCGAGATGAATTACATGAAATATATTGATAAAGGGTGGAGTTTGCTAAAACCAATTGCTACTTATAATGAAAGTTTACCTGATGATAATCCTTATGAAGGAAGATTAGACAAATCATTGCCTCCTATATTTCCTTATAATTTGAGTAAGATTTATAAAGAAAAAGGAATGGAAATTTTGAAATCTACTCCTTTTGGTAACGATTTCTTAGCCGAATTGGCGATGAGAGCTATCGATAAGGAAGAATTGGGAAAAGATGATAGTACAGATTTCTTGGCTGTTAGTTTTTCATCTACTGATTATGTTGGTCATACTTTTGGTCCAAGATCGATGGAAATTCAAGATACTTATTTACGTCTAGACCTTACCATTGCTACATTTTTAGAATATTTAGACAAAACCGTCGGAAAAGACAATTACTTGCTTTTCTTGACAGCAGATCATGCTGTTGCCGAGAATCCTATTTATTTAAAAGATCATAAATTAAATGTGGATGGCATTCCTTCCAAAGAAATTTTTGCTTCGTTGAGCAAGTTTTCGACGGATACTTTTGGAGTGAACTTAGTCTTGAATTACTCCAATTTTAATGTTTTTTTAAATAGAGAGGTTATCAAGCAAAAAGGTTTGGAATTGGCTAAAGTTAAACAAAGTTTCAAAGATTTTTTGATGACACAAGTATATGTTAAAAGAGTGTATACTCAAGAAGATATTTTGGCAGGTTCTGCTCAGGATTATTATTTGAATTTTATTTTCAAAGGTTACGATCCTAAACAAAGTGGGGATCTTGTAATTCTTGAGGGAGCCGGGTATTTGGAAACTTATGGAATAGAAACTGGTACTACTCATGGAACGCCAAATAGTTATGATACAAATGTACCCTTACTTTTTTACGGATGGCATGTTCCAAAAGGAGACTCAAACAAAAAAGAATACATTACAGAGATAGCACCAACGCTTGCTAAAATGCTAAGAATCACTACTCCAAACGGATCAGAAGGAGAGGTTTTAGAAGAATTGTTTACTACTAAATAATTTTTTTTGAACGAATTAAAAGAGGCTGCCTTTTCAGATAGCCTCTTTTATTTTATTAAACGGTCGCTGTTTCTTTTATTTCTGCAGGCAATGAAATCTGATTTTGAAGCAAATCTTCAAACTTTTCATGAGCTCGAATTAGATGTCCTTTTCCATTCATCCAGAGCGCCTCAGCAGGTTTGTATCTTGAGTTATAGTTGGAAGACATCGAGAAGCAATACGCACCAGCATTGCGGAACGATAAAATATCGCCTTCTTTTATTTCGGATATTCTTCTATTGGTTGCAAAAGTGTCTGTTTCACAAATGTAGCCTACAACAGAGTAAAAACGCTCTTTCCCTTTTGGGTTTGAAATGTTCTCAATATAATGCTGAGAACCATATAACATCGGACGAATCAAGTGGTTAAATCCACTATCGACACCTGCAAAAACAGTCGAAGTAGTTTGTTTAACTACATTTACTTTAGCAAGAAAAAAACCGGCTTCGCTTACTAAAAATTTTCCAGGCTCGAAGATTAAAGTCAAATCTTTACCGTATTCAACACAAAAAGCATTGAATCGTTTCGATAGTTTTTTTCCTAATTCCTCAATATCAGTTTCAATATCGTCTTTTTTATAAGGAACTTTAAAACCACTTCCAAAATCTAAAAACTCTAAATTTTTGAAGTTTTTTGCAGCGTCAAATAAAATTTCAGCAGCATATAAAAATACTTCAATATCTAAAATGTCCGAACCTGTGTGCATGTGAATACCAACAATATTCATATTAGTGTTTTCCACAATACGAACTAAATGGGGTAATTGATGAACCGAAATTCCAAATTTACTATCAATATGTCCTACTGAAATATTGGCATTTCCTCCAGCCATTACATGGGGATTAATACGGATACAAACGGGAACATGAGGATGTTTCGCGCCAAATTGCTCTAGTATAGATAAGTTGTCAATATTGATTTGTACACCCAAAGCATGAACTTCTTCAATTTCTTCGAGAGAAACGCCGTTTGGAGTATAAAATATTTTTTCTGGTGCATAACCAGCATGCAATCCTAACAGGACTTCTTGGATAGAAACAGTATCTAATCCTGAACCCATTTCTTTTAATAACTGCAATATAGCAACATTAGACAATGCCTTCATTGCATAATTGATACGCAAATTAGGAACTTTAGAAAATGCCTTCGTTAATCGATTGTATTGTGATTTTATTTTTTCTGCATCATAAACATAAAGAGGACTTCCAAATTGTTCAGCTAATTGTAATAGATCGTTTGCTTGCATTGTTATTGTATTTTTTTACAAAGCTATTATGTTTTACGTTTATGACCAAACAATTTTATGTAATTTAACAAAATATAACAAATTGTTTGTTTTTAAACAAATAGTTTGCATTTCTGTAATTTTTTATGTTATTGAAAAAATAAATCCCTTGACAAATAAAGATGCCAAGGTATTTTATTTTTTTGTTATTCAAAAAATCACAAAGCAGGTAAGTCTCCTTTACCTTTTGTTGGTAAATCGCTATGACCCATCAAGTACAAATCAACTTCTCTAGCTGCTTCGCGGCCTTCTGAAATTGCCCAAACGATTAAGGATTGTCCTCTTCTCATATCACCAGCAGTAAATATATTAGGAACGTTAGTTTGATAATTCGTCGCTTTATAATTACTTCTAAAATCGGTTTCTAATCCCAATTGATCACTTAACGTTTTTTCGGGCCCAGTAAAACCAAGGGCTAACAATGCCAAATCACAAGGCCATGTTTTTTCAGAACCTTCTCGCTCTATAAGCTCTGGTCTTTGTCCTGGAGCTAATTTCCATTGTACTTCAACGGTTTTTAAACCTACTAATTCTCCTTTTTCGTTAGCAAGGAATTCTTTGGTATTAATCAACCAATTTCTATCACATCCTTCTTCGTGAGAGGAAGATGTTTTTAATTGCAATGGCCAAAAAGGCCAAGGTGTAGTATCGCTTCTTCCTACCGGAGGTTTTGGCATAATTTCAAAGTTAGTCACCGATTTCGCTCCGTGTCTGTTTGAGGTTCCAACACAGTCAGAACCAGTATCTCCACCACCAATGACGATAACATCTTTATCAGTCGCTAAAACTTGGTTTTCAACTTTTTCACCATATACAACTTTAGTTTGTTGCGTCAAGAAATCCATAGCTTGAACAACACCTTTGCTATCTGCTCCTTTGGTAGGTAATCCTCTTCTTTCAGTAGCTCCTCCGCATAATACAATTGAGTCAAAAGCATTTAATTCTGCTACACTATAATTAACTCCAACATTAACATTGGTTTTAAAAGTGATTCCTTCTGCTTCTAATATTACAATACGTCTATCAATAATTCCTTTTTCTAATTTGAAATTTGGAATACCATAACGTAATAAGCCTCCTATTGCATTGTCTCTTTCGAAAACAGTAACGGTATGACCAGCACGGTTCAATTGTTGTGCAGCTGCTAATCCAGCAGGTCCAGAACCAATTACAGCAACCGTTTTTCCTGTTCTTACTGCAGGAATTTGAGGTTTAATCCATCCTTCTGCAAAACCTCTTTCAATAATATTTTTTTCGATATTCTCGATAGCAACAGGTTGTGCAATTATACCTAATACACATGATTTCTCACAAGGAGCAGGACACAAACGACCTGTAAATTCTGGGAAGTTATTTGTTGATTGCAAAACGTGCAAAGCACTTTCCCATTCGCCTCTGTAAACCATATCATTAAAATCAGGAATTAAATTTCCTAATGGACAGGCACTATGGCAAAATGGAATGCCACAATCCATACATCTTGATCCTTGTTCTTTCTTTTTTTCTTCTGAAAGCGGAATCGTGAATTCATTATAATTTATAATTCGTTCAGGAACAGCAACGTTAGTTTCGTCAGTTCTATTATATTCTTTAAATCCTGCTAATTTACCCATGACTATTGTGCTATTAATTCTTGAATTTGCTTTTCTTCTGCCAATCTTTGTAATGCTTTTTTATAATCTGTTGGCATTACTTTTATGAAATGTTTGCTTTCGTTTTCCCAATCTGCTAAAAGGCGTTTCGCCAATGGGCTATTGGTGTACATAGATTGATTTTTGATTAAGCGTTTTAATTTGGCTAAATCTTCTTCTTCCAATGTTTCTAGCGCAACCATTTCCATATTGCACAATCCATTTTCAAATTTCTTTTTGGCATCATATACATAAGCCACACCACCGCTCATACCCGCTGCGAAGTTTCGTCCTGTTTTACCAAGGATCACTACTGTTCCTCCAGTCATGTATTCACAACCGTGATCTCCAATTCCTTCTACAACAGCTGTAGCACCTGAATTTCTAACAGCAAAACGCTCTCCAGCCATACCGTTAATGTAGGCTTCTCCACTAATTGCACCGTATAAAGCTACGTTTCCAATGATAATATTGTCTTCTGGTTTAAAAGTAGCAGTAGGTGGTACTTTAATAATTAACTTTGCTCCAGAAAGTCCTTTTCCTAAATAATCATTACAATTACCGTGAATTTTAAATGACAATCCACTCGTTGCAAAGGCTCCAAAACTTTGTCCTGCAGAACCGGTAAAGTCAACAAGGATAGTGTCATCTGGTAAACCTTGCGCGCCGTATATTTTTGAAATCTCGTTACTCAAAATTGCACCTACAGCACGATCTGTATTTTTGATATTAAAAGTAACTCTCGTTTTCTCTTTTCTATAAATAGATGGAATCGCAGCTTTTATTATATCAAAATCAAGCACATTCTCCAACGCGTGATCTTGACTAGTTGTATTGTGATTTGGAACTGTTTTCGCTTTTTCTGGCTTGTAAAGAATCGCAGATAAGTCCAAACCATTTGCTTTATAATGTTTTATTGCTTTATTTACATTCAGCTTTTGAGACTGTCCAACCATTTCTTTCAATGTTCTGAATCCAAGTTGCGCCATAATTTGTCTTAACTCCTCTGCTATAAAGTACATGAAGTTAATAACGTGTTCTGGAGTTCCTTTGAAATTCTTTCTTAACTCAGGATCTTGTGTTGCAATACCTACTGGGCAAGTATTCAAGTGACAAGCTCTCATCATGATACAACCAGACGCCACAAGTGGAGCAGTTGCAAATCCAAATTCTTCAGCTCCAAGCAAAGCAGCAATAGCTACATCACGACCTGTTTTTAATTGGCCATCACATTCTAAAACAACACGACTTCTTAAATCGTTCAAGATTAAAGTTTGTTGTGCTTCTGCAAGTCCAAGTTCCCATGGAATACCTGTGTGTTGTAATGAAGTTAGTGGTGCAGCACCAGTTCCTCCATCATAACCTGAAATTAAAATAACGTCCGCTTTTGCTTTGGCAACACCAGCAGCGATGGTTCCAACTCCAACTTCTGAAACTAATTTGACATTTATTCTAGCTTCACGGTTGGCATTTTTTAAATCAAATATCAGTTGTGATAAATCTTCAATAGAATAAATATCATGGTGCGGCGGTGGAGAAATAAGTCCAACATAAGGTGTAGAATTTCTAACTTCTGCAATCCAAGGCACTACTTTTTCACCAGGTAATTGACCACCTTCTCCAGGTTTTGCACCTTGAGCCATTTTAATTTGAATCTCTTTAGCACTTGTAAGGTAGTTTATAGAAACTCCAAATCTTCCAGATGCTACTTGTTTGATGGCACTATTTTTAGAGTCACCATTTAATTCTCTTTGGAAACGTTTTGAGTCTTCTCCACCTTCGCCTGAATTACTTTTTCCTCCAATACGGTTCATGGCAATCGCTAGATTTTCATGAGCTTCTTGGCTGATTGATCCGTAAGACATAGCACCGGTTTTGAATTTTTTTACAATTTCTGTCCATGGTTCTACTTCGTCAATAGAAATAGGATCTAAATTGTTAAATTCGAATAAACCTCTAATCGTCATCAAGTTTTCACTTTGTTCATTGACCATGTCAGAGTACTCTTTATAACTTTCTGGGCTATTCAATCGAACTGCTTGTTGTAATTTAGAAATAGTTGTTGGATTAAACATGTGTTTTTCACCATTTCTTCTCCATTTGTAAACTCCTCCAACTTCTAAAGGCAGTAAATTCGCAATTTTAGATTTTGGAAATGCATTTACATGTCTTTTCTTAATATCTCTTTCAATTTCCATTAGACCAATACCTTCTATTCTTGAAGGTGTATATGGGAAATATTTGGTTGAAAAAGTTTTATTTAATCCTAAAATTTCAAAAATCTGAGCTGCTTTATACGAGTGTAAAGTAGAGATTCCAATTTTATTCATAATTTTTAGAATCCCTTTGGCAATCGCTTTATTATAGTTTTTAATGGCATAATCTGCTTTTATACCTATAATAAAACCTTGATTTACTTGGTCATGAAGAATTTCATTTACCATATAAGGATTAATTGCACTGGCACCATAACCAAATAATAAAGCAAAATGATGAGGTTCACGTGGTTCAGCCGATTCGATTAGAATACCGAATTTAGAACGAACTTTTAAAAGATTTAAAGAGTGGTGTATGAATGAAGTAGCCAGTAACATTGGTATTGGAGCCATTTTTTCAGTTACACCTCTATCAGAAAGAATAATGATATTTGCTCCTTCAGAAACAGCTTTAAAAGTTGCTTGAACACATTTGTCTAAGGCATCTTCCAATCCATTAACTCCTTTTTCTATTTCGTATAAAGTAGTAATAGTAGCCGATTTGAAATCTGCATGTTCAATGTTTCTTATTTTATCTAAATCCTCATTAGATACAACAGGATTTTGGATTTTTATTTTTTTACAATGAATATCAGTAATGTCAAAGATGTTGTAATCGGCACCAATTGCTAAACTTGTATCTGTGATTATTTCTTCACGAATACCATCCAAAGGAGGATTGGTAACTTGAGCAAATAATTGTTTGAAATAATTGTATAATAATTGCGGTTGGTCAGATAAAACGGCAAGCGGAGTATCATTACCCATAGAAGCAATTGCTTCACCGCCTTGAGAACCCATTGGGTTGATGATCGTTTTTAAATCTTCGATTGTGTAACCGAACAAACGCTGTCTTGTTTCAAAATTAATTTCTTCAGTTGGAATTGCATTATTCGTATAAGGAATTTGTGCCAATTGTAGTAAATTGTTATCCAACCATTCTCTATATGGCCTCTTAGATACTACGGAATGTTTGATTTCATCATCTTCTATAATACGACCTTCGTTCATATCGACAAGAAACATTTTTCCTGGTTCTAATCTTCCGTGTTGTACCACATCTTCGGGTTTAATATCCAACACGCCAATTTCTGATGACATAATTACGAAACCACTTTTTGTCAATGTGTAACGTGAAGGACGCAAACCATTTCTATCCAATAATGCTCCAATTACGTTTCCATCTGTAAACGGAATAGAAGCTGGACCATCCCAAGGTTCCATGATACAAGAATTGTATTCGTAGAATGCTTTTTTCTCATCCGACATCGTTTGGTGTTTCTCCCATGCTTCAGGAACTACCATCATCATTACTTCGGGTAAAGAACGTCCAGTCATTAATAACAACTCAACAACCATATCCATAGAAGCGGAGTCTGATTTTCCTTCTAAAATGATTGGAAATAATTTTTTTAGATCTTCTCCAAAAACATCACTTTTCATCAATTCTTCACGAGCGCGCATTCTGCTCACATTTCCTCGCAAGGTATTTATTTCCCCATTATGACACATATACCTAAACGGTTGTGCCAAATCCCAAGATGGGAATGTATTGGTAGAGAAGCGCTGGTGAACAAGCGCTAGACGGGTTACCAAATCATCATCTAATAAATCGGTATAATACCTGCTAATGTCTTCAGGCATCAACAATCCTTTGTATATAATAGTAGTGGTAGAACAACTTGAAAAGTAAAACATGTGACTCTCCGAAGTTCTTGAATTGCGAATCGTGTGCTCAGCAATTTTTCTCGCCATAAATAATTTGGCATTGAATTGTTGCTCTGTGATATCTTGACCGTTTTTACCAACAAATACTTGTTTAACGGTTGGTTCTTTTTCAGCTGCAATTTGACCTAAGTTAGAAGTGTCCACAGGAACATCTCTCCAACCTAAAATGGCTAAATTTTGGTCTTTTATAGCAGTTTCAAAAGCGGTTTTGCAAAAGGCGACTTGATTGGCACTTTTAGGCATAAAAACCATTCCAACGGCATACTCTCTAACGTCTGGAATTTCAAATTCACAAACTTTCTTAAAAAAAGCATGTGGAATATCAAATAAGATTCCAGCTCCATCTCCAGTTCGTCCATCAGCACTTACAGCGCCACGATGTTCTAACTTTATTAGGATATCTAGCGCTTTATGAATAATGTCATTTGACTTAATTCCGTTTAAATTACATATAAATCCTGCCCCACAATTGTCGTGTTCAAATTCAGGTAAATAAAGGCCTTGTTCTCTAACTCTCATGCTTGCTATTTTTTTTACAAAATTAGAGATTTAGTGATATAAACGGAGAGATTAAGCGCTTTAGGTTCTATTTTTGTTATAACAGTAGAAAATATATGTATAAATGATAATAATGCTAATTTTTTACTTCGGAATTGATATATTGCTAATTAACTTTTTTTAGAATTCGTAAAACTTGTATTTTTTGTAATAAATATAGCGTTATTGTTTTTCTGTTTATTTTTTTAACAAAATAGGAGATAATTATTAAATTTATTTAACTATAACGATTGAATTAAAATATTTTGTCATTTTTCAGTTTCTTCATTATTATAATTTAAATATAATTATAGTTAAATTTAATTTTGCTATTTTTGTGCCACTTTTAAACTGAAATAGATTCAGAATCCAGTCAAATTCTATATTATGAACATACACGAATATCAAGGAAAAGAGATTTTAGCTAGTTACGGCGTACGCATTCAGCGTGGTATCGTGGCTAACAATGCCGTAGAAGCTGTTGCTGCTGCAAAACAATTAACTGCCGAAACTGGTACAGGATGGCACGTAATAAAAGCACAAGTTCACGCAGGTGGTCGTGGTAAAGGTGGTGGTGTTAAGCTTGCTAAAAACTTACAACAAGTTGAAGAAATTGCAGAACAAATTATCGGAATGCAATTGATCACTCCTCAAACATCTGCCGAAGGTAAAAAAGTAAACAAAATTTTAGTAGCAGAAGATGTATACTATCCTGGAGAAAGTGAAACGTCTGAATTTTATGTTTCTGTTCTTTTGAATAGAGGTACAGGTCGCAACATGATTATGTATTCTACTGAAGGTGGAATGGATATTGAAGAAGTGGCAGAACACACTCCGCACTTAATTTTTACAGAAGAAATTGATCCTTCTGTTGGATTACAAGGTTTTCAAGCAAGAAGAATTGCCTTTAATTTAGGTCTTTCTGGAAATGCTTTCAAAGAAATGATAAAATTTATTGATGCTTTATATAAAGCGTATATTGGTTCAGACGCTTCTATGTTCGAAATCAATCCAGTTTTAAAAACATCAGACAATAAAATTATGGCTGTTGATGCAAAAGTTAACATTGATGACAATGCATTATACAGACAACAAAAAATTGCTGAAATGCGTGATATCCGTGAGGAGAATCCAATCGAGGTTGAAGCAAAAGAAGTAGGATTGAACTATGTAGATCTTGACGGAACTGTAGGTTGTATGGTAAACGGTGCAGGTCTTGCAATGGCAACTATGGATTTAATTAAATACGCTGGTTTTGAACCTGCAAATTTCCTTGACGTAGGTGGAACTGCTGATGCAAAACGTGTTGAAACCGCTTTCCGTATCATCTTAAAAGATCCAAACGTAAAAGCAATTTTGATCAATATTTTTGGAGGTATCGTTCGTTGTGACCGTGTGGCACAAGGAGTTGTAGATGCTTACAAAAATATGGGTGATGCTATAAAAGTGCCAATCATTGTTCGTTTACAAGGTACCAATGCAGCAATTGCAAAGGAATTAATTGATAATTCTGGAATGCCAATTTTATCGGCTGTTGAATTTCAAGAAGCAGCAGACCAAGTAAAAGCAGCGCTTTCTTAATCAAATAAATAAAGGTTATATATTTGAAAATCCTGAGTGAAAGCTCAGGATTTTTTTTGTGCTAGAATTTACAGTTGAAAAATTTAAATTTTTCACCATTCCGGTATTTAGGATATTTATCTAAAAACCTAAAAGGTTTATGAAGAAAATTATTTTCAAATAAGATAAAGTTATAGTTATGATTCGATATTGTCTTAGGTATAGAATATCTTTGTGTTATCCTTAATTTGATTCAAAATGAAACTGCACATACAAAATACTTTTACTACCGAATTACCTGCTGATCCTATCGAAATCAATTCGCCAAGACAAGTAGAGCGAGCCTGTTTTTCGTATGTAGAACCTAGAAAGCCCAGTAATCCATCTTTAATTCACGCTTCATCCGAAGTTGCCAATTTAATTGGATTGTCTCAAGTAGCTATTGATTCAGAGGAGTTTTTAAATGTATTTTCTGGGAATAGTATTTATCCAAATACAAAACCGTACGCGATGGCTTATGCAGGACACCAATTTGGGAATTGGGCAGGTCAGTTAGGTGATGGACGTGCCATAAATCTAACCGAAGTCGTTCACAACGATAAATCATACACATTACAATTAAAAGGGGCTGGAGCTACACCATATTCCCGCACCGCCGATGGTTTTGCAGTATTGCGTTCTTCTATTCGGGAGTATTTGTGTGCCGAAGCCATGCATTATTTAGGCGTGCCAACAACCCGTTCGCTTTCGCTGATGCTTTCGGGAGATCAAGTTTTACGTGATATTTTGTATAATGGTAATCCAGCTTATGAAAAAGGAGCAATCGTTTCTAGAGTAGCACCTTCGTTTATTCGTTTTGGAAGTTTCGAATTGTTCTACGCCCGAAATGACGGTGTCAATCTTAAATTACTGACTGATTATACTATTAAACATCACTTTCCAGAAATAAAAACGGAAGGCGTAACGAAATACCTTGACTTTTTTCAAGCAGTAACGCGAACTACTTTGAATATGATTGTACATTGGCAACGTGTTGGCTTTGTACACGGTGTGATGAATACGGATAACATGTCTATTCACGGCATAACTATAGATTATGGCCCTTACGGCTGGCTAGAAGATTATGATCCCAATTGGACGCCCAATACTACCGATAGGGAAAATAAAAGATACCGATTTGGGAAGCAACCGGATATTGCACTGTGGAATTTATACAAATTAGCGAACGCAATTTATCCTTTAATAAATGATGCTAAACCACTAGAAATTATTTTGGAAGCGTTCAACGTTGACTATCAAAATGAGTATTTGAATATGATGCGAAACAAACTTGGATTTTCAATACTAAAAGAAGAAGATGCTATTTTAATAGAAAGTTTAACGGAAATGCTTCAACTAGTAGAAACTGACATGACTATTTTCTTTAGAAATCTGAGTAGTATTTATAAAACAGATTCAACGGAAGTTAGTTTGAATAAAATTGCGTTAGCTTTTTATAATGAAAAAGAGTTAACACCATCAATCACTAGTAAATGGCACGTTTTTCTAAATAAGTATCTAAAACGACTCAACGAAGAATCAGTTTCGGATGTTGAAAGAAAGCTACAAATGGATAAAGTAAATCCGAAGTACGTCTTGCGAAATTATATGGCGCAGCTCAGTATCGATTTAGCAGATAAAGGTGATTATTCGTTAGTAACGGAACTTTTTGAATTGCTAAAAAAACCGTATGACGAACAATCCGAATTTGAAAAATGGTTTGCCAAAAGACCCGATTGGGCTAGAGATAAAGTAGGATGTTCAATGTTGAGTTGTAGTTCTTAATTATTTATATTCATTATTAAAAAAAAAAGCCTGAAAAGAAATTTTCAGGCTTTTTTTAATTTTTTCCAATTTCCTGAATCTCATCCGATTCATAAATTGTATAACCACTTTTATTTTGTTGTGCTATTGCAAAAAGAGCTTTGGCAACAGTTTTACTTTCTATGGCTTTGTATTTTTTTAAGCTGCCAATTAGTAGAAAAGAAAAAGCTTTCATAAAAAAGGCTCCCATTTTTTCTCCAAATCTAAACTCAGATCGATTACCCAAAAGGAGGGAAGGTTGCAAAATAGAAACACTTTCGAAAGTACAACTGCTAAGAAAATTTTGAATTTCTCCTTTGGTTTTTAAATAAAAATTTGATGATGAAGCATCCGCACCGAGCGATGATATGATTAAAAATCGTTTTACTTTATTTTGCAAAGCAAATGCAGCAAATTGTTTTGGATATTCAAAATCTACTGTGCGAAAGGCTTCTTTACTTCCCGCTTTTTTTATGGTTGTGCCAATAGTACAAAAGAAATCGTCTCCAACTATTAAATCCTGATAACTCTTCGGTTTATCAAAGTCAATAATGTGTTGCTTTAATTTTGGATGTGAAATACCTGTATCTCTTTTAACGAAAGTGACAACGTTATCATAACGATCACTTTTTAGAAGAATCTCTAGCAATTGCGATCCTACATGACCTGTGCTACCTATAATTAAAGCTGTTTTCAATTGAACTATTATTTTTTTGGTTTACCAAAATTGAATTTTACCTTTTCTACAACGGATTCTTTTCCGTTTCCTTTTGGGAACTCTTTTTTACTAACTCTTTTGGCCGCAGGCTTTGACTTAGAAGGGCTTTGATCTCCTCTTGCTTTCTCTTCGTCTCTGGGTTTCGCTTTAAATTCTGGTCTGTCTTTTGCTGTTGCTGCCTTCGGAATTTCAGCTTTGTGTTTCGCTAAAACATCATTTGGATTCTTTGGATTTTCTTTAGTTCCTCTCAAGTGAATTACCAATCCATTTAAAAAGTTACGTAAAACTTGATCGCCACATTCCATGTAGTTCTCATGTTTCTCATCACGAAAAAAAGCGCCTAATTCTGATTTTGTAATTCTAAAATCTACTAATTCTAGAATTTCTACTATTTGATCGTCGCGCAACATTAAGGCTACACGCAGTTTTTTGAATATATCGTTATTCGTCATTTTTTAGTATTTAAAGTACAAAGATAAGCATTTGCTAATTATGAATTACGAAGTAAGATTTTCTAACTCTTAAAAATAAAAAGACAGCTGGATTTGAAATTTGTATTTAATTCAATTAATTTTGAAAGATAAAGTAAATGCTATTTTGAAATATGAAAAAAAAATCAATCAGTTTTGCGCTCTTCTTTTGTTTGTCGTTTGCGCAAGCTCAAATAGGTCATGAGATTAAAATTAATTTGAAGAATTGTAAAGATACTGTTGCTTATTTAGCGTATTACCAATTTGATAAATTATATATTTCAGATACTTGTAAAAAGGTAGTCAATGGCAATATTGTATTTAAAGGAAAGAAAAAATTAGAGAAAGGCGTTTATTTTTTACTTAGCCAAGAGAAGGGTAATTATTTTGATTTCATTATTGATGAGCAATCTCAAGAACAACAAATTATTTCAGATAAATCTAATTTACTAGAGAATTTAACAGCGATAAATGACAAGCAAAACGAAAATTTTTTTACTTATATTCGTTTTGTATCGGCGAAAAACAAACAATTTGATGCTTTTAAAAAATCACTAAAAGCGCAGAAGAAAAGTGATTCTGTTGCAGTTGTAGCAAAAGAATTTAAAATATTAAATGACGAAATTCTACAAAATGATTTGAATGTCATTACTCAAAATAAAGAAGCCTATCTTTCAGAGATTATTAATTTGAAGACGGAGAAGGTTGCAAAAGATATTCCAAAAGCCTCGAATGGTCGAGCAGATAGTATTTATAGTTATACGTTTTACAAAAAACATTTTTGGGAAGGCGTGAATTTTCAGGAGGATGCTACACTCAGAAATCCTTTTTTTGCTGGCAAAGTAAAGCAATATTTTAATACTGTAGTACTTCAAAACCCTGATTCTATTTGCGTAGAAATCGATAAAATGATGGTTAAAACTACTCAAGGTAGTAAAATGAATATGTCATTATTGGCCTATTTTGCTCAAACATATGAGGTCCCTAAAATTATGGGAATGGACAAAGTATTTGTTTATCTAGTTGATAATTATTTTAAAACTGGAAAAGCGAAAGGAGTTTATGATGATAGTGTGATTAAAATTATCATAAATAAAGGTAATGTTTTAGCACCACTGCAAATTGGGAAAACTGCTCCTGAATTGTACATGATTGATGTTGAAAACCATGATAATATTTTAAAAATGGGATTTGATACCGCTAAAACTAGTGAAGCAGTTACCAAAATCTATAATGATAATAAAGCAAAAATAGAAAAGTTATATGTGACTTTATCTAGCATAAAAGCTGATTATTTAATTTTATTATTTTGGGATGTAGATTGTGGACATTGTCAAAAAGAGATTCCAAAGATTTTAAAAATCTATCATGATTTGTTGATAGAAAAAAAAGAAGTTAAAGTTTTTAGTGTCTACACCCAAAACGACTTTGCTGCATACAAGAAATACATTGTAGATAATAAATTAGATTGGATTAATGTGTACGATGGCGTCCATATCAATAATCTAGAAGTTAAATATGATGTAGTGATGACGCCTGTAATTTATATTTTGGATAAAAATAAAGTAATTAAAGCCAAAGGAATTGGTTCAGAATCTATAAAAAGTATTATTAGCCAAATGAAAAAGGAGTATGATCTTAAATAGATTGTTTTGGAGAGATTCGCAAAGAAAAGAGACACAGAGATTCGTTGAGTAATTTTAAAAATCGACACTATCCTAAAATCTGTGTAAGTTTAAAATTTCAGGGTTAAATTATTTATAGTTTAATCCTGTTTTCAAATATAGCTAAAAATTGATTGATTATAACTCCCCAATTTCTAATTGGCATTGTCCATTTTTTAGTACTCTCATTTAGAGCTAAAAAAACGGATTTCATAACAGCGTCATCTGTTGGGAATGAGAGCTTATTTTTGGTGTATTTTCTAATCTTTCCATTGAGGT
>JBBSSR010000012.1:0-100803 GCA_038241955.1 Flavobacteriales bacterium | reverse complement strand
TACCCCTCGACTTGCATGTGTTAAGCCTGCCGCTAGCGTTCATCCTGAGCCAGGATCAAACTCTTCATCGTATATTATGCGAATCTCATTGCTGAAATTCTGTTTTTATTCGACTAAAGATCTAGTGGTTTTTTCAATTCTATCAATTCTATTACTCTTATTCTTTTGTTCTGATTTGCATCAGAAGGGCTGTCAATTCAATATGTCTAGGAACGTATCTTCTTTTTCTCCTTATATAAGACGCGATAAATCACAGTCTCTACAAGCGGGTGCAAAAGTACATTGCTTTTTCTTATCTGGCAAACTTTTTAAATCTTTTTTTGAAAATAAATTTTCGAAGCTGAATTTTGTCTGGTTTACTCAAGTTTGATAAAGAACTCTGCGCTGTTGCGGGTGCAAAAGTAGCTACTTTATTCGTTTAAACAAGGCCTTTGCTAAACTATTTTTTGATTAATTTTTAATGTATTGATTTAGGGTTGGTTATGGGTTTATTTTTTTGAATTTGATTGTGGTTTTGATTGTTTACCTTCTCTTGGCAACGTTTTTTAGTTTCTTTGAGCGAAGAACAGCGTAGTTGGGACGCGGATGGACGCGGATTCACTAACGCGAAAACACAGATTTTAAACGGATTTATATTTTTAGATTTTGGCTCCTATATATAAAGGTGGGGTTTGGCTTTCTTTTGTTTGGTTTCTTCTCTATATATAAGGTGTCTTTTTGCTTTTATGAAAAACTACAGCCCTAGCCCTGATAGAAGCGGCATCCTTTTGATCCGTCTCGTCCCTAAGACGAGAATAAAAAGATATAGCGGATAGCAGGAAATAGCTCCTGAAACTACTAAACATTATTTTTAATCGAAGCGAATGGCTTTGACTGGGGAAATTTTATCCTTATATATAGGTCCGAATAATTACTGTTACACAAAATGCAACAGTGATAAAATTTCGTTGATGGAGAAATCAGCGCCGCAAACAAATTCGTCGGAAGCTCCATAATAGATTGTTACCAAATCGCCATCGGTATGCAGTACGTGCCCATTGGTAAAAACTACGTTGCCAAAGAATCCTGTTGTTTCATATTCTTCGGTTGGCATCATGATGGGTTCGTGAGTTCTTGCGATAACCTTTGAAGGATCATGCAGGTCCATTAAAAATGCTCCCAAGCAATATTGATGATTTTGGTTGGCACCATGGTATATAGATAGCCATCCTTTTTTGGTTTTTATTGGAGATGCTCCTGCACCAACTCTCACACTATCCCAAGATTCGTTTCTTGTTTTTAAAATACATTTGTGATTTCCCCAATGAATTGCATCTGGAGAAGAGGCGATCCATATAAAGTTACCTCCTATTTCGACACTGCTTGGGCGGTGCAAGGCGTAAAAGAGTCCGTTTATTTTTTCTTCGAAAATAGCGCAGTCTTTATTATGGGGCGGCAATATCATACCGTGTGATTCGAAGTTTTTCCAATCGGTAGTTGTTTTTAAACCGACACCAACACCATTGGGCGAGACCGCTGTATAAGTTAGGTAATAAACTCCCTCTATGCAGGACACGCGGCAATCTTCTATTCCGAATGACTCCAAATAACCTTGTCCTATTACTAACGGATAGTCTTTGTGTTCCGAGAATTGGCGTCCATCATCGCTGAAAAGTAATCGAAGATGTGATAATGTTGTTAAATAGTCGACTCCTTTATACTTTATAACTCTGGGATCTCTTGCATCCAGTTCAGTGTCGCTCATAGAAATCTCCATTACATCAGTACCTTTATCTGTTAAAAAAGGAAACGAGATTGCGTTCTTTTTTTGCACGGGTCTTTCGGCAACGCGAACAATCACTGCAATTTTCCCGTTAAATCTAAACACACCTGGATTAAGAAGACAGGTTATTTTTAAGTTTTCCTGACTCGGCATAATATCAGATGGAGACAACAATGGATTCTCCGGAAAACGTTTTGCAATATCATTCATGTTACTCTATTTAAGACAAGCAGAATTTGAAAACTGCAGTATCGTTTTATCGATTTACTATTTGTAATCTATATACTAAGGTAAGGAGGAATTTATTGAAAAAGGTGTAAAAACAAAAAAGCTTCTCGGGAAGAGAAGCTTTTGGTGCGGATAATAGGACTCGAACCTACACGCCTTGCGGCACCAGATCCTAAGTCTGGCATGTCTACCAATTTCACCATATCCGCGAAATTAATTCACTAAACTCTTATTTTAAAGAGGAGTTCATTGAACTGGTGTTTGTGGGTGCAAATATAAACATATCTTCCAAATTACAAAGAAATTTTTATAAAAAATATTAATCCTATTTTTTGTATTTTTGGTTTATAAAAAAAATTTATTTAATGGAAGATATAAAACAATACGTTACAAAACACAAAGATCGGTTTATCAATGAGTTAATTGAGTTGCTAAAGATTCCGTCCGTAAGTGCAGACCCAGCTTTTTTTCAAGATGTGGTCGATACTGCCCAAGCTGTAAAGGAAAGTTTAGAGAAAGCAGGCTGCGATTTTGTCGAAATTTGCGAAACTGCAGGCTATCCTATTGTATATGGAGAGAAAACAATCGATCCAAAATTACCAACTATTCTAGTTTACGGACATTATGATGTCCAGCCAGCAGATCCATTAGAATTATGGACTTCTCCTCCATTCGAACCAGTTATCAAGAAAACGGAGATTCATCCTGAAGGCGCTATTTTCGCAAGAGGCTCCTGTGATGACAAAGGCCAAATGTACATGCATGTAAAAGCTTTTGAATTAATGATTCAAACAAATACTTTGCCTTGCAACGTGAAATTCATGATTGAAGGCGAGGAAGAAGTAGGCAGCGTCAATCTTAAAACCTTTGTAGAAAACAATACTGAGAAGTTAAAAAACGATGTAATTCTGATCTCAGATACTGGAATGATTTCTAATCAGCAACCTTCGATCACCACTGGACTTAGAGGTTTGAGTTATGTAGAAGTTGAAGTTACGGGTCCAAATCGTGATTTACATTCTGGTTTGTACGGAGGTGCAGTTGCAAATCCTATTAATATTTTGGCAAAAATGATTGCCTCGTTACATGATGAAAACAATCACATAACTATTCCTGGTTTCTATGACAATGTTGAGGAACTATCTCTCGAGGAAAGAGCTGAAATGGCCAAAGCGCCTTTTAATCTCGAAGATTACAAGAAAGCATTAAACCTTAATGATGTTTCTGGTGAAAAAGGATATGTGACCAACGAACGTAATTCCATTAGACCAACATTAGACGTAAACGGAATTTGGGGTGGATATACTGGCGAAGGCGCTAAAACCGTTATTGCTAGTCAGGCTTTCGCCAAAATCTCGATGCGTTTGGTACCAAATCAAGAGTGGGAACAAATCACCGAATTATTCACAAAACACTTCATTAGCATTGCTCCTGCAGGCGTTACTGTAAAAGTTACTCCACATCACGGCGGTCAAGGTTATGTGACACCAACAGATAGTATTGGATACAAAGCTGCAAACATGGCGTATACTGAAACCTTTGGAGTTCCAGCAATTCCGGTCCGTTCTGGCGGAAGTATTCCTATTGTAGCCTTATTCGAAAAAGAGTTAAAAAGTAAAACTATATTAATGGGATTTGGGTTAGATAGCGATGCGATTCACTCGCCAAACGAACATTTCGGAGTTTTTAATTACCTGAAAGGAATTGAAACCATTCCGTTGTTTTACAAATATTTTGTAGAACTTTCTAAATAAATATAACAGTAATAAACTTCTAAATCCGTTCAGCAATGAGCGGATTTTTTTATGTCTTATCGTTACTATTTGAAGCCATTTCCTGCTCCCGATAGCTATCGGGACTGTATCTTTTCCTTTTTAAAGAAAAAAGGAAAAGGATGGCGCTTCCATCAGGGCTAAGGTTTTTGGGTTTCATAAAAAACTGATTTTAAAACAATAACAGTAAAAAAAAGAATAAAAAAATTTGGTCATATTAATTTTTATTCTACATTTGTAGAGCAATATCTATTTTTGTAGAGCAAAACCAATTTATGAGAAGTCCTTTTCTATATTTCTTCTTCCTATTATCATTTATTGGTTGTAAAACAGCTCCAATAAATCAAAAAGTAGATAAAAAAAGAGTTGGCATTTGGGTCGAACAATATGAAATTGACAGTACTAAATACAAATCGATTGGCGTGTATAAAAAGGATAATCCAATAAAAAAATGGCGTTATTACACTAATGGTGTCATCAACAAAAAGGAAGTATATCGCAAGAACATTTGCAATGTTACCAATTATTATCCCAATGGAAAAATACAATCCAAAGGAAAAACAAAACTAATAATCAATAGCAAAGAAACACATTGGTTTTATTTTGGAGATTGGAAATATTATGATAACGATGGAAAAATATCCATTACCAGAAAATACGAAAACGGAGAATTAATAGCGGAACAAAAATCAACCAAACGATAATCATTTAAATTATGAAAAATCTAATAACCTTTATTTTAATAGCCGTTACTAGCTACACGCTTCAAGCACAAACCTATAAAGAATATGTTCAAAAAGCAGATTCATGTTACAGAGTAAAGGATTATAAACTTTCAGTAGTATATTATGAAAAAGCATTTAGCAAAGAACATACAAATATTACTGATTTATATAACGGCGCCTGTTCTGCCGCACTGTCCAATCAATCCAAAAATGCATTTAAATGGTTGGATTTAGCTATTAATAATGGTTATGAAAATTTGAGTCATCTAAAAAAGGACAGTGATTTAGACTCCTTACATCCAAACGAAGACTGGCAAAACGTACTTATAAAACTTCAAAAGAAATTGGAAGTTATTGAAGCTAATTATGACAAAACACTACAAAAAGAATTACTCGCTATTTACGATTTAGATCAAGATATACGAAAAGATTTTATTATTATTTATGACGATCCAAAGTCTGACAAGAAAAAAATTGACAGTATTGGTAAAATAATGAGCTATAAGGACAGTTTAAATTTGATTAAAGTAACCAAGATTCTGGATGAAAAAGGATGGGTTGGTAAAAACATTGTTGGAACACAGGCCAATAAAACTTTATTTTTGGTGATTCAGCATTCTGATATAAAAACGCAGCAAAAATATCTGCCAATGATGAGGGACGCTGTCAAGAAAGGAAATGCAGAAGCAAGTTCATTAGCTTTGCTAGAAGATAGGGTTGCTTTAAGAGAAAGACACAAACAGATTTATGGTAGCCAAATTTCAATGATTCCTGGGAAAGAAGCATTTGTTCTTCCTCTTGAAGATCCAGATAATGTAGATAAAAGACGAGCTGCAGTGGGTTTAGGCCCAATAGCAGATTATGTTAAAAAATGGAATATTTTTTGGGATCTTGAAGCTTATAAAAAAGAACTTCCCGAATTAGAAAGAGTTAGTCAGCAAAAAAGAAAATTATGATGCAATTATCCAACTCAGAAGAACAATTAATGGAACATCTTTGGAAACTAGAAAAAGCATTCATGAAAGATCTGCTCTATTCCTATCCAAAACCGAAGCCCGCAACAACAACAGTAGCAACATTATTAAAAAGAATGATTGACAAGAAATTTGTTGCTTACACCGAATTTGGTAATTCAAGAGAATATTATCCGTTGGTAAAAAAGAATGACTATTTTTCCAAACATGTAAACGGATTGATTAGCAATTTCTTTAATAATTCAGCTTCACAATTTGCTTCTTTCTTTACTACAGAAACGAATTTATCAAATTCGGAACTTGAGGAACTAAAAAAAATAATCGATTCACAAATTAAAAAAAATAAAGAATGATAAATTATCTTTTAAAATCTGGGATACTGCTTTTGATATTTTATGCAATATATAAATTATGGCTAGAAAACGAAAGAATGTTTCGTTTTAATCGTGCCTATTTAATTGGAAGCCTAGTTTTTAGTTTGATAATCCCTTTACAATTATTTTCATTTCAGCCTTTTTCGGAGAGTAGATTACAAACAATCCAATTAGAAGAAATTATCATTAGGTCAAGTACTATAATCCAGAATGAGACTTCACTTTATGAAATTATGACTTATATTTTAAGTTTGATTTATATTTTAGTAGCGTTAGTATTGAGTATTCGTTTTACTTTAAACCTTTATTCTTTTTATCGAAAAGTAAAAAATAATAAAACTCAATTTATAAATGGTGAAAAAGTTATTCTGATCGAAGAACCTATCTTACCGCATTCATTTTGGAATGAAATTTTTATTAATGCTGATGATTACAAGAATGACAAAATACCATCAGAATTAATCGTGCATGAAAAAGCACATTTATTACAGAAACACACTTTAGATATTCTCTTTGTAGAAGTTTTGCAAATTGTATTTTGGTTTAATCCATTCATCCTTTTGTACAAAAAAGCAATAAAACTCAATCATGAATTCCTAGCAGATGAAGCGGTGAACCAACAGTTTAATTCGGTTTCCAGTTACCAGAATTTATTGCTTGAAATCGTTTCGAACAAAACCAATGTCGCTCTGGCTAGTAACATTAATTATTTAATAACTAAAAAGCGTTTTCTTATGATGACAAAACAGCAATCTCCTGTAAAAATTACTTTAAAAATATTCACAGTTGGTATTATTTGCAGTTTCTTGTTAATTGCTTTTAGCACTAAAACTGTGGCTCAAGAAAGTCCTTCTAATTATTCTAAGAAAAACGAAGAAGAAAATAGCAAAGTTAAAAAACCTGAATATCCTGGAGGAATGATGGAATTCTATAAGCTTGTTGGGATGAATTTCAAAATACCTGCAGAAGCTGATAAAAACAAAGTGGAAGGCAAAATATTAATTAAATTTATGGTGGAAAAAGATGGTTCACTTTCTGAATTTAAAATAGAAAAAGATTTAGGATACGGAATGGGTGACGAAGCAATTCGAGTAATTAAACTTTCACTAAAATGGATTCCGGGTTCAGAAAATGGAAAAACAGTTAGAGTAGAATACAGTATGCCCATAACTATACAGGCAAAACCATAAGAATAAAAAAAATCTGCTTCTTAAAAAAAGAAGCAGATTTAACTAAAAGAAATTAAATCTAAAAAAAACCTTAACTAAAAACTTTGTCAGGATTGTAACCAATATAAGGCATTGCCTGTTCATTAAAAATTACTCCATAGTTTTCTAACTCCTTCAAAATAGGTAGATACACTTCCTTACTAATGGGGAGTTGAACACCTGGAGTTGTGATCTTACCATTAAGAATCAACAACGTCGCCATGGCTACTGGTAATCCCACCGTTTTCGCCATCGCGGTATATGTTTGATCATCACCAATGCAAACCATTTTGGAGTCGATTTGCTTTTTTTCTCCATTTAGAATAAATCCAAATTTGTGATACATTACAATCATATCTTTATCATTGGGTCGTAAAGTCCAACTGTCAGTAAGTATTTTTTCAAGAATTTGAGCAGGAGTAGCATTTTTCAAACTTACTTTTTTAGTACGATTGAACAAATCTAATTCTAAAAGCTTGTCCCACATAATATCGTCTTGGTCAATTTTTAGGATCAAACGCATTTTTATTTCAACAGAATCCGTTGGATGGTATGGGAGAAAGGAATTAACGAATTGTCTGTAGCTCATGTTTTCTGAGTTTTCCATAGTATAGCTATCATCCGTCATTCCTAGTTGAACAAACATATTCCAGGCTTTAGAGAAACCAACTCTACGAATTGTTCCCCTATATAACGTAAGCACATTGTCAAGACCGTACACACTTCGGTATTTAAGTGAGTCTCTATTCGAATAGGCTTCAAATTTACCGTATCCCTCTACTTCAAGAAACTCCGTTCTTCGAAATAAATTTACATACGGAATGTATTTATAGGTTCCTTCTTGTATAAATTTGGCTGTCCCTCCTTGACCAGCAAGTACCACATTTCTAGGAGCCCATGTAAATTTATAATTCCATAAATTATCATCTGATTCTGGAGCTACTAGTCCACCGCAAAACGATTCAAATAAGAGCATTTCTCCTCCTTTTTCACGAATTTCATCAATGACTTTCATAGCACTCATATGGTCAATTCCTGGATCAAGACCTATCTCATTCATGAAAATTAGATTATTGGCTTTGGCAGCACCGTCTAACTCCTGCATAGCGTCACTAACATACGATGCCGTTACCATATGTTTTTTATATAAAATACAATCCTTTGCTACCTCAATATGAAGATGCGCTGGCAGCATCGAAATAACAATATCTGCTTTTTCTATTGCACTATTTCTTTGTTTTTTATCAAAAATATCTAAAGCTATCGCCGTAGCATTGGGATGATTGTTTGTTTTTCGCTCTGCCAAATCTAGAGAAAGATCTCCAATCATAATATGCAGCCTTTCGGATACTGATTTATCAAGAAGATATTGTATTAAAGAAGAAGCTGATCTTCCTGCACCAATGATAAGAATATTTCTCATAGTTAAATAAATATAACACAAACATACAATATTGTTGTATTTATAACAAATAGATTGCTGTTAAAATATTCTGAATATGATAAGCACTCAAACAAATAAAATCTTACATTAGATGCTCAATATAAATTAAGTAATAAACACTTTTAGATTTAAAAAAGATAATGGATAAGAAAATAATATCAACTGCGGCAATTTTGGGAATGATAGCGATAATTTTGGGAGCTTTTGGCGCACATGCACTAAAAAAAGTTTTAAGTATAGAGCAACTCACAACATTTGAAACAGGAGTTCGTTACCAAATGTATCACGCGTTGTTTTTATTGTTCATCGGAACAACTGCTCTTGTTACTCAAAAAACTAAAAAAACAATTCATACGGTGACCATAATTGGAGTTATCTTTTTCTCAGGATCAATTTACTTGTTAGCGACAAATAGTCTTACACCAATAGATTTTAAAATATTTGGTTTTATAACTCCTATTGGCGGACTTTTTCTTATAACAGCTTGGTTTTTATTGCTATTTGACATATTAAAGCCAGTAAAAAAGAAAATTAAAATTTAATGTGGTATTAAAAAAAAATTATACTTTTGCAGTGAAATAAACAACACTCACAAAAATATTTTTTTATGGACAATCAAACCTTTTTTACGCAATCGATTTCGTTAAAAGAACTGGGAATTGAAAATGCCAAGATTCGCTATCAATTAAGTCCTAATGAGTTACATGATATTACAATTAACTCTAAACAAGGAATTGAAACTTCTACCGGAGCTTTAGCTATAAACACAGGAGAATTTACGGGACGATCGCCACTTGATCGTTTTATCGTTAAAGACAGCATTACCGAAGATAAAGTATGGTGGGGGAAAGTAAACATTCCGTTTGCACCCGCAGCTTTTGATACTCTCTATAATAAAGTAACTGCTTACTTATCAAACAAAGAGGTTTTTGTTAGAAACTCTTATGTTTGCGCCGATCCAAATTACAGATTAAATGTACGTGTAGTTACAGAAACTGCTTGGGCTAATTTATTTTGCCACAATATGTTTTTAAGACTAACTCCTGCAGAATTAGAAAAATTCACTCCAGAGTGGACTGTTATTTGCGCACCTGGATTTCTAGCTGATCCAGCTATTGATGGAACACGTCAAGCTAATTTTGCGATTTTAGATTTTACAAAAAAAATAGCTTTAATTGGTGGAACTGGATATACAGGTGAAATGAAAAAAGGAATCTTTTCAGCATTAAACTTTATTTTACCAGTTTTCAAAAATACATTACCAATGCACTGCAGTGCTAATGTTGGTGAAGATGACGATACCGCAATATTCTTTGGTTTATCAGGCACAGGAAAAACTACCCTATCTGCAGATCCAGACAGAAAATTGATTGGAGATGACGAACATGGATGGACCAATGAAAATACCGTTTTCAACTTTGAAGGTGGTTGCTACGCCAAAGTAATCAATCTTTGCGCAGAAAATGAACCTGACATTTTTAAAGCTATCAAAAAAGGTGCAATTCTTGAAAACGTAGTTTTTAAAGAAGGCACTAATGAAGTAGATTATGCAGATACTTCTATTACACAGAATACAAGAGTAAGTTATCCAATTGAACATATCAATAATATTCAACCTGGTTCTATTGGTAAAAACCCAAAAAATATATTTTTTTTAACGGCCGATGCTTATGGTATTCTGCCTCCTATTTCAAAACTTACTGCTGGACAAGCTGCCTACCACTTTATATCTGGATACACGGCGAAAGTAGCAGGAACAGAAGCTGGAGTAACAGAACCACAACCTAATTTCTCTGCTTGTTTTGGAGCTCCATTTATGCCATTGCACCCTACGAAATATGCAGAAATGCTAAGTAAAAAAATGAAAGATGCCAATGTTAAAGTTTGGCTAATCAATACTGGTTGGACTGGTGGCGTATACGGGACAGGAAGCCGAATGAAATTGAAATTCACAAGAGCTATGATTACTGCTGCTCTTAAAGGAGAATTAGATTCAGTTGAATATGTAAACCATGATGTATTTGGAATTGCAATTCCGCAATCGTGTCCAAATGTTCCTAGCGAGATTTTAAATCCAAAAAATACTTGGGAAGACAAAAACGTGTACGATCAAAAAGCGTTAGAATTGGCTGGTAAATTTAGAGATAATTTCGAAAAATTTTCATCTTTTGCCAATGCTGAAATATTAGCAGGAGGACCTTTGAAGTAAACAAAACAAAATTATACTTTTTAAAAAGCAGTTATAAGAAATTCTTGTAACTGCTTTTTTTATGGTAATTCTTAAGACAACCATCTTTGATTTCACCTCTTTTAATTGTTCTACTAAAAAGAGAAACGGTCGTAACCAAAAACAAATCAACTATTTACATTATAATTACTTTTTTGGTATTAAATTTGTAAGATCAATCAAAAATCAATCAATCATGTTAAAAAAATTTTTCATCCTCTGTTCTGGAGCCGACAAAAACTTGCTCGAAGGTTGCTCTGATGGCGAACAAACCAAATTTGTAGGTGTTGGCGCTACTGTTTTTTTTACCGCTGTTATGGCATTTATCGCTAGTACTTATGCTCTTTTTACGGTTTTCGACACTATTCTTCCCGCCCTACTTTTCGGAATTGTTTGGAGTTTACTAATCTTTAATCTGGATCGTTTTATTGTTTCTACCATTCGAAAAAGAGACAACTTTTGGAGCGAATTTAAACAAGCTACACCTCGAATTCTTTTGGCTTTCATTATTGCGATCGTAATATCTAAACCATTAGAAATTAAAATTTTTCAAAAAGAAATTAATACCGTTCTATTGAAAGAGAAGAACGCAATGGCTTTGAACAATAAAAAAGAGGTTAGTAATTACTTTAAATCGGATTTAGAGAAAAATAAAACCGAAATAGCAAGTCTTAAAGCGGAAATCACTTCTAAAGAAAAAGAAGTAAATACACTTTATGAAACCTACATCAAAGAAGCAGAAGGAACGGCTGGAACCAAAAAATTGGGTAAAGGACCTGTTTTTAAAGAAAAAATAGCCAAACACAATTTATCATTAATGCAACTGGACACCATTCGGAAAAATAATTTGGCAAAAATTGCTGTTTTAGAAAAAGGAACCACAACTTTGCAAAGCGATTTAGATAAAAAAGTGACGGAAACGCAGCCTATCATTGAGGGTTTTGATGGTTTAATGGCTCGCATAAATGCTTTAAATAAGTTGCCTTGGCTTCCTTCCTTTTTTATCATGCTGTTGTTTTTAGCCATTGAAACTTCCCCAATTATTGCTAAATTAATGGCTCCAAAAGGTGAATATGATTATAAACTAGAAGAATTAGAGACCGCTCTAAAAGCTACTTTAGATCAAAATAAATACCAACGTGAACTTTTAGTAAAAACCAATGCTTCGATGCACGATACTGTTTATACTGACATTTCGCAAGACAAAGAGCTTTATAATTTGCAGCGTAAAAATGCTTCAAAATTATTAGAATTGCAATCGAATGGTTTTTTAGAAAAACAAAAACAGACTATTTAGCAAAAAGCAATTTCAATTTCAATTTCAATTTCAAAAGTCAATTTCAAAAGTCAATTTCAATAGAAAAGATAAAGCACAAAAAAAATCTCAATATCATTATGATTTTGAGATTTTTTTTATTTTTTGAAAGTAATTATTGCAATTCTTATGCTACATATAACTCAAAATTTCTTTTTTGAAAGCATCGTATTCACCTTGTAGAATCAAACCGTTATCCAACAGTTTTTTATAATTTTGAAGTTTTGCAAAAAGCTCATCTTGTGACAACTCACTAGATTTTTTCTCCACCTGTGGTGTTGTATTTTCAATTATAGGAGCTGAATAGGCTGGTTTGCTAGGCATTATTTCGGCATAATGCGTTACTTCTTCCATTTCTATTTCTTCCGTAACTTCTTCTTCTAGAGTTTCTTCTGCTACAATTGGAGTTTCTTCTTCTATCAAATTTTCTTCTTCAGCCGGAATTTCGATTATCGTTTTTTCGACATTTACCTCAGGTGTTTCTGTGGTAGGAGTTGTTATTGGAGTTACACCGTTTTTAAAAATATCCAATTGCTCTTTGGCATACGTAAATATTTTTCTGGCTTGAATTTTCGGAATATAATCTATAGAAACTTCAATATTAGTTTTGGTAGAAAAAGAAAACTCTGAACCTAGAATATTTTCTTTTACAAAAGTGCCCTCAATTTCATCCCAAGTGTAATCAATAAAATTCATTGAAAGTCCGAGGTTCTTAGGTTGACAAATAATAATTCGTTTATTAGTCAAAACAATACTATCTGGAAGAACAGTGATTGCAGGTTTTTTTTGAACTGCGATATAACCAATTTCCTCATTTTTCATCAATAAATCATCTAATTTTGAGGTGATTTTTTCAATAGCTTTTGGATCTTGTTCTTCGTTTAAAAACTTTTTGATTTGTTCTTTCATTTTTATAAAGTTGCTAAAGCACTAAGTTGCTAAGTTTTATTTGTTTTGCAAAAGTAATATCTATTTTTTTAATTGCTTCGCCTATTAGGTAAATAATTTACGTCGGATCAATAATTTCCATCTGAATTTTCTTCGTTAAAGTTTTAAAAACCAAGTCATACGAATGTTTAATTAATTCTTTCAACAAAGAATCAGGAACATCTTGGTTCACGGCTATCGTATTCCAATGTACTTTATTCATATGAAAACCCGGTTCAATCCCATCATATTCCGCACGTAATTCCTGTGCGCGTTCTGGATCGCACTTTAGATTTATAGACGGACTTCCTTTTTCCCACTGCAATAAGGAGGATAAAGCAAACACTTTTCCGCCTACTTTAAAAACCAAAGTATCTTCGTCAAAAGGGAAATGTTCAGTTACCCCTTTTTGAGAAAGGCAATATTCATAATAGCTTTCTAGATTCATACTTATTTTAATTTTTCCATCATTCGTTCTGGATGTGCTAATAATTTGAAACCAAATTTCTCATACAAAAAATGAGCATCTTTGGTCGCAAGCCTCCATATTTTAACTTCTTTCAAAGTTTCTTCTTTTAAAATTGCATCAATTAATAAAGATGAATATCCTTTCCCACGATGTTCCTCCGTTACAAAAACGTCCATGACATAGGCAAAAATTACATAATCTGTAATTACGCGGGCAAAACCAATTTGAACTTCATCTAAGTAGATCCCGAAACAAACCGAAGCATCGATTGTTCTTTGAACATCATCAATTGTTCTTCCTGCTGCCCAATAAATATCTTTGAGGAAATTTTGAATAAACGAAATGTCTAATTTACTTTTATCAGTAGAAATTGTTATCATATCTGGTATAAAATAGGTTTACTTGGACTTGCATCATTTTCGAATGAAGCAATTTGAAGATTTAATAAATAACTTCCATCTGTAACTGCGTTCGGCACATAAATCATTTCTGTAATCGTACAATTGAGACGTGCGCTATCGTTCAAATTATTCACATCTTTCACGTTCCAAAAGGCTTTATGGGCCAGTAATTTTCCTTCGTCATGTTCTTTATCTACACTTGGCAAATCGATTAATAAATGTTGAATTCCGCTGTTGCGAATAAAAATTGCAGCATCCTCTGCTAAGTAAGGCGGATTAGTATTCGAATATTTTAGCGATTTTTTACTTTCTAAATTAGGAAGTGTTCTAATGATTATTGCTTCTATAGAATTCGAATTGACTAATGCTTTTTCTATTTGATTTTTAGTAATTACCCAATCATTTCCTTGTATTTCTGGCTCAATCGAAATAACTTCTGCAAAAAAGAAAAACTGTTTCAAGCACTGGTTTATGCTGTAAAACTCCCAAGTAATATGCCCTAAACACTCCGTGTGTGTCCCATGTCCGTGCGGATTGAAGAAAATATTGTTAAAATTAGTCGATGACTTTCCTTCCGAGACCTTTCCTATCCAATCACCAAAAACTACGGGTTCAATTACTGGTTTTTCGATGTACCAAGCAATCGGATTTTCATCAGTATTCGTTAGCGGAATAGAAATATCAATGGGTTTTGATAAGTCAATTTTAAATTGATTGTTTATGATTGCTTCCATAGTTTTTTTACCGCAAAGGGCGCAAAGGTTCTGTTTTTCTTTTATCGCAAAGTTCGCAAGCTTTGTGAACTTTAAATGAATTTTGTGCCTTTTATGTTGCTTTTTTAATTCACTAACTAAAGATTATTAGCAACACGTTTTATGCCGTTTTTTATCAAAAGCACATTAAAATTTATTAGCAAACCTAATTTGCAATTTGTCAATTTTAAATAAGTTAACAATTGGGCAAAGTGAATATCATTTAAAGCTTCAACAGATTTTATTTCTAAAATCAATTTTCTTTCTACAATAATATCAATTCTGTAACCAACATCTAATTTAACTTCTTCATAAATTAATGGTAATGCTTTTTGTTTTTGAATTTCCAAACCCGATTTTTTCAATTCATAATACAAACATTCTTCATAAGCACTTTCTAATAGTCCTGGACCAAGTGCTTTGTGTACTTTCAATGCACAATCGAATACTAACTTTGATAATTCGTTTTCATTCATAAAATTTTTACCGCTAGGTTCGCAAAGATTTACGCAAAGAGCACAAAGCTTAATTTGAAATAAATATAAGAAAAACATTTCATTAAAATAGCGAGCCTCGCGTAATCCTTTGCGAACTTTGCGGTTAGACTTACTCCGAATTTAAACAAAACAAATCACTTGCTATTCCATCCGTCAAGAATTTTCCTTTGGGAGTTGGTTTTAAAATGTTATTCTCAGTCGACAGCAAACCGTCCTCTAAAAACTTATTGGACTGCTTATTTAAATAATTTAAATATTCAGTTCCAAATTCGTTTTCAACGCGTTCAAGCGAGACACCCCAAATTGTACGTAAACCCGTCATTATATATTCGTTGTAACGGTCGCTTAGTGATAAAATTTCAATTTCACTTGGGAGTTTATTTTCTTGAATTGATTTTAAATAAAGCGTATTATTCGACACATTCCAACTTCGGGAAATTCCATCATAGCTGTGAGCAGAAGGACCAATTCCCATGTATTTTTTTCCCAACCAATAGGCCGAGTTATTTTTCGAAAAATAATTGGCTTTTCCAAAATTAGACAATTCATAATGTATGAAATCATTAGATTCAAGGGTTTCTACCAAAATTGCAAAATGTTCCTGAGCCGAGTCGTCGTTTGGTTTTGCGATCTTCCCTGTTTGAATGAGTTTGCTCAAAGCCGTTTTAGGCTCTACAGTTAAGGCATAACTCGAAATATGTGGTATTCCAAAAGACAATGCAGTTTCTATATTTTGTTTCCACCTTTCGTTGCTCATCCCGGGAATGCCATAAATTAAATCTAGAGAAATATTATCGAAATGTTTTGTAGCAAATTCTAGACATTTTTTGGCTTCCACAGAATTATGAGCACGATTCATCATCCGTAAATCATCTTCAAAGAAAGATTGAATTCCGATACTCAGTCTATTTATTTTACTTTTAGAGAGTTCTAAAATTCGCTCCTCCGATAAATCATCGGGATTGGCTTCTAGCGTAATTTCAGGTTTTTCAACAACGGTGTAATTGGTGTAGACTTCTTGGATCAAAAAATTTATTTCGTCTGAAGTCAAAACGCTTGGCGTACCTCCACCAAAGTAGATCGTTTCTACAAGTTCTTTTTGAAACTCCCTTTTTCTTAATTGAAGTTCTTTGGCGATAGCCAAAATCATTTCGTCTTTCTTCTTCATAGAAGTTGAAAAATGAAAATCGCAGTAATGGCACGCCTGCTTGCAAAAGGGTATGTGTATGTAGATTCCTGACATAATGAAAAAAGAGCAAGTTAAATCTTGCTCTTGAATAATAATCGTTAATCCTTCAAAAAAATAAAATTATCTTTTTAATTTTTTACGTAGATTACTTTATATTTAATAAAATTGTTATTTATCGTCCCTCTTTAAATTTACCATTTGTAATTAGAACTTTTGAATTATCTACGGGATTAGTTGCTGTTAAATTAAAAGTTCCCTCTACATAAGTATCATTTACAGCTGTGTAAATTAAAGAACCTGAAACACTATACACTATAAATTCATGTGTTGTCAAATCAAATTTCTTAAAAGAAATTCTGTTTGTAAACGCATTACTAGTAAAAGTAAATGTACCTGTTTTTAAATCTCCTTTTGGAAAAACAATACCAAAACTATATTCTCCATCATTCTCAACATTCAGTGTAGTGATTTTATCAGAGCCTATTAATTCAGTGAAACTATCTAGTGACATACCGTGCCAATCTTTACCATCCAACTTTGCATAAGTTCCTAATCCTGCAATTTTTGGAGTTAAATCGGAATAGGAAACAGTAAAGGAACCGCTTATCAGAGTGAATTTTGATGGATTAGTGGTGTAATTTTCTTCGTAGTCCTGTCCATCTTCATATAATTTACCTGAAAATTTAACTTTTACCGTTTTAGTAGTTTTATTGAGTTCTTCCAATGTAAAAGTAAAAGTGTTAGATGTAAAAACTTCTGAAACTTCATTGGTAAGTACCGAGGTTCCTGTTAAAAATCCTTGATATAAATTTCCATAAACATTGAACTTAAAATCAATGCCAATTCCATCAGAAGTTTGACCTGTAACTTCCATGAAATCATCAATTTTAATAGCTTTCCAAGAGCTAACCTTTTTTACTTGATTATTGTGAATCAACTCGAAAGAACCTTCTGTCGATTGATTACCTTCACTACCTTTACTGTCATCGCTAGAAGAACAAGAAGTAATAAATGTAGTGAATAGAATAAATGCAATGAATTTAATTTTTATCATGATCTAAAAGATTAAGTTTATTTTTACAAATATAATTATTTTTTAACGCGTTCCTCATTCTGTTTTACGAAAGCATCCCAACCTGTATAACTTTTGGCTCCAACCACTTTTCCTGAGTTAAAAAAATGACAAACTGCAGCCGCCAAACCATCCGTTGAATCCAAATTTTTGGGCAATTCTTTTAAGCCTAAAAGTTGTTGCAGCATTTTTGCCACTTGCTCTTTGCTGGCGTTACCGTTACCTGTAATCGCCATTTTAATTTTCTTTGGTTCGTATTCTGTAATTGGAATATCTCTTGAAAGTCCGGCTGCCATAGCAACGCCTTGGGCGCGTCCTAGCTTTAACATAGACTGAACATTCTTACCAAAGAAAGGAGCTTCAATCGCAATTTCATCGGGATGATGGGTTTCGATTAGCTCTATGGTGCGTTCAAAAATGACTTTTAATTTCTGGTAATGATTGTCGTATTTAGACAATTGCAATTCGTTGAGTTGCAAGAATTGCATTTGTTTATTCACAATTTTAATCAATCCAAAACCCATTATTGTGGTTCCCGGATCTATTCCTAATATGATGCGCTCTTTTGTCAATTGATTTGTTTCAAGTTTGTGTTTTCAAGTTCAAAATTTCTGAAAATTTTCATTTTAATGATTTTCAAATTTTCTAATTGATTACTTTTGCGATATGATTTCTATTCCAGACAAAACTAAGCAATTCCTTGTACTTCTAGTCAAACTTTTGATCGTTGGTGGCGCCTTTTATTTTATATACAATCAATTGGCCAACAATGACAAACTCGATTGGGACAAATTCCTGGTATTGTTTCATAAAAATCAGTCGGTTTTAGGAATCGGTTTTATTCTGCTTTTGAGCGTATTGAATCGTTTCTTTGAGATTCTTAAATGGCAAAATCTAATTTCCTTTCTTAGACCTACTACTTTGGGAGAATCTACAAAACAGGTTTTGGCAGCATTAACTGCGGGAATTTTTACGCCAAACGGTTTGGGAGAATATGCCGGAAAAGCGTTGTATTTCGATAAGAAAGACACTAAAAAAGTAATTTTTCTAAATCTAATTTGCAACGGAATTCAAATGGTATTGACCGTTATTTTTGGTTTGTTTGGCTTACTTTATTTTAATATAAAATACAAGGTGATTTCTGTTGAAACAGTTTTTGTGCTCTTTGGATTTTTATTAATTCTCTTTGCTGTTCTATTTTCAATAAAAAAACTAAAAATAAAAGGCTATTCTATAGAAAAACTGATTCATAAAATTGATGAAATTCCTAAAACCATTCATCAAAAAAATATATTCTTGGGTATTTGCAGGTATTTGGTTTTCTCCCATCAATACTACTTTTTATTTTTAGCATTTGATATTGATTTACCCTATTTAGTTCTTATGTCCGCAATAAGCAGCGTTTACTTTTTGGCTTCATCGCTACCGACTTTTCAGTTTTTAGATTTTGCTGTAAAGGGAAGTGTGGCTGTCTATTTCTTTGGAATATTGGGCGTAAATGAATGGATTGTAATTTTTATTAGTACACTAATGTGGTTTTTAAATGTGGTTTTACCCGTAGCCATTGGCAGTTATTTTGTTTTGAATTTCAAAAGTCCCAAAACGATAATTAGTAATTCCATAGAAGGAACATGAGCTTCTTTTTCGTTGCAATAGCAATCGTATATGTACTTATTATTGGCTGGCTTATTTATGGTTTTACTAAAATAAATTCGTTTGAGTATGTTGGCTTAGCGCCAAAGACAAAATTCAGTATTATCGTGCCCTTTCGAAATGAAGTCGAAAATTTACCTTTTCTATTAGAAAGTTTTTCGAAATTGAATTATCCCAAGGAATTATTTGAAGTGATTTTGGTCGATGACGACTCCGAAGAAGAATTCAAACTACAGAATTTAGAATTTAGAATTCAAATTATAAAAAACGACAGAGTTTCGAATTCTCCAAAAAAAGATGCTATTACAACGGCAATGCAACACGTAAAAACCAATTGGGTTATTACCACGGATGCGGATTGTGTAGTTCCCGAAAATTGGCTCCCTACTTTAGACAATTATATTCAGCTACATCCGGTTTCTATGATTGCGGGAGCGGTTACCTACGATTGCCAAAATTCATTTTTACATCATTTTCAACAATTGGATTTGGCAAGTTTACAAGGTGCAACCATAGGCAGTTTTGGTATCGAAAAAGCTTTTATGTGTAACGGCGCTAATTTTGCTTACACCAAATCATTTTTTGAAAAACTGAATGGTTTTGAGGGAAACAATAGTATTGCTACTGGAGATGATGTGTTTTTGTTGCAAAAAGCATTTGCCAATTATCCTGATGAAGTCGCTTATTTAAAATCTAAAAATTGCATTGTTACTACAAAACCCGTCGATAACTGGAAGTCGTTATTTTATCAGCGGGTTCGCTGGGCTTCAAAAACGAAATCGTATCAAAGTAACTTTGGAAAAGGCCTCGGACTACTTGTTTTTGTTGCTAATTTAGGGTTTATTTGTTGTTTTTGTTTTGCAGTTTTTGGTTTGATTCCCTTTAGTATTTTTGCGATTTATTTGCTACTAAAATTTGGAATAGACACTGTATTAATTATAAAAACGAACGGTTTTTTAAGCAAGAATAAAATAAGAAATCTAGTTTTAAGCAGTTTTTGGTATCCTTTTTTTAGTACAACTGTTGCATTATACTCGCTCTTTGGGAAATACGAATGGAAAGGGAGACGGTTTTAGGATTCAGTGAGCAGTGCACAGTTTGCAGAAGGCAGATTTCAGTGTTCAGTATTAAAAAAAGCAGAAGAATATATATTATGGATTTTATAGATTTAGAATCTTCTTTGAAATATCAATTAAAGTCAAAGAAAATGTAAAATACAATCTGAATTACGCAAAGTGAGTAGAGAGGACTGCTAACTAAAATCTGCCTTCTGCAATCTGCAATCTAAATGCTACTCTACTTTTAGAATTACAGGAAGAATAAATTGCGTTTTTACTGGTAGTCCGCGCTTTATAGCAGGGTTTATTTTAGGGAAATCTACTAAACGAGTTTTTAGAATACTATCAATTTTCACCCTATCATAAGCGAGTGAATCTTTGGGAAACTGCGGCTCAAATGTCATTGTAGCATTTGGGAATATGGTCACTTTTACTTCAATGGTGTCTAACTCTGGATACAGTACTGCTAATGTGTCATTCGACAATTTTTGTTGAATTAATTGCGTTAAAACTTCAAAGAAACACTGTTCTCGTTGGCTTTTGTCATCAATTTTTTCACAATCGACTACAGATGGATACTCATCAACTTCCTTCCAATTAATAGCTTTCAATTCCTTTTGCAATAATTCTTTTTCGGAAGGAATCTGCTTCTCAAAATATTGACAGGAATTAAAAAATAAAAGTACTAGGAAAAGAGAAAACTGCTTCAATGTTTATTTTTTGAATGAACTAATAGGTTATAAAATTACAATTATTTTTCTCATATTCGTAAAAGAAAAAAGTGTTGCGATCTAGTCAGCAAAATTACTAAAAATATTCTATGGATATCTTACTTTTAATTTTAGGTTTTACCTGCATCATTGTTGGTGTTTTGGGCAGTTTTATGCCTGTTTTACCCGGCCCAAGTATCAGCTGGGTTGGACTTTTGTTGCTCTATCTTACCAATGCGGTTCCTACCAATTATTGGATATTAGGCATTTCTTTATTAGTGACAATTGTACTAACAGTATTGGACTATATTATTCCGGCGAAAGGAACTAAAAAATTTGGTGGTAGTTCTTACGGCATTTGGGGAACCAATATTGGTTTGGTTGTTGGCATCTTCGCGCCCATCCCTTTTGGGTTTCTTATAGGACCTTTCGTTGGTGCATTTGTAGGCGAACTCCTTTATGATCACAAAGACCATCAGCGTGCTCTAAAAGCTGCAACGGGTTCCTTAATAGGCTTTCTGGCTTCGTCTTTTATAAACTTTGTGGTTTGTATGATGTTTCTGGGATTGTTTGTTTGGATTGTATGGCAAAATAGTAATACTTTGTTTTAAGCTAATGTTACTTTTGCAAAATAGGCCACCGATTATACAGATTATCGCAGATTTATTTATTTCCTTTTTAAATTAGTAATAACTTAGCAATTACTTATTTTGCGTAATCCCCAACTTTTGCGACTGATCAAAGTTATCATCTTGACCCCTTTTTTTTCTTAATTTTAAGAAGCTTCTTAAAAAAAAAGGCTTCCCGTTAAGAAAGGCTTTAAACAATATGTTGTCTCGTTTTTGGAACGAGAGGACTCGAACCCGTCTCGTCCCAAAAGACGAGATGACAGGAATGCATTTTAACCAACTAAATATGCAAAGTGTTAATATTGTTTTTTAATCAATGATTCTATCGATTTTATATTGAGTTTTTTTAATCGTAACTCTTCAATTAGAGCTTCTTTCTTTGTTTCGAATACTTTTGAATATACCAGTTCCCAAATCCCTTTGTTAGATGTGTATCGGCTTCTATTTTCATTATGATATACCAATCGTTGGGCAATATTTTCACTAAAGCCTTTGTAATAAACATCAAAATCTTTAGAATAGATGATATAAACGTAATACTTGAAATTAGTTTTAGTTTTAAACAAAAAAAGCCTTTCCGTTAAAGAAAGGCTTTAAACAATATTGCGGTCTGGACGGGACTCGAACCCGCGACCCCATGCGTGACAGGCATGTATTCTAACCAACTGAACTACCAAACCCTGTTTTATTGCGTTGGCAAATTTACAATAGATTTTTGTTTACGCAACTATTTTTATCAAAAAATAAACCTCCTAAAACGCTATTTAATTACGATGATTTATCTACAATAGATTTTCGTCTACCCAACTATTTAATCAAAAAAGAAAACCTCCTAAAATCAAAAAAGCTATCCACAAAGTGGAAAGCTTTTCATTGGTCTAACTACAAACCGTTCTCGCCATAAGCGAGAAAACAACACAACTAGCTTTAGATACCTTAATTGGGCAAAAAAGCCCCGCCGAAGCGGGGCTTTTCCCAATATTAGCGGTCTGGACGGGACTCGAACCCGCGACCCCATGCGTGACAGGCATGTATTCTAACCAACTGAACTACCAAACCTCTGCTTTATTGCGGTTGCAAAGATACAATAGATTTCCGTTTACACAAGCCTTTTTGTAGAGAATTTTAAATAATTTTTAGGTCTATTATCTAAAGTTTTGTTTCTCAACTAAGTATGCTGTCAAAATCTTGTCGAAACTTTCATCTACCCCAACAGGAATGTACTTTATTTTGTTTTGAGCACAGGTTAAAGCTAATCTTTTGAAGTATGTGGCGGTATTTTCTTCATATTCCTGCTTCACATTATCGGCAAATAACACTACCTCATCTCCTGTTTCTACATCAATAAACTTTCTTGGCGCGTTATCAAAATCAAATTTTAGCTCCGTTTGCTTGTCAACAACATGAAATAAAACTACTTTATGTTTGTTGTGTTTTAAATGTTGCAACGCATTAAAGAGCGTTTCTTCATTCTCAGACTGAAACATATCTGTAAACAAAATGATCATTGACCGACGATGAATTTTTTCGGCTATTTGATGTAGGTATGTAATTGTATCTGTTTGTTTTTTCTCTTTTGTATCTTGTAGCAATTCTTCCAACTTATTCAATATCATTCTATGATGACGGTCACTTCCCTTTTCGGGTGCGTAATACTCATAACTATCCGAAAAGACACTTAGTCCTATCGCGTCACGTTGTTTTTTTAGCAAGTTCATTAAAACTGCCGATGCCAAAACTGCAAAACCAATTTTGCTTTCGTAAAACGGTTGATTGCCTTTTAATTTTGGATAATGCATCGACGAAGAATTATCGATTATTATATGACATCTTAAATTGGTCTCTTCCTCGTAAGATTTAGTATATAACCTATCCGTTTTGGCAAACAATTTCCAATCAATATGTTTCGTACTTTCGCCCACATTATACACTTTATGCTCAGCAAATTCAGCTGAGAATCCATGAAATGGACTTTTATGCATGCCCGAAATAAAACCTTCCACCACTTGATTAGCGAGTAATTCTAAGTGCTGAAAACTAGTGATTTTCTCTAATTGCGATTCGATCTTCATATTTCAAAGATAGAAAAAAAAGAGAATAGACCTACCTAGCAATATTAAGTCCTACAGAACTTTGAGAGCTTTCGGGCTAAATAGTGCTGCAAACAAGAAAAAGGTTTGACTTTCGCCAAACCTTTTTAACTAACTAAATCAAAAGCACAAAACAATAAAGTACTTTGTTTAATAGATTCTAAACGTGTATACCTTGAATAATGAATAAATAAAAGTAGTCTTAAAAATATAAACCCTTCATAGCTTCATTAAATCAAGTATTTCCCTGTGATTTTAGTTATCGTTGAATGCTTAAACGACTACAAACTTCCTCATAGCTCATTTTAGAATAATCTACTTTTTTAACTTTTGCTGTAGCCGCAACACCACCTGGTATTAAAATGTATCTCCAATTAAGCGATGTGGGAAGAGTAATTGTTTTCCCAGTAACATGTGCGAACCTGAAAATTTTGATTTTTAGCAACGATGCAATGGCACTAATCGTATTAGGATATCCGCCTGCGTAAGATGTATAGGGCAATGGAAATACATCCGATCCAAATTTAAGATAAACCAACACAGTACCTTTATCAAGTATGTCTTGAGATAATTCTGGTGCATTAATACTAAAAGTTACTCCCGTAGTACCATCTATTGATGTGTCGACTGGTGTACTACCTAGAATCCATGCGCTGTAGATTACATTTGCTGTTCCTGTTGCTCCAGTTGCCCCTGTTTGCCCATCTATTCCGTTAGTTCCGTTAGTTCCGTCATCTGAGCTACAAGCCGATAAAAATGTAACAATCGTAATTGTCAATACTAATTTTAAAATTTTCATAATAATTCTGTTTTAATAGTTGGTTTTTTAGGTTTTTAAATATTCCCTCTTTAGATGAATTAACGTTTCTTTAAAAGGATCAAATATCACTTCTCTAAAGGATTATTTCATTACATGTCAAACCTAAAGAAACAAAATGAAGAGAGAAACAACTGATAGACAGACAGCAGTATAAATAGACGAACGACATCTTTACTATAATAAATTCAAAAAAACAGTGGCACAAGGCCAATACTTATTGTCTTTTTCTCGTAATAATTATGTTTTAATTTTTATAAAGGATTAATTCGCCTGAAACAATTCCTTCACTTTGCAAGTCTTCGGCATTATAAATGAGACTTGGCACTAATCTAATATTTTTTAAAGTACATCTCACTTGGTTACCATTAACTGTAAACTTTACTGTACCTGATGTAGCATGTGTATCCCAACTATTCATTCTATTGCTAAATCCTTCGACAAAACTTATGGAAACTTCATTTTCAGGATTTTTATTTAATGTATAATCTTTAGGTTTTACAAGATATTCTTTTCCGTTTACGGGATATACCAAAGTATTAAAATCGATAGTAAAAATTTTAGCAGCATTGGCATTGTCTCTAACTGCGATTATTAAAGTACCCATTGTTACTACACCGCCACAACTTCCTTCAGCAGTAATGCGTTTACCGTTACAAATTAAAGTTACTTTTCCCTTGCCTTCATTTTCAGCAGCAACTGTATTTTCCTTAACTTCCGTATAGAGATGTTTTGTGTTATTTACCTCTTCTTTTTTACAAGAAATTACAAGTAAGAATATAATTAAAAGCTGTATATTTTTCATGTTGATTTGTATATTTTAAAACAGTTCTATTATTAATATGTGCTTGCACTATTAAATAAATGGCTTCTTGTGTTTATTAATGTCCTAATAATTAGTGTTTTTATTTTTTCTTTTATAAAGATCTAAATATATTCAGCTTTAAAAAACTACTGATAGACCAACGACATTTTAAATAGACAAAGAATTTAGAAAAACAAAAAAAGGCATGACTCACGTCAAACCTTTTTTACTACTAAATTCAAAAATATATAACAAGAACTACTCTGTTCTTTGAAATTTAAAACTAGTATCTCCCGAATAAAAGCCAACGGAACTGTTGACAGGAAAAATAATAACTCCTTCTGTTGTCCCCATATAAGCAAATCCTGTTACAGTAATATTTCCTGCAGCAACAGGATACGTAGTCGCTGTTCCGTCAGTTTTATTTCTACTATACCAGTCGTCACTATTTACTGTAATATAGTATTCTTTATCTTTTGTAAGAGCGATAGATTCAATCGTTTTTTCTACAGCAACATCGGCATCTGGAACATTTAAAGTCTCTGTTCGGATAACAGTTTTTGTTGTAGCATTCCATAAAGTAACTTTTAAGGCTGCATTAACATCAGGAATCTTTACTACCAAAGCAGTTATTTTACCCGTAACTGTTGGTTTAAAGCTAAACCCATATTCATAGAATCCAGAGTTTTTAGCACTAGTAGTTTTTTGTCCAAATCCAGAATTTGCCAAAAACAGATCTAGTGGGTTTTCTGTAGCATACGTAATTGGATCTGCAGCAGGATCATTATCATCTTTACTACAAGAGATGGTAAACAGTAGGATTGTTAAAAGGAAAAAAATAGTTTTTAAAATTTTCATACTAATTTAAGTTTAAATGGTTGTTTTTTAATTTGATAGCGTTATTTTTGTAATACAGATAAGACATAAAAAATTATTTTTATCTTACAAATTAATTACAGAACAAATTAACAACAGTAAGCTAGTTCTAAAATTAACTAATAGACAAACAACATTTTAAATAGACAGACAACATAACTTAAATGATTAAAAAACACACCTGTATCATTATTGATGATGACGAAATTGATAGGCTGACCGTAACATGTTTTGCCAAAAAGTTTCCACAGCTTGATATAAGGGGTGTATTCGAAACAGCGGAAGAGGCGCTTACTTGTATCGAAAAAGAAAAAATAGATATTTTGTTTCTTGACATTGATATGCCGGGAATAAACGGAATTGATTTTAGAAAGCAAACCTTACAGATTCCTGTTTGCATTTTTATAACAGCGCATCCAGAACATGCTGTAGAAAGTTTTCAAATTGAAACGCTAGATTTTATCGTAAAACCATTAAAATTAGATCGCTTTTCACAAACCATAAGCCGCATAGAAGAGTTTATGGAAATCAAGCTAAAAGCGGCTCTTTTTGAATCTAGTATTGGTGGTGACACTATCTACATTAAAGAAGGCCACGAACAAACCAAAGTAAAACTTCACGAAATTTTGTACCTCGAAGCGTTAAAAGATTACACCCTTATTATTACCGACAAAAAAAGATATTGTGTTTTATCGAGCATTGGCAATTTGCTAAAAGTAGATCACTTTCAATCGTTCATTCGAATTCACCGCAGTTTTGCCGTTCAAAAACAATTCATTCAGAAAATAAATCCAACAGAGATTATTCTAAATAATAATTTTTCTATTCCTGTTGGCAGAAGCTACAAAGAAAATTTAAACATTTTCTAATGAGAACAATAGCCTTATTTTTTATTTTTTTCATCAACTTGACTGCCTTTGCGCAGCAAGAACCTGATTTATCAAAATATAAAACGACAGACCAAAAACTCAAAATTTGGCTAACCTATTGTGATAAGATTATCGATTTAGAGGAATATTCTAAAGTTATTCGTGCCACAGAGAAAGGAATTGCACTTGCAAAAGGTAATCCTAGTTATTTAAGCAGATTTTATTTGTATAAAGGAACTGCATACGAATTTAGCAACAATCAATACCAAGTGGCCGAAATAAATTACGAACTAGCATTGAAAAATGCCCAAATTAGTAAGAAACTTAAAACGGAGACATCGGCTCTAATGCGACTTAATTACATTTATTATTCTCTTAACCAATCTTCAAAAAGAAATGCTTTAGTAACCTACATTAAACAAGTTCTCGACACTACCAAAAGCACCTACACTCAGGCCGTACTGAACGGAAGCCTAGGAGAATATTACTTAGATAATTCGGAGTATGAAACGTTTATTACCTATCAATTAAAAGCGATAAATTATAAAAAATTGCTAGACAAAAGCATTAATAACATTGAAAACATAGGAGTTTCCTATTGCCAAATTGGAAGTGCCTACATAAAGATGAAGCAACACAACAAAGCCATTGAGTATCTCAGTTACACAAAACCGTACATAAAAACATCTCCATATGTAAGTGCCTTCGTCTGTAATTACTATTTACAATGCTTTGCAGCAATGGAGAAACAAGACAGCCTAATAAAATATTACAAATTAATACATACTTTCCCATCGCTTAAGGATTCCTTATTTCTAAATCTGAGCTTTGCCAATCGAAGCATGGCGGACTATTATGTTGCACAAAACCAGATTTCTACTGCTTACAATTATGCCAAAAAAGCAGTCACGCTTGGGCACAAATCGACAGATGAAGAAATTTTAATGGAAGCTAATACGATAATGGGACTTGTTTTATATGAAAAACGAGAGTACAAAAAGGCAATCGAAACATTAAAACTCGCTTCTAAAAACGCACTTCATTACGACAAAGAATCATTTGTAACCATCAATAAAAAATTATCACAAAGTTATGCCGCCTTAGGGGATTGGAAACAGGCGTACCATTATAATGAAATCTACACCAAATACAATGACGAAATGTTGCAGGAATCTGCCAAGAAAAATATTGCCAATGCCGAAGCACAGTACCAAAATAACACAAAGAAAAAGGAAATAAAAAGCCTCTCTACTCAAAATACGATTAAGAATACCCAAATACAGCAAACAAAAAAGCAACTTTTGTTCCTGCTATTTGGCTTAGCACTACTTGTCATTATTGGATTATTGGTTTTTAACCAAAGTAGGAATCGTAAAAAAAACAATCAAAAACTACAGCTTTTAAATCAAGAGCTCGACGAAGCTAACAAAATAAAAGCACGTTTTTTTGGTATATTAAATCATGATTTAAGAAGCCCAGTTTCTAATTTAATTCATTTTTTACACCTTCAAAAAGAAAATCCAGAACTTATTGACGAAGAAACCGCTTTGCGAATGCAAAACAAAGTAATTACGGGAGCCGAAAATTTACTATCATCGATGGAAGATATTTTATTATGGAGCAAAGGACAAATGGATAACTTTCAACCCAAACTTAAAAAATGTAAAGTCGAAGATCTGTTCAGCGAAACGCAAAGACATTTTTCGAGTGTAGAAAACATACAATTCATTTTCGAAAACCCTGATAATATCACTTTAGAAACCGATAAAAATTATTTGAAAACAATACTGCGCAACCTTACAGGAAATGCGATTCAAGCGCTTGCCAAAACCGATAATGGAATTATAATCTGGAAATCATGGACATTAGATAAGCACACATATATTTCAATTACAGACAATGGATCTGGCGGAACACAAGAAAAATTCAAAGCATTATATGATGACACGGCTGTAATGGGAATCAAATCTGGCTTAGGCTTACACTTAATTCGCGATCTAGCAACCGCCATTAATTGCAAAATAGAAGTCGAAACCAAACCAGACAGTGGAACCACTTTTACGCTATTATTCCAATAAAAAAGGCTTGACTTTCGCCAAACCTTTTGCTTTTTATAGAGATTGCTTCCTGCCTGTAATTACAAGCTTACAATAACGCGTCTAAACTATCTGCATAGGTTTGTTTCGGAGCAACTCCTACTTGTTTTCCTACTACTTCTCCGTTATGAAAAACCAATACCGTTGGTATATTTCTAACTCCGTATTTTGCAGCAAATTCTTGATTTGCATCAACATCAACTTTACCTATCACAACTTTCCCCTCGTACTCGTTACTCAACTCGTCAATGATTGGCCCAACCATTCTACAAGGTCCACACCAAGCTGCCCAAAAATCTACCATAACTGGTTTTGTCGATTTCAAAACTACCTCTTCAAAAGTAGCGTCTGTTATTGCTAATGCCATACTATTTGTTTTTATGTTTAAATTCTTATTTTTTAACTAAAGTACAAATTTAGAAATTAAAAACCAATCTAACGTAATTCCGAAATTAGTTTTCACTATAAATGTATTACTAATAGTTATGTTTACAATATAAGGAGCTATTCCTGTTGTCCGCTGTATCTTTTTATTCCGTTTCGTCTTAGGGACGAGACGGAATAAAAAGGATGCCGCTTCCATCAGGGCTAGGAACTTTGGGGTTTCAAAACCTTTTTTGGTAAAAAAAAAGACCTTCGTTTCAGAAGGTCTTCTCTATAATTTTTATTCGAATTATAGACTGTATTTCACTCCAAAAGTAAAACCTAAACCAGAAATTCCAACGTAAGAACTTAAGTCATCGGTTGGTTTATTAGGGTCAATTCCATTTGGATTCGTTTTAGCATTATTAGAATTAACATCTATACTATCGCCATAGTTGGTGTGTATTTGATATGGTTTTCTAGATGCCAAAGCATCATTGCCATTTACTGTAAATTCAGTAGTTTCTTTCGTATCTCCATGAACTGTGAAATTACGGTATTCTAACTCTGCAAAAAGAGAAAGATTTGTAGCAATTTTATAAGAAGTTCCCAATGCTGCCATAAAGCCTACTGTTGGGTTTGGTTTTACTTTATCAACGCTATGTATATCTCCAAAAGCAGTTGGAGCTCCTGTAACTTGATCAAAAGCAATTGGAGCTTTCGCATCAGAAGTAATCTCTAGATCTCCACTAACAGGAACTAGAACCCCAACTTTCGTGTACGGTTCAAAACCATTGTGTTCTCCTAAAAATAAAACTAATGCAGGTGCTAAGTCCCAAGCTGTAATTTGACCTACTGACTTGAAGTTATAAACGCCAGCTGCAGTAATAGGCACATCTGAAACAGTTTGAGCCATCGTTTTATCAGCACTAGAATAATAATTAATTCCCAATTCTACTCCTAAACGCGTATTGAAACGGTATCCTGCTGTAAGACCTGCTCTAAACCCTTCTCCAAAAGAACCTGTTACACTTTCTTCTGAAACTAATTTTCCTCCAACATACCTTCTATCTAAAGCTGCATTTCCTCCAACTGTAGGAAACTCCGTTGCTGCAGTTTGCGTAAAATACGAACCGCCTAGCTTAAAGTACCAGCTTTCTTGTTTTTGTGCGTCTTGTGCCATCATGGTTACTGAGCAAACCATCATTCCTAATACTACTAGGGTCTTTTTCATAGTTATTTTATTTTTTTGAATTAGAATACTTTACAAACTTAGATAAATTTACATAATATTTCTTACCTAAGAAAATCGATTTCGTAACTATCTTTAAAAAAAAACTTAGTTTTACTAAAACTATGCATGCATATAATTATTTTTAACGTAAAAATTATACATTATTTAAAACTTTAACGCAAAACCTGATTAATTAATCTTAAAATTTACCTGCATTTTCTCCAACTCAAATAATAATTCGGTAGAAATTCCTACTTTTAATTTTCTGCTTGGCATCGTTAACTTAGTAACTATATTAATTTCTTCCAATTCCGTCACCGTTTTTGTATCTGTCGTTTCTAATGTTTCCTCATTTTCATCTATAAAAGATTCATCTTCAGTTTCTACATAATCAGAATCAGCCTCTACAATTCGTTTTACTTTTTCCAATTCCATTATTTCGAAAGACACGGTATTATCTCCTTTATTTTCCTGAAATAGACGATTTAGTTTGTGTATAAATTCGGTTTCCAAATCTTTTATGTTTAATAATAAAATTAGTTTTTTGGCAAATGTGCTCAAGACATCTTGTAAATATTGTACTAGCACAAATTGCATCCTAGGATCGGTTTTTTTACCTGTATCCTGATTGACCCAACCTTCTTTTATCATCACTTTCATAAAAGTAAAGTTGTTTTGAATAAAGAAATGCCTGAACTTTAAATACTCTTCTCCAAATATTTTAAACTCATAACTCTCGTCATATCCTTCAAGCATAAACGTTCCCCAACCTTTTCCGTTTTTGGCCACTCGGTGTTGAACGTTGGTGATAATCCCTCCAAAGGCGAGACTTTTCCCTATATAGAGTTCCATGTTTTTTAAAACTTCGAGTTTAGCGTTACAGAAATATTTCATCTCAAATTTATAATCATCGAGAGGGTGTCCTGATATATAAATCCCAACCACTTCTTTTTCTTTGGCTAATTTTTCCATCGTGCTCCAATCTTCACAGGGCGGGACAATAGGCTCGGCGATTTGCACATCGCTGCTTTCGCCAAATAAACTCACTTGTGATGAATTTTCATTCTCTTGATATTTTGAACCGTACTTAATTGATTTTTCGTAGAACGTAATTCCGTCACCATCATCATGAAAATACTGCGCTCTAGTAGTACCGCCAAACGAATCAAATCCGCCGGCTAGAATTAAGTTTTCGAGTGCTTTTTTATTCGCGGCACGCAAGTCAATTCGTTTGGTCAAGTCAAAAATAGACTTGTATTTGCCGTCTTTTCTATTTTCTACAATAGTCGATACAGCTCCAGAACCCACACCTTTTATGGCGCCCATTCCAAAACGTACTGCGTAATCATCATTTACAGTAAATTTGTAAAACGATTCATTGACATCGGGGCCCAATACTTGCAAACCCATGCGTTTACATTCTTCCATAAAGAACGAGACCTGCTTGATATCACTCATATTATTAGACAAAACTGCTGCCATATATTCAGCTGGATAATTAGCTTTCAGATAGGCCGTTTGATACGCAACCCAAGCGTAACAAGTAGAGTGCGATTTATTAAAGGCATACTCAGCAAAGGCTTCCCAGTCTTTCCATATTTTTTCTAATTTGTCGGCGGGATGTCCTTTGGCGACAGCCTGATTCACAAATTTAGGTTTCATTTTATCTAATACATCCTTTTGTTTTTTTCCCATCGCTTTACGCAAAACGTCGGCGTCTCCCTTTGAAAAATCAGCTAGTTTTTGGGACAAAAGCATTACCTGTTCTTGGTAAACGGTAATTCCGTAAGTGTCTTTTAGTAATTCTTCGCAGGCATCCAAATCATAAATTATTTCCTCTTCACCATTTTTCCTTTTTACAAAACTAGGAATGTAGGCAATAGGTCCCGGACGATACAGGGCATTCATGGCAATCAAATCAGGAAAAACCGTTGGTTTCAATTCCTTCATGTATTTTTGCATTCCGGCACTCTCATATTGAAAAATCCCTACCGTTTCCCCACGCTGAAAGAGTTCATAAGTTTTTACGTCATCAATAGGAAATGTATCTGGATCGAGGTCAATATTGCTTCTGTACTTTACTAATTTAACGGTGTCCTTTATAAGTGTTAGGGTCTTTAAACCCAAAAAATCCATTTTTAATAATCCCGCACTTTCTACAACCGAGTTGTCAAACTGAGTGACAAACAAATCCGAATCTTTGGCGGTAGCCACAGGGACAAAATTGGTAATATCGCTAGGCGTAATAATCACTCCACAGGCGTGAATCCCTGTATTTCTTAAATTCCCTTCTAAAATTTTCGCTTGCTGAATCGTCTCTCCTCCCAAGTCATCTTCGTTGGCAATGCCAATGAGCTCCTTGATCTTGTCGAATTCTTCCGGCCGAACCGCCTTCTTTATGACATCTTCTTTTTCACTTAAAAAACGAGCTAGATTCCAACGAGAAGGCATCATTCCTGGAATCAGTTTTGCAATTTTATCGGCTTCAAAAAGTGGTAAATCTAGTACACGGGCCGTATCTCTAATGGCGGACTTCGTTGCCATTTTACCATACGTAACAATTTGTGCTACTTGATTTTTTCCGTATTTTCGGATTACATAATCCATCACACTGCTTCGTCCTTCGTCATCAAAATCGATATCAATATCGGGCAGTGACACACGATCCGGATTCAGGAAACGCTCAAAAAGCAGGTTGTACATTAGTGGATCAATATTCGTGATTTTTAAACAATACGCCACTACCGATCCTGCCGCAGATCCCCTTCCTGGCCCTACCGAAACTCCCATGCTTCTGGCCTCAGCAATTAAATCCTGTACAATCAGAAAATAACCTGGATAACCTGAATTCGCAATCGTTAACAATTCAAAATCGAGTCGTTCTTGAATTTCATCTGTGATTACGGGATATCTGCGATTCGCTCCCTCAAAAGTAAGATGACCCAAATAGGCATTTTCTCCTCGTACACCACCATCAACAGCATCTTCTGGAACTTCGAACTCACTTGGAATTTCAAATTTAGGAAGCAAAACTTCCCGTGCTAAATCGTAAATTTCGATCTTATCCACAATCTCGGAAATATTCGAAATGGCTTCAGGCAAATCAGCAAAGAGCTGTTTCATCTCCTCCCCCGATTTGAAATAATATTCCTGATTGGGCAAACCATAGCGATAACCACGACCACGACCTATTGGTGTAGTTTGTTTTTCACCATCGCGCACACAAAGCAAAATGTCGTGTGCGTTGGCGTTTTCTTTATCGATATAAAATATATTGTTGGTCGCAATTAGCTTCACATCATGCTTTCGAGCCAAAGAAATCAACGTCGTGTTTACCCTGTTTTCGTCCTCTTGATTGTGGCGCATCAATTCGATGTAAAAATCATCTTCGAATTCATTTTTCCACCACAGTAAAGCTTCTTCAGCCTGGTTTTCTCCAAGATTTAAGACTTTGCTAGGGATTTCTCCATATAAATTCCCAGACAAAACGATAATATCTTCTTTGTACTGCTGAATAATTTTTCGGTCAATTCTGGGTACATAATAAAATCCTTCTGTATAAGCGATAGAAGACATTTTGGCCAAATTATGATAGCCTTTTTTGGTCTTCGCCAAAAGTACTATCTGGTATCCATTGTCCTTAACCGACTTATTTTTGTGATCATCACAAACAAAAAATTCGCAACCAACGATTGGTTTCATAACAACTTCGGTAGGCTCTTCTCCGTTTTCTATAGCTGCTTTATTCTTAGCTTCGGCTGCTTTATTATGGTATAAAATATCACGAACAAAATGGAAAGCACCCATCAAATTGGCATGATCCGTCATTGCCACAGCAGGCATTTTTTGTTGTGCCGCCGCTTTCACCAAAGCTGCAATGCTAATTGTCGATTGTAAAACCGAAAACTGCGTATGATTGTGTAAATGCACGAAAGGCGCATCTATTAATACCTTTTTATTTTCTGTCAGTTCTTCTTTCGAAACGGAAACCGCTTGCTTTTCGCCAAATTGAAGTCGGATTTTCTCCGATGCTTCTTTTAGATTAATGTGTTTTAAACCGATCAGCTCAATTTCGTGCGGATTTTTATTTTTGAAATCCTTAAAATAACCGACCTCAACATCGAGTTCTTCTTTGGTAAAAATATCTCTACGGATCAGCTCTAGGAAACAACGCGTGGTTGCCTCAACATCGGCAGTTGCGTTGTGCGCTTCGCCAAAAGGTTTGTTGAATAAATAACTATGCAATTCAGTAAGCGTAGGCAACTTAAATTTTCCGCCACGACCACCTGGTAATTTTAATAACGAAGCGGTAACCTCGGTACAAGTATCTAAAATAGGCATGGAACTCATAGTCGAAGGTACTCCCATTCTATAGAATTCACAGCCCATGATATTGATGTCAAAACCTAGATTCTGACCCACAATAAACTTGGCTTTGCCTAAAGCGACATTGAATTTTTCTAAAACTTCGGCCAAAGAAATTCCTTCGGCTTCGGCCAATTCTGTAGAGATTCCGTGAATACGCTCGGCATCATAGGGAATATTAAATCCTTCGGGTTTTACCAAATAATCCTGATGCTCGATGAGTTTCCCCATATCATCATGCAGCTGCCAAGCAATTTGTATACAGCGAGGCCAGTTGTCTGTATCAGAAATAGGTGCGCCCCATTTCTTAGGTAATCCTGTGGTTTCGGTATCGAATATTAAGTACATAGTTGATAATAAGGTAATTGCAATTATTTAAAATCACTAAAAATGAATTTCAAATTTAGTCTTTTTTTAGTCCATAAAAAGGAGTAAGTTATTAACAAAAAGACATAAAAGTGAAACAGTAGACAATCAAAACAACCCAGGAAATTAGTACTATGATTTCAATGCTACCATAAAAAAAGCTGTTTCACATTTCATGAAACAGCTTCCAATTTTTTACAGCTTATATTTTTTTAAACGCTAAAAACTTCCACTTCTTTTTTTGCTTTATTTATTTTAGAAGCAGGAATCCAATTTAGATTTTTTTGATAGTGATATATGGCATTTTCCTCCAAAGGTTCCATGATCATCAAATAAATCCATTCGTTGTCTAGTAATCTTTTTAGGTTTTCGTTTCTAGAAAGAATATCTGTTACTCTTGACAATGGAGCTTGTATCATTACTGATAATCTCAAAGGTTGGTGGTAAATTTCTTTATCGGATTCCATCAAAGATTGCAGTGGAAGCCCCATTTTTATGTCTCCTCCATTTCCCTGTACGACTCCAAATTTACCAGTAACATTATGCGTTATTTTCGAACCTCCTCCAAAAACTTCATTGTCAACAGTCGAAAAGTAGTAGTGATTGTTTATCCATTGTGTCACGACCATTGGCCCTTGCATAATACCTTCGAGCGCTGCTCCGTTTACATCCATTTCCCAATTATAGGAGTTAAGAAAACAACGCCCTTCGAGATTATGGTTTTTAGTTAAAGCTCTTGGTCCTACAATAAATCCTGCGTTTTTTGCCAATCCCCATTCTGGTCTCGTTTCTCCCCAATCATTGGCTTTTTTATGCGCCTGAGCCACACTGTTTGTTGCGATCCCTAAACGTTCTTGCGTAGCAGATAGTTGTGCTTTAGCCAAATTCAGTTTCAATTTTTGAACCAATTCTTTATGTGAAGTGGAAACCTCAGCATCAAACAATACAATTTCATCAGTAGTTGTGTTGTGTTCTCCTCCAATAAAAGTAGTAGTACTAGGAATTATAATAGAATAATCTTCATAAAGAGACTTTCTCACTTCGGGTAAATTAGCTAGTTTGGCTAACATTCTAGCATTATTTCTCCCTGGACTTGCGGCACATGCTCCACAGTCTAAACTCGAACCAAAAGCATTATTAGCGGAGTGACTTCCGTGGCCTATAAAGGCAATAATTGGAGCGAATTCTTGCCATCCCATTAAATCAAAAGCCGATTTTACAATGCCAATTTTTTCTTCTAGTGGAATATCTAAATCGCTATTTTCATGACTACAACTATTTTTAATTACTGGCGTAGTAATTGATTCATGACCTGGCGCACCCTTTTGATTTAATCGGTATAAATAACCAGAAGCAAGTGTTTTGGTTATCAAAGATATTCCGTAAAAAACTCCTGAGCCTTCTACGTACCCAAATGCTGAAGGAAGCATATTCTTCATTCTTTTTAGAAAATATTCTTTAAAGTTTAAAACTTCATTGTTTTTATGGTACGCCTGTAGTTTTGCAGCAGTGTCTTTTTGCGCCACTTCGGAAACTTTATAGGCTGAGTTTACAATTGGCGGACAAGCTTTACGAACAATTCCATCATTTAGGTTTTCGTAATCCATTGCGATTCCAAAAAAACCTGCGTAACCAAATGTTTCGTAATTTCCTTTGTTTTCTACATTTCTTCTTATTAATTCGGATCTTGTATCAATACAAAAAACCATTTGAGCCTCAGGAATTTGTTTTTCACTTTCCGCTTTTGGCGCACTTATCTGTTGATTTTCTAACATTTTTGCTAGACCACTTTGAAAACTTTTCTCCCAAGCTTTCAACCAAATATAATGTAGTTTTGGCGTGTTAGAATTTGTAGAAATACTACTTTTTTCGGGTTCAATAACTGCTTTTATTTTTTGAGCCACCCAAAGTCTTACTCCTAAATAATCTTGCATATTTATAGGATACGCTTCCTGCCATAGCGAGTTGGATTCGCTTCTGTGATTGATGTATCCTGTCCAACCAGGTAATTCGGCTAAATGAAAAGTACATATTTTAGTGAATTGTTCTTCACCATATTTATTGAAAACTTCGTTTAAAACTTCGATACTTGTTTTAGGTATTTCTGCCAAAGTAGTTTTTGGCATATCCGTATCATAAGTGGCTAATTTTCTCCACGCGCTATAAAAACCTTCACTTTTATTAGGCATTTCCCATTCTGCCAACCCTTCGTCCATAAATGCTGCGAGCCATTTTGTTAGAATATTGTCTAAAGTATTGTTTGGATTTATTTGCTCCGTTTTTTTCTGCAATTCCATTTGTTGCAAATATTCTTCTGGAGTAGCTAAGAGTTGGTTTTCTTTCAATAAATCACGAAGTGTTTTTTCATTAATTTCTCCCTTTTCCCATGCCTGACGAAATAAGGTAGTTTCGGGATATACATTCGCGTTAAGCAATTTTTCGGCTTGTTGTATTGCTTCTTCAAACGGCATTTGCTCATAGCCTGCCAAAGGATTTGAAGTAACGAAGGAATATAATGGCCAAGTTTTTCCGATAACTTGTGATGCTTCTGCTATACTTTTTTGAATAATTGGATTCATCATGATTATTTAGATTTAAACATTAAAACAGTTCTTTTGGATGGTTGCGTGCTGTTTAACAATTTTACATACAGACTTGGATATTTGCGATACACTCCTAATTTCATTATAAAAAAACCTACTAGGAATACAACTCCGAATATTATTTCTATGATAGAAAGTGATGTAGGAACTTCACTCATTGGCATATCGTGCATCAACTCCGTAACTCCTTTGTACATCAATGCGTAGGCTACTATTCCTGATAAAAACACTAGTGGCGGTACTACTATTTTTTGTACAAGACTTAAACTTTTTTCTTTAATTATGTTATAAGTAACCTGACCAACCGTTATAGCGACAATAAGTGTTAGAAAAATACCGCTGTTCATTTCCGTTCCTTTTCCGGTTAAATAAGCAAATATAAAAGCTCCTAGAACTCCAAAGAACAATACAATTACCGCTTGCAAAGGTTTTATTTTGAATTCGACCGGTTTTGATGGTTTGGCATATCCCACTTCCTCTCCTGCTGATAGGAACAAATGTGCTTTGTAAAATCCGTGCAGAATTAAGTGAACCACAGCTGCATTAAAAAATCCTAATCCGCATTGCATAATCATAAAACCCATTTGCGCAATCGTCGAGCAGGCTAGTTTTTGTTTGACATTTACTTGCAATAGTTTTGCAAATTGTGCAATTATTGCCGTTAATCCACCGATTACAAATAGTATAATTAATGTATTTGATGCAAATAAAACCGTAGAGAATAGGGTTAACAAAATTCCCGATCCGTTTACAAATCCTGCATGCATCAATGCCGAAGCTGGCGTAGGCGCTGTCATTGCAGAAAGTAGCCAACGGTGAAAAGGATAGATCGCTGACTGAATGATGGCGGCAGTTATAATACATAAACCTGACAACAAAGTGATGTTTTGAGGCAAACTATTGACCTTAACAAGGATACCACTCAAAGTAAAATCTCCCGTTTGAAAAGCCAATACTAAAACTCCTGCACTTAGGAAAAAACTTCCTGCTGCAAAATAACGAAGTGCAAATTTTGAGGCTTCTCTTGCTTCGCCCCATCTTGAATCGACACCTATTAATTGTGACATAAAAATGCCCATTAAAAACCAAGTGATTAATAAAAGTGCGACATGGTTTGCCATTACAAAAACCATAATAGACAATGTAAAGCCTAAACATAGTATGGAGAATTTAGTGCGGTATTTAAATCCTTTCAGATAATTTTTGGAGTAATTGCTAATCAACGCACTAAAAAAAGTTACAAGTGTCCAAATGAGCATTGTGAAACCATTAATTTTCAGCAAACTTCCGTACTGCCATTCGGGAACATTTGGATAATAGTAAATTAGATACGCTAGATTACCCATAAACAATATTCCTAAGAAATAGGAAATTATTATATTTATGAATTGGTTATTTTGATTTTGAGGTTTCATTTTCTTAATTTTTATAATTGATTTTACACTACACTGATTTCAAGTATTCCATTTATTGCTATAGTCTTATTCGAATTTTTAGCATTCGCAATAAACGTTTTTGCAACTTCCTTTTCTTTTTCAAGTTGTTTAATCCGATCGTCTATTTCCTCTGAATTATCCTTGTGATTTTGCTCCCATTTTTGAAGTCTTTGTTTTTGATGAAAATTTATTTTTTGGTCAATCAAAGACATCATAACATCCGAAGCTTCGGAAACCGTAAACTCTCCTTTTACTAACTGAATAGTTTGCTTCATTTTGTCCGACTTAGTTAATTCATTTGTGCTCATAGTTTCTTTTTTAATGATTAAACTTTTATTCTGGTACAAAGGTTGTTTCTTTTATTCATAAATTTTTATTTATATTTGTTATGCAATACATAAATAATTTTTATGAACTATACTTTACACCAACTACAAATATTCCTGAAGATTTGTCAGATACAAAGCATAACTAAAGCTTCGGAAGAACTACATCTTACACAGCCCGCGGTTTCGATACAATTAAAAAATTTTCAAGACCAATTCCCCATCCCGCTAACCGAAGTTGTGGGAAGAAAACTGTACGTTACAGAGTTCGGAAAAGAAATAGCACAAGCGGCTGAGAAAATACTAGAGGAAGTCAATGCTATCAATTACAAAACCTTACACTATCAAGGCCAACTTTCGGGACGATTAAAACTTTCAATTGTCTCTACTGGTAAATATGTCATGCCTTTTTTTCTATCCGAATTTATAAGACTCCATCCTGGAGTAGAACTTATTATTGATGTAACCAATAAAGCTAGGGTTATAGAAAGTCTAGAATTGAATGAAGTAGATTTTGCATTGGTATCTGTTTTGCCAAAAAAATTAAAGGTGAAAAATATCGAGCTGATGCAAAACAGTCTCTATTTTGTTGGGAGCAGTCAGTTGAATTTTAAAAAACCAAATGACAAAAAAAATATATTCGAAAACACACCTATAATATATAGAGAAGAAGGTTCAGCAACACGAACTGCGATGGAAAAATTTATTGCTGTTAATAAATTTTCTGTTCAAAAAAAGATTGAATTGGTGTCGAATGAAGCGGTAAAACAAGCAGTACTTTCTGGTCTAGGCTGTTCTATTATGCCATTAATTGGTATAAAAAATGATTTAAAAAATAATGATTTGCAAATTATACCTGTAAAAGGGCTTCCGATTAGTACCACTTGGAATTTAATATGGCTTGCGTCCAAAAAATTATCGCCTATAGCAGTCGCTTACCTTGATTTTATAAATTCTAAAAAAGAAGAAATCATCAAAGATAAATTTGCTTGGATTGATGATTATTGAATTTACCACCTCTATTTTTTTATTCTAAATCAAACTAAAAAAAATATCTGGAAAATTTATTGAAAATTCCAAAATATCAACTTTTTGGATGTCGTAGTATTTCAATCAAAATAAACACTTATTAAAAGCATTATTTTCTTTAAAAAAAGGAAAAATAATTATTAAAAAAGAAATCAAAAATTACAGTTAAAAAGTATTATTTGTTACTGATTTATATTAAAATAATACATTTTATAAAATACAAATTGCTGTTTTAAAGGCATTTATATATAAATTTGACGCTTATTAAAAATAACAGTAAAATAGGTATTAATTGTTAAATTTAAAAAAAAACATTCCCTTTTGTTACTGTTGCACATTATCAAATAATGGAGTAACTGTTTGCTATCCAAAAAACACAAATGTTTGGGTATCGTATAAAAGGAAATATAACAATTGACGACACTATATCTTTTTTTTACTTTTGAACTTCGATTATAATTACATCAAGTTTCTGTGGTTATACCAATTACAATTAAAACAAATTAAAATGAGTACTACATTATTCGACAAAGTATGGGATTCGCACGTCGTGCGCAAAATAGAAGATGGACCAGACGTGTTTTTTATTGACCGTCATTTCATTCACGAAGTTACAAGTCCTGTTGCCTTTCTGGGTTTAAAAGAAAGAGGAATTAAGGTTTTGTATCCAGAACGTACTTTTGCAACTGCAGATCACAACACACCAACTATAAACCAGCACCTGCCTGTAGCTGATCCGTTATCTGCTAATCAATTGAAAGCATTAGAAGATAACGCTGCCGAATACGGAATTTCTCACTGGGGACTAGGTCACCAAAAAAACGGAATTGTACACGTAGTTGGACCTGAAAACGGAATTACTTTGCCTGGTGCAACTATTGTTTGTGGCGATTCACATACTTCTACTCACGGTGCTTTTGGAGCTATTGCTTTTGGTATCGGAACTTCTGAAGTTGAAATGGTTATGGCAACGCAATGTATTATGCAGCCAAAACCAAAGAAAATGCGTATCAACGTAAACGGAACTTTGAGCAAAGGCGTGGGACCTAAAGATGTAGCATTATATATTATTTCACAATTAACTACTTCTGGAGGTACAGGATATTTTGCTGAATACGCTGGAAATGTTTTCGAAGAAATGTCTATGGAAGGTCGTATGACTGTTTGTAACCTAAGTATCGAAATGGGTGCTCGTGGTGGTATGATTGCTCCCGACCAAAAAACTTTTGATTTCCTTGAAGGTAGATTGTATGCTCCTAAAGGAGAAGCTTGGACAAAAGCTGTTGAGTATTGGAGAACTTTAAAAACGGATGATGATGCTGTCTTTGATAAAGAATTAAACATCAAAGCAGAAGATATTGAACCTATGATTACTTATGGTACTAACCCAGGAATGGGAATTGGTATTTCAAAACATATTCCAAACGCCAACCAAGTGGAAGGTGGTGCGGAAACTTACAAAAAATCGTTAGCTTATATGGGCTTTCAAGAAGATGATGTGATGATCGGGAAACCAATTGATTATGTTTTCTTAGGAAGTTGTACCAACGGGCGCATCGAAGATTTTAGAGCTTTTACAGAAATTGTAAAAGGTCGCAAGAAAGCCGATAATGTTACCGCTTGGTTAGTTCCTGGTTCACACGTTGTCGAAGCTCAAATTAAAGAAGAAGGTTTATTGGATATTCTTACTGAAGCTGGTTTTGTTTTACGTCAACCAGGTTGTTCTGCTTGTTTAGCGATGAACGATGACAAAGTTCCTGCAGGGAATTATGCGGTAAGTACATCAAACAGAAATTTCGAAGGCCGTCAAGGTCCTGGTTCACGAACGTTGTTAGCAAGTCCAATTATGGCGGCTGCAGCTGCTGTTACAGGAAAATTAACAGATCCAAGAGAGCTTTTTTAAAAGATTTTAGAATGATGATTAACGATTTTTAATTTTAGATTTAAAATCAGAGCTCATCTATTTTAACTTTTTTACAACTTTTAATTTTTTATAAAATATAAGATTTTGATTTTGACATTCAATTTACAAACAGTAAATCTAAAAATCTAAAAATCAAAAAATCAAAAAATCAAAATAACAATGGCATACGATAAATTTAATATTCTTACTAGTAGCGCAGTGCCGTTACCAATAGAAAACGTAGATACAGACCAAATCATTCCAGCTCGTTTCTTGAAAGCTACCAAAAGGGAAGCATTTGGAGACAACCTTTTTCGTGACTGGAGATACAACGGAGATGATTCTCCAAAAGCAGATTTCGTATTGAATGATGCCACCTACTCAGGGAAAATCCTCGTAGGAGGAAAAAATTTCGGTTCTGGTTCTTCTCGTGAGCACGCTGCTTGGGCGGTATACGATTATGGATTCCGTGCTGTAGTCTCTTCTTTCTTTGCAGATATCTTCAAAGGGAATTGTTTGAATATTGGTGTTTTACCAGTACAAATCAGTCCTGAATTTGCGGATGTAATTTTCAAAGCTATCGCGGCTAATCCAAAAACAGAACTGGAAATAAACTTACCAGCACAAACCATTACTTTATTGGCTACTGGCGAGAAAGAATCTTTTGACATCAACGGATACAAAAAGAACAATATGATTCATGGTTTTGATGATATTGATTACTTGCAAAACATCAAAGGAGATATTGTTGAATTTGCTGATAAACTTCCTTTCTAAAATTATAAAGAGTAAAGGCTAATTTTAATAATACCCGACAGGTTTTTAAAAATCTGTCGGGTTTATAAATAAAAACAATCATGATTTTAGAAATGGCTATTCTACAAGTAATACAAGAAGAAGTAGTTAATTTCGAAAGAGATTTTGCAATTGCTAGTCAATATATACAATCGATTCCAGGATATGTTAATCATACTTTAAGAAAATGTATCGAGGAAGAAAATAAATATCTGCTATTGGTCAATTGGGAAAAACTAGAAGATCATACAGTAGGATTTAGAGAATCTAAAGCCTATTTAGAATGGAAAAATTTGTTGCATCAGTATTACAATCCTTTTCCAATTATAGAACATTACGAAATGGTTCTGGAGCATAAGAAATAATTTTAAACTATAAAAATGAAGTCAACATTATCTGAAATACAACATCGTTTTGACAATGAAGTAGCCCGTTTTTCTAATTTAGAAACGGGTCAAATCAGTACCGTTGATGCAACTTTGAGTTTAGAATTGCTGACTCAAGCTGCTAGCGCCTGTTCTCCTAACGCTAAACAAGTTTTAGATTTAGGATGTGGTGCAGGTAATTATTCTTTAAAATTATTAGAACTTATTCCTGATTTTGATTCCACTTTAATTGATTTAAGCCTGCCAATGTTGGACAAAGCAAAAGAAAGAATTTTTGAAGTTTCAAAAGGAAAAATCACAACAATACAAACTGATTTTTTAAACATGAAATTGTCTGATGACACTTTTGATATTGTAGTTACTGGAGCAGCAATGCATCATTTACGAGCGGATGAGGAATGGGAAATGGTTTTTTCTAAAATATATAAAAGCTTAAAAAAGGGAGGTTGTTTTTGGATTTCCGATTTAATAAAGCACGACCATCCCGCTATTGACCAATTGATGTGGAAAAGGTATTCTGATTATTTAGTGGCCGTTGGAGGCAAAGCGTACCAAGAAAATGTATTCGCTTATATTGCCAAAGAAGACACGCCGCGATCGGTGATGTACCAACTGGATGTGCTGAAAAAAGTAGGTTTTTCGTATGTAGATGTTTTACATAAAAATAGTAATTTCTCTGTATTTGGAGGTATAAAATAAAAAGATGAACGTTAATAAACACATACAAAGAGACGGACAAGCTGCTAAAATATTTGACGATCGAAGCTTAGCAAATGATTACAAACATCTAGCAACTATTTTAAAACCAGGCATTAGAGTTCTGGATGTAGGTTGTGGAACAGGTTCTATTTCAAAAGATATTGCTAATATAGTTGGAGAAAAAGGAAAAGTTACGGGAATTGATAACATGGACCACTTCATTTTAAGCGGAAAGAATTCCTACCAAAACGTTACGAATCTTGAATTAATTCACGTTGATTTATTTGATTTCAATCCAGAAGAAAAATTTGATTTAATAGTTTCGGCTAGAGTATTACAATGGTTGAGCAATCCAAAAGAGGCTTTGGCGAAAATGAAATCATTATTGAAACCAAACGGTCAAATTTCGATTTTGGATTATGACCACACCAATTTATATTGGAATCCATCGCCTCCAGAAAGTATGCAAGAGTTTTACAAAACATTCTTGAAATGGAGACAAGACGCGGGAATGAATAATAGAATTGCAGAAGATTTACCAACTTTATTAGAGGAAGTAGGTTTTCATTCTGTCGAAAAAATCAATTCAGATGAATTTTATAATGAAGAAAGAGAAAATTATAAATCAAAAATAGGCATTTGGTCGAAAGTGGCGGCTTCTGTTCAAATGGTAGAAGAAGGTTATTTAGATGAGAATTTGCGTTTGAAAGCGATAGAAGAATACAACCATTGGATAGCAACCGAGGCAATTTCTATGACAATGAAACTAAATGAAGTGCGAGGTAGAATATAATTTTTCGGTGATCGAAAGTTTTCTCTTAGCACGACTGCGTGAGGGATTGCAGCGAAAATCCTTTTTTATAAAATGGAGCTTTTGCTAAATTTTATAAAAAAGATTATAGCGGAAAGCCCGACAGCAATAAAAAAACGGCTATGTACAAAGTAGCTTTTGCCGTTTTTTTTATTGGTGACACGCCCAAAAAAAATAAGTCAATAATAAAACAATAATGGAAAGAAGAAAAATTGAAATAATGGATACCACACTTCGCGATGGTGAACAAACCTCGGGAGTATCCTTTTCGGCAACAGAAAAATTAACCATTGCACAATTATTGCTTGAAGAATTACATATTGATAGAATTGAGATTGCATCGGCGCGAGTGAGCGAAGGTGAATTTCAAGGAGCAAAAGGTATAATGTCTTGGGCCGAAGAAAAAGGATATACGAATCGCATTGAAGTTTTGGCTTTTGTAGATGGTGGAATTTCTATCGAATGGATGAAAAAAGCAGGAGCTAAAGTTCAAAATTTATTGACTAAAGGTTCTTTAAACCATTTGACACATCAATTAAAAAAAACGCCAGAACAGCATTTTGCCGAAATCGCTCAATGTATTGCTTTGGCAAATGAAAATGGAATTGCAACCAATGTTTATCTCGAAGATTGGAGTAATGGTATGCGTAATTCTCCTGAATATGTTTTTCAATATTTAGATTTTTTAACGCAACAACCTTTGAAGAGAATTTTATTACCAGATACTCTTGGGATCTTAATTCCTTCTCAAACTTTTGAATATATTTCACAAATCAGAGCTAAATATCCAAACACCCATTTTGATTTTCACGCTCATAATGATTACGATTTGAGTGTTGCCAATGTGATGGAAGCAGTGAAAGCGGGTATAAATGGATTACATGTTACGGTAAACGGAATGGGCGAACGTGCTGGAAATACGCCAATTGAAAGTACTGTTGCCGTGATTAATGATTTTATGCCTGAGGTAAATATCAATATCAATGAATCTTCCTTATATTCCGTTAGTAAATTGGTAGAAACGTTTACAGGGTACAGAATCCCTGCTAATAAACCTATTGTTGGTGATAATGTTTTTACCCAAACTGCGGGAATTCACGCGGATGGCGACAGCAAAAACAATTTGTATTTTAGTGATTTACTTCCCGAGCGTTTTGGTAGAAAACGACAATATGCTTTAGGAAAAACCTCTGGAAAAGCCAATATTGAAAAGAATCTTCAAGAATTAGGTTTGAAATTAAACCCTGAGGACTTAAAATTGGTTACCCAAAGAATCATTGAATTGGGAGACAAAAAAGAAACGGTAACCAAGGAAGATTTACCTTATATTATTTCGGACGTTTTAGACCGTCAATCCTATACAGAAAAAATCGTAGTCGAGTCGTATGTATTGGTTCATGCCAAAGGTTTACGCCCATCAACAACGCTGTGCTTAAAAATCGACGGTGAAATCTTTGAAGAAAACGCTCAGGGGGATGGTCAATTTGATGCCTTTATGAATGCGCTAGCTAAAATATATAAAAGTAAAAAATTAGAATTACCTTCGTTGATTGATTATGCAGTTCGAATTCCTCCAGGAAGTAGTTCGGATGCTTTATGCGAAACGATCATTACTTGGACACATAATGGCAAAGAGTTCAAAACTAGAGGCTTGGATTCTGACCAGACTGTTGCTGCTATTGTTGCGACTCAGAAAATGTTAAACGTACTTAATTAAAAAAAGTGGCTAAGTTGCAGAGATTCTAAGTGTTTAAGTTTTTCGAAACTTTCTTAAAATCATAGTAAATTAGCAATTTAGAGACTTATAAACTTAAAAAAAGATACTAAGAAAAAACTTAGAATCTTAGTAACTCAGAAACTTAAAAAGAAATGAAATTCAACATTGCCCTTTTAGCCGGAGACGGAATCGGACCAGAAGTAATTAACGAAGCTGTAAAAGTTTCGGATGCTATTGCAAAAAAATTCAACCACGAAATCACTTGGACACCTGCATTGACAGGAGCTTGTGCAATTGATGCCGTTGGAGTTCCTTATCCTGACGAAACACATGAAATTTGTATGGCTGCTGATGCTGTTCTTTTTGGAGCTATCGGACACCCAAAATATGATAATGACCCGAGCGCTCCAGTTAGACCTGAACAAGGTTTATTGTTAATGCGTAAAAAATTAGGTTTATTTGCTAATGTACGTCCAACATTTACTTTTCCTTCTTTAATTGACAATTCTCCTTTAAAAAGAGAAAGAATAGAAGGAACAGATTTGGTTTTCTTAAGAGAATTAACGGGAGGAATTTATTTTGGTGAAAAAGGAAGAAGGGACGGTGGCGAAACGGCGTACGACAATTGTGTTTACACTAGAGTTGAAGTACAACGCCTGGCTAAAAAAGGATTCGAATTGGCAATGACACGTTCTAAAAAGTTATGTTGTGTGGACAAAGCTAATGTATTGGAGACTTCCCGTTTGTGGAGAGAAACCGTACAAGCAATGGAAAAAGACTATCCAGAAGTCACCGTTTCGTATGAATTCGTTGATGCAGTTGCGATGCGATTGGTGCAATGGCCCAACTCTTATGATGTGTTGATTACTGAAAATTTATTTGGAGATATCTTAACGGATGAAGCGTCTGTGATTTCAGGATCTATGGGATTAATGCCATCAGCATCTGTTGGAGAGCACACTTCATTGTATGAACCCATTCACGGCTCGTATCCACAAGCGACAGGATTGAATATTGCTAATCCTTTGGCGACCGTTTTATCTGCTGCAATGATGTTTGAGGATGCTTTTGGATTAAAAGAAGAAGCAGAAGCCATTAGAAATGTAGTTAATAAATCATTAGAACAAGGAATTGTAACTGAAGATTTAGTTTCTAAAGGTGCAAAAGCATACAAAACGAGCGAAGTTGGTGACTGGTTGGTTGCTAATTTATAAAAGAAAGTTTAAGTGCTATTTCAATAATTCTGAGATAGCACAAAACAAAAAAGGTGTCAATTTACATTGACACCTTTTTTTATAGCTTGAAAAAAATATTAATATCCTCCTCTGTTTCCACCACCACGGTTTTCTCCACCACGGCTGTTTCCACCACCATAACCACCGCGTGAATCTCCACCACGACTGTTATTGTTAAAACTTCTTCTTTCGCCTTCTGGTTTTGGCTCAGACTTGTTAACTACGATTGCACGTCCTTGAACAGTAGCTCCGTTCAATTCGTCAATTGCTTTTTGAGCTTCGTCGTCATTTGTCATTTCAACAAAACCGAAACCTTTACTTCTTCCTGTAAATTTATCTGTGATAATTTTAACTGAATCAACTGCTCCGTAAGCCTCGAAAGACTCTCTTAAATCTGCTTCCTCAATACTGAACGGAAGACTTCCAACAAAAATATTCATAAGTGCTTATTTATAATAATTAGAACAAATGTACTCTATTTTTTTTCTAAATAACTATAAATTAGCTTATTTATAGATTATTTTATGAAAAGGCTCGATTTCATTATGTTGTCATCTCTAAAATTTAACACTTTAAATCTGATTTTTGTTATATGATTCGCTCTTAATAAAGTGACAAGTGAAATGTTTTCACTGAATTAGCTTTAAAAACAAATGAACATTATAAAAATTTTCGCCCTATAAACTTTCATTTATTAGGAGCAAATCCTCAGCATCATATTTTTAGAAAATAAATAAAATTAATCCCTGCTTTTGTTTTTTTACAGTATACTAGCACTATAAAATCGCTAACAAACTATTACTCATTAAAGTAGAAAAATTTTTAGTTTGTTTCGATAAAAGATGTATCTTTGCACCCTTAATTAATCGAGGTCGAGTACCTCAAATTTAATCACACGATTATGTCAGTAAAAATTAGATTACAAAGACACGGTAAAAAAGGAAAACCTTTTTACTGGGTTGTAGCTGCAGATGCACGCTCAAAAAGAGATGGTAAATACCTAGAAAAAATTGGTACTTACAATCCAAACACAAACCCTGCTACTATAGATTTAAATCTTGAAAGTGCAGTAAAATGGTTGCACAATGGTGCACAACCTACTGATACAGCAAAAGCAATTCTTTCTTACACAGGCGCTTTGTTGAAACACCACCTTGATGGAGGTATTCGTAAAGGAGCTTTAACGCAAGAACAAGCTGATGCAAAATTAGCTACTTGGTTAGAAGCTAAAACAGGAAAAGTGGATTCTAAAAAAGAAGGTTTAACAAAAGCGCAAGCTGATGCTAGAGCTAAAGCTTTTAAAGCAGAACAAGAAGTAAACGCAAAACGTTTAGCTAGTGCTGCACAAGCAGAAGCTGATGCTATTGCTGCTGCAAATCCTGCTGTTGAAGAAGAAGTTGCTGAAATTGAAGCTGAAGAAGCTCCTGCTGCAGAAGAAAATAACGAAACAACTGAAGCATAATTTAGTAAGCGACGATGCGTAAAGAAGATTGTTTCTATTTGGGTAAAATCGCTAAAAAATTTAGTTTCAAAGGGGAAGTTCTTGCCTATTTAGACACAGACGAACCTGAGTTATACGAAAATCTGGAATCAGTGTTTGTTGAATGCAACAAACACTTGGTTCCTTTTTTTATTGAAAATAGTTCACTACACAAAGGCGATTTCCTTAGAATTCGTTTTGAAGACATGAAGTCCGAAGAAGACGCCGATGCTGTTATAGGCAACGATCTTTATCTTCCTCTAAAAATGTTACCTAAACTTACTGGTAATAAATTCTACTTTCACGAAGTTATTGGTTTTGAAGTAGAAGACAAACGTCTAGGAATTGTTGGAGAAATTCAATCTATAAACGACACCACAGCGCAACCTCTTTTTGAAGTTCTTAAAGGTGATATCGAGATTCTAATTCCGATGATTGATCATTTTCTTGTAAAAATTGATAGAGAAAACAAAAAAGTCCTTATGGATTTACCAGAAGGATTAATTGAAATGTATCTTTAGAGAAGTGTTCAGTGTGCAATTTTTTAGTGTTCAGTTACTAAAATCATTAATCTGAAAACCTAAATAATTTAGCCTTCAGTTGCTAAAAATCTGAAATCATCATTCGTTAATCTAAAATCTAAAATCCTTTTGTTCCAATTTAAACAATTCACTATAGAACAAGATCGTTGTGCCATGAAAGTTGGAACCGATGGTGTTTTACTTGGTGCTTGGACACCTTTAGAAAATGACCCAAGTAGCATTCTTGATATTGGCACCGGAACAGGAATTATAGCTTTAATGCTTTCGCAGAGAAGTAACGCAGTGCAAATTGATGCTTTAGAAATTGATGAAGCCGCGTACGAACAGTCTGTAGATAATTTTGAAAATTCTCCATGGAGCGATCGCTTATTTTCTTTTCACGCAGGACTAGATGAGTTTGTAGAAGATCCAGAAGATGAATATGATTTGATTGTATCCAATCCGCCTTTTTATGCGGAAGATTATAAAACTCAAAACGGACAACGCGATCTAGCTCGCTTTCAAGATGCTATGCCTTTTGAAGATTTAATAGAGGCAGCTGACCTACTACTTTCTGAAAATGGTATTTTTGCTGTAATTATTCCTTTTAAAGAGGAAGAAAAATTTGTAGCGCTGGCAAAAGAATACGAACTGTATCCTATAAAAATGACGCGCGTAAAAGGAACTCCAACTACCGAGATCAAACGCTCTTTATTGGCTTTTAGCCGAAATAAAACTGATGAACTTCTAACAGATGAATTAATCATTGAAACAGAAAGACATCTCTATACTGCAGAATATATTGAGTTGACAAAGAATTTTTATTTGAAGATGTAAAAAAAAGACAACTTTATCTAAATATTGAATTTAAATAAAATTGTCCTTAAATATATAACTTCCAATGAAACTAATTATTACTTCGCTAGACAGTAGGTACTACCGTCGTCGATGTCTCCTTTTGGAAAATTTTTGCAAAAGAAAGTTCTTTTAAGAGTAAAACAATCGTCATCTATACTGACAAACGTCATTACGATTTTGTCTCCCAAAACCATTGGAGATTCTCCATTTACTTTAGTACAAGTAACTTCATACTCACAACCACTGAGCCAATTTACGCTCCACTCCAATTGAAGCACTCCATTGTCATAACTTTCTTGAGTAGCTCCCTTTACGATAAAAGTCTTTTTTGGATAATCTGGATTATAGGCTTTGAAGTTTTTAAACTTACTACAGTCTAGAACTTGAACCGGTGCTGGGACTTCTTGCGAATACCCAATTGCTCCTATTAGCAGAAATAAAATAAGTACAATTTTCTTTTTCATAATTTTAATTTGGGTTAAATTTGAGGGCTAAATAATTGATTCACATCTATTACTTTATTTTGCAATATTACAAAATAGTATAATTTTACACAACACAATGACCTATTTTCTTGAGTGATTATAATTGTAAGTTATACTTACAACTCTAAAAAAAAACTTCGGTTTTGGGTTACATTTCTTCAAAAATATAAGTTAAATAGATTTTAACAATGCAGAATTATGTATATTTAAAAAATATTTAACACAAATTTTGTGTTAAATAAAATTCTTCCATATATATTTATAACATTTTAGATTAGTTTTGTTATATTTCTTTATGTAGATTTGTTGGACTAAAATTCATATTTATGAGACCTGATTTATTTCAATCACCAGATTACTACAATCTTGACGATTTATTAAGTGATGAGCACAAGCTTGTTCGTGACTCAGCCCGTGCTTGGGTAAAGCGAGAAGTTTCTCCTATCATAGAAGAATATGCCCAAAAAGCTGAATTTCCTAAACAACTAATAAAGGGTCTAGGCGAAATTGGTGGCTTTGGACCTTATATACCTGTTGAATATGGCGGTGCAGGATTAGATCAAATATCCTATGGATTAATCATGCAAGAAATTGAACGTGGCGATTCTGGTGTTCGTTCTACCTCATCAGTACAATCTTCTTTGGTTATGTATCCCATTTGGAAATACGGTAACGAAGAACAACGAATGAAATATTTACCCAAACTAGCCACTGGAGAATTTATTGGCTGTTTTGGATTGACGGAACCTAACTACGGATCAGATCCCGGAAGTATGATTACCAATTTTAAAGACATGGGAGATCATTATTTGTTAAACGGTGCAAAAATGTGGATTTCGAATGCTCCTTTTGCAGACATAGCCGTTGTTTGGGCAAAAAATGAAGAAGGGAGAATTCATGGATTAATTGTAGAGCGTGGTATGGAAGGATTTACCACTCCAGAAACACATAATAAATGGTCGCTTCGTGCATCAGCTACAGGTGAATTAATTTTTGACAATGTAAAAGTACCTAAAGAAAATTTATTAGCTAATAAATCGGGTCTGGGAGCACCACTTGGCTGCTTGGATTCGGCTCGATATGGAATTGCCTGGGGAGCAATCGGTGCTGCCATGGATTGTTATGACACTGCTTTGCGTTATGCAAAAGAAAGAATTCAATTTGATAAACCAATTGCAGGAACTCAGCTGCAACAAAAAAAATTGGCCGAAATGATTACTGAAATCACTAAAGCACAATTATTAACTTGGAGACTTGGTGTTTTAAGAAATGAAGGAAGAGCAACAACTGCTCAAATCTCGATGGCAAAGAGAAATAATGTAGATATGGCCATTCATATAGCTCGTGAAGCTAGACAAATGCTTGGCGGAATGGGGATCACGGGTGAGTATTCAATTATGCGTCATATGATGAACTTAGAGTCTGTAATTACCTATGAAGGAACTCATGATATTCACTTATTGATTACAGGTATGGATGTTACAGGAATTCCTGCTTTTAAATAGGAAAGAAAAATTTAACGAAAAATTAAGTGGAATGACATTTCAGAATAATTTCTGCTACACCTAAATAAACTTCTTCTTGGCAGAGCCAAAGAGGTACTAGTATCATAATTGCAACCGATTCATAGACTTTAAAAGAAAATTATTTTTAAATCTGTGAATCTGTAGTAAAAAGAAGAAGCCGAACTGTGAGAAATTAAACGTAGATAGATTTAAAACCAAAGCTGTCATTTTATCGTAAATACCTATTGACAGTTATTCCGAATTTAATTTATTACAATCATGAAAAAGTATTTCAAACAGATGGTAACCATTTTATCTCTTATTTTATTATTTAGCTGTAGTGCCGAAAATTCAGTTGTAGAACCAATTTCTAAAACCGACATTATAAAACCAACAGAAAGCACTACTCCAACAAACACGGCAACAACTCCAATAGCTAAAACCATAAATTATTTGGCGTTGGGAGACAGCTATACTATAGGGCAAAGTGTTTGCGAAACATGTCGTTTTCCTGAACAACTAAAATCTAGTTTAAAAGCGATTTATCCCCAAACTAATTTTTCGTTAAAAGTTATTGCAACTACGGGCTGGACAACTTCAAATTTAATTTCTTCCATTAATGGACAAAATTTAGAATCAAATTATGATTTAGTAACACTTTTAATTGGAGTAAACAACCAATATCAACATTTGAATTTTTCAGTATATGAAAAGGAATTTCCCGAGTTAGTAGATAAAGCGATATTGCTTGCAAAAAACGATGCTAAAAATGTTGTGGTTCTTTCAATTCCAGATTATGCTTTCACGACATTTGCAGCTTCATATGGAGAAGTTGGAAGAAGTAAAATTTCAATTGAAATAGATAAATACAACAACTTTGCAGAAAACTATTGTAAAAAAACAGGGATAGCATTTATTTCGATTACGGATATTACTCGGATGGGTCTTCAAAATAAAAGTTTAGTAGCATCGGACGGCTTACATCCTTCAGAAGTTGCTTATGCTCAATTTGTCTCAACTATAATGCCAAAAGTGAAAGTAGCATTGCAAAATTAAAAGAGGCGAGAAAATAGTTTCTCGCCTCTTTTAGTTATTTTTTTAATTTTCAGGAGCTAGTTCTAGCTCTAATCCTTCTAGACTTTCGGTAATAGGAATTTGACAACCCAAACGACTATTCGCTTTTACATAAAATGCCTCGGAAAGCATTGCTTCCTCATCCTCTCCCATTTCTGGCAATGCAACATCGTTAAGTACATAACATTGGCACGAAGCACACATCGCCATGCCGCCGCAAGTTCCTTCAACAGGCAATTCGTAAGCTTTGCATAACTCCATTATGTTCATAGCCATATCTGTAGGAGCTTGTAGATCATGAATAACTCCTTCTCTGTCTTTAATCTTTATAAGAACGTCCATTAAATGTAATTGATTATTAAATAAAACAAAGTCTTCAAACTTCCATTTTATGTATTCTAATTTTTAAATTCGAGTTCAAAAATATATTCTTTCCGATTTTCAGTATTAACGATTCGTAAAGCTACAATATCTGCCTGATTAAGTGTAAAAGTAATTTTTACCTTTGGAGCATACGTTCCTGTATATGATTTAAATATTAGATGTCCTTCATATGTTAAATTTTCCAATCCGTTCTTTTCTATCTTACTTTTAGTTAAAACTTGTGAATCAAATTGAGCACTAATATAAGCGCTATTTGCCATCATTGTGGCTTTTCCTCCACTAAGGTCAGTCAGGAATTCGGCATTAGATATTTTCAATTGACCTAGTCTATTTGAATACACATCAACAATAGCGCTAAAATTAACTATTTGCCACTCATCATCAACCTTCATATATGTCTTGGACACATAGGCTTCCTGAATTGGTAGTTGAGCGTACGTTTTATAAAAGAATAGACATAGGATAATTAAGAAGTATTGTTTTTTCATCGTGTAATAATTATAGGTTAGTGTTACAAATATAAATTTTTATTTGCAACACTAACCATAAAAAAGTTGAATTATTCATATAAATTTTTAAATAATACAGAAAAATACTCTGTTTTATTGATAATTCTTTATTAATGCTGTTTTAAAAAGAAGCATTGTTGAACTTTAACACGTAGACCTCTGCACTTAATTTATATTTAACATGTTTGTTATTTCGTTAACTGCAATTTTCTTTCGAAGTAAAAGACTATCCCAAACACCATTAAAGATCTCTTTTAAAAATCATTTACAAAATATTTACAACTGTTTCTATTTCTGGAGCAAACTTTTTTATTGTTGTCTCTACACCCGCTTTTAGAGTCATTTGATTTACACTACAGCTCGTACATGCTCCTTCAAGGCGCACTTTTACATGTTTTCCATCTTCTATTGAAATCAGTGTAATGTCACCTCCATCTGAGTTCAAAAAAGGCCTTATTTCCTCTAGAGCTTTGAGCACATTACTTCTTAATTCTTCTAATCCCATTTTAGTTGTTGTTTAGATTGACTTTATTTAAAAATCTACTTATCGAAAATAGAGATCTGTACTTATTTTTTTACTGCAGAACAGCCTGCCATAGTCGTAATTTTTATGGCTTCTGTAGGAGCTAAATTTTCATTTCTGCTGACTACCTCACGAACTACATTACGTGTTATCTCCTCAAAAACACTTTCCATAATCGAACCTGTTTGCAAGGCTGCAGGACGACCATAATCTCCAGCTTCACGAATCGATTGTACTAGAGGTACTTCTCCAAGAAATGCAACATTCAAATCTTCGGCTAAATCTTTTGCACCTTCCTTTCCAAAGATATAATACTTATTATTTGGCAATTCTTCTGGCGTAAAATAAGACATGTTTTCTATCACGCCTAAAACAGGCACGTTTATCGCATCAGACATAAACATAGAAATTCCTTTTTTGGCATCAGCCAAAGCTACTGCTTGAGGCGTACTGACCACTACCGCACCAGTTACCGGTAAAGACTGCATTATTGATAAATGAATATCTCCTGTACCCGGAGGTAAATCGATTAACATAAAGTCTAAATCTCCCCAATCTGCATCAAAAATCATTTGATTTAAAGCCTTCGAAGCCATTGGTCCTCTCCAAATTACAGCTTGGCTAGGAGATGTAAAAAAGCCTATTGAAAGCATTTTTACTTCGTAACATTCTACAGGTTTCATTTTAGATTTACCGTCTACCATAACTGATACTGGTTTTTCATTTTCTACATCAAACATAATTGGCATTGATGGGCCATAAATATCAGCATCTAAAACACCAACTGAGAAACCCATTTTTGCTAATGTTACTGCTAAGTTTGCAGTTACCGTAGATTTTCCTACTCCTCCTTTTCCAGAAGCAATAGCAATAATATTTTTTATTCCAGGAATAGCTTTCCCTTTAATTTGATTCGGATTTTCTGGAGCTTCTACTTTTATATTAACCTTGATCTTGGCTTCTTTAGAAACTAATTCAAGTATCGTTTTGCGAATATCATCTTCAGCTCTTTTTTTTATGTGCATTGCTGGAGTATGCAAAACTAAATCAACAACAACCTCATCTCCAAAAGTAACTACGTTTGCAACTGCTCCGCTTTCTACCATATTTTTTCCTTCCCCCGCAATAGTAATTGTTTCTAATGCTTTCAGAATATCTTTTTTATCTAATTTCATTTTAAAAAATTTCAGGTTTAAATCTCTAAAACTAGCTTATCTTTATTTAAACTGTTTTTAGATTGCAAAGATAGTGCGAATTCGCCTGAAACCATAGCTAATACATTGAAAATATTTATGAAACCATAGTTAATCAAAAATAAAAAAGCCCTTATTATATTAGAAAAAATAAGGGCTTAATATAAGCATACAAATACGTTTTGGCAATACTCTTATTCGTATTTTAAATACTTTAAAACATCAATTTTACTTACTTGATAGGCTTTCGCCAAAACAATAGTCAAAGTCAACGATAACAAGGCAATTAACGCAATCACAAACGGAAAAACAGGAATATCAATTTTATAAGCAAAATTTTGAAGCCACTTTTGAAGTAAAATATACGCAGGGAAAATACCGATAATAAATCCTATCAAACAAAAAATCACATATTGTTTTGACAATTCTTTGAGCAAAACATTCGTTTCTGCGCCCAATGTTTTTCTAATGGCAATTTCGCGCAAGCGTCTTTCCATAGAAAAGGAAGCCAATGCAAACAATCCAAATACGGCAATAGCTATCACGATTACGTTGAGAATAAAAAACAAATCCTTCTGTTTTACCTGTTCTTTATAGGTTCTCGCAAACGATTTATCAACAAATTCATAATCAAAAGGATACTCACTGGTGATATTTTTTTTCCAGTAATTTTCAAGTTGAGGCAGAACTTCGACTAATTGTTCAGGATTTACCTTGACATATACATATTGAAAATTTCTAAATTTTAGAGCTTTGATATGTGTAAAAACCATCGGTGGAATTTCACTTTGGAAACCTTTAATATTAAAATCTTTTACGACACCCACAATCTTGAACTTCATGTTTTCATTCTCTGCATTTCCCCAACCAGAAGTAATAATGGTGTTTATTGGATTTTTTATATTTAAAATTTTCACGCAAGTTTCATTGATCAACATATTGCTCACGGTGTCTGAGGCAAATTGAGCAGACAAATCGCGACCTGCAATAATTTTAATTTCCATCATCTTTAGGAAATCAAAATCGACAAAACCGTTACTTGCTTGTACAAAAATTCCATTGTGGGTAAAACCAGAAGAAGAATTTGTGCCTCCACCAAAATCCCCTTCAAAGGTAGAAACTTGCTTTATTCCTGGAATTTTCAACAACTCTTGTCTAGTTGTTTCATATTTCTGAATTTTGCTTGCTCTATCTTGCCAGTTCAATGTGATTTTCATGACCTGGTCACCCTTGAAACCTAGGTCTTTGTTCATCATATAATCAACCTGTGAATACACAATGAAGGCGCCAATGATAAAAAAAGTGGCAATGGCAAATTGAGAAACCAACATTGAATTCCGAATCCAAATCCCACTTTTACTTCTTGAAAAATTTCCCTTTAATACTTTTAAAGTTTCAAAATTAGCAATATAAATGGCTGGAAAAATTCCTGCAAACACAATCACCAAACTAAAAATTAAAATAAGTTGCAAGTAAAACTCGCTTCCATTCATGGTCAATTTTTTATTCAAGAAATCATTATAAAATGGTAGCGAAAGTTCTACAAGGGCCAACGCAAATAATATGGAGAAACTCACTATAATTGCTGTTTCTAGTATAAATTGTACTATAATTTGAGATTTGCTTGCGCCAACAATTTTACGGACACCAACCTCTTTAGCCCTTTTAATTGCTGATGCTGTGGCCAAATTAATATAGTTGACCAAGGACAAAATCAAAATTAAAACAGACAACCCAACCATTATAAGCAACAATTGCAAATTGCCGTTTCCCTCAGGATAATTATATCCTTGCGATGATTTTGTGCCATACAATCGCGCCGTTTGGAGTTGGTCTAGAATTACTTTTATTTCACCATTTTCCTTAACATATTCCGCAACAGATTTACCGCTTTCTTTAGCGTCTTTTAGAGTCCTATTGACATAATGCACATTTTGCATTTTCTTTAAAACTGTGGCTTTATCAAATCCAGGTTTGATTTTTATCATTAAACCATAATTATAATTTCCCCATTGATCCCTGTCACTTTCATTAACGATTCCATTAAAGACATAATCAGGTTGCGAGGCAGAAGGTTTTATCACTTTATAAACTGCTCTTACTAAATAATTCTGACTTTCATAATTAATTAATTTACCTATTGGATCCTCCTCCTTAAAAACAAGTTTTGCAGCTTCTTCTGAGATCGCAACACTATTTTTAACTTTTAAAATATCTGTTTTTGCCCCTTTTACTATCGGAAACGGAAACATAGAGAAATAACCATTATCAGATACTATTCCTTTTTTAATAAACAGTTTTTGATCTTTATATTTCAGCAAACCACCTTCATAATCAAAATTCATAAAGGAAATTTCTTCAATTTCAGGAATGGTTGCCTTACAGGTTTCACCAAAAGGCGCCGAACTTGATGCCCAAGTATCACCAGTGGTCCCAATTTTATTCAACACTTGATAAACGTTTTCTTTTTCGGGATTCCATGAATCGTAAGCATGCTCGTTATTCCAATAAAGAATTGCGAAGATTACTCCAGCAATTCCGATGCTTAACCCAAATACATTCAGAAAAGAAAACAATTTGTTTTGCTTGAGATGATAAATGAATATTTTTATATAGTTGAGTATCATAATTTTTAGATTAATTCATTATTGAATTTATTCATATTTTAAATATTTCAAAACATCAACTTTTGTGGCAGAATAGGCTCTTGAAAGCACCACAGTAAGTGTTAATAATAGCAAGGCAACAAATCCAATTACAAAGGGATAAACAGTAATATCAATTCGATAAGCAAAATTCTCAAGCCATTTATTCAGCAAATAGTACGCTGGAAATAACGCTATCAAAAATCCAATAATGCAAAAAATGATGTATTGTTTTGAAAGTGCTGTAAGCAAAACATTGGTTTCAGCACCTAATGTTTTTCTTATCGCAATCTCTTTCATACGTCTTTCTATAGAATATGAAGCGAGTGAAAACAGTCCGAAAAGTGCAATTAGAATAACAATAATGTTGAGTAACGAAAACATATTTTTTTGTTTTACATAAGTACTATACGATCTTTTGTACTCTTTATCCACAAAATCATAAGAAAAAGGATAATCAGGATCAACATCTTTTAACCATAATTTTTCAATGTCAGCTAATGTTTCAGTCATTGTCTCAGGAGTAACTTCAACATAAATGTTATTGAGCGTACCCATAAACCACGGAATCGTTTTTAAATGAAAAAAGGTCATAGGCCCAATTGGATCTGCAGGATTGTACAAATTAAAATCCTTAACTACCCCAACAATAGTTAGTTCTTTATTATCCCATTTAATATTTTTTCCTATCGGATTTTTATCCTTTAACATTTTCATCGCCGTTTCATTGATCAAAATATTGTTAATTGTATCATTAGCAAAATTTGCATTAAAACTTCTTCCTTGAGCCATCTTGATTTGCATCATTTCTAGCATTCCAAAGTCGACAGGAATATTATTGCCGTCAATAGCAATATCTTTATACTGATAAGTTGTTACTATTGGCGCACCATCGCCAAACTTAAAAGCGCCACCAGCAACTTTTTTAACACCTCTTATATTCAATAGTTTATTTTTAATTGAATTATATCTTTCAAATCTATACGCATCGCTTATTTCTTCTCCGTAAACATTTCTATACTTCAGATTTATAATTTGATTGGCGTTAAAGCCAAAATCTTTATTGCTCATATAAGCTACTTGCTGGTAAACAAGGTAAGATCCGATTATAAAAAAAGCAGCGATTGTAAATTGAAATATGAGCATTCCGTTGCGCAACCAAACGCCACTTTTACTTCTTCCAAAATTGCCTTTTAACACGTTTAAAATTTCAAAATTAGAAACATAAACCGATGGAAAAATTCCCGCTACAATAACCGTAATAATAAATATTCCTAACAATTGTAAGTAAAATTCACCCCCGTTTAAAATAATACTTTTTTCTAAAAACTCATTATAATAAGGCAATGTTAACTCAACAATTGCCAACGAAAACAAAATAGAAAACAGCGCAATTAATATCGTTTCAAAAATAAATTGCAATACAATGTTATATTTAGAAGCACCCAAAATTTTGCGAACACCTACTTCTTTTGCTCTTTTTATAGCATTGGCTGTCGCCAAATTGACATAATTCACAATAGACAGTATTAAAATTAAAACAGACAAGCCTAACATAATAAGCAGCAATTGATAATTGCCTTTTCCTTCAGGTAAGCCACTGGTTTTAGAATGCAAACGGATGATTGCTAAGGGTTCTAGAAACGGTTTTACTTCTCCGTATTTCTTTACAAATTCTTCAGGACTTATGCCTCTACTTTTAGAATAAAGCATCGTCATATTCTGATAATACAACTGAGACAATGTTTTTTCGATATTTATTTTAGAATTGGGATTTGCTTTAATTAATAAAGTATATTGAAAATTCCCCCATTGTTGAATAGTCTTTTTCAACCTAAAATCCATGAAATTAACAACTGCCGAAGGATTATAAGAGGAATTTTTATCTGATTTATAAACACCTCTTACTAATAATTTTTTATTTTCAAAAACAACTTCTTTTCCCAACGCCTTTTGATGTCCAAAAAGTTGTAAAGCCATTTTCTCAGACAAGCAAATACTATTTTCATCTGGCAAAGCCGAAGCCAAATTGCCTTCTATAAATTCAAAAGGAAAATATTCAAAGAAATTCTTCTGAGCACTTAAAATTTTATCCGATTGTATTTTTTTGTTTTTAAACCGAATGATATCGTTGCTATAATCACCACTTACATAACAATATGAGGCAACCTCAGTGTTTTTTGTTACAACTGCATTACCACTTGGAGCAGGAGAAGAAGTCCAGAAGGTGGTTGGATCCATTTGATTAACCACTAAGAATACATTGTCTTTATTTGGGTTCCAAGCATCATAGGAATGTTCATCATTCCAGTAAAGCATTGCGAATATTACTCCTGCAATTCCTATGCTTAAACCCAAGACATTAAGAAACGAAAACAGTTTGTTTTGCCTGAGATGGTAAATGAATATTTTTATATAATTAATTATCATAACTTTTTGATTCGTTGATTTTGATTGTTTTGCCAGTTCGCTACTTTGGCTCGTGTGATGATTGAAATCGCATTTTATTGAAAAAGCCCATTGCAGAGCAATTCAACAATGATTGTGATGATTATTAGTAGTATAGCAATCATGATTATTATACTTTAAAAACATCTACATTTCTTTGATTCATCTTTTCAGAAAAAACAACGCCATCTTTCATGTGGATTGTTCTTTGCGAAAATGATGCGTCATAATCTGAGTGGGTTACCATGAGAATTGTAGCGCCTTTTGCATGCAAATCAGTTAAAAGTTCCATTACTTCATTACCGTTTTTACTGTCTAGATTTCCCGTAGGCTCATCGGCAAGAATAATTTTTGGGTCGTTAACCAATGCTCTTGCAACGGCAACTCTTTGTTGTTGTCCTCCAGAAAGCTGTTGCGGAAAGTGTTTTAATCGGTGGGAAATATTTAGCTTTTCGGCAATGGCTTCAATTCTAATTTTGCGATCGGAGGCTTTTACATTGTTGTAAAGCAAAGGCAATTCTATATTGTCATAGACTGAAAGTTCATCAATCAAGTTGAAATTTTGAAAAATAAAACCAATGTTTTCCTTGCGAACTTGCGCTCTTCCTTTTTCTTTCAATCCAATCATTTCCTGATTGAGCAACAAATAACTTCCGTCACTAGCACTGTCTAAAAGACCAATGATATTCAATAAGGTCGATTTTCCGCAACCTGATGGCCCCATTATCGAAAGGAAATCGCCTTCATTAATTTGCAAATCAATTCCGCTTAAAGCAGCAGTTTCCAATTCTTCCGTTCTGAAAATTTTGGTGAGATTCTTAATTGTTATCATAATTGTTGTTGTTTAATTATCAATGTTTAATTGTTCAATTTCCTTATAATCATTATAAGAAGAAGTAATTACACTTTCTCCATCATTTAATCCGCCTAGAATTTCATAATACGATGGGTTTTCACGTCCTAATTTTATCATTCTCCTTTCGGCTTTGTCTCCTTTTATCACAAAAATGCATTTTCCAGCCGTTTCCTGACTGAAATTTCCTTTTGGCAAAACCAGAATTTTATTTTTCTCCGATAAAATCAGTTTTATACCAAAACTAAGTCCGTCTTGCAAAGCCAAATCTTCTTTAGAATCAAAGGTCAATTCTACTTTAAAACGACCGCCTTTTACTTCGGGAATTACATTTAAAACCGTTACCGTATACGTTTTTCCTTTAAATTCAACTTGTCCTTTCAAACCTGTTCTAATTTTTTCCAGATAAAACTCATCAACATCAGCAACTAATTTATAGCCTTGTCTTGAATCAATTTTTCCTATACTTTCTCCCGCCTGATAATTTTTCCCTAAAACCGGCTCAAAAGAAGTCAATCTCCCAGCTTCTGGCGCAGTAATCAGGAAATTTTTCTTATTATTTCTCAAAATATCCAAGCTCATTTCCATGGTTTGAATAGATCGGTTGATTTGTGAAATTTGCTGTTGATTGGTGAATTTTTCTTTTTGGATGCTCGTTTTTATATTGTTCTTGCGCTCTTCCTGAAAACGTAAACTCTCATTTGTTGAATTCCATTCATTTTTAGAAATCACATCTTTTTCATACAAACGCTTGTTCATGTCATACATTCTTTTCGCATCATTATAATCATGTTCAATCAAAACCAAATCTTTGGCCAAGTTTAATTCTTGGTTTCTAATATTGAGTTTGCCCGAATTTAAATTGTTGATTTGCTCAATAATTGCAGTTTCTTGCGTTAAATAATTCAATTCCGTATTGGGATTGTACAAGCGCGCTAATGATTGTCCTTTAATCACAGTTGCTCCATTTTCGACAAAAATCTCTTTTACAGAACCGCCTTCCACAATATCAACCAACATAATATTCAACGGTTCCACTTTCGCCTGAAAAACGATAAAATCTTCAAAGAAATCTAGCGCTACTTTTTTAACCATCAATTCGTCTGCTTTTACGTTCAGGCTTCTTTTTTTAGAAAGAGAAAAAAATATAAGAAGTGCTAAAACTAAAAAAGTGCCGATTCCTATAAATAAGTAGCGATTTTTTTTACTTTTACGAGGTATTACTTTATCCATTTTTATAAATAATTTACTGATTACCAGTAAGTAAATAACGTGCCAAAAGAATTATGATTTTTAAAACATTGACTTACAGGGTCATTTGAAAATTATTGAAAAACTAAGTGTTCGATAATGAACACACTACTGTTCACTATTGAACGAAAACAAAGAGATGAGAAAAAAACAAGCCAATATATTAGTTGTAGATGATCAGGAAGAAATTCTTTTTTCGGTGAAAATGATTTTAAAAAAACACTTTGAGAACATTTTCACTACTGACAATCCCAAAAAAATTATTTCCATTTTGAGCGAAAGTCCAATTGATGTGGTTTTGCTAGACATGAATTACCGCATTGGTTTTGAAGACGGACGAGAAGGCATTCACTGGTTAAAGGAAATTAAACTGCTTTCACCACAAACCGTCGTTATTTTGATGACTGGTTTTGGAAAAATAGAAACTGCTGTTGAAGGTATAAAAATAGGCGCTTTTGATTATATTCTAAAGCCTTGGAATAACGAAAAACTACTTTCAACCATTGAAAATGCTGTAAATGAAAGCAGAAAACAATTGAAAAAAACAATTGAAAAACCTGAAGAAAAGAAATATTTCGTTGGTACATCCCAAAAAATAAAGCACGCTTATTCTATTGCAGAAAAAGTGGCTAAAACGGATGCCAATGTTTTGATTTTAGGAGAAAACGGAACAGGTAAATTTGTTTTTGCGGAATACATTCATCAACAATCCGAGCGCAAAAATAAACCTTTTGTTCACATCGATTTAGGCTCACTAAGTGACAATCTTTTTGAAAGCGAACTTTTTGGCTATGCCAAAGGTGCTTTTACTGATGCAAAAGTTGACACCGCAGGAAGATTTGAAACGGCAACCGACGGTACAATATTTTTGGATGAAATTGGTAATATTCCGTTGCATTTGCAATCTAAATTATTACATGTTTTACAAACAAAAACCGTTACTCGCTTAGGCGAAAGCAAGCCTAGAATTTTGAATGTCCGCGTAATTACTGCGACAAACAGTGACATAAAGGAAGAAGTAAAAAACAAAAATTTTAGAGAAGATTTATTGTACCGCATCAATACGATGGAAATTCAGTTGCCGAGTTTGCGCGAGCGAAAAGACGACATTGCTCCGATGTCGGAATTTATATTGGAACAAATTGCACAGAAATACAAGCAAACCGCATTCCATTTTGACAAAAATGTTAAAGAATATTTAGAAAAATATCCTTGGCGTGGTAACATCAGAGAAATGGAAAATAAAATTGAAAGAGCCATTATTTTGTGTGAAAACAATACTATTTCGCTAAAGGATTTGGACATTCTTAATTTCGAAGATATTCAGAAGAATGATGAAAATCCACTATCAGAAATGGAAAAAAAGGCTATAGAAAAATCATTGTTCAAAAACCACGGAAATATTAGTAAAACAGCAGAAGAATTAGGTTTATCAAGAGCTTCTTTATACCGACGAATTGAGAAATATAGTTTAAAAGATATTGAATAATGAAAAACTGGAAATTTTATAACGCCTTACTTTTAAGAATTTTCATTGTAGTTGTACTGCTTGTCGCTTGTTTGTTTTTGGCCAGTAACCAATTATATTATAACAGTATTCTGGTGGTTTTATTTGTGGTTTTGGCTTGTGCAGAAATGTATTTTTTTATTAGAAGCAAATTGTTATTTTACGACAAAACCATTCATTCCATTCTCCAAAACGATTATTCATCTAGTTTTCCAGAAGAATACAGACAAGGCAATTTTAAGAATTTATGTCTTTTATATGAAACTTTAAAAGAAAGACGACACGAACAAACCTCAAAGGAAATGATTTATCAATCGATCTTAAACAATGTCGATACCTCAGTTTTAATTTTAGAAAAAGAAATAGATAAGGAATGGTCAGTTTTTTTAATGAACGATTGTTTTTCCACGCTTTTTACGGTTCCAAAAGTGAGTAATTGGAAATATCTGAAAAACTACTTGCCTTCCCTTTGCGATGAAATTGAAAATTCTAATTTTTCTGAACAAAAATCAGCCATCAATATTAAAATTGAACAACAAGAAGTACAGACTTTTGTGTTGCAAACTTCACGAACCACATCTTTCAATAAAGAGTATTATATTATTTTGCTCGACAGCATTCAGCGTGTGATTGAAAAAAAAGAGAAAGAAGCATGGATTAACTTAATGAAAATCATCTCGCATGAATTGATGAATTCACTTACTCCAATCCGTTCTTTATCTCAAAACCTGCTCGAAATCGTAGGTCAGGAACAATTAGAACCGGAAGATTTTGAAGACATAAAAGAAAGCCTTTCAACGATTATCAACCGCAGTGATCATTTGCAATTCTTTGTTGAAAACTATCGAAAACTTACGATGCTGCCGACACCCAATAAAAAACCTACACAAATTAAAGCACTTTTTGATGATTGTTTGAAAATTATGTCACCTATTTTAAAGGCTGAAAACATAAGTGTAATAAACGAAATTGATTCATTCAAAACTGTGCTCATAGATAAAAATCAAATGGAACAAGTTATTATTAACCTAATAACAAATAGTGTTTTCGCCTTAAATGAAAAAGAAGAAAAGAAAATTTTCCTTCATACTTCGTCAGAAAACAATCGTTTTTTTATCACCATTTCGGATACAGGAAAAGGCATTGAAGCCGAAATTCGCGACAAAATTTTTCTGCCTTTTTTCACAACTCGAAAAAATGGCGCTGGTATTGGACTTACGCTTTCCAAAAATAGTATTGAGGCACATGGTGGCTATTTGAGTTACAAGACCGAGGAAAATAAAACTAGTTTTGTAATTTGTTTGATTGAAAAAGATGAAAATTAAAGACTCAGAATGGAGAGAATACAAAATAAAAAATTGAATGCAATTTTCTATGAAATTCTAATTTAAAAAGAGACGTACACTTATTATTTGAAAACTTTAGTTTGACGAGATTTTATATGCCATGACAACAAAAAAGCCTTCACATTGCTGTGAAGGCTTTATCTTAAGAGTGGTCCCACCTGGGCTCGAACCAGGGACCACCTGATTATGAGTCAGGTGCTCTAACCAGCTGAGCTATAGGACCGGTTAAGAGTTTGCAATATTACTACAATTATTTTATTACTACAAGTATTAATCATTAGATTTTCAGGTAATTTATACATTAGCAGCACAGAAATTTAAAAAGAACTGATAATGAATTGCCTACAATCGTGATTTTTATAATTTAATTTCCTGACACAACTCTATTAAAACCCCATTAGTACTTTTTGGATGCAAAAAAGCGACTAGTTTATTGTCCGCTCCTTTTTTTGGAACATCATCTAAAACTACAAATCCTTCCAATTTTAATCGCTCAATTTCAGCCAAAATATCTTCAACATCAAAGGCAATGTGGTGGATGCCTTCCCCTTTTTTTTCTATGAACTTAGCTATTGGACTTTCAGGGCTTGTGGCTTCTAATAATTCAATTTTATTGGGTCCGTTCATAAAAAAAGAGGTTTTTACGCCTTCGCTGGCTACTTCCTCTTGTTTGTACGCTGGAGCACCAAAAAGTTTTCCAAAAAGTAAATTCGATACTTCAAGGTCTTTAACGGCAATGCCAATGTGTTCTATTTTTCTCATAGTTTGAAATTCGTATTATCCGAACAATTTCTATTTTTTCCCTGATGCTAATGTTGTAAATCCCATATTATAAAGCGTGAAAGCTTGTATGTCGCATATTTCTTGAATGGTTGCGGCAAGTGATTTTCCTGCTCCATGACCTGCATTAATATCGATGCGAATTAAAACGGGATTGCTTCCTGTTTGTTTTTCTTGCAACTCGGCAGCAAATTTAAAACTGTGTGCCGGCACTACTCTATCATCATGATCACCTGTTGTAACCAATGTAGCAGGATAGTGAACACCCGATTTTACATTAGAAACTGGTGAATACCCTTTAAGATATTCGAACATTTCTTTATTATCTGCAGAAGTTCCGTAATCGAAAGCCCAGCCCGCGCCAGAGGTAAAAGTATGGTAACGCAACATGTCCATCACACCCACAGCTGGCAAAGCCACTTTCATTAAATCAGGGCGTTGTGTCATTGTAGCACCTACTAACAATCCACCATTAGAACCACCACGAATGGCTAGAAAGTCTGAAGAGGTGTATTTCTCAGCGATTAGATATTCGGCTGCAGCAATAAAGTCATCAAAGACATTTTGTTTCTGCATTTTTGTTCCTGCATCATGCCATTTTTTTCCGTATTCACCTCCACCGCGCAAGTTGGCTACCGCATAAATACCTCCGTTTTCCATCCATACGGCATTAGAAACACTAAAACTTGGCGTCAAGCTAATGTTAAATCCGCCGTATCCGTATAGAATCGTAGGGTTTTTTCCATCGAGTTTTAATCCTTTTTTATGCGTAATAATCATTGGAATTTTCGTTCCGTCTTTCGATGTATAAAAAACTTGCGAAGAGACATAATCGGCACTTTTAAAATCAACTTTTGGTTTATCATATTCTGCTGATTTACCTGATTTTGGATCAAACGAATAAATCATTCCTGGCGTAATATAATTGGTAAAAGAATAGTACAGCGCTTTTTCGATTTTCTTACCGTCAAAACCAGCTGCAGTTCCTTGACCTGGCAATTGTATCGTGCGTATTAGCTTTCCTGTATAATCGTATTGTTTAACAATTGATAGTGCATCTTTCATATAATTAGCAAAGAAATAACCACTTCCTGTAGCAATATTCAGCACATTTTCAGTTTCGGGAATTACATCTTTCCAGTTTTCACGCTTAGGATTGTTGACATCTACACTAACGATACGCTTGTTGGGTGCGTTCCAATCGGTTTCTATAAAAAATTTTTCGCCTTCATTTTCGATAATGTTATTATCACTGTCAAAGTTGTCCACAATTTGCACAATAGGACTATTTGGTTTTGTTAAATCCTGAATGTACAATTCATTACCATACGTAGAATTTGCAGCAGTAATTACCAAATAATGATTGTCTTCGGTTACACTTCCTCCTACATAACGGCGTTTTTGGTCTGCACCAAAGAGAACCTTATCGTCCTTTTGAGACGTTCCTAATTTATGATAATACAATTTATGTTGGTCTGTTTTTGCTGATAGTTCGCTTCCTTTCGGTTTATCGTAACTAGAGTAATAGAATCCTTCATTCCCTTTCCAAGAAACGCCGCTAAATTTAATATCGACCAAAGTATCTTCTATAATTTTCAAAGTATTCACATCCATAAGGACTACTTTGCGCCAGTCACTTCCACCTTCGGAAATCGAATATCCTACTTTCGAACCGTCTTTCGAAAAATTCACACCTCCTAATGAAGAGGTTCCTAACTTAGAAAAAGTATTGGGATCTAGAAAAACTTCTTCTTTTCCTTTGTTGTCTTTTCGATACAAAACGGATTGATTTTGGAGTCCATTATTTTTGTAATAATAAATAAAATTCCCTTCTTTGAACGGAGCACCAATTTTCTCGTAATTCCACAATTTTTCCATTCTGGCTTTCAAGGCATCTCTAAAAGGAATTTGAGCCAAATAATCGTACGTTACTTTGTTCTCTTCTTTTACCCAATCAGCAGTTTCTGCAGATTTATCATCTTCGAGCCAGCGGTAGGGATCTTGCACCGTAGTGCCAAAATAAACGTCGGCAGTTTCCCCTTTTGCAGTAGCAGGATATGCTAAAGCACTTGGTTTTTGATTTTGACCTAAAGAAGCCACTGAAGTTGATATTGCCATCAGAATAAAGATTTTTTTCATTTGAAGTTAGTTTAAGTCCTAACAAAAATAGGGAAAGTTTTTCAGTTTGTTATTGCGAATGGTTTTTAAAAAAGGAGCATTAATTTTACAAATTAATGCTCCTCAATGAATATTTCCTTTTCAGATATAGACAAATTTTAGTTTCCCAATCTTCTTTTCTCCTCCTCGTTTCCAAAATTGCGTTGTTTAACATTTATTTTAGTATTCCCGAAATTGTAAATCAATGAAAGTCTAACAAATCTGCTGCTATCATTTTGGTTGTACACCTGTTTTATCCCATTGACAATTGAGGTGAAATCTTTTAAGTAATTGGTATTGAAAATATCATTGGCAAGAAATACAATTTGCATACTTTTCTTGAAAAGATTTTGTTTTACCGCAATATTTAAACCCGACGCATAACCAACGGTATACAAGCCACTTTTTACGGGAGAACTATACGTGTAATCTACTTGCAGTTTTGTTGCTTCGCTTAAAGAAAAAGTATTGCTTGTGGAAAAATCCAATTGAGGACCGTTTGTTGGAGTTGCATCAATTCCTGAAGTAAAAGTAGTTTTTGAACCTAAAAAATACAATGTGTTTTCGGTTGACCACCAATTGGTAATATCTGCTGAATAACTTTCACCAACACCATAATTAATTCCGTTATAATAGTTTTCTCTGGTTACAACTTGAGTATTCGTTGCTGGATTTGAAGTAAAAATTACGCCGTAACCATCCGTTATTCTATTTAAATAAACACTCATTCTTAAAACTTCTTTATAACTATGTGAAATCTCAAAATTGTCACTGTAAGAAGGTTTTAAAAACGGATTTCCTTCTGAATAACTATTGCTGTTGATGTAGATTCGAAACGGATTTAGTAAATCATAACGCGGTCTGTTTATTCTTTTTCCATAATTTAAATTAAAACTATTGTCTTCATTCATTTTATAAGTCAAATAAAATGTTGGAAATAATTTAAAATAGTTGTTTTTAGTTTGTTCATTTAAGCTTGCAGAATATCCATCGGTTTGAGTATTTTCGACTCTTAATCCTAGTTGAATGGTAAACTGATCATTGATTTTTTTATTCCCATTAACATAAACAGCCTGATTGTTTTCATCGTATTCAAATTCATTAGATTGATTTAGATCTAATATTGGAGTTCCTGTACTATTGTCATAATATTGCAAACTACTTTTGCTTTTTGTGAAGCTAACTTTTGCACCATAAGATAAATTCACAAACTTAAGAGGATGTTCCATATCTACTTTGACACTCTTATTATCAATATTCTGATTAGAAATATTTCTTCCCGATTGATCAAAGCTTATAAATATCATATCCGGCGAAAAGGTCTTAGTTGTAAAATCACGATCAAATTTTGAATCGTAATTGAAGTAATCAAAATCGACGGAAAGCTTTCTATTTAAAGTGTCTAATTTTGTTAGAAGATGCGCATTATAGGTTTGATTCCCTGAGTTTCTGTCATTAAAACCATTATTCAAAATGATACTTTTAAGATTGTTATGGGTATCATAATTATTTATAATAATTTCTGATTTGAAATTTGGATTTTTATAATCATTCAAATACTGAACACCAATTGTTGTATGGTTCGAAATATCATAATCTAAAGCTATTTTTCCAGATAGACTTCCTTCATTAATTTTTGACTCACTACTCATGTGTTGCAATCCATCAGGAAAATAAAGTTCTAAATCATCCGTATTATTTCTGTATCCCGATTTTGCATTCGCGCTTGCACTAAATCTAAATTTATTTTTGCTGTAAAAAAAGTTGTCTCTCAAAGTGTAAAAGCCATATTTATTTTGATCATAAGATAGTGTCGTTGTATTTTTCCAAGAATCACGAGCGCCTTTTTTTAAGTTAATATTGATAAGTCCACCAGTTCCGTTTGCATCGTATTTTGCGGGTGGGGTCGTGATGATTTCTATGTTCTTAATATCGCTTGCCGAAATTGATTTTAAAAAACCATTCAATTCTTCTCCAGATAATTCAACAATACGACCATCGATCATAACGCGAGAAGAACCTTTTCCTAATATATTGATAGCATCATTTTGTACTACAACTCCTGGAGCTGTATTTATTGCGCTAAGTGCGTCACCTCCAATTGTTGAAACATTATTTTCTACATTGTAAATCAAGCGATCTATTTTTTGCTCAACAGTTCTTTTTTTTGTTTTTACTACAACTTCGTTTAAGTCGTTTGTTTTTTTAGTCAAAAGAATCAAACCTAGATCTGTGTCTTTTTCAACTGAGATTTCTTTTTCGTACTCTATAAAATCAAAAGCACTAATCTTTATTTTATAAAAACCTTTATTGATATTCATTTCAAAAGTACCATCTTCTTTACTGGTTGTTCCGCCAACAATTTTCCCTTCGGAAATTGAGACAATAATGTTTTCCCAAGCTAATGGAGATGTTCCGTCGGATAATTTTCCTTTTAATTGTGAAGTTGATTGTGCTAAACAAAACAAAGGCAGTACTAAAAAAATAAACAGATTCGTTTTTTTCATGATTTCTAATTTTAAACTTGTGATTAATTTGAAACAAAGTTGCTTTAGAAATTTCCGATAGGCGACCGACAAAAAAAAGTCGAACCAATTTCTCAGGATGAAATTGGTTCGACTTTAATTGTATGAAGTACGACTTTTTACAAACGCTTTATATAGAGCTGTTTCTGTATGCTGTTGGCGTTAATTCTGTATATTTTTTGAATGAAGTATTAAACGAAGATTTTGAATTAAAACCTACTTCATATAAGATCTCTAAAACTGTTAGGTTATTTTTGGATTGATTTCTCAAAATTCCCATTGCTTTTTGAATGCGATATTCATTCACAAAATCAAAAAAATGTTGATCCATGTGATGATTAATCAAAATCGATAAATCACGAACCGGCATGTTTATTTGATTAGAAAGTTGTTGAATGGTAAGGGAAGGATCAAGATAAGGTTCCTGATCGGACATGTATTTTTTTAATCTTTCTATTTGAGGAATAATAATTGGATCCTGACTGTTTTTTGCTTCAACTGTATTTAAATCAGATTTAGGAAGAATATCTTTGGCTAATTGCAAATTAGAATTTATTCCTCTAAATAGTTCCGGATAGTTTAACGCTTTTAGAACAAACCAACACGTTATGGCCGAAACACAAACCACCAACAATACATTTATCCAAAGGAACATATCCTTATAAATAGTATATCTTAATACATTTTTGCTGGCTACAAAACTATGGATTATTAAAAAAGTTATTGTCATTTGCAACAACCATTTGTATGTTGATGTACTCGCATTTGCATAATTTTCCAGATATAATTCTCTATATTTTTTCAAAATTAGAAATACGCTTATGATGTAAAAGAGATATTGAATTTCGATTAAAACCTGAAAAAAATATAATTCTGGCATTTTATTAAGATCCTCAAAAAGTTGCTCTTTCTCTAGGCCTTCAGCCAAATAAAATCGAGGCGTTAATACTAAGTTCACCAATATAAAAGGAATTGTATGAAGTAGATGTTTTGCTTTTAATTGGAAATCCGTATAGCAAACGGACAACACATAGAGATAAAACAATGGCATAATTAATAGACAAGCTGTCCACCTAAAAATCTCTAAATTTGCGTGCTCATCTGTGAATTTGTACATAAAAAAACCGCTAAGATCTATTGCTGTAAAAATTAAAAAACTTGCAAATAGGCGATTGGCTCGTTTATTATCTGTCTTTACTGTCAATAAGAAAAAAGCAAGTAAGAGGGAAACAAAAACCCCAATTAAGGCTACAATATTTAAAAATACCATTCTATCCATTCCTGTTTTTTTATCAAAAATAATCTTTAATTAATAAAAACCTATAATCAGAGTGGATTTGTTATTCGTATCGAAAACTGCATTAAAAACTGTATAAATTGAAAGATTTTTTTATTTAAGATTAAAATATAAGCATAAAAAAACTCAAGCTTTTCAACTTGAGTTTCTATTTTGTGGAGAATACCGGATTCGAACCGGTCACCTCTTGCCTGCCAGGCAAGCACTCTAGCCAAATGAGCTAATCCCCCAATATGCCACAAATATAATGTATAATAATAGAAAAATGCAAGTTTCAAAATGAGTATTCTTTAAATCTAAAAAAATTACAATTGCTACTGTTACTTTTTTAACTTTACATCAAAATAGAACTTATGCTACTACCAGACAAAAACGGAACCCTTTTAACCACTATAGAAAATAAAATTGCCACAATTCAATTTGGTCATCCAGCTAGTAATTCATTCCCTAGAATTTTGCTCGATCGATTAACGAATGAACTTACTTTTCTGAGCGACAATCTAGAAGTTTCAGTAATCATTATAAAAAGCGAAGGAACAGCTGCATTTTGCGCCGGAGCATCATTCGATGAATTATTGGCGGTAAGCACGCTAGAAGAAGGTACTCGATTTTTCTCGGGTTTTGCCAATCTTATTAACGCAATGCGTAACTGCAAAAAAATAATTATTGGCCGCATTCACGGAAAAGCCGTTGGTGGAGGCGTAGGAATCGCAGCAGCTTGTGATTATGCTTTTGCAACGACCGAAAGTGCTATAAAATTATCCGAATTGGCTATCGGAATTGGCCCTTTTGTTATTGAACCCGCTGTGAGTAGAAAAATCGGTAAAATCGCAATGTCAGAAATGTCTTTGGCAGCGCACGAATGGAAAACAGCTGCTTGGGCGCACCAAAAAGGATTGTATGCAAAGATTGTAGAAAACAAAGAAGATCTTGACGCAGAAGTAATAGCTTTTGCTACCAAAATCGCCAATTACAATCCAGAAGCATTGATAGAGATGAAAAAAATATTCTGGGAAGGAACGGCACATTGGGACAAACTATTAAAAGAACGAGCAGCAATTTCAGGTAAACTCGTACTTTCTGATTATACACGAAACGCTTTAATTAAATAAAAAATGGTAGCATTCATACAACTGTTTCAAAAAATAAATATTGAAGAAAAAATTAAAAATGCGCCAAATAATGGCTACGAAATTGGTGTTCTTATTGGTTCGTATCTCCCATTTGCATTCTTAGTTGTATTAGCATATTGGACCTACAATCGTTTTAAAAACAGAAAAGAATAAAATCTATAAAGCTTCCCTTTTTGAAAAAATTATTTCTATCCGCACTTGTTGTTTGTTTGCTTTTATCATGTGAACAACAACAAAAACCCTCGATATCTTTTTATTATTGGAAAACCATTTTTAGGCTTTCGCCGAAAGAAAAAAGTACCTTGACCGAATATAATGTCCAGAAACTTTACATCCGTTATTTTGACATTGATCTAAATCCAGTAAACCAAAAACCATTTCCCCGAAGCCCTATTCTTTTTGAAGATAAAACTGCTGACTTAGAAATTGTTCCTGTGATCTATATTAAAAACAACGTAATGCTTAAAAAGGATCTAGAAATTCTTGATCTAGCTAAAAAAACATATAGCTTCGTTGAACAAATTAATTTAAAAAATAAAATTAAAATTAATGAAATCCAAATTGATTGCGATTGGACGCTAAACAGTAAAGAAAACTACCTGAGTTTTATAGAGGCGTTCAAAAAAGTTGCGAATAAAAAACTCTCAGCTACCATTCGATTACATCAAATAAAGTACTTCGAAAAAACGAAGATTCCAAATGTAGACCGAGGAGTACTCATGTACTACAATATGGGTAAAATCGCGCCAGATTCTTTAAATTCAATTTACGATCAAAACATTGCCAAACGTTATTTAGCAAGTCTAAAAAAGTATCCGCTTCCGCTTGATATTGCATTGCCAATCTATTCTTGGGCTATTCATAGTAGAGATGGAAAAGTTATTGGACTTAGAAACAAAATAAATACTGATAATCTAAAAAAAGACAGTAGTTTTGTTCCTACAAAGGATGGCAGATTCAAAATTCGACATTCTAATTACAAAAATGGAGTTTATTACCAAGTAAACGACTTATTAAAAATAGAAACAATATCTGAAAAGGATTTGCTACAAATGGCTAATGATCTCGAGGAAAACACAAATCGAAATCCGAAAGAAATTATCTTTTATGATCTTGATGAATTCAATTTAAACAATTATGAAAAAGGCTTTATTGAAAAAATTATTAATCGCTTTTAGCGCGCTTACGTTATTAATTTATGGAACAATTTATGCTTGTGGAGGGGGAGATGATTGGAGTTGGTCATTCGATTCTAACTTTACTCCCGAAACATTTGTAGACAAATCCTACGCTCCTCTTTTCTTGTCTTCCGATATATTTTACGGAATTGGTTTTGATACCGAACACATCACACGATTCAATGACGAGAATATAAAAGATTGGTCCGCATATCTAGAAGGAACTATTAACGAGAAAGACTTAACTTTTTTCCTAACTGATTCTAGCGCTGCTGATGTTGCTGGATTAACTGCGTTTTATAAGAATGAAAAGAGCAATCCGTTTTCGGAGAAATGGAACAAAAAAATTAAAATAAACGATAGTAAAATAAAAGACTTTCTATTGTTCTTGAATGAGGCTCAAACCGTTGAAATTTACTCTACACAACATTACGATTCCTGGAATTATGATGAAACGGCAAAACCCAAACTTCTGTCCGATCTCAATTGGGTTAAATCATTAGAGAAAAAATTTAATGAAACCAAAGATACTTTTCTCAAAAACAGATATTGGTTTCTAGTAGTAAAAGCAAGTTTTTACAGTGACCGACAAGTGAATGCAGTTGCGTTTTTTAATCAAACAGAGAAAACAGTCCCAAAAAATACGTTGTATTACCGAGCACTTGCTTATGTAGCAGGAGTAGAATACAAGCAAAAGCGTTTTGCTAAATCTAATTTTCTTTATGCCCAAGTTTTTGATAAATGTCCTACTTTGCGAGTTGTTGCGGCCTATTGTTTTCACCCTCAAGATCAAAAAGATTGGAAAGAAGCCTTTAGCATGGCAAAAACAGCTCAAGAAAAAGCAGCTCTTTGGGCCATTCAAGGCTATTACAATGAGGAAGAAAAATCGATTTCCGAAATATACAAACTACAACCGCAAAGCCAGCATCTTGATTTTCTATTGACTCGTTTAATTAATAAGCAGGAAAACAAAGTGGATCGCTCTTTTCAAGATCAGTCTGTTACTCAAAATAAAAAAAAGACCAAAGACCTTATTCCTAAAGCAACTATTGAATTGGTTACTAAAATTGCACAGTCGGAGAAAACACTAAAACCTTATTTATGGAACGTGGCGGCGGGTTACATTGAAACATTAAACGGCAATTACAAACAAGCCGATAAAGATTTTGACAAGGCCGAAAGCAAAATGCCAAAAACTCCCTTGGCAATCAATCAAGTTCGTTTGCTGCGATTCGTAAATAACCTCAGCAAAATAGACCAACTCAGTCCAGAGAACGAAAAAACTATTTTAGCCGATTTGTCGTGGTTGTATTATGAACTACCAAAAAAATCAATCGAAAATTTTCGTTATGAAAATGCTTCACAATGGAGTAAAAATTATATCTCGTCATTATATAAAGCAGAAAAAAATGCTGTTATGGCCGAAATTTTTAATCCTGAAACAAAATTCTACGATGATGAAAAACAGCTTCTAGACATGAAATCTTTTTTATCGAAAGAAAACAAAACGGATCTTGAGAAAATTGGTGCGTCGATTTACCAAATTAAAGTAAACGACATTAATTATTTTGAAGGTGTAAAAGCTACTTTTGAGAACAAAATTCCCGAAGCCATTGCTTTTATGAAACAAGCCGATGGACTAGAACAAACCGTTTTTTACGGAAATCCATTTATAGGAAACATCAAAGATTGCCACGACTGCGATCATCAAGCAAAGCAGAAAAAGAAGTATACTATACTTGATTTTCTTATTACTATTCAAAAAATGCAAGACAACGTTGCTAAAAAAGTAGATATTTACAACAACAACCTTTTACTTGGAAATGCTTTTTATAACATTACCCATTTTGGTAACGGACGAGTTTTTTACGAAGGAACTATTGTGGGATTTGGTTCTAGTCCAGAGTACTTTAGAGATCCTATTAAGAAGATGATCACCAATTCCTCTTTGGCGAAAGCCTATTATGAAAAAGCTTTTTTAGCAACGAAAGACATCGAACAAAAGGCGAAATGCCAATACATGATTGCGAAATGTGAGCGAAATGACTATTACAACAACAAATATTATTCGCTTAATTTAACAAGTTGGGACATCCGAGATGACGTAAGTAATTTTGCTGCTTGGCAAGGTTTTAAAAACTTAAAAACGAATTATTCAAAAACAAAATACTATCAGGAAGTTATTCGTGAATGTGGGTATTTTAAAACTTATGCACGCAAGAAATAAATTACGAATGTGCCATTGCCATACAAACAATACTAATCTTTGCGCCTGGAATTTTTAGTAATGCCTTCGAACATGCTTCGAGAGTAGCACCTGTTGTCAAAACATCATCAATGAGAAGGTAATGCTTATCGTTATCTCCTTCGCTAAATGTGACATCAAAAACGGTTTCGATTCCTTCAGATCTTCCTAAAAGATTTTTCTTGGACTGCGTTTTAGAATATACATTTCGCATTAAGATGGAATTATTCACAGGGATTTTTAAATTATTGGATAATGCTATTCCAAAATTAGTAACCTGATTATAACCGCGTTCTTTTAAACGTTTTTTATGCAGCGGAACGGGAATAATTACATCAACCGTATTTAGTATTGTATTGTTTTTTAAATCCTCGGCATACCAATCACCCAAAACGGTTCCTATTTCCTCATGTCCTTTGTACTTTAGATTATGAATTAATTCCTGAACCAACCCTTTTTTATGAAAATACAACAAAGCCGAAACATGTTCGACAGCAATTCGTCCGTAAAATTTCTTCAATGCCTCATTGTCGGGATTCAAATGATGATTTGTCAATGGCAATTCATGACGACAAATCGTGCATATCACATTTTCATTAGATAGTATAATGGCTTTACAACAAGCACATACTTTTGGAAAAAATAGGTTAATCAGAGATTTAAGCATGAAAAATTGATTTATTTATAAAAATAGAAAAACCATCCATTCAAACTTCATTTTTATTCTTTTTTTAATTTCGCTTTTCCTATTTTTGCATCACTATGGCAAAACAGGAAGATATATTTAAGAATGTAATTTCGCATGCAAAAGAATACGGATATATTTTTCCGTCAAGCGAAATTTACGATGGTTTAAGTGCAGTCTATGATTATGCACAAAACGGAGTAGAATTAAAAAAGAACATACGCGAATATTGGTGGAAATCGATGGTTCAAATGAACGATAACATCGTAGGGCTGGACGCGGCTATATTGATGCACCCAACTACTTGGAAAGCTTCGGGTCACGTAGATGCGTTTAACGATCCATTGATAGACAACAAAGATTCGAAAAGAAGATACAGAGCCGATGTTCTTATTGAAGATTACGCCGAAAAGTTAAATCAAAAAGCAATTAAGGAAATCGAAAAAGCGAGAACTCGTTTTGGTGATGCTTTTAACGAGCAAGAATTTGTTACCACAAATGCTCGTGTTATGGAATACAAAGCCAAAGAAAGAGAAATTCTAGAAAGAATGGCTCGTTCTCTTGGTAATGAAGATTTGGCTGATGTAAAAGCATTAATCGAAGAATTAGAAATTGCTTGTCCAGAAACGGGTTCTAGAAATTGGACCGAAGTACGTCAATTCAACTTGATGTTCGGAACAAAATTAGGAGCTTCTGCAGATACGGCAATGGATTTATATTTACGTCCAGAAACAGCACAAGGTATTTTTGTAAATTTCTTGAACGTACAAAAATCAGGGAGAATGAAAGTTCCTTTTGGAATTGCGCAAACTGGAAAAGCCTTTAGAAATGAAATCGTTGCTAGACAATTTATTTTCCGTATGCGGGAATTTGAACAAATGGAAATGCAATTTTTTGTACGTCCAGGCGACGAAATGCAATGGTACGAGCATTGGAAAACCACTCGTTTAAACTGGCATTTGTCTTTAGGATTAGGGGCAGCAAATTATCGTTTTCATGACCACGAAAAATTAGCGCACTATGCTAATGCAGCTGCCGATATTGAGTTTAATTTCCCTTTTGGATTCAAAGAACTAGAAGGAATTCACTCCAGAACTGATTTCGATTTAAAAGCACACGAGCAACACTCTGGTAGAAAATTACAGTATTTTGACGCCGAATTAAACCAGAATTACGTTCCTTATGTTGTAGAAACTTCGGTTGGATTAGACAGAATGTTCTTGGCCGTTTTCGCCACTTCCTTAAAAGAAGAAACATTAGAAGATGGTTCAACTCGAACCGTATTAAAATTACCTTCAGTTCTAGCACCAACAAAAGCTGCGGTCTTGCCATTAATTAAGAGAGACGGTTTGCCTGAGATTTCTAAAAAAATAATTGAAGACTTAAAATGGGATTTCAATGTAGCCTATGATGAAAAAGATGCTGTAGGTAGACGTTATAGAAGACAAGATGCATTGGGAACTCCTTTTTGTATTACAGTAGATCATCAAACGATCGAAGACCAGACAGTAACAATTCGTCACAGAGATACAATGAAACAAGATCGTGTAGCGATTGCCGACTTAAAATCAATTATTGAAAATGAAGTTTCGATGAAAAATTGGTTGATGAAAATGTAATCACAACTTATTATAATATATAGAAATGCTTCTCTTACTGAGAGGCATTTTTTTTTGTTTTCAAGTTTTATTTTTTATTGACTTTAAGCATGGTTTTGCTTGTATTTACTTAGTTTACAGCATACTTGTATTTAAATTTTAAATGCTTTATTAAAAAATAATAACAAGAAAACATAAATTTGTTTACTTTTATTTTTCTAAACAAAATTGAAATTCGCTACACATTCGCAAAAAAAGTGTAGTTTGAAACCTATTTTGAAATCATATTTTAAAATAACAATCCGTTTTCAAGATTAAAATTAACAGTATCTACAATGAATTATAGCTACATTATAATTGATGATGATCCAGAAAGTGCTTTAAAGACAAAAGCAGTTGCCGATGATTATTCCGAGCTTAATTTTCTCGCTTCCGCGAATAATTATGCGGATGGAATAAACGCAATATTAGAACATACCCCAAAATTAATTTTTCTCGAAATAGATCCTGTAAATAAAGAGAGCAATCTATCCTTACAACTAATAAATGCGTTGTTTATCTATTTGAAAGAAATTCCAAAAATTGTTATTACCACAAGAAACAAAGAGTTGGCTTTCGAAGCTATTCAGTATGAAGTTACTGATTATTTTTTGAAACCAGTGTTGGCGATCAACTTCGTAAAACTAATTCATAAATTAAATAAATCCTATTCCGAAGACGAAGTAATTCTTGTTCAAAAAGCAAAAGAGAGAGAGAAAGAAGGTCCGGAAAACGAAATAAATAAAAAAAATAAAAAATCATTTATTTTATGTGTGAAGTCGTATGGCGATCACAGGTATATTGATTCTAATGAAATTTGTTATTTTCAAGCAGATAATAATTCGACCGATATTCATTTAAAAAATGGTGAAATGATTACTGCGTTCAAAACATTAAAACATTTTGAAACCGTCTTGTCAAATCCTTTTGTTCGAATACACAACAGCTACATTGTAAACCGAAATTTCATTTCTAGAATACATACTGGAAATTCTCTATGCTATATAAAGAAAACGACTATAAAACTCCCATTTTCAAAGTCTTATAAAACCAATATTGACTTTATAATTGGCGAATTTGCCAATGAAAATTATATAGAATCTTAAAATACATTCGTTCGCTCGGATTTGATAGTCACACACTCACGAACGAATACCATTGACCATAAACGCTTTTTTTTGAAGTGATTTTAGGAGCTTACTGTTTAGTTTTACAAAAGAATTCCAACACAAACGGAATCAAAAACGTAAAAAACAACAATAATATAAAGCCCCAATATCATGAAAAAATCAATCGTAACCATCGGATTATTTACTTTAGCATTAGTATCAACTTCATTTGCTACTCCAAAAAATGCAGTTACAACAATTGCTGCAACTACAATTAGCACACCGATTGATGGTACTGGTGGTCAGTCGACTGGTGACAGAAGAAAAACAGACTATAATGGGAACGGAAGGGATACATTCTATATGAATACACTAGTTTCTATTGACGCAAGTGGAAGTCAATTGACAGGCGATATTAGAAAAGTAGATTAAAAATCTAACATTATATAAAAAAAGGCTGTCAAAAAATTGGCAGCCTTTTTTTTATATAAAAAATTTCAGTATTTTTGAGACAATACAAAATCTACTATTGAAAAAACAGTTCTCCATATTATTATTGTTTTTGATTTTTTTCATTGGTTGCACTAATAAAAACAAATCAAATCTAAAGACTGTATCTCCCGAAGATAGTCTAATGTCCTACTTATCACTAGCTAATGACATTCGCTTACCGCAAGAATTCAAACAAAAATACAATCGCAAAGCCTTTGAAATTATTATTAATCAGAAAGATGATTCAATTAATAAAGTCAATTTATTCAAAGTAGCCAATCGTTATTATAACATGGGTGACTGGAAAGGTTACCGTGACACTTCTAAACTCATTTTAGAACGAGCTAATAGTAGCATGGACACTCTAAACACAGCTAAGGCTTATGCTTATTTAGGGGACTATTACAATAAGAAAGCCATTTCCGATAGTGCTTATTATTATTATTATAAAGCAGAGAAACTGTATCTAAAGCTGAATGATAATTACAATTTGGCAAAAACACAAATCAATAAGGCTAATTTACAATTTACAGAAAATGAATACTTCAATAGCGAAATAGCCGTTTTCAAAGCCTTACGAAACATTAAAAATATAAAAGCTAACGATTTATTGTACGACGCTTATAATCTTTTGGGAATCTTATACAACGACAGAGAGGAATACAGTAAATCATTAGAGTTTCATAAAAAGGCTTTGGCAACTTTAGACGATAAAACAATTTTAGCAGAATTTCAATTCAAAGCAACTTCACTTAATAATATGGGTTTTGTGTATTTAAATTTAAATAATTACGACCAAGCCAAAAAATATTTTGAAGAAGGACTACGACAAGAAAATCTCTTTGTAGAAAAACCAGCATTATATGCTATGTTACTAGATAATTTAGCCTATTCTAAATTTAAACTTCAGGAAACTACTCAGCTTCCTAAATTATTTTACAAAGCACTTAAAATTAGAGATAGTCTGAATTTAACCTCAGGAATTATTCTCAATAAAACTCATTTGTCTGAATATTATTTTCATAAGCAAGACACTTTAAAAGCAGTTCAGTATGCAAAACAAGCGCTGATGCTAGCACGCAGCACCAACCGCTTACGAACATTATTAGAACCACTTAAACAAATGGGAGTTGTTGATCCAGAAAATGCTTCTACCTATTCCGATGAATACATTATTGTAAATGATCAGCTACAAAAAGCAGAACGAAAAATGGGTGAGAAATTTTCTCGAATAGAATATGAGACGGATGAGATAAAAGGGGAAAACACCATGCTAGAAGGAAAAAATAAAAACTTATTATTTATTTTTGGCTTTTTTACGATCTTGGCAGTATTACTCTACACCATAAAAGCGCAAAAAACTAGGCAACGAGAATTGGTTTTCAAACAAATGCAACAGCAGGCAAATGCCGAGATTTACAACTTGATGATTTCACAACAAAATACAATTGAAATCAATAATGTCAAAGAAAAGAAAAGAGTGGCAAGAGAGCTTCACGACGGTGTATTGGGAAGAATGTTTGGTGTTCGTATTAATCTAGATACGTTAAACTTAATTACAGATGACTCGGGAATAGAAAAAAGACTCAATTATTTAGCCGAGTTAAAAAACATAGAGCAAGACATTCGTGAAATTTCACATAACCTTACTAGAGAAAAATCAGAATTAATTAATAACTTCGTAGCAATCGTTCTCCATTTATTTGAAGAACAGAAAAAGACATATCCAGCTAAATTTCTTGCTAGTATTGATACAAGTATTAAATGGGATGCTATTGATAATATTGTTAAAATTAATTTATATCGAATTATTCAAGAGTCTTTACAAAACTGTAATAAATATGCGAATGCAAGTACTATTAGAGTTGAATTAAAAAAAGAAACAAATTCTTTACTTTTAAAAATTAGTGATAATGGTATAGGATTTAATTTAAACAAAGCTAAAAAAGGCATTGGCCTACAAAATATAAAAACACGAACGATAGAATGTGAGGGAATATTAGATATAAGGACAGGAAAAGATGAAGGTACCTCTATAACTATTGTAATCCCAATAAAGCAACTTGATAAACCTACCACAAAATGATAAGTGAAGTAACTATACAACCTCTAATTAAAAAAAACATCTTGATTGTAGACGATCATCCTCTTATTATAGATGGATATAAGAATGCAATTACACGATACAATCCAAACTTATATAATTATTTTTTTTCCCAAGGTAAAGACTGTGAATCGGGTTATAAAATCATAACAAACCCACAAACTCTTCCTTTTGATGTTGCCTTTTTAGATATTAGCATGCCTACTTATGAAGAAAAACGAATTACGTCTGGTGAAGATTTGGCAAAACTAATTATGAAAGTAATGCCCAATTGCAAAATTATCTTGCTGACCATGTACACTGAATTGCTTGAGGTAAAAAACATCATAGATACTATTAATCCTGCGGGACTTATAATAAAAAACGATTTAACATTTGATGAATTGCTTTTTGCTTTTGACAAAATACTGAAAAATCAAGTATATTACAGTCCTTCAGTGCTTAAAGTGGTCAACCAAGGTGAGAATGACACAAATGGTGTAGACGATTTTGACAAGCAAATTTTGTTTCATCTTTCAAAAGGTACAAAGACAAATGAAATTTCTCAATACATATCTATTTCCTTAACCGCAATAGAAAGAAGAAAAAAAAATTTAAAAGAATATTTTAAAATTGAAGACGGAAGCGACGTAGATTTGGTTCGAGAAGCTAGAAATAAAGGTATTATCTTTTAAATCAGCGACTTCTTAAAAACAAAAACGACACTTAATAGGTGTCGTTTTTGTTTATTACAATTTTAAATGAGAATTATATTATTCTTTTATCGCATCCCAACCACGCGCTTTTAAGGGAATTTTGGTGTTGGCACGAGTTATTAAATGAATTCCTTCACTTTCCTGTGTCATGTGACCTATAATAGAAAAGTTTGGATTTCCTTTTATTTTGTCAAAATCGTCCATTGCAATAGTAAAGAGCAGTTCATAGTCCTCTCCACCGTTTATTGCCACAGTCGTACTATCAATATTGAATTCTTCACAAACATTTATAAATTGAGGATCGATTGGCAACTTATCTTCATATAAATTACAACCTACTCCAGATTGTTTACATAAATGCATAATCTCTGAAGACAACCCATCCGAAATATCAATCATCGACGTTGGCTTGATTTCTAAAGCGTGCAAAAGGGTGCGAACATCTTTACGGGCTTCGGGTTTTAATTGTCGCTCGATCAAATATGTATAGGCATCTAAGTCAGGTTGCGAATTGGGATTCACCTGAAAAACTTGTTTTTCTCTTTCTAATACTTGCAGCCCCATATAGGCAGCCCCGATGTCACCTGTAACCACTAAAAGATCACTTTGTTTAGCTCCATTTCTATAGACTATTTCATTTTCATCCGCTTCACCAATAGCAGTAATACTAATAATTAATCCTTTTTGTGAGGAAGTAGTATCTCCACCAATAACATCTACTTTATATTCTTGGGCTGCATGCGTAATCCCAGCGAACAATTCATCTAAAGCTTCTAATGGAAAACGATTCGACACTGCTACCGAAACTGTAATATGTGTCGCTCTAGCATTCATCGCACAAATATCTGAAATGTTTACCACCACAGCTTTATATCCTAAATGCTTTAATGGCATATAAGCCAAATCAAAATGTACGCCTTCAATTAGTAAATCGGTAGATACAACTACTTTTTTGTCTTTAAAATCCAGTACAGCTGCATCGTCTCCAATCCCTTTTAATGTAGAAGGTTGAGTGATTTCAAAGTTTTTGGTTAAATGGTCTATTAAACCAAATTCACCTAATTGGGCTATGCTAGTACGTTGTGGGTTTTTATCTTCAATCATGATTATAAAGAGGAACGAAGTATTTACTTCATTCTGTATTTAAATTAGTTTTAAAATGCAAAGATACAAAGTTGCAGAGGTTTTGTTTAGCTAAAAGAAATCTATTTGGCAGCATATATTTAGTATTTAAAAAAAAATAAAAAACTACTGACAAACTGTTGTCACTAACCCTATATAATTTTGAAGTATTAAAAATAATAAAAACTTTAAAATTATGAAAACAGTAACTGTAGCAATTATTACGCCCGAAGATTTATTAAAACACTGGCAAGGACATCGCACCTTAACACGTCGTGTAATTGAATTGTTTCCCGAAAAAGATTTTTTTGAATTTTCAATTGGCGGAATGCGTCCGTTTTCAAAATTAGTTGACGAACTTTTAGCTATTGCCGCTCCAGCGCTCAAAGGTATTGTAAATCGTGATAGTCAATCTTACAATGAAGGTGCCGACTCATTAAAGTCTAAAACCAACTATCTTGAAAAATGGGATCAAGATACTATAGAAATTAACAACTATTGGAGCCAATTATCAATTGAGGATTTTAATGAAACCTTTAATTTATTTGGACAATATGAATTTCCGGTAATTCAAAATATTTTATATTTCATAGATAACGAAGTACATCATCGAGGTCAAGGCTATGTTTATTTAAGAGCAATAGGAATTGATCCTCCTTTTTTCTGGGAAAGATAAAACTATAAAAACTCCTAAGATGAGTTTCATTTTAGGAGTTTTTTTATAAAAGGCGTTGTTTGTTTCGTTCAAGTAATTCTAGAACCTTTGTTTTTAATCTTTCGGGTTCCAATATAGTGGCAAAATCTCCAAACATTAAATACCAACGCGAAAACCCTTCTAAAGTATCACAATCCATAAAAGTCATTTCGATTTCATCTCCCATTTCTTTCTCGGAAATAAAGCCGTAGTACTTTCGTTCGTATGCTAAATAGTGTACAACCTTTTTTTCTACAAGAATACGGATTCTGATTGTAGAACTATGTTTTTCTTTATCCAAAAAAGTTTCTAAAGAATTGTGTTCTAAAGTAAAAGAAATTTCTGTTTTTATAATTTTATGAATACGATCAGCTCGAAATTGTCTATAATCTTTGCGCAAGTGGCAATATCCCAAAACATACCAATTGTTATTATCGTGAAAAACACCTACAGGTTCAATTGTTCTCTCTGTAATTTCATCCGAATTAAACGCCTCATAAGAAAGAAAAACTTGCGCCTTTTCGGCAATACTTTCAAAAAGAGTGGCTAAAGTATTGGGAGATTTATCATTAAAAAGTTTTTCGGAAGATTGCATCAAAATACTCGATTCAATACTCGAAACCCAATCTTTATCATCACTCCGTAGAACTGCTTTTAGCTTGTACATCGCCGAAGCATAATGATTACCAAGTGTTTTGTCGGTAAATTTCTGCATTAATTTTTCAGCAGCGATAAAACTGCTTGCTTCTTCACGGGTAAACATTACAGGAGGTAATCGATAACCATCCATTATAGCATAACCAACACCAGCTTCACTATAAATAGGGACTCCTGAAGCTTCGAGTGTGCGAATGTCACGATAAATAGTTCGTAAACTCACTTCGAAACGATTCGCTAATTCCTGAGCCTTTACAATTTTTTTGGATTGCAACTGAATCAGAATAGCAACAATACGGTCAAATCGTTTTGGTGTTTCGTCGAGCATTTCTTTTAAGTTTCTGAGTTAGGAAGTGGCTAAGTTACTAAGTTTAGAGATGATTAGAAACTTCATCCCAGTCTAAAAGTCTTTCTGGATTTGTCTTTGATTTTTCCATTCGTTCCAAAACAATTTGTTGATGCTCAATAAGAATTTCAATATTCTCATCGATATTCAGTTCCTTTGTAATATTGCTGTTTTTCATTTTTTATAGAGATTTAGGCTTTAAATTTTCGGAAAGACTGAATCATTTCGTAAATGCCAAATGCAATGAAGATTTTTCCAAATATAAAAGGTATCCAACTTCCAATATTTGATAAATAAGTTCTTCCAGTTTCGAATGGACTATAAAAATCAGTTATTAAAAAGAAACGAAATAAACTTATAAAGTAATTTTCTAATTGGTCAGGATTATATGCTCCACCATTTTCAATTCGATATAGAATAGAATACCAAATAAATCCTGATAATAATGTAAAACATAATGACCAAAACCAATTTCCAAAATTTGAAGACCATTTTGTTGCCCAAAGAATTGAAGCATCTTTAAAGTTTTTCTTAAAGCTTAATTCCTTATAATGAGCTGCTAATTCATAATTTCTATAATTATTAAAATCAATACGATTTTCTGTTTTCTGAGATTCCTGTTTAATTGCTCTTAAAGTCTTTTTCCATTCTGAAATTGAAGACTTGTCTTTTAGATAGGATTTATCGAGAACTTTATTTATTTTCATTTCATCAAAATATGCTCCTCCTGCAAATTTAACTTCAAATAGTTTTAAAGTATTAAATTCTGCATCAGCAAAAGAAGAAGATTTATCAAATGTACATCTTCTAATATTTAACAAATTGATCTCGCATTTATTAAAAAGAGAAAAACCTTTAAATTCACAAGCAATAAATTTTAAATGTGAATTAGTTAGGCTTTTACATTCTTCAAACCAAGTTGTACTCAAAAAATCACACTTATCAAAATCACATTTTTCAATAAATGTTGAATTTGAAAAATTTACTTTTTCAAATGTATTATTATGAAATCGTGTATGCTTGTAACCTGCATTTGTAAACTTCAAATACTCTTGGTCATATTTAAATGTTGTATTGTAAAAAGTTGTTAATTCATTAAAATAATTTCCACCAAAAAAAGCATTAGTAAAGGTTGAATTAGTAAACATAAATTGACCTTTGTTCTTTTCTTTATTACCCAATTTATTTTCTAAAAAAACAAATTTTCCTTCAATATGATTAACATTTTCAAATGAAAAAGTATCTTTAATTTCTGTGTTTCTTATATAGAAATCGGTTTTTAATTTTGGTTTCTCAGTATTAGCATCATTTGAAAACTCAAAAACATTTAAAACAACTCTAGTGCTTTCTAAAAAACTATTCAATATTAGAGATTCTATGAATTTCGTATTAGTGAATAATAGATTTTTAAATACAGAATTGGTAAAATTGACAGTGCAATTAAATGTGCAATTTTTAAATTCCAAAGATAGTTCGGATTTATGTATATTTTTAAACCCTAAATGACGACAGTTAAAAGTGCAATTGTCGAAACTGATATATTGTGATGATAAAGAACTAATATTTAATATTTGATCCTTTAGATCAAATATTTCATTTTCAAAAATATCTTCATTTTCTAATTTTTTATAAAAATCCGATTTAGTCATAATCATATACCAATTTTTTTCTCTTTCAAACTTAAACAAAAAAACCTGATAATTTTCACATCATCAGGTTTCTTAATATCGTAATTCCCTTTCGGGGCTAGGGGGATTTAATCATTCAACTTCAAAACAGCCATAAAAGCTTCTTGTGGAATCTCAACATTTCCAACCAATCTCATACGTTTTTTTCCTTTTTTCTGTTTTTCCAAAAGTTTACGTTTACGAGAAATATCTCCACCATAACATTTGGCAGTTACATCTTTACGCAACGCTTTAATCGTTTCACGAGAGATTACTTTTACGCCAATTGCAGCTTGAACAGGAATATCAAACTGCTGTCTTGGAATTAATTCTTTCAGTTTCTCACACATCTTTTTACCAATCGAGTAGGCATTGTCCGCGTGCATTAAAGAAGACAAAGCATCAACGATAGTAGCATTCAATAAAATGTCAACTTTAACCAAATTAGAAGTTCTCATTCCGATAGGAGTATAATCGAAAGAAGCATACCCTTTAGAAACGGTTTTCAAACGGTCATAAAAGTCAAATACAATTTCTGCCAACGGCATATCAAAAGTGAGCTCAACACGTTCTGTAGTCAAATAAGTTTGATTGGTAATTAAACCACGTTTTTCAATACATAAACTCATTACATTCCCAACATAGTCAGATTTTGTAATGATGGTTGCTTTAATAAAAGGTTCTTCCACATGATCCAAACGAGAAGGTTCTGGCAAGTCCGAAGGGTTATTTACGATCAAAACAGTTGTTGGATCTTTTTTGGTAAACGCATTATACGAAACGTTGGGAACTGTAGTAATAACCGTCATATTGAACTCTCTCTCCAAACGTTCTTGAATAATTTCCATGTGCAACATTCCTAAGAATCCACAACGGAAACCAAATCCTAGTGCCGCAGAGCTTTCAGGTAAAAACACCAAAGAAGCATCATTCAACTGCAATTTTTCCATAGAGTTTCTCAACTCTTCATAATCTTCAGTGTCTACCGGATAGATTCCAGCAAAAACCATTGGTTTTACATCTTCAAAACCAGTAATTATGTTGGTAGTCGGCGTTTTAGCATCCGTCAGGGTATCACCTACTTTTACTTCTTTAGCTTCTTTTATACCCGAAATTAAATACCCAACATCTCCTGCCGAAATTACTTGTTTGGGAACTTGATTTAATTTTAAAGTACCAATCTCATCTGCAAAATATTCATTGCCAGTAGCCATGAATTTAATCTTTTGTCCTTTTTTAATCTGTCCATTTTTTACACGGAAAATTACTTCAATTCCACGAAACGGATTGTAATGCGAGTCAAAAATCAAAGCTTGTAAAGGCTCATCAATATTTCCTTTTGGTGGTGGAATTTTTTCAATAATTGCCGCTAATATATTTTCTACACCAAAACCAGTTTTTCCCGAAGCATGAATAATGTCTTCCAATTTACATCCAAGTAAATCAATAATATCGTCACTAACTTCTTCAGGATTGGCGCTTGGTAAATCTACTTTATTCAAAACTGGAATAATTTCCAAGTCATTTTCTAATGCCAAATACAAATTCGAGATCGTTTGTGCTTGAATACTTTGTGCTGCATCTACAATCAAAAGCGCGCCTTCGCAAGCAGCAATCGAACGAGAAACTTCATAAGAGAAATCGACGTGACCTGGCGTATCAATCAAGTTCAAAATATATTCTTGACCTTGGTATGTGTATTCCATTTGTATCGCGTGACTCTTAATCGTGATCCCCCGCTCTCGCTCTAAGTCCATATTATCAAGCAATTGCGCCTTTTCTTCACGAGCTGTAACCGTCTGAGTTGCCCCCAATAAACGGTCTGCCAATGTGCTTTTTCCGTGATCAATATGTGCAATAATGCAAAAATTCCTAATATGCTTCATCTTCTGTATCTGTCAATTTAATAGTGAAATGCAATTGCATTTAATCGGCAAAGATAAGGTAAAGTTTTAAACAAATTAACTAATTGATTTCCATTAAATTTTGAACGCTCAACAAATGTTAATTAACAGAATATATAAAAATCAAAGCCTAAATATCAACTAAATTTGTTAACCCAGAAACTAAAAAAATCCCTCTTGAATTACGATAAATTAAAAGAAAAATTGGAGATTCTCGCCGATGCAGCCAAATATGATGTATCCTGCTCTTCTAGCGGTGGCAATCGAAAAAATACCAACAAAGGTTTGGGAGATTCTTCAGCATCTGGAATTTGTCATACTTATACCGAAGATGGAAGATGCGTTTCCTTACTGAAAATTTTGCTTACTAATTTCTGCATTTACGACTGTGCGTATTGCGTTACTCGAAAAAGTAATGACATTCAGCGCGCTGCGTTTACGGTGGAAGAAGTGGTCGATTTAACCATTAATTTTTATCGAAGAAATTATATTGAAGGACTATTTCTAAGTTCAGGGATTTTTAAAAATGCTGATTATACGATGGAACGCTTGGTTCGCGTGGCAAAAAAATTGCGCCTCGAGCATAATTTTAATGGATACATTCATCTAAAAAGTATTCCAGGCGCCTCTGATGAATTGATGCGTGAGGCAGGTTTGTATGCCGATAGATTAAGCATGAATCTTGAAATTCCAACAGAATCAGGACTGAAACTTCTGGCTCCCGATAAAAACCATCAGGACATGATTAAGCCGATGGAATTTGTAAAAAATGAACTGATACAATATAAAGAAGAAAAGAAAAAATACAGAAGCACCCCAAAATTTGCTCCCGCTGGTCAAAGTACTCAAGTAATTATAGGAGCAACTCAAGAAAATGATTTTCAAATTATTCAAGTTGCGAATCATTTTTATAAAAACTTCAACCTCAAAAGGGTTTATTACTCGGGTTATGTTCCAATATCGAACGATACACGATTGCCTGCCATTGGTTCTCAAGTTCCATTGGTCCGCGAAAACCGATTGTATCAAGCGGATTGGCTGATGCGATTTTATGGTTTTAAAGCCAATGAAATTTTAGACAAAAGCAATCCTTTTTTAGATTTAGAAGTAGATCCAAAAATGGGTTGGGCACTTCGAAATATTTCTTTATTCCCTGTAATTATTCAAAATGCTCCACTTGAAATGATTTTGCGTGTTCCGGGAATTGGAGTCAAATCGGCACATAAAATTGTGCATGCTAGACGTTTTCAAAATCTTACTTTAGAACATCTTAAAAAAATTGGTGTAGCCAGTAATCGAGCGCGTTATTTCATATCCGTAAGTAACGAAAACACACATCTTAAATTCTTGAATGCCTTGAATTTAAAGGAAATTATCTTAACTGATATGAAGTCTAAAGTCGAAAATCCTTTCAGTAACCAATTATCATTACTCAATGACACTACTTTCTTACGATAGTACTTTTGAAGGGTTGCTGACGACGGTTTTCGAAATTTTCGAATTCAAACATCCGAATCCGAAAATTATAAAGAAAGAAGAAGTGCAGCAGAATTTATTCGCCACTCCTATCGAAATCATTACAAATACCGAAAAATCAGACAGAGTCATAAAAAAACTCAATGCGCAATTAGGAAGCGATGGGGTTCGCTGTTTGATTTATGCTTTCCTCTCCGAGAAATCCGGTGTTGAAGATATTATTTTCACGGTAATAAATTATGCCGTTGAAAACAAAAATCGCAATGTATTGAAAGATTTTTCGAATGAGGCGGTTTTACAAATTTCGCAATTGACCAAAAGCGTGGGAAGAGAAAAGCACCGAATGGAAGCTTTTATTCGGTTCGAATTATTGAAAGACGGCATTTATTTTGCTAAAATTGACCCTGATTTTGATGTCTTAACTCTAATAATGAATCATTTCAAAAAACGCTACCAAGACCAAAAATGGCTCATTTATGACCTTCGACGCAAATATGGTATCTTTTATGATTTGGAAACTGTAGCGATTGTTTCCCTCGATATTGATTTAAAATTAATCGAAAACAAAAGCACTGCTATTTTCTCGGATGCCGAAATTGAATATCAAAAATTATGGTGGGAATATTTCGACCATACTAATATAAAGGAACGAAAAAATACCAAATTACATTTGCAACATGTTCCGAAACGCTACTGGAAATATTTAACGGAAAAGAAAATTTTTTAGACTTGCTTTGAAAACCGTAAATTTGCAAAAAATTTCAGGAAGATGATTAAAATTGGCAACATAGAATTACCGGATTTCCCACTGTTATTAGCACCTATGGAAGACGTGAGCGATCCGCCATTTCGCAGATTGTGCAAACAGCATGGTGCCGATATGATGTACTCTGAATTTATATCTTCCGAAGGATTGATTCGTGACGCCATCAAAAGTCGCATGAAGCTAGATATTTTTGATTATGAACGTCCAGTTGGAATACAAATTTTTGGAGGTGACGAAGAAGCCATGGCGCTTTCGTCGAAAATCGTTTCTACCGTAAACCCCGATATTATAGACATTAATTTTGGTTGCCCTGTAAAAAAAGTAGTTTGCAAAGGCGCAGGCGCAGGAGTTTTAAAAGATGTCGATTTAATGATTCGTTTAACGCAAGCTGTTATTGATAGTACGCATTTACCCGTTACTGTAAAAACCCGTTTGGGTTGGGATGATAATTCGATTAATATCGATGAAGTTGCCGAGCGTTTGCAAGATATTGGAGTAGCTGCTTTGAGCATTCACGCCAGAACTCGTGCCCAAATGTACAAAGGCCATTCGGATTGGTCGCACATTGCACGAGTAAAAAATAATCCAAGAATTACGATGCCGATCTTCGGAAACGGAGATATCGATTCGCCCGAAAAAGCATTAGAATATAAAAACAAATACGGTATCGACGGAATAATGATTGGCCGTGCCGCCATTGGTTATCCTTGGATTTTCGACGAAATCAAACACTACTTTAAAACAGGAGAACATTTAGCAAAACCAACAGTCTCTGACAGAGTCGAAGCCGTTCGAAATCATTTAACTTGGGCAATGGAATGGAAAGGTCAAAGATTGGGAATTGTAGAAACCCGTCCGCATTATACCAATTATTTTAAAGGAATTCATTCATTCAAACCTTTTAAACAACAACTAGTAACTTTAGATCATCCTGAAGAATTATTCGCCGTTTTGAATGAGATTGAGGCAGCGTATTCAGGTTATGAAGTGGTGTAATTTAAAAGCGAAACACAAATTCTACATCCCAACGATAGCGAACGGACGAAGTAAATTTGTAAAATTAATTAGTGAAAATTAGAGGGAATCGTGTTTAAAGATTTTTAACCCAACAACTTCTTAGTCACTCTACTACTTGCAATTAGCGAAGCAATAAAACCAAGTGTAACAATAGTCGCCATAACAATCCCTACATTTTCTAAGGTAAAAACAACAGGATAAGCCAATGTAGAAGTTATCATTACTAACTCATAATGTTGCTGCAACAAAACGACAACAATCCCAAGTACTAAGCCAATAATTCCTCCAAAAACACTCAGTAAAGAGCCTTGCAACAAGAATATGTTGCGTAAATCCTTGATCTCGGTACCCAGATTAAAAAGCGTTTTTAGGTTGCCCTTTTTATCCAAAATCATCATGATCAGCGCTCCAACTAAGTTAAAAAGTGCTACAATAATCACCAAAGTAAATATCAAATACACAACGATATTCTCTGTATTCAACATTTTATACAAGGTCTCATTGAGCTGTTCCTTGTTTTTAATGGTAATTTTATTTTTGAAGATCCTTTGGAGTTTTTGCTGTATTTCGCTTTCGTCAGCGTCCTTTTTCAGCTTAAGCTCAATACCCGAAATTTGAGTCGTTTTATATTCCAATAATTCTTGCACCAAACCTAAGTCGGCAAATACATATTTAGAATCTAAATCCTCGCTAATGGCGTAAATTCCAACAGGGAAAACATCAGTTTTGTTAAAAGCTTGCGCGGGGTTTTCGATAGCACCTTTACCCGGTTTTGGAACAAAAACCTCAAACCTATTATTGTAATCCAACAATCCTAAAGAAAATTTTTGGGCAATACCATAGCCAATTACCACTTGGTAAGTGTCGGGTTTTAACCATTGTCCGTTATACAGTTTTTTATTAAAACCACTAACTGCACTATAAGTAGAATCAACTCCTTTTAGTAAAGTTACTTCCTGTTTACCATTAAATGTAAACAAAACATTTTCTTCAATAATTTTAGAATAGGAAGCTACACCTGCAGTTTCTCCGATCTCTTTTTCTTGTTGTGGAACAATGAAAAAAGATTTTCCCAGTGTACTAGTGACTTTAAGATCAGGGTCGACGTCATTGGTAAAAGAAAGACTAAAATCCTTTAAACCTGTAAAGACAGAAAGCACCACAAAGAGAGCCATTGCTCCTATTATAATTCCCATACTAGCAATACGATTAATTATATTGATAGCATTATTTTTACTTTTGCTAAAAATATATCTCTTGGCTATGTAAAGTGGAAAGTTCAAATCTTATTGAAATCTACGTTTGTCTAAAAGCTCTCTATTTTCTATAGGATTGTCTCTATTTGCTAATGCATTGTCAATCTTTTCGATATAATCTAATGAGTCATCAATAAAGAAAACCAAGTTAGGCACTTTTCTTAATTGCAAACGCACTCTTTGAGAAAGATCGTGTTTTATTAAAGTCGAATTTGTTTTAATCGCTACTAAGGTTTCCATCGCTTTTTCTTGCGGAAAAATACTTAAATGCACTGTAGCCACAGACAAATCTGTAGTCACTGTAACTTTGGATACTGAAATTATCAAATTTGAAATTCCATTTTTTCTCACTTCACCTTGCAGAATATCAACCAAATCTTTTTGGATAACCCCACCTATTTTTTTCTGTCTATTTGTTTCCATAGTGCAAAAATACTATTTTTTTGAGAGACCACCTTATAAAGTCATCAAGACGTCTGTTTTTTATCTTTACTTTAGAATTCAAAGTGTCTAAATATTATATTGTTTTAGTAATAATCATCTACTGTGACAATTGAAAAGCAAGCGAAATCGATAGAAATCACTTACTATTTATTCTCTAAATAAATTAAAGCATAAAGTCTTTAAATAAATCATTTTTAGTAGTTAATGTTCTAAATTTGAGAGTAAAATAAATGACTTTTTGATGGAAACAATTGCAAAACCAAATAAATATGAACTAGGTGAAATGCTGCTTGAGATTGGCTCGTTACTTATCGTTTCGGGAGCCAATACCGAACGTGTTAAAGTTACAATTGGTCGAATAGCAAGCGTCTTTGATTGTGATTCCGACTTAATGATTACCAATCACGCTTTGATGATTACATTAACTTATAACAACAAAATAAAATCATTTACTAGTGTAAAATGGGTTCCAAATATGCACCTCAATTTCAACCTAATTTCCGATATCAGCACAATGAGTTGGCTAATTGTGCAGGAAAAATGGTCTGTAGAGCGCATAAATCAAGAGTTATTATTATTAAATAAAAAACCGTTGTATTCTCGGCTTGTGGTATTATTTTTAGTCGCCTTGGCAGGAGCTTCATTTTGTAGATTATTTGGAGGCGGAGTAATAGAGATGACCGTTTGCTTCCTTGGGAGTTTTTTAGGACTTTTCGTAAGGCAAGAAACTATGAAACTAAAATTTAACTTTTATGTTTGTATTTTCTTTGCGGCTTTAACTTCATCATCTATTGTAGGGATCTATTCTTTTTTTAATCCAACAGAAACCTATATACACGCTTTATCTACTTCTGTTTTGTTTTTAATTCCAGGCGTACCCATGATTAATTCCTTCTCGGATTTGATTGATGGAAATATTCTAAACGGAACCACACGTGGCGTAAATGTTTTGGTAATTGCTTTTGCCATCGCATTGGGATTGATGGTTTCGCTTTTAATTTTTAATTTACATTAAAATGGATTTTATACTATTAGAAAAAGGAATTTGGTTGGGACTTGCAGCCATTGGTTTTGCAGTACTTTTTAATGTTCCTCGCCGAACATTAGGTGTAATTTGCGTTATTGCAACGATAGGCGGATTGCTAAAATTTTATTTAATTTCACTCGGCGTAGGACTGATTTTTGCAGCACTATCGGGATCAAGTGCTATTGGGTTTTTAAGCGTTTTAGCAGCCCACTACAAAAAGGCGCCGCCAATGACATTTGCACTACCTGCATTAATTCCCATGATTCCAGGTTTTTTTGCATACAAAGCTATGGTAGGAATACTGGAACTAACTGCCGAAAAAGACACAGAAAAATACACGAAACTTTTTTTTGAAACGGTCAATAATGGACTTTCGGCATTGTTTATCATCTTGGCTTTAGCCGCAGGAGTTGCTATTCCCCTACTAATCACTCGCAAAGAAACCGTGAAGAGAATAAAAATACAAACATCTTTAGAAAAACAACTCGAAAGGATAGAAGAAGAAAATTAAATACAAACATTTATATGCCCAAAGCGCCAGTCGAAAAATTGGCGTTTTTTTTGATCTGAAAACAAGTTGAAAACTAATCTTGAATGATGACAATTGTAAGCAGGTCAATTGTCATCACGAAACTAAAAATAATGGGCTTAATAATAAATTGGTAATAGGAAACTTTTGGAATCTATTAAATCTGATTATCTTTCGTACAAGTTTAAAAAATGTAGAATACAAGAAATTAATAAGTAATAAAATAAGAAATGTGTAATGTTATAGATGTTACTTGCGCAATCATTATAAAGGAAAATAAAATTTTTGTAGCACAAAGAAGTGAATCAATGAAACTTCCTTTAAAATGGGAATTTCCAGGAGGTAAGTTGGAGAAAAATGAAAGTGAAATTGAATGTATTAAAAGAGAAATCAAAGAAGAAATAAATATCGATATTGAAGTTATAAATAAACTATCTCCTAGTATTTATGATTATGGGCCTTTTAAAATTAATTTGATTCCTTTTATAGTCAATTATATTTCTGGCGAAATTAAATTAACAGAACATAAAGAATACAAATTATTAGATAAGGCTGAATTATTGAATCTGGATTGGGCAGAAGCTGATTTACCTATTGTTGAAGAATTTTTAAAAATTGAAATATGAACCAAGGATTGTATGAAGAATTAGTTACTAAACTAATCAACTTTAAAATAAATGAGTTAGACAAAGATGTTTTTCAAGTAAAGAAAACATCCATTGATAAAGCCGAAGCAGCTCAATTACTTTCTCAGCATATTGGTAAAACTATTAAACACGCTTTTACTCTAATAAAAGGTGAAGATGTTATTGAAACACAAATCGAAATAGCGAACAAGATAATTTTATTTTTAAAAGAAGAATTAAAGAAAGAAGAGTTTGAAGATGATTTAATAGAAACAGAAGGTAAAATTCTAAAAGCTGTCTTTACTAAAGTTGATGCTCATTTCACCGATTTGGATTTGCATTTAAAAGAAATTACTCCTTATACAAGATTAATTCAAAGTGAACTATTTACCGGTGGAAATTCAGGAACAACTCTTGAAAGTGAATTGAGAAAAGAAATATTATCCTCAGATAAAATTGACTTATTAGTTTCTTTTATCAAATGGAAAGGAATTAGAATATTAGAACGCGAACTTAGAGAATTTACTAATAGAGGTGGAAAATTAAGAGTAATTACAACGACATATATTGGGGCAACGGATTCGAAAGCCGTTGAATTTTTAGCATCTTTACAAAATACAGAAGTAAAAGTTTCTTATAATACAGGCAATGAAAGATTGCATGCAAAGGCATATTTATTCCAAAGGAATACTGGTTTTCATACAGCCTATATTGGTTCCTCAAATTTTTCTCGTTCTGCTTTAACAGATGGTTTAGAATGGAATTTAAAAGTAACCACTAAAGAAGTTGGACATATTATTGATAAATTTAAGAAAACATTTGAAGCCTATTGGGAAAATGCAGACTTTGAATTATATGATCAAAACATTCATGCTGATAAATTAGTTGAAGCTCTTAAACAAGGAAAATTTTCAAAAGAATATACATTTACAACTGCTTATTTTGACATTAAACCTTTCCCATACCAGAATGAAATTCTTGAAAAATTAGAAGTTGAAAGAACAGTCCACAATAGATACAAAAATCTTTTAGTAGCGGCTACTGGAACTGGAAAAACTGTAATATCAGCATTTGATTATAAGAATTATAGAAATAATAATAAATCATCCAAACTGCTTTTTGTTGCACATCGAAAAGAAATTTTGCAACAAGCAAAAACAACTTTTCAAGGAGTCTTAAAAGATAATAATTTTGGAGATTTATGGGTTGATGGGATTGAAACAAATTCTAATGAATATCTTTTCGTTTCAGTCCAAACTTTAAATAATAGATTAAAAGGTTTAAAACTTTCGCCAGATTACTATGATTTTATTATACTGGATGAAGCGCATCATGGGGCAGCTTCAAGTTATAGACCATTTTTGAATTACTTTAAACCTAAAATTTTATTAGGACTAACAGCTACTCCTGAGAGAAACGATAATGAAAACATTCTTGAGGATTTTTGCAATAGAATTGGTGCGGAAATTAGATTACCTGAAGCATTAAATAAAAAACTACTAAGCCCATTTCAGTATTTTGGAATTACTGATAGCATTGATTTAACTAATGTAAAATGGGAAAAAGGAAAATATGTTGCAAGCGAACTGACAAGTTTGTACACCAAAAATAATGTTCGTGTTGGTGAAATAATTTCCAATCTTGCTAAGTATACAAATGATATAAATGATGTTCGTGCTATTGGTTTTTGTGTGACAATTGAACATGCGACTTTTATGGCTGAAAAGTTTAATTTATCAGGTTTAAAAGCAGAATATTTAACGGCTAAAAATTCTAGTGACCGAGATAGAATTAGAGAACAATTTAAGAAAAAAGAATTCAATTACTTATTTGTAGTAGATATTTTTAACGAAGGGGTTGATATTCCTGAAATTGATACGGTTTTATTTTTAAGACCAACAGAAAGTTTGACTGTTTTTCTTCAACAATTAGGGCGTGGATTAAGATTAGCAGAAGGAAAAGATTGTTTAACAGTTTTAGATTTTGTTGGAAATTCAAGACCAGAATATGATTTTGAAAATAAGTTTAGAGCATTAATTGGTAAAACGACAACCTCTGTTCAAAAAGAAATAGAAGATGATTTTCCACATTTGCCTTTGGGCTGTTCAATAGTTTTAGAGAAAAAAACGAAAGAAACTATTCTTGAAAATATTAAAAAGGCAACATCATTAAATGTAAATCAACTAATAATTAAAATTAGAAATTTTCAGCATCAAAGTACTTTAGATCTAACCTTACCCGTTGGGTGCAATTAAACAATTTGAATTTTGATGTTATTAATAGGTCTTTCAAAGATAAATTTATTGATGGCACTGTCTCATAAAGTGTGTAAGTTTTAAAATCTCAGGTTATTAATTGATCTGAGATTTTTTTATTTATTAAATTTAACTTTTACACACTTATGAAACCAGAAGACATTTTAAACGAAGATTTTTTAAAGCAATTT
>JBBSSR010000011.1:0-101156 GCA_038241955.1 Flavobacteriales bacterium | reverse complement strand
TTGCCAGCAGGTGTATCAAATTGGCCATACACTGGCGAAATTGACATCATGGAAGCCAAACATAAAAACCCAAAAACAGTAGATGGAACCATTCATTATGATGGAGGAGGTTACCATTATACAGGAAGAAGTTTTACTTCTGCTTCCGATTTATCAACAGAATTTCACGTATATGCTGTAGAATGGGGGCCAAATAGTATCAAATGGTTTGTAGATGGAAACTTATTTCATACAGCCACTCCAAATACAACTGTAAACGGAGGATGGCCTTTTAATGATAATAACTTTTACATTATCTTAAACTTAGCAGTTGGTAGTTTAGGAACTCCTTACACAAGTGTAAATGGAACAGGAGTTGAACCAAATCCAGCTGATTTTCCTGCAAAATTGCAAGTAGATTATGTTCGTGTTTATGAAGGTAGTTTTACACATGGTGTAATTGGAGATGCAAAAGTATATCAGAACGAAACAGGTAAAACCTATACTTTGAATGCTATTGCAGGTGCTAGTTATAATTGGACAGTTCCAGCGGGAGCAACAATTGCTTCTGGACAAGGAACCAATACTATTATGGTAAATTGGGGAACTACTGGAGGAGATGTTTCAGCAGTTGCTACAGTTTCTGGTTGTGATACCAAAACCTATAAACTGGCGGTAAGTACCGAACCACAATTACCGGTAGAAAAAATTCACGAAGATTTTCAAAATAATAGAAATATTGCTTACGGAAATAAAACGGGTGTTCTAAATCAAGCAGTTACTAACCCATCAGCTACAGGAGTAAATACCTCTGCTTTAGTAGGTAAATATGTTCGAAATGCTTCTGAAACTTACGATGTTTTAAACATAAAAAACTTAAAAATTACCAATGCTAATGATTATGTATATGGACGAAAAAGAATGTCAGTTGATATTTATACTTCTGCTCCTGTAGGCACAAAAATAAACTTACAACTCGAAAATAGTTTGGTTACTACTGCCATAAATTACCCTATGGGAAGACAAAGTAGTTTTAAAGCATCTACAACAGTACAAAACAAATGGGAAACCATAGAATTTGAATTCGATAAAGTAATTGATGCCAACACAAGCGCACTATCTATTGATAACGTTGTTCTACTTTTTGAATCTAATACTAATTCTGGAGCGACCTATTATTTTGATAATTTATTGACCAAAGCGGCGCCAGAAAAACCAATTATTGCTACAGATGTTCTTCAAAATTATGATGGAACCAATAGAATTATTAAAGGAACAGCAACTGGAACTTATTCACAAGTAGCAAATCCGGGTACTAATTCGGTTAACGCTTCAGCTAATGTAGCGAAGTACGTTAGAAACGCATCAGAACAATATGATGTATTGTTTTTTAATACTCAAAGTACTATTGAAGATAGTGGTTTATTAAAAAATCAGACCAATAAAATAATGATTGATGTATATACTTCAGCACCAGTTGGAACTGTGGTGACATTGAATTTAGAAAATAGTGCAACATCGACGCCTAAAAACTTTCCAACAGGAAGGAATAGTAATTTTGTAGCGATTTCTACCAAACAAAATCAATGGGAAACGTTGACTTTTTATTATAATGCAAGTCCAGACGATGGAACATCAAACTTGGCTGTAAATCAAATGGTGTTATTGTTCAACTCTGGTTCTTATACCAGTGATACGTATTATATTGATAATATCAGAATTGGATCTACTAAACTTCCTGATACATTCACGCCTGGCGTAGTGTATGAAGATTATCAAAATACGCACAACATTACCTTTAGAGATGCAAATGGTACTTACACGCCAAACGCAGCAAACCCGAATGCAAGTGGAATAAATACTTCTTCAAATGTTGGTAAATATGTTAGAAAAGCAACAGAGTTATATGATAATTTCTCTTTTACTTCTACGATTTCAAATATTGGAGATTTTAAAAGTGGAACTAAAAGATTTGCAATGGATGTTTATACATCAGCTCCTATTGGATCACTAATTTCGTGGCAAGCCGAAAGCAGTGCTTCAATTCCTTCTAACTTTCCTGTGGGAAGACATAGCGTTTATCAAGGAGTTGTAAAACAAACAAACACTTGGCATACTGTCGTATTCACTTATGCAAGTTCGCCAGATGCTTCAACGTTAGACAGCGAAGTGAACCGTTTTGTGTTTTTACTAGAACCAGGAAGTACTTCTGGAAACACGTACTTCTTTGATAACATTAGAAGTGTGAATTTAGTTTCTAATGATAATCCACAAAATCCAGTTACATTACCAGCTCCATGGGTAAGTACCGATTTAGGTGCTGTGACTCCAGCAGGAGAAGCAACATTTTCTAATGGGACATTTACAATAAAAGGTTCAGGATCTGATATTTGGAATTCAAATGATCAATTTCAATATGTAAACCAACCAATAACTGGTGATGCAGAAATTATTGCAAAAGTAAATTCTTTGACGAATACTAATACCTATGCAAAAGTTGGATTAATGTTCCGCGAAACGCTTACTACTACTTCAAAACATGCAATGGCAAATGTTACTGCGGCAGCTGGACTAGAATTTTTATCAAGAGATGCTGTTTCAGTACCAACAATTCAGCAAGGTGCAACAGGAACATCTCCAAAATGGCTTCGTATTACAAGAGTAGGAAATGTATTTACGTCTTATTCTTCGGATAATGGTACTACTTGGGCTCTTATAGGTACGCCAAGAACAATTACAATGCCAACTACTATTTATGCTGGTATTGCTGTTACGTCTCACGGAAATGGAACATTATCTACTGCAGTTTTAAGTGATGTTACCGTTAAAAAAATTGTAGTCACTCCTACAGTTAATTTGGCTAAAGCCAAAAATGGTACAGCCTCTTCTGAAGAAAACGCAACGTATTCTGCAGGCAAAGCTACAGATGGAGACGGTACAACAAGATGGGCAAGTGCATTTGGAAATACAACAGAATGGGTGTATGTAGATTTAGAAAGCAATTATAACATTAATAGAGTGGTATTGAAATGGGAAGCTGCTTTTGCAACGCAATATAAAGTGCAAATTTCTACTGATAATGTCTTTACTGAAAACGAAACAGTGAACACTCAGACCAATAGTGATGGTGGTACTGATGATCTTACAGTAAGCGGAACAGGAAGGTACATTCGTATCTTATGTACTCAAAAAGCTTTAACTCCTTATGGATATTCCATATTCGAAATTGAAGCGTACGGATCTGCCTCTACCGCAAAATCATCTATTACTAGTAAACAAGAAATCACAGACGAAGAAGAAATAACAACATTTAGTGTATATCCAAATCCGGCTAGCGATCTTCTTCAGCTTTCATTCTCTGAAAAACTAAACAATAAAGTTATAGTGATTTTTAATTTATACGGAAAAATGATGATGCAGTATAAACTAGATGATACTACAAAAGAAAGCACTATTGATATTAGCCAACTTCCTAAAGGAATTTACATTTTGAATCTCAATTCAGACGAAAAAAATTGGACTAAAAAATTGATAAAAGAATAAAAAAAAATCTGTTGGATGTAATATTCTTTTTAACGAAAATAATTTATTTGTTAGTTTAGAATTTTCGTTTAAAAAGAAACTGAAGTTACATTCAACGGATTAATAAAACCTACTACAAAGAATTCTTGACGGACTTCTTTGCAATTTTAAATTAAGTAAGTAACCCAAAAAATTAGATATGAAAAAAATTAAACAACAAAAAATTTTATTTTTAACAGCACTATTTCTAGTGTTCGCAAATTTACTACAGGCACAGGGACCAATTCCTTTTACCATAAATAACACGTCGACATTTAATGATAACGAATTATATGTAGCAATTGTAGGTATTGATTACACCAACGGAAATCACGTTTGGGTAAATGCAAAAACGAGTCAGGTTTTACCAATGAATGCATCTTATAATACTATTACAGGACCATCATATGGTGGAAATACAGGACCAGGGCAAAACTCTAAATATGCAAATTGCTTTACTAAACTAAGTGATATTCCAAACAGAACCTTCACTTTGCCAAATATTGCAGGGTGTAGAGTTTTTATTGCAAAAGGTCAGCAATTGTATTTTTATTTCTTTGGTGCAAATGGAGCTCCTTCTGGTTACACCTCCCCTAACCCATTAAATACAACGGATCCTAACAAGGATATTTTGTATGAAATAATTGAATTAACTAATAATCAATATGGTTTCTTTGGAAATCCATCAAGAGTGGATTCGTACAAATATCCAATGGGATTGGAGTTATTTGGAGCAAATGGATATCAGAAACGAGTTGGAGAGTTAAAAAAACACGCTGATATCGTTGCAGCTTTTAAAGCCAATGTACCATCAGAATTTCAAGGATGTGTAAATAACGCAACTGGAGAAATTACGGCACCATCAAAAACACCAGCTTTTGCAGACGGAACAGGTGGAACAACTCCTGGTCCTCAGGCTAACTATTTAAAATCATATATTGATGCAATCTGGAACAAATATAAAAATGAAGATTTAATATTTTATGCTGGTAACGCAGGTGTTTTTAAAGGAAGAATTATAGGAGAGCAACTTGAAGTTGTCGGTCAATCAGGAGGATTTACTGGTCGTACTGGTCGTGTACAAAGCAGACCTACTACTCAAATGGCACTAGAAGGAAAAGCTGTTTTGGACAGAAGATTAGTTGATGGAGATTTAGATCTTGTTATACAGGCACAATTAACAGCAGCGATTAACAGACATGTTGTAGATGTTACAACTTCAAATCCAGGACAGCAAAACTGGTACGATGCATCAAAATTCTACCAAGTAAATCCAACAAATCATTATTCTAAATTTTGGCATTTACCAGGGATTAGTGTTGATAATTTAGCGTATGGATTTGCTTATGATGACGTAGCTGATCAATCACCATCATTGCATACTACTAAACCAACAAAAGTTATTGCTTCTTTTGGAGGATATGGTGGAACGACTCCTTCAGTGCCTTCTTCTACGGATGTAATTACTGCTTATAATGATTGTAATTATACTGGATTTACGGGAGGATTAACTATTGGAGATTATAATTTGGCTCGTTTGAATACATTAGGAATTCAAAACGATGCGATTTCTTCACTTAAAATTACACAAGGGTATAAAGTTATTTTATTTCAAGATGACAACTTTAGTGGAGCTTCTATAGCGCTTACTTCTGATAGCTCTTGTTTTAATACAGATTGGAATGACAAAGTAACCTCCATTCGTATTTTGCCAAACGGGGCAACCAATCTTGGCAATACAACCTTCTATTTACAAAATAGAAATAGTGGTTTGAATATGGATGTTTGGGGAGCGAATACCGCAAATGCTGCAAATGTAGCACAAGCAAATCCGAATACTAATGCTAACCAAAAGTTCGCTTTTACACATTTAGGTGACGGATTGTATAAAATTATTGCTGAACACAGCGGTAAATCTTTAGATGTAAATGGTTTCAATAAAGCTAATGGAGCAAATGTGGAGCAATATCCATACAACGCAACACCAAACCAGCAATTTATACTTGTAGGAACAGGAGACGGTTTTTATAAAATTATTGCTCGCCACAGTGGTAAAGTCGTAGAAGTGAGCGGATGTAGTACTGCTAGTGGAGGCAATGTACAGCAATGGGACAATAACAACCAAAACTGCGGCCAATGGAAATTGAATTCAGTAACAACTAGTCAAACTTCAATTTTGATTCAAGCGGAAGATTATTCGTCTATGTACGGAATTCAAACTGAAGCTACAACTGACAACGACGGAGGTCTGAATGTTGGTTATACTGATACAGGAGATTGGATAGCTTATAACAATATTAATTTCCCGACATCAGGTTCCTATTTAATTGAGTATCGAGTAGCAAGTGCTGTAACTGGTGGTAAATTATCTTCCGATTTAAATGGTGGAACAACTCCGTTAGGAACTGTAAATGTGCCAAATACAGGTGGATGGCAAAACTGGCAAACGGTTTCACAAACTGTAAATGTAAATGCGGGAACTTATAACTTTGGTATTTACATCCAAAATGCTGGTATGAATATCAACTGGATCAAAATAACGAAAGCAAGCAATGCATTAACTTCAAAAACTACTTTAGCTAAAGAAGCAGAAGAAAAAACAATTGTCCCTGCTATAAATATATATCCAAGTCCAGTAGAAAGTACACTTTACTTTACGACAGAAGTTTCTGGAACGAATGCTAGTATCGTTGATTCACAAAGTGGATCTGTTGTTTCTAATCAAAAAATAAGTAATAACAGTGTAGATGTATCTAGTTTAAAAACTGGAATTTATTTAATTGTTTTAGAGAAAGACGGTCAAAAAATAGTAAAACGTTTCATTAAAAAATAATTTAAAAATAATCTAAAAGCCTTGAACTTTCTATTTCGAGAACTGTTCAAGGCTCTTATGATACTTCACTAGATTCTTAGAATTACAGGAGTACTACTAAAAATTAATTCCTACTAATTAATTATAAAAAAATAAATATTATGAAAAAAAATCAACTAAATATATCATTGAAATGGATGATTATTTTAGCGTTGGGAATCTTCAATCTTTCAACTGCCCAAAAAAAGGTAATTGCTTATGTCCCAAACTGGATTGATCTCAACTCCTTTTCAAACAGTATTCAATACAATAAATTGACGCATATTAATCTTGCATTTGAAAATCCGGATGCCAATGGTTACTTAACTTTTCAACCTGGAAATAATACAATTATACAAGCAGCCCATGCAAAAAATGTAAAAGTTTTGGTTTCTTTGGCTGGTGGTTCCGTTTCTGAAGGTGGAGCAGTTCGTGATAATTATTTTAATCTAATTACACCTGGAAACAGAACTGCATTCATCCAAAAAATTTATGATTATGTTGTCGCCCATAATTTTGACGGAGTCGACGTAGATTTAGAAGGGCCTGCCATTAATGGAGACTATGGTGGGTTTATAATTGCTTTAGCAAATAAATTACACGCTAATGGAAAATTAATTTCAGCAGCACTTTCAGAAGGATATGGTGGTGGAAATGTTCCTGTATCAACTTTCGCAGCCTTTGACTGGATTAATATCATGTCTTATGATGCAACTGGTCCATGGAATCCAAATAATCCTGGGCCACATTCGCCATACAGTATGGCAGTGAGTCAATTCAATTATTGGACAGGAAGAGGCTTACCTGCAAGCAAAGCGATCGTTGGGTTGCCTTTTTATGGGTATGGTTTTGGAAGCGCTGCTAATCAAGGAATCTCATATGCTGACATAATTAATACCTATCCTGGCTCTGAAAATAGCGATCAAGTAGGAAATACTATTTATTACAATGGTATTCCAACTATCAAACAAAAAACAACCTTCGCCATGCAAAATGCAGGCGGTGTAATGATTTGGCAATTAGCACAAGATGCTGTGGGTCCCAAATCCTTACTTACTGCTATTGATCAAGTAGTAAATGCAAATAAACCTAATGTACCTTCTTCAACTGACGTAATTACGGCATATAATGATTGTAATTATGGAGGATTTTCTGGAGGATTAACAATTGGTGATTATAATTTGGCACGTTTAAATGCTTTAGGAATTCAAAATGATTTTATTTCATCTCTTAGAATTACCCAAGGTTATAAGGTCGTTTTGTATCAAGATGATAATTTTGGTGGTGCTTCTATTGCGCTTACCTCTGATAGCTCTTGTTTAAATACAGATTGGAATGATAAAGTAAGCTCCATTCGTGTTTATGCCAACGGAGCAACTAATATTGGTGACGTTACCTATAATTTAGAAAATAGAAATAGTGGTATGAACATGGATGTTTGGTATGCAAGTACAGAAAATGCAGCGAATGTTGTACAAGCGAACAAAAATTCAGGAGCCAACCAAAAATTCACTTTTACTCATTTAGGAAATGGTTTATATAAAATTATTGTCAATCACAGTGGAAAATCATTAGACGTTAACAGTTTCAGCAAATTAAATGGAGCTAATGTGGAGCAATATCCATATAATGCTACTGTTAATCAACAATTTATTTTAGTAAGTACAGGTGATGGTTTTTACAAAATTATTGCCAGCCATAGTGGTAAAGTTGTAGAAGTGAGCGGAAGCAGTACTGCTAATGGTGCCAATGTTCAGCAATGGGACAATAACAATCAGGCTACTGGTCAATGGAAATTAATTCCAACTACAAATACTGCTGTTTCAACTTTAATTCAAGCTGAAGATTATTCTTTGATGAGTGGTATTCAAACCGAAGCGACTACCGATACTGGTGGAGGTTTAAGTGTTGGTTACGCTGATACAGGTGACTGGATGGCCTACTACAACATCAATTTCCCAACAAGTGGTTCTTATGTAATCGAATATAGAGTAGCGAGTGCTACAGGTGCCAAATTATCTTCGGATCTTAATGGTGGTGCAATTCAGTTAGGAAATGTTGATGTACCAAACACTGGCGGATGGCAAAACTGGCAAACCATTTCTCAAAATGTAAATGTAAATGCTGGAACTTATAATTTTGGAGTTTATATCCAAAATACAGGAGTTAATTTAAATTGGATTAGAATATCAAAATCAGCGGGAGCATTATCAGCTAAAATAGCTACTACAAAAGCAGAAACAATAACTGATATTCCAAATTTGAATGTATATCCAAATCCAACAGATAAAACTCTTTTCTTTAGTGCAGAAGTTACAGGTGCAAAATTGAGTATTATTAATTCTCAAGGAGGTAGTATAATTTCACAACAAAATGCAACTACTAACAGTATAGATGTTTCTAATTTGAGTACTGGTACCTATTTGATTTTAGTAGAAAAAGAGGGTGTTAAAACAGTTAGACGTTTCATAAAAAAATAAACAACTATGAAAAAATATATAATAATTTTAATTAATTCAAAACTACTCTTATTAACATTCATTTTATTCGGTTTAAGTTGCCATGCTCAGGTTATAATGTTTGATGATTTTAGTTATTCAGGCAATAATGATCCACAATTAGCATCTTTTAATAAATGGCAGATTGTTAATGGACAGAGTGGACCACCAGAAGGTGCTATGTACAGTCGAGATAATGTAGCTTTTGTTATAGATCCAACCAATTCTGCTAATAAGCTAATGACATTAAAAACAACTGTTAATGGTCAGTCAAAAGCTGTAACGCATTCTAGAATTGAAAGTTCTTATGAATATTTTGAAGGTACTTATGCAGCAAGAGTTTATCTGTCAGATGAATCTTTTATAAGTAAGGACGCCAATATACAGACCTTTTTTACCATTGTAGGTTCAAATCTTGCTCAAGATGGTTCAAAATATAGTGAAATGGATATTATCGAGTATATGGCTGCTGATAAATGGGGTGTTTCTCCAAATAATAGAGTGGGATATACAACTTCATATCACAAATATATTGCTAATCCTTGGAAGCCTTGGAAAACATATTCCACCCAACAAAAATCATTAGCTGGATGGCATACATTTATTGCTAGTTGTACTGATGGAGTGAATATCAAATACTATATGGATAACACTCTTATTGCAACGCATTCTGTTACTGATAATGAAACTCAGGCAGGTCTTTCCGTTTATCCTCGAAGTACTATGCAAATTGCATTTGCAAATTGGATTTGGAATAATGTATTAGGTACTAGTACAAGTAATAGAGATAATACCTTCATGACGGATTGGGTCTTATTTTATAAAAATACAGCACTTGACTTATCGCAGATTAATACTTTGGTTTCAAATTATAAAGCACAGGGATTGCAAAGAAGAAATTTAGCAGGACAAACATTTTATAACACACCGCCACCGCAAAATGGTGTTGGTACAGTTTATAAAGATTGCAATTATGGTGGATATGCTGTTAGTCTACCAGCAGGGGACTATGGTTTAGCTCAACTGCAAGCAAAAGGAATTTTAGATAATGATATTTCTTCTCTTAAAGTGCAAAATGGTTATGAAGTAGTGCTGTATGCAAATGATAATTTTTCAGGTTCTTCTATAATTATTACTTCAGATAACACTTGTTTAGTAGACAAGAGTTTTAATGATGTAGCTACTTCTTTACGAGTAAGAGCTGTAACAAGTTCTTCTTCGGTATTAATTCAGGCGGAGGATTATTCGGCAATGAGCGGAATTCAAACCGAAGCAACTACAGATAATGGCGGTGGTTTAAATGTTGGTTACACTGATACAGGCGACTGGATGGCCTATTACAACATCAACTTTCCAACAAGTGGTTCTTACATAATAGAATATAGAGTAGCGAGTGCTACAGGAGCCAAATTATCTTCGGATCTTAATGGTGGTGCAATTCAGTTAGGTTCTATTGATGTACCAAACACTGGCGGATGGCAAAACTGGCAAACCATTTCTCAAAATGTAAATGTAAATGCTGGTACTTACAATTTTGGTGTTTATATCCAAAATACAGGAGTTAACTTAAACTGGATTAGAATTTCAAAATCTAGTTCAGCTTTAACGGCAAAAACAGCTTCTACAAAATCGCAAGTATTGACTGATATACCAAATTTGACTGTTTATCCAAGTCCAGCAGAAGATACACTTTTCTTTAGCGCAGAAATTTCTGGAGCAAAAGTGAGTATTATAAATTCTCAGGATGGTGCTATAGTTTCACAACAAAATGCAACTTATAACAGTATAGATGTTTCTAACTTGACCACGGGTACCTACTTAATTTTAGTAGAGAAAGATGGTATTAAAACTGTGCGACGTTTTATAAGAAAATAAATTTTTTTATTCATTATTCCCTCTCCATCGGAGAGGGTTTATAGGATAAAAACAAAAAACACATGAGTTTTTTTGCTCATAATCCAAATTGCTTTCCTTTTATTGTAAAATAAATAACATTAGAAAAAACAAATTATGAAAAAAAACCAAAAATTACTGCTAACACTAAGTCTATTTTTCTGTTTAACAATGGGTTATTCGCAAAATTGGCAAATAGTTTGGCAAGACGAATTTAACAACGGTATTAGCCCTGACTGGGTTTTTGAAACAGGAAATGGCGGCTGGGGTAATAATGAATTGCAATATTACCGTCAAGAGAATGCTACTGTATCGAATGGTAAATTAATTATTACTGCTAAAAAAGAAGCTTTCGGAGGTTCTAATTATACATCGGCAAGATTAAAAACACAAGGGAAAAAATCATGGAAATACGGTAAAATTGAAGCTAGTATTGCCACGCCGTCTTTTTCGGGAATTTGGCCTGCCTTTTGGATGTTAGGCGATAATATCGGTTCTGTTGGTTGGCCAAAGTGTGGCGAAATCGACATTATGGAACACGTAAATGGAGGTGGTGAAGTCGTAGGAACTGTTCATTGGGATGCTAACGGACACGCTTCTTATGGCAATAAAACCAATACAAACATTACCGCTTTTCATACGTATAGTGTTGAATGGGATGAAAATAGTGTTAAATGGTTTGTTGATGGAACCAAATTCAATGAGGTCAGTATCGCTGGTGGCGTAAACAGCACAGAAGAGTTTCACAATAACTTTTTTATTTTATTAAATTTAGCAGTTGGCGGAGAATGGCCTGGATACAATATCGACAACAATGGTTTTCCAGCACAAATGCAAGTAGATTATGTTAGAGTGTATCAAAGGGGAGCTAATCCGCCGTCAATACCTGCTTCGACAGACGTAATTACTACGTATAATGATTGCAATTATGCTGGGTTCTCTGGAGGATTAACAATTGGCGATTATAATTTGGCTCGTTTAAATACTTTAGGAATTCAAAATGATGCGATTTCTTCTCTTAAAATCACTCAAGGTTTTCAAGCTATTTTATATCAAGATGATAATTTTACAGGAGCTTCAACAGTAATCAATTCGGATAACTCTTGTTTAAATACAACATGGAATGATAAGGTAACTTCTATTCGAGTGATTGCAAACGGTGCAACAAATCTTGGTAACAGCACCTTCTATTTGCAAAATAGAAATAGTGGTTTGAATATGGATGTTTGGGGAGCAAACACTGCGAATGGAGCCAATATTGCGCAAGCAAATCCGAATACCAACGCGAACCAAAAATTTACTTTTACGCATTTGGGAGATGGTTTGTATAAAATTATTGCTGAACACAGCGGTAAATCATTAGATGTAAATGGAGTTAATAAATCAAATGGTGCTAACGTAGAGCAATATCAATACAATGCAACACCAAACCAACAATTTGTTTTAGTAAGTACAGGTGATGGTTTTTATAAAATAATTGCACGCCACAGTGGTAAAGTTTTAGAAGTGGCTGGATGTAGTAATGCCAGTGGAGGAAATGTACAGCAATGGGATAATAATAACCAGAATTGCGGACAATGGAAATTGATTCCAGTTACAAATAATCAAACTTCAGTATTAATTCAGGCAGAAAATTATTCGGCTATGAACGGAATTCAAGTGGAAGCCACCACAGATACAGGTGGAGGCTCAAACGTTGGTTACACCGATACCGGAGATTGGATGGCTTATAACAATATTAACTTTCCATCTTCGGGTTCGTATACAATAGAATACAGGGTAGCAAGTGCTATTGCTGGAGGTAAATTATCTTCTGATTTAAATGGAGGAACTATTCAATTAGGTTCTGTAAATGTTCCAAATACAGGAGGATGGCAAAACTGGCAAACGGTTTCACAAACTGTAAACGTTAATGCAGGGACTTATAATTTTGGTATTTACATTCAAAATGCGGGTATGAATATCAACTGGATTAAAATCACAAAATCTAGTACAGCATTAACAGCAAAGACAGCTTCTACAAAAGTTGCCCCTCAGGAAAAAATTGAGAGTTTGAATGTTTACCCCAATCCAGCAGAAGATAAACTTTTCTTCGATGCTGAAGTTTCAGGAGCAAGCGTTACAATCATAAACGCTGAAGGAGGAGCGACAGTTTCTCAACAAAAAGCCCATGATAATAGTATCGATGTTGCTGGACTAAAACCAGGAATCTATTTAATTTTAGTAGAAAAATACGGTGTTAAAACCGTGAGACGTTTCATTAAAAAATAAACTTTAAAAAAGCACTATCCCTTCTTTTACTTACAAAAGAATTAGTAGTGCTTTTCAATAAACAGTAATTTTAAAACCCAAATAAATTATGAAAAACAATTACAGGTTGCAGTTATTTTTACTCTTATTTTTAGCTTATAGTAGTTGTGCAATTGCACAAACATCTTTAGGTTCGAGTAAAACTTTTATGAATAGTATTAAGAAAGAGGTAGCCGCTACTTCGACTTCTAAGAGTACAGAAAAAACAATTTTGCTTGAGGTTGAAAATTCCATAAAATTTAATGGAAAAATTAATTACAAAGAATCGAATGCAACAACTGAATTTTTGATTGGAGAAATTAAAAATGTTCCGCAATCTTCTTTCTATATTAAAGCAAAAGATAAGTCGCTAGAAGGGCATATCATCTTTAAAGCGACCAAAGAAGCGTATAAATATTTTTCGGATGCTGCAGGAAATGCCTTTGTAGAAAAGGTAGACATTAATACAATTGTTTGTATTGATTATAGAAATGTTCCTCAGAATACAAAAAAACCAACTGCTAAAACTGAAGAAGCTCCTTCAATTGCACAAGCATTACTAAACTTACAAAGTTTGCCAGGCGCTGCAGGTTGCGTGCTATTAGATTTTGATGGGTATTATATGCCTGCAGGAAATCTTTGGAACAATGGAAACGCTATTAATGCTGCTGCCTCAGGAATGAGTGATGCAGATGTACAGCAACATTGGGAAGTAGTTTCAGAAGACTATAGACCGTTTAATGTGAACATTACAACTAGCGAATCCGTTTTTAATTCTTATCCAAGAAACAGAAGAATGCGCGTAGTTGTAACACCAACAAACACAGCAGCTCCAGGAGCGGGAGGCGTGGCTTACATAGGATCTTTCAATTGGGACAATGATGTTCCTTGTTGGGTATTTATTACCTCAGGAAAATCTGGAGGAGATGCTTCTGCTCACGAGGTTGGACATACTTTTGATTTAGGTCATGATGGTCGTACCAATCCTGTTGAAGGTTATTTTGTTGGAATCGATGGAACATCTTGGGCACCAATTATGGGAGCCGGATATTACAGACCCGTGGTACAGTGGAGCAAAGGGGAATACAATTATGCTAATAACACACAGGATGATGTTGCTACCATTGCTAGTTCAAAATTTGGTGTAGGATATAGAGGTGATGATTATGGTAACACAACTGCTTCTGCCACAACTTTAGATTATAACGGAAGTGGAGCAATCAATCAAAAAAATGGAATAATATCTAGTGAGGCCGATTATGATTTTTTTACTTTCACAACAGGTGGAGGAAATGTTTCTATTAACGCCAAAACTGTAAGTAGAGATGGGAATCTGCATCTTTTAATGCGTCTTTATAACTCGGCAGGAGCTGAAATGGGAACATACTGGAACTCTGACCCTTTCGCTTTGAATGCTTCTATGAATGTAAACTTACCGGCTGGTAAATATTTTGTTGGTGTTGATGGTAACGGAGCAGGAAATGCAGGTTATGGCGGTTATTCTGCCTATGGTTCAATTGGTAGTTATTCTATTACGGGAACGATTCCACCTGGAGGAAATATAGGTTCATCAACAGATGTAATTACGGCTTATAATGATTGTAATTATACTGGATTTTCAGGAGGATTAACTATTGGAGATTATAATTTGGCTCGTTTGAATACATTAGGAATTCAAAACGATGCGATTTCATCTCTTAAAATAACACAAGGTTATAAAGTTGTTTTGTATCAAGATGATAATTTTGGTGGAGGTTCTATTGCGCTTACCTCTGATAGCTCTTGTTTCAATACAGATTGGAATGACAAAGTAAGTTCGATACGTGTAGTAGCTAATGGAGCAACTAATCTTGGTGACATCACCTACAATTTAGAAAATAGAAATAGTGGAATGAACATGGATGTTTGGTTTGCAAGTACAGACAATGCAGCTAATGTTGTACAAGCAAACAAAAATTCAGGAGCCAACCAAAAATTTACTTTTACCCATTTAGGTAATGGTTTATATAAAATTATTGTCAATCACAGTGGAAAATCCTTAGATGTAAATGGTTTCAGCAAATCAAATGGAGCTAATATTGAGCAATATCCATACAATGCTACTGTTAATCAAAAATTCATTTTAGTGAGTACAGGTGATGGTTTTTACAAAATTATTGCCAGCCATAGTGGTAAAGTTGTAGAAGTGAGCGGAAGCAGTACTGCGAACGGTGCCAATGTTCAGCAATGGGACAATAACAATCAGGCTACTGGTCAATGGAAATTAATTCCAACAACAAATAGTGCTGTTTCAACTTTAATTCAAGCAGAAAGCTATTCCTCTATGAGCGGAATTCAAACCGAACCAACAACTGACTCAGGAGGAGGATCAAATGTTGGATATACAGAGACTGGAGACTGGTTGGCTTATAATAACATTAATTTTCCAACTACAGGTTCTTATTTAATTGAATATAGAGTAGCAAGTGAAGTAAATGGAGCTAAAATTTCTTCTGATTTGAATGGAGGAAATACATTGTTGGGTACTGTTAACATACCAAACACTGGAGGATGGCAAAATTGGCAAACAGTGTCACAAACGGTAAATGTAAATGCAGGAACTTATAATTTTGGTATTTACATTCAAAATACCGGAGTAAATATCAATTGGATTAAAATTACTGCTGTCGGTTCTACAAAAGTAATTGCTGCAACTGCATTAGAGACAGAATCACTTTCTACAAATCAGTTGGAAACAAAACAGGAAACGAAATTTTCAGTATATCCAAATCCGGTAGAAAGCATACTTTTCTTTTCAGCAGAGGTAGTTGACACCCAAATAACGATTATCGATTCTCAATCTGGAGCTCTTATTGCTAAGCAAAAAGGCAGTAATAACAGTATTGATGTCTCTCATTTGAGTTCAGGAATTTATTTAATTATTTTCGACAATGAAGGTACAAAAACGGTTAGACGTTTTATAAAGAAATAATTTTAAATACTTCTTAAAAATGCGGATTGAAAGCCTGTAAATTTTAAAATTTACAGGCTTTTTTTATTTACGGACTTTTTTCAGAATAGTATCAAAGTACTGGAAGGCAATTAAAACAATAGTCAAAAGAAAATTATACTTTACATTTACAATAAAAATAGTGTTCCTATTAAACTCTAACTCACATTCGATGAAAAAAATATTTCTCTCTATATTATTCTTAAATTTCTGTTTTAGTAATGCACAGCAAAATCTAGTTCAATATGTAAAACCCATTATTGGTACCGAGAAAATGGGACATACGTATCCAGGGGCAACAGTTCCATTTGGAGCGGTGCAACTAAGTCCAGAAACGGATACTATCTCCTACGAAATAAATGGAAAATACAATGGGGATGTATATAAATATTGTGCCGGATATCGCTATGAAGATAAAACTATAGTTGGTTTTAGTCATACTCATTTAAGCGGAACAGGGCATTCTGATCTTGGTGATTTTCTGGTTATGCCAACTCAAGGTAAATTACAATTAAATCCTGGAACGGCTTCTAATCCTAAAAGTGGTTACCGTTCGGCATTTTCTCATGCAAACGAAACTGTAGAAGCGGGTTATTATAAAGTTAAATTAGATGATAAAAATATTCTTGCCGAAATGACTGCCACAACTCGAGTAGGCATGCACCAGTATACCTTTCCAAAATCGGACGAAAGTCATATTATTTTAGATTTGATGGCAGGGATTTATAATTATGATGACAAAGAAGTCTGGACGTATGTTAGAGTCATTAACGACACTCTAATAACAGGGTACAAACAAACTACCGGTTGGGCCAGAACTAAGACGGTTTATTTTGCGATGGCGTTCTCAAAGCCTTTCTTTCAATACGGACAAAAGAATTATGATACTAAGACAGCCTATAGAGGGTTTTGGGGGAAATTCGATCAAAATAAAAATTTTCCCGAAATAGCTGGAAAAAAAATAAGAATGTATTTCGATTTCAAAACGGAAGAAGCTGAGAAAATTAAAATAAAATTTGCCCTCTCTCCTGTTAGCCAAGAAAACGCTTTGCAAAACATGAAAACTGAAATAAAAGATTGGGATTTTGAAAGAGTAAAAGCACAAGCCCAATCAACTTGGAATGCAGAGCTGAATAAAATTATAATTACTGCTCCTGAGGATGGTAAGGTAAATTTTTATACTGCCATGTATCATACCTTTATAAATCCAACGGTTTATACTGATGTGAATGGAGAATACAAAGGCTTAGATCAGGGAATTCACAAAACGGATGGTTTTATCAATTATAGCACCTTCTCACTTTGGGATACCTACAGAGCGTTACATCCTTTTTTTACTATTATTCAAACTTCTCGTAACAATGATATGGTAAAGTCAATGATGGCACACTACAATCAAAGCAGTCTTCATATGTTGCCTATTTGGTCGCATTATGCAAATGACAATTGGTGTATGAGTGGTTATCATAGTGTTTCTGTACTAACGGATGCCATTCTAAAAGGTGTTTATAATGGTAATCCTAATGAAGCTTTAATGGCATGCGTTACTACTGCAAAACACCGTAGTTATGAAGGAATTGGCTATTATATGGATTTGGGTTATATACCTGCCGAAAAAAGCAATATATCCGTATCAAACACTTTAGAATATGCCTATGATGATTGGTGTATAGCCCAATTAGCCAAAAAACTAAACCAAACTGAAATTTATGACGAGTTTATAAAACGATCTGAGAATTGGAAAAATAACTTTGAAGGTAAGTCAAAATTTATGCAACCTAAATTGGCTGACGGAACCTTTAAAAAAGAGTTTGACCCTTTAAGTACAAGCGGACAAGGTTTTATTGAAGGTAATAGTTGGAATTACAGTTTTTTTGTGCCTCAAAATCCAGAAGCCTTAATGAATTTAATGGGCGGAAAAAAAGCTTTTGCTGCTCGATTGGACACTTTATTTACCATGCATTTACCTGATTCTTTTTTTGCAGAAACAGAAGATATTACAAGAGAAGGAATTATAGGAGGATATGTTCATGGTAATGAGCCTGCGCATCACGTAGCTTATTTCTACAATTGGACAGACCAACCATGGAAGACTCAAGCACAAGTTCGTAAAATTTTAAATATGCAATACAAACCTACTCCAGATGGTTTAGGAGGAAACGACGATTGCGGACAAATGAGTGCGTGGTATATTTTTTCTTCTTTAGGTTTTTATCCAGTTGCGCCAGGTTCTAATGAATACTCATTAGGTTCACCCCTAGTAAACAAAGCCGAGCTCAAACTAGAGAATGGAAAAATATTTACAATAGAAGCTGTAAATCAAAGCCCTAAAAACGTATATGTTCAAAAAGTAGAATTAGACGGCAAACCTATAATTGATCTTTTTGTCAATCATAGCGCTATTATAAACGGCTCAAATTTGACTTTTTACATGGGACCAAAACCCAAAATAAAGTAATTGTGATAAAAGTTTTATTTTACATTTAACTAAAAACAGATAATGACAATCGTATTGAATTAATAAAAAAACCGCTATTTCCTATAAATTAGGTGGTAACGGTTTTCTAAAAAAAATATTTATTTTAATGCTATACTATTTTCGTTTTAATTCTCTTATGTAGTTTACTAATTTCCAACGTTGATCATCATTTAAAATTTCAAAATAAGTAGCCATCGGGGCTTTTCCATTGGTGATTTTCCAGAAAATGGCTCCATCGGTTTGATTTTGAACATTCAATGCTAAAAAATTAGCGGGATGTGGTTCTAAAGTAAGACCAGCTTCTCCATTTCCTTGTCCGTTTAAACCGTGACACAATACGCACATTTGCTCGTAGATCTCTTTTCCATCACTAGTTGCCTTCAGATTTCCTACAAATGGATTTTTTAATGAATTAGAGTATTCTGGTGCAGTCCAACTTATTTCTTGCGCAATACTCTTTGTTCCTACGACAATTAGTAAAGTTAGTGCTAATAAAATATTAAGTTTTGCTTTCATGGCGATTGATTGTTTAATTATACACCAAATTTAAGAAAACGATATAGTAAAACAACTGATATTTATCATGTAATCAATATATTGTAAAAATAAATCAAAATACTAAACTTAATCTAAGGAATAACAATTAAAACATCAAATTATTACTTATTCCATACATTATTTAACGGAGTAGCATCCATAAAGATACCATTATCAAGAGAAATTGATTTTACTTTTCTTAACGATTTCAACGTCATTTTAATACTTTTCTGATTGGTTTCCCAAATAGCTGGATTTTGATGCAAAGTATATTTTGTATCATCTTCGTACGTCACAACAACGTCAAAAGGAATCGCAAAACCTCCTACATTTTTTATTCTAATAGTACTTTCAGAACTAGTATTTTCTACTTTTTCTATAGCTAGATCAATATAATTATTGGTAAAAAACCAATTGTTGAAAAACCAATTTAAATTTTTCTTCGAACTCGTATTCATACAATTAAAAAAGTCCCAAGGGATTGGATGTTTGCCGTTCCAAGTATCCATAAAAAAGTGCAGCGATTTTTTAAACTGCTCATCACCAAGCATATCTTTTAGGGCGAGATAAGAAAGAGAAGCTTTACCATACGAATTGTTACCATAGCCAGCACCCGAAACTTGAGTAGACATCGAGATTATAGGCTGATCTTCTTCTGTCGATGGATCATTTATATAACTATTTACCCTAAATGATTTATAAAATTTATCTGCTGCCTCTTTGCCATGCTCGGCAATACCAATCAAATATTCGAAAGTGGTAGCCCAACCTTCATCCATAAAAGCATATCGGGTTTCATTTATTCCCATATAAAACGGAAAATAAGTATGTGCTACTTCATGATCTTGAACTAATTGTGCGAAAATTGGATCACCCATTTGGGAATCATTAACCATCATAGGGTACTCCATATCTGCAAATCCTTGAAAAGCAGTCATTTTTGAGTATGGATAAGGAACACCTGGCCAATTATTAGAAAACCAAGATAAGGCGTAATTATTATATACAACAGAATTTACAAAATCGGTTCCTTTTACATCATAAGTGGCTTGTGTACTCGCACGTCGATTGGTTTTTGCATCGACAATAACACTGCTAGCATCCCACAAATAGTGATTACTTAAGGCAAAACAAACATCGGTTATATTATTGGCTTGAAATTTCCAACTGTTCCATTCGTTCTGCTGTGTGACACCACCTTCTTTCATTTCTTGCTCATTTGCAATGTGCATTACGGCATCTGTAGTATAGGATTTAAGCAAACGCGCAGCAAATTCGGGCTGTAAAACTTCCTCCATATTTAATAAATCGCCTGTAGCGTAAACCACATAATTTTTGGGTGCTTTTACAGTATACGTATAATCATTAAAATCATTGTAAAACTCTTGGCGATCGGTGTGTGGCAATCTATCCCAATAATTATAATCGTCAAAAACCGATACTCTAGGATAACTATATGCAACATAGAAAGTTGTTTCGTCTATTTGCCCCTCTCTCCCACTCTCTTTTGATAATGGGTAATTCCACTCGATTTCAAGTGTAGCTTTTGTTTTAGGAAGTAGCTGTTTTTTCAACTTTACATTGCCAACCGTTTCCCAATTTCTAGCATCTTCTTTATATATTTCTCCGTCTATTTTTAAAGATGTAATCGTCAATCCATTCGATAAAAAGTCATCACTGACAGTACTGCCTCTAGGAGAAGATGGTTTATGTAAGTTGTTGACAAAGCGAATCGCCATATTCCTTAAAGTGTCATTGCTATTGTTCTCATACAGTATAGTTTCGACTCCACTTACTATTTTCGTAGTAGGATTAACGGTAATATCCATTGTGTATTTACCATGGTTTTGCCAATAGTTTTTCCCTGGCAAACCATCCATGGAACGCGTACCTTTTGCGTAAGCTTCTTTAATATTTCTAGGCATATATAGCTCTTGTGCAAAACTAGTTTGTCCAAGAAAAAGAAGAAATAATAAAATTTTTAAGAGGATTGGTTTTTTCATTTTTAGCTTTTAGATTAAAATTATTAGTAGTAAAACTAAAAGGTGAGTCTAAAAACGAATGTTTTTGTAACAAAAAAAGTGAAGTATTATAAATTGTAAAATTGCTTTGCGAAAAAGCGAGTCAATAGCGTCAAAATTAAAATTGCTAAACCCATTGTAATAAGAAACGTTATTACATTAATAATAATGTTGGGAATGATTCTTAATCTTGGATGCAGATAGGTAGGCTCACGATGCAAATATTCGTGAGCTTTATTAGCAACTATTTTCACTTTCTCTTTGATAATAATAAATTTAAAAAAATTAAAAAATGCTTCAATACCAATCAGATACATTAAAAATTTTACTAGAAAACTATAACAAATATAAGCAATTTAAGGGAGTAATTTACAGAGAAAAATAAATGAGAAATTTACTAAGCTTTGCCTTTTTGGTAAAAAACTTTATGAACCTTGCGCTTAAATTAAAATTATTTTTTTATTGATTCATAGAAGTACTAAACTCTTCCAATTTTTGAACTGATAAACCGCGTGTCAGCCATCCTTTTTTATGTGCCGTAACAATTGCGTAAGGTGTAATCCAGAACAAACTAAAAGTATAAAAAATACTATAAGAATATGCCCATAAAGCCTCAGAAAAACTATACCTTTTTGCATAAAAAACAACCGAAAAACTAGATACAATCAGTATACTCAAAAGCGTTGTACCCAAAAACAATAATGGATGAAAAGCGATAAAAACAAACATGAATATTAAAAATGGATACGACATGATAATTTTTAACGTTTGGTCAATGTACAAAAGTCGCGTTCCTAATTTAGATTCATTTCTAAAATTCAAAAAAACATATTGTGCCATCATAAGATTCTCACGCACATTACTTCTTCCCCATCTAATAAACATTTTATACAGACCTATATAATCTTCAGGAACATTAGTAAGTACCACTGAATTACTTTGAAATACTACTTTATAACCTTGTTTTAAAATCATATTTGTCATCGCACGATCTTCGCCAATATCAGATGGTTGTCCCATAAAAGTTTGATCAATCCATTCTTCTAAACAACCGTAAACAGCAGTATTTCTATAACCTGCCAATGCTCCTGGCGTACAAAGTACAGATCCTAGCACACTTTCTGCTGAGCGCATAAATTCAAAACTCATTACGAAACTCACGTTTAACATTTTAGGTAGTATCGCTTTTTTATTGTTCAAAACTTGAACATTTCCAGCCACAGCACCTACTTTTTCGTTAAGAACAAAAGGGCTCACTAAATTACGTAACGTATCTTTTTTGACAATAGAATCACTATCAACTGTTACAAAAACTTCTCCTTTACCCATCTTAAATCCACGATAAAGAGCATGACGTTTCCCTTTATTAACTGGTTGTTGGTATATGGACAAACGATCACCTAGTTGAGCTTTTGCTTTTTGTATCCAATACCATGTGTCATCTTTACTCCCATCGTCAATAGCTAGTATCTGCATTTTTTGTTCAGGATAGTCACTATTTGCTAAACTTACTAAAGTATCCCAAACCAATTTTCCCTCATTATAAGCAGGAACTATTATGGTACATGTGGGTAATAAATCATCAGAAACCGATTCGATTGGTTTGTATTTAAAAAAGAGGTATAATTTATATATAAAAAGGCAGGTCTGAAAAAAGAAAAGTAATACAGTTACTATAAGAAATGGTAGCCCCCAACTTGATGCTATCCTTTCTACCTGAAACTGTTCAAAATCAGATTGGAATTCATAAACTAAAAAAGAACCCATAATCATAACGATAAACGTTACTATAATAACTGTAATATTTAACGAGCTTCTTTTCATTTTAACTGCTTCTGTATTCTTATTAGTACTGATTTTAGCAGCATTTAATTGTTCCTCCATCATTGTTTTACTTTTAATCTTTAATTACTATTATTTTTTTTGAACGTTATTATCTTACTATTTTATTGTTTTTTTGACATTTCTCCACTCTCTCAACAAAACAAGATTTTTAATGAGATCACTTTATAGGAAGATTTTTCATTAACCAAATTTGCAATGGACGTGCCAAAAAAAAACAAGCTTGATTTTCAAATAATTATGAAATAGCAGAGAAATTAAAGTGTGTAAATTTTACCCAGTTTGGTACATTTTTATACAATTTGATTTGTAGCAATCATAAAGATCATAGCCACTCATTCGCTTTTATTTACATTAATTTTAATCTGTGAATAATTGACAAAAAACAGAAACATGTGTTAGGTAAATTAAACCTAGTGAGAAAAAAAATACGACAGAATAAAAAAACCGCCTAATTCATAGAGAAAAAAGGCGGTTTTGATTAAATATTAACAAAAAATACGATTACAAAATATAATCGGTATTGATGAAATTAGATTCTTTACTGTTCAATAATTCTTGTAAAATTTCATTATTATACGCATTGTCTTTTGATGCTACAAAAGTTCTGATAGAGAACGAACGCAAGGCATCATGAATACTCAATGTTCCAAAAGCAGAATCTTTTCTTCCTGTAAAAGGAAAAACATCAGGACCTCTTTGGCAAGAACTATTCAAGTTTACTCTACAAACTAAATTCACCAAAGTATCAATAAGCGGCGCAAGAGTTTTAATGTTTTTACCAAATAAACTTACCTGTTGGCCATAATTGGATTCGGCCATATCATTTAATGGTTCTTGAATATCTTTAAACGTTAAAACAGGTACAACTGGACCAAATTGTTCTTCGCTGTACACTCTCATTTTTTTATTAACTGGAAACAAAACCGCAGGAAAGATAAAATTATCACTACGCTCTCCTCCTTTTTCATTGATTACTTTCGCTCCATTGGCCACAGCATCGTTAATTAATTCTTGAATATAAGGTGGTTTTTCTACCTCTGGAAGTGGAGTAAGCGAAACACCTTTTTCCCAAGGATTACCAAATACTAAGGAGTCTACTTTGGCAGCAAAACGTTTGTTAAACTCTTCGGCAATTGATTCGTGTACATATAATAGTTTTAAAGCAGTACAACGCTGTCCATTAAAAGATAAAGTTCCCGCAATACATTCTTGGATTGTTAAATCTAAATCGGCATCTGGTAATATTATTGCAGGATTTTTTGCTTCTAATCCTAAAACTAAACGCAGTCTATTTTTATTCGGATGTTGGTCTTGCAAAGCAATAGCCGATCTACTGTTTCCGATCAATGCTAGAATATCTATTTTTCCTGATTTCATGATTGGCGAAGCAATTTTACGACCTCTACCATAAACAATGCTAATTACTCCTTTTGGAAAACTGCTTCTAAAAGCTTCTAACAATGGAGAAATTAATAATACACCATGTTTCGCTGGCTTAAAAATTACAGGATTACCCATTATCAATGCTGGAATAAGTAATGTAAAAGTTTCGTTTAATGGGTAATTATAAGGCCCAAGACACAAAACCACACCAATAGGACCTCTACGAATCATGGCGTTAATTCCTTGTACTTTAGAGAAATAGGCACTACGAGTGTGTAACTCTTTGTAACTCTCAATAGTGTCATTAATATATTCTACGGTTCTATCAAATTCTTTCTCAGAATCTCCAAGTGTTTTTCCAATTTCCCACATCAATAGCTTTACCACTTCCGTGCGTGTTTCTTTCATTTTGACAACAAAATTTTCCATGCATCGAATGCGGTCTACCACTTTCATGGTTGGCCATAATCCTTGACCATTATCAAAAGCTGCTTCGGCAGAGGCTGCTACCTCTAGTGCTTCTGATTCTCCCATAAAAGGAATAGAGCCTAAAAGTGTTGGTTGGTATTTTTCCGTTGAGGAAATGGTTGAATATACTGGTGTTGTTTTTCCCGTCCATTTTTTTAATTCACCGTTAACCAAATAAGTATCTTGATTAAGGAGCGATGTAATTTGAAATTCTTGAGGTATTGTGTTCATTCTGTGGTTTTTTTTGGTTATTATGATTATAAATTAAAAAAAGAGGCTTAAGCCTCTTTTTTATATATGCTTAAATTATTTCTCCGTTCCATTCTAAGATGCCTCCAAGTAAGTTGTATGCATTTTCTATGCCTACTTCATTCATGATTTCACATGCTTTTGCACTTCTAGCGCCCGAACGACAGTATACGTAATAGTTTTTATTTTTATCTAATGCTGAAATAGCTTCAACAAATTCCTGTCCCTTATGAATATCGATATTAATTGAACCTTCTATTATACCTTGGTCGCATTCGTCTTCGGTTCTTACATCTAGAATTACTGCCTTGTCGTCAGCGTCTAGTTGTGAAACCCATTCATCCTGTGTTAAATTCAAAATATATATTTTTCTGTAAAAATACGAGGTTTTCGGCAAACAATACAGCCGTTTTTTGTGAATTAATCAATAAATCAAAGAAAACGATTTCGTAAAAGGTAAAACAAAATGTATTTAAAGTTTCATTATTTAAAGTGTAAAATAGACTCGTTTTATAGCTGTTCTATATTGGAATTCATAATGAAACAATCCTACTTCCCATTGATTCATAATAAACAGCTGCTTTTTTAGTACATTTACAATGTTGTAATCCCAACACATTTTAAAATCTAAAATAAAATGGCTGAAGAACTAAAAAATAAATTTCCCTCCTTTTCTAATGAATTAATTCAAGATATAAAAGCGAACGAAGTCATTAAAAATTTTAGCTCAGGAGAGATTATCATGCGCACTGGGCAGTATATCAAAAACACGGTTTTATTGACTAAAGGAACGATCAAAGTATATCGTGAAGACAGTGACGGAGGTGAATTTTTTATGTACTATATACAACCTGGTCAAGCATGTGCCTTGTCTATGGTATGTGCCACAAAGAATGAAAAAAGTCAAATTATGGCAAAAGTGATTGATGATGCCGAGATCGTTATGGTACCTTTGTCTCTAATGGATAAATGGATGATGGAACATAGAACTTGGTACGAATTTGTAATTGGCACCTATAGAAACCGATTTGAAGAAGTCCTAGAAGTTATTGATAGTATTGCTTTTAGAGCGATGGATGAGCGTCTTGAATTCTATCTTAAAAGACAAGTTGAAGCTTGCGGTTGCACCTCATTAAAACTGTCTCACCAAGAAATAGGTTCCGATCTCAATACTTCTAGAGAAGTTATTTCTAGGTTATTAAAAAAAATGGAGCAACGAGGCTTAGTCGCTTTGCACCGTAATCAGATTGAGATTCTAAAGTAACTGTTTTGGTCTTGACTAATCATCCAGATAATAAGGCCAATTGCTAAAAACAATGTGACAAAAGTTACTGCTGCATTAAAAAACACTTCGCATCTTTGTAATAAATAAAACACACATGGAATATTTAGGCTATTTTGCATCGATCATTATTGGCATTTCATTAGGCTTAATTGGTAGTGGTGGTTCTATTTTAACTATTCCTATACTAGTATATTTATTTAAAATAGATCCAAAATTAGCTACTAGTTATTCGTTATTCATCGTTGGTATTAGTGCCTTATCAGGATGCTTAAGTCATTATAAAATGAAAAATCTGAGGGTTAAATCAGCACTTTATTTTGCGATTCCTTCTGTATTCTCAATACTGATTATTCGTGAAGTTATCTTCCTGAAAATTCCCACGATTGTTTTTACGATTAATTCTTTTCCTGTCACTAAAAATCTGCTCATAATGATCGTTTTTGCGGTTCTTATGATAGCGGCATCGATCTCTATGATCCGGAAATCTACCGTACAAGCAGAAACAACAGATACTAATTATGTTCAGCTCGCACTTATAGGAGCTGTTGTTGGTATCGTAACTGGCTTTTTGGGTGCAGGCGGAGGATTTTTAATTATACCTGCATTATTATTTTTTGCAAAATTACCAATGAAACAAGCAATTGGAACTTCATTGTTGATTATTTTCATTAATTCTTCCATAGGCTTTCTAGGTGACTTATATATTGGAACAACTATCGATTATCCTTTTTTATTGGGAATATCAAGTATGGCTTTTTTGGGAATCATTATTGGAACACAATTGTCAAAAAAAATAGATGGACCCAAACTTAAACCCGTTTTTGGATGGTTTGTTTTAGTAATGGGTGTTTATATTCTCATCAAAGAAATTTTTCTTTAGAAGCAAATAAGCATTTGAAGTAGTAGCAAATCTAAAAAATACAATTCCTTTTTCCAATACTCAATATATTAAAAATAGTACTGTTTACTTCTTTTGATTCGAATAAGTAACATAAGTCACTTTAAATTAAAAAATCTAGGATTACCTTTGTCCTTCAAAATAAATATCATGCAAATAGAACAAATATATACTGGTTGTTTAGCTCAAGGAGCATATTACATTACCTCCAATGGTGAAGCTGCTATCATTGATCCGCTTCGCGAAATACAGCCGTACTTGGATAGAATACAAAGAGATGGTGTGAAATTAAAGTATATTTTCGAAACTCATTTTCATGCTGATTTTGTTTCTGGACATTTGGATCTAAGCAAAGAAACTGGTGCTCCAATAGTCTATGGTCCTACTGCAAAACCAGAGTTCGAGGCTATTGAAGCAAAAGACAATCAAGTGTTTACGATAGGTGATATCAAAATAAAAGCACTACATACGCCTGGTCATACAATGGAAAGCACAACGTTTTTACTATTAGACGAGCAAGGAAAAGAAACCGCTATATTCTCTGGTGACACGTTGTTTATAGGTGATGTAGGCAGACCTGATTTGGCTCAAAAAGCAGCCTCTATGACAAAGGAACAATTGGCAGGATTATTGTTTCACTCGTTAAGAGATAAAGTAATGACACTAGCCGATGATGTAATTGTATATCCCGCTCATGGTGCTGGTAGCGCCTGCGGAAAAAATATGAGTAAAGAAACGGTATCTACAATAGGTGATCAAAAAATGAACAATTATGCTTTGAGAGCCAATATGACAGAAGCCGAATTTATAAAAGAAGTTACCGATGGATTGCTACCTCCTCCAGCCTATTTTGGAATGAATGTAGCCATGAATAAAAAAGGATATACTAGTTTTGAAAATGTTTTAGATCTTGGTATGAAAGCATTATCAGTTACCGAATTTGAAACTGTTGCCGAAGAAAGAAATGCGTTATTATTAGATACTAGAAATAATGATGATTTTGCAAAAGGATTTATTCCTCAATCAATAAACATAGGGATTAACGGTGATTTTGCACCATGGGTTGGTGCTCTAATTGGCGATGTAAAACAGCCTATTATTCTGATTACCGAAGTAGGAAAAGAAGAAGAAACGGTAACTAGACTGAGCCGTGTAGGTTTTGATAATTTATTAGGTCATCTTGATGGTGGTTTTGATGCTTGGAAGAAAGCGCAGAAAGAAATTGACACCGTAAACCGAATTACAGCCGAACAATTTGATACAGCATTTAAAATTGATGAAAGTAAAATAATAGACATTCGTAAAGAAAGCGAGTACAGCGCAGAACATGTTGCAGAAGCGTATAGCAAGCCGCTAGCCAACATCAACGATTGGATAAAGGAAATTGATCCTACAAAGCATTTCTTTATGCACTGTGCAGGCGGATATCGCAGCATGATTGCAGCATCTATCTTGCAAGCTCGTGGTTTTAGAAATTTTAGCGAAATTCAAGGTGGCTTCAATGCCATTGCACAAACAGCTGTTCCTAGAACTGATTTTATTTGCCAAAGTAAAATATTAAAATAAAATATGCTTCTACATTTTATACTTTTAAAAATGAGCTTGTATATCTAAAAAATAATCAAAAACAAACGACAAAATGAATAATTTCAACACTATAATCCAAGCAGACAAAGCAGTATTGGTTGATTTTTTTGCTACTTGGTGCGGACCATGCCAGACTCTTGCGCCAATACTAAAACAAGTAAAAGAGAATTTGGGTGAACGAGTTTCCATCATTAAAATTGATGTGGACAAGAATCAACAAATTGCTGCGCAATACCAAGTACGTGGAGTGCCAACAATGATTCTTTTTCAAAAAGGAAAACAATTGTGGAGACAATCTGGTGTTCTAGACGCTACTCAGTTGACAAAAATTATTACCGAAAAGAGTCAATCATAGCTCAGTATTTAACAAAAAAACTTTATTTATTTATCCATTTAAGCAATACTTGTTCTAAATCATATTGTACTATAGGTTTTGTGACGTAATCAGACATTCCAAATTCTAAACATTTTTCTTTCTCACCATTCAAAACTCCTGCCGTTAATGCAATTATTGGAAGGTTCTTAAATTCTGGTATTTCTCGTATTTCAATAGTAGCATCGTACCCATTTTGAATAGGCATTTGAATATCCATCAGAATTAAATCCGGCTTATCTTGCTTAACGAGCGAAACAGCATCACAACCGTTTGTCGCTTCAATAATGGTGCACGAAGTGAGTATTCTATTAATTAGCGTTTTGGCTAAAAGCATATTAATTTTATTGTCTTCGGCAATTAAAATCTTTACATCATCACGTATTTTTACTTCCATTTCATTCTGATCAATTGTATTCATTATAGGTATATCTTTTTGTGTGTTTTTATCCACTTTTTGGAATGCTACTGCAAAGAAAAAATCACTTCCTTCGCCAAAGTTACTGGAGAGTTGCAGAACACTTTTTTTGAGACCTAGTAGCTGGTTTGAAATAGCCAAGCCTAAACCTGTTCCTCCATATTTTCTTGTAGTAGTGTTGTCTGCTTGTACGAACGATTTAAATATCTTTTCTTGATTTTGTATCTTTATTCCAATTCCTGTGTCTTTAACCGAAAACATTATATTTGAGAAACCTTCACTTTCTTCTATTTGCTTAACATTTAATTGAATACTTCCGGACAAAGTAAACTTCATGGCATTACTCAATAAATTGACTAATATTTGCTTTAATCTAAACGAATCACCAAGAATATATTCAGGAACATTATTGTTTATGTCTAGCACTAATTCTATATTCTTGTGATTTGCCTCAAATTTAAATAAATTTATGACTTGATTACATAATTCAAATACATCAATTTCCTCACTGTTCAATTCTAGATTTCCAGATTCAATTTTAGAAAAATCTAAAATATTGTTGATAATATCCATTAAGGTGTTTGCTGATTGATTCACTGTAATTAGATATTGTCGTTGATCAGTATCAAAATTTAACTTTAATAATAGATCTGTAAATCCAACAATTGCATTGAGAGGCGTTCTAATTTCATGACTCATATTTGCCAAAAAATCAGACTTCGCTTTATTGGCAGCTTCTGCTTTCTCTTTTGCTTTAATATTTTCATCAATTTGTTTCTTTTGAGTAATATCTTGAATTACACCTCTTATGGAAATTAATTTATTTTTACTGTCTACAGTAGGAAGTCCAGTGCAATAGGCCCACTTTACTTTATTATTTGGAAATACGATTTGGTGCTCCATTTCATAAGGAGTACCAGTAGCTATAGATTTTTTAATTTTTTCTTCTAATCTCTTAATATCTTCTGGCAAAAATCGGGACAAATATTTAGCGTATAGCTTTGCTTTATTATAACTTTTTTTTATTTCAAAAATTTCATATAATTCGTTTGACCAATCTAATTCTTGCGCTATAAAATTATAATCCCAACTTCCTATCTTTGCAATTTTTTGAGCTTCATTCAAGAATTTTTCATTCGCGACAAGCTTTTGGTGGGTTTCTCTAATCTCTGTAATATCTCTTGCAATCGCATAAATTAAATTGTTTGCAGGATTTAAATAGGATTTCCATTGTAAATGAACCACTGAACCATTTTTTTTCATATATCGATTCTCAAAATCGATGGTTGCAATACTTGTAGAAAGTAAATTTACCTCTGCAATGGTTTTCTCTAAATCGTCGGGATGTACGAAGTCTAAAAAAGGAGTAATTAAAAATTCCTGCTTTGAGTATCCTAAAATTGCTGTAAAGGCAGGGTTAACATCCTTAAAAAAACCATCAGTACCCGTGATACAAACAAGATCTGGCGATTCATTTATAAAATATTGAAAATTCTTTATTGAAGTTTTTTCAGCTACTAATGCTACTATTTGAGATTCCTGCAGGCTTACTTTTTGTAATAATTCGTCATAAGTCAATTTTCCATCCATAGTAGTAATCATCTGAAATTCAACAATAAAATATTTTTTTGTGTATTAATTTATAAATGTAATATAGATTTTTTTAAAAAATTAGCATTTTAGAGTAATAATTACTAAAACTGTTTGTTTTGTACGATATCTTTTTAAATAAAACCTAGCTTGCGTATATATGCCTGATTCGCACTGGTTTCCTGCAATAACTAACTAATATTAAAGGTCTAAAATTTATAGCTTTAGAGTTCTATTTGTTCAAATATCAAAATTAACAAAAAAATAACGTGACATTTGTATGTACAAATATAAATTGTGTTACATTTGTATCAACAAATAATACAATCAAACTTATGAAAATTGAAGATGAGTTAAAAAGCACGGTTGATTATAATAGATCTAAGAGAGCTGTTTTAAATGTGATGTACGCACAAAGTGTATTAACGGATAGTTTTAATGAAGTATTAAAACCCTACGAAATTTCAAGCGAACAGTATAATGTGTTGCGAATTTTAAGAGGACAAAAAGGACAGCCAACAAACATGTGCATCATACAAGAGCGCATGCTGGCAAGAACTAGTAATACAACACGACTAGTAGACAAACTTTTACTAAAAGAATTCGTTACTCGAAATGTATGTCCCCAAAACAGAAGAAAAATTGAAGTTTTAATTACAAAAAAGGGGTTAGATTTATTAGAAAAATTAGATTCTAAAGTAGATGAGCATGAAGAGTACTTTTCAAAAAACTTAAATACTGATGAGCTAGAACAATTTATTACTTTATTAGAAAAATACCGCACAAATAAACGTATATGAGCAATTTTATAATTAATCAAAACTGGAGATACTCGACAAAGAAATTTGATGCGTCAAAAAAAATCTCCCCCGAAGATTTAAACTTCCTAAAAGAAGCTATTCGTTTGAGTTCCTCTTCTTATGGATTACAATTATACAAAATAATAATAGTCGAAAGTGCAGAATTAAAAATGCAACTGCAGCCAGCAGCTTGGGGTCAATCGCAAATAGTAGATGCGTCTCATATATTTGTTTTTGCCAATCAAACTACCGTAGCTGATTCCGATATAGATGATTATTTAAAGAACACCACAGACACTCGCAGTCTTCCTGAAAATGCATTAAAAGGCTATGGAGATTTTATGAAAAGTACCATCAAAGCAAGATCTGCCGAAGATTTAAAAAATTGGACAGCAAAGCAAACTTATTTGGCATTAGGAAATTTATTAAATGCTGCCGCCGAATTAAAAATTGACGTAACCCCGATGGAAGGTTTCGATGTTGCTCAATTTAACTCCATTTTAGGTTTAGACAAACTAAATCTTGATGCTACTGTCATTGCAACAGTTGGCTACCGTCACGATGAGGATGTAACTCAGTTTAACAAAAAAGTTAGAAAGTCTAACGAATCTTTATTTATTACCTTATAATTACTAATTCAAAATTAATTTAAAATCAATTACAAATGAAAAATTTAAAATCAATTACGTTCGCTTTCGTAGTAGCTTTGTCTACATTAACAGTAACTGCTCAAACTAAAAAAGTAGATGTTTCTAAAAGCACAATTAACTGGGTCGGGAAAAAAGTAACTGGTCAACATAAAGGTACTGTAGCGTTTAAAAGTGGTGCTTTGGTTTTTAAATCAGCTGTTTTAACTGGAGGAAATTTCGTTGTTGACATGACGTCATTAACTTCAACAGATTTAACAGGAGAATATTTAGGGAAGTTAAATGGTCACTTGAAGTCAGATGATTTCTTCGGAACTACAAAATACCCTACTTCAACTTTAGTTTTTAAAACTGTTACTGCAAAAGGAAATAATGTATACTCTGTTACTGCAGACTTAACTATCAAAGCAAAAACAAATCCAATTACTTTTGATCTTACTGTAAATGGCAATAGCGCAACTACAGCCTTTATAGTAGACAGAACGAAATACGATGTAAAATACGGTTCTGGAAGTTTCTTTGAAGGTTTAGGAGACAAGACCATTTATGATGATTTCGAACTTACAATAGATCTAAAATTCTAATTTTAAATCATTCTTATATAAAGGCCTCAACATTTATTTGTTGAGGTTTTTTTATTTTAATCTAAAGCCTACTATTGAACCTAATTCGCTTTTGCTGTTTGATACCTATTAAAATAAAAAGTTTAACTCCTTCAATTAACACTATGAATTACAAAATTTTAAATATTTTAAAGTGTATTTTAATTTCTATTTTATTTTTATAATTAGTACTGTTCTTTATCTCAACAGCAACCGTCGTATTTAAAAATTTCGGTGAAAAGGAAAAAAATGTATATGTCATAAACGCTGATCTAACTATAAAAAACATTACAAAATCACAACAATTTGAGCTAACTATTAAAGGAAATACAGCAACTGCGCAGTTGGTTATAAATAGAACTCTTTATGATATTAAATACAGTTCTGGTAGCTTTTTTGATGATTTAGCCGACAAAACGATATCCGAGGAATTTGAAATTAATGTTCTTCTGCTTTTTTAAGCTGCATAATTTAACAAAATAAAAAAAATAGTTTATTTTTTTTATTTTTATGAAATATTCAAAATTCATTTATATATTTGTATCCAAGAATAAAAAAAATGATAACAATTACAAACAATACTTGGTGGTGGAACAATTTACGTCAGACGTCGTGAACTAAGCTCCTATAGTATTATTTAAACTATAAATATAAAAGGCTTGTCATCACGACAAGCCTTTTTTTTTATTTCTAAGTCAATCACAACATCAAAAATACCATTAAGTATGCAAACTTTTAAATTACAAACTCACTACAAACAAATCCTCGCAGATACCATAACACCAGTGAGTGTTTATTTTAAGATCCGTGACAAATTTCCAAATAGTTTATTGCTAGAAAGTAGTGATTATCACGGAAGCGATAACAGTTTCTCCTACATTTGTTGCAACCCGATTGCTTCTATAAAAATCGAGAATGAAACAATTATTAAAAATTTCCCTGACGGTAGTTCAGAAAATAGTAAGATTGATTCAACTACCAATATTCCCCAAGTTATTCAAGATTTCTCTGAACAATTTAAGTCGGATAAAAACAATTTCAAATTCATCAATAATGGTTTATTCGGCTATATTTCTTATGATGCCGTTCGCTATTTTGAAAAAGTAACCGTTTCAAAAAAGGAAAATAGCAATTCGATTCCCGATGTGTATTATGCGGTATATCAAAATATAATTGCTATTAATCATTTCAAAAATGAAGCTTATATTTTCTGTCACAGTCTTGATGGGAGGAATAACATCTCCGAAATAGAGCAATTATTACAGTCAAGAAACCTGGCATCGTATAAATTTTCGAAAGAAGGGGAAGGATTTTCAAACTTGACTGATGATGAATTTAAACAAAATGTAGCATTAGCCAAAAAACATTGTTTCCGCGGTGACGTGTTTCAATTGGTATTATCAAGAAGATTTACACAGGGTTTCAAAGGTGATGAGTTTAATGTCTACAGAGCGTTGAGAAGTATAAATCCTTCTCCTTACTTATTCTTTTTTGATTATGGAGATTTCAAAATATTCGGTTCTTCCCCTGAAGCACAGATTATTGTAAAAGACAGAAAGGCAGAGATTCATCCTATTGCAGGAACGTTTAAAAGAACGGGAGATGATGAAAAAGACGCTATTCTAGCCAAACAATTGTCGGAAGATAAAAAAGAAAATAGCGAACATGTAATGTTAGTTGATCTCGCTCGAAATGATTTAAGCCGACACGGACACAAAGTAAATGTCGAAAAATACCGAGAAGTTCAGTTTTTCTCTCACGTGATTCACTTAGTTTCTAAAGTAACTGGACATTTACATGAAAAAGCAACAACGATGCAAGTCGTAGCCGATACTTTTCCTGCTGGAACTTTGAGCGGAGCGCCCAAACACAGGGCCATGCAATTGATTGAAGATTACGAAAAGACAAATCGTAATTTTTATGGTGGCGCAATAGGTTTCATGGATTTTGAAGGCAACTTTAACCACGCAATTATGATTCGAACTTTTTTAAGCAAAAATCATCAATTGCACTCACAAGCGGGAGCAGGAATCGTAGCAAGTTCTGATGAAGAAAGTGAAATGCAGGAAGTCTATAACAAATTATTAGCGTTGAATAAAGCACTAGATTTAGCAGAAACAATATGATCCCCTCCCCGAAAGGGAGGGAGCCCAGATCTAAAAAACAATAAAATTAAAAAAAAATGAAAATCAACAACACATTATCACCAACAGTTACCCCTTCGGGGGCTAGGGGAAAAATATTAGTTATAGACAATTACGATAGTTTCACTTATAATTTAGTGCACTATTTAGAAGATTTGAATTGCGAAGTTACCGTTTATAGAAACGACGAATTCGATATTGACGAAATCGCTATTTTCGATAAAATAGTACTTTCACCTGGGCCTGGAATCCCTGATGAAGCTGGATTGTTGAAAGCTGTAATTGCTAAATATGCTCCAACAAAAAGCATACTTGGTGTTTGTCTTGGTCAGCAAGCCATTGGTGAAGTTTTTGGAGGAACACTTTCAAATTTAGATAAAGTGTATCATGGTGTGGCTACAAAAGTAAAAACAGTAGTTGATGATGAGTCTCTATTTGATGGCATGGGCAATGAGTTTGAAGTAGGTCGCTACCATTCCTGGGTAGTTAATACTGATTTACCGGATGTTCTAGAAGCTACTTCTTTTGACGAAAACGGTCAGATTATGTCATTGCGACACAAAATATTTGATGTAAAAGGCGTACAATTTCACCCGGAAAGCGTTTTGACTCCTAATGGAAAAAAAATCTTAGAAAATTGGCTGAAAAATTAGCGTTAGATTTCAGTTTCAGATTTGTAGTCGGTGTAAAGAAATAAGTATTTTAAGTTGTAAGAAATGAAAACATTCAAATTGTATTTAATCGTCTTTTCTCTTTTTGCTCTCGTTTCTTGTAATCAAAAAAAGCAGGAAAAATTGGAAAATACGGCAGTTTCGCAACCTCAAATGGTTTTGAATTTACTGGATTTGCAGTCAAAAAACAAATTGGGTAAAGACACGATGATTACTATTACAGATGATCCTGTTTATCATAAAATAAAAAAATATCTAGCGGTAGATGCAATAGTTCTTTTAAAAAATGAAATTGATTTAACCAAAATAGATTCAAAAAATATGAAAATAGTTTTCGAATGTATCGATGGTTACAAACCTGAAATGCCTTTGGACTTATTTTTAAATTCTAAAGCTTTCTTGGCAATCAAAGATGTGGATGCGCCAAAAGATTCTAATTGGGAGAAAATTAGTAAAGATGGAAATGAAATGGATGCAGCTCCTTTTTATTTGGTTTACAGTTCAGTATTAAAAGAAGACAATGGTTATAAATGGCCTTATAATTTGGTCAAAATTTATTTAGAACCGTTGAATGATTCGAAAAAGGCATTGTTTCCTGTAGATAATAAAAAGGTAGAATCGGGTTATACTTTGTTTCAAAATCAATGTAGTACGTGTCATTCAATCAACGGAATTGGAGGAACAATGGGACCGGAACTAAATTACCCAAAAAGCGTGACCGAGTATTGGATAGAAAAGGAATTGGTCGATTATATCGTAAATCCTGTTGCCTTTAGACACAAGGTAAAAATGCCAACATTAGGAATTACAAAACAGCAATCACAGGAAATCGTTGATTATTTAAAATACATGTCAGAACACAAAAAAATTGAGTAGTGGTTAGTGATTAGTTTTAGCACCAATTTTCAATTAAAAATAAAAACTTAGCAACTTAGTTTCTTACAAAATCAGCAACTTAAAAAAAATGAAAAATATATTAAATAGATTAATCAATCACGAAATGCTATCGAAAGAAGAAGCAAAAAACGTGTTGGTAAATATCTCAAACGGAAGTTATAATCCGAGTCAAATATCAGCATTTCTAACGGTCTATATGATGCGTAGCATCAGCATCGAAGAATTGGCTGGGTTTAGAGAAGCCTTATTAGAATTGTGCATTCGCGTCGATTTATCTGCTTACAACACTATAGATTTAGTTGGTACAGGAGGAGACGGAAAAGATACCTTTAACATTTCAACTTTGGCTTCATTTATAACTGCTGGAGCAGGAATTAAAGTAGCAAAACATGGTAACTATGGCGTTTCTTCTATTTCGGGCTCTAGTAATGTGATGGAAAATTTGGGTGTTAAATTTAGTAATGACCATGGATATATTGAGAAATGTATGGATCAAGCTGGAATTGCGATTTTGCACGCACCGTTATTTCACCCTGCTATGAAAAATGTAGGACCTATTAGAAAAGGACTAGCCGTAAAAACCTTTTTTAATATGTTAGGTCCGTTGGTGAACCCATCGTTTCCTAAAAACCAATTATTGGGGGTTTTTAATTTAGAACTGGCTAGAATGTATGGCTATTTATACCAAGATACTGCTACCAACTATACCATTCTACATTCACTTGATGGCTATGACGAAGTATCATTGACAGGTGCAACAAAAATAATTACTAGTACCAAAGAAGGCATGTTACATCCAACTGATTTTGGTGTTCGAGCTTTAAAACAAATTGAAATAGAAGGTGGTAAAACTATTGACGAATCGGCTCAGATGTTTCTGAATATCATTTCGGGTAAAGGGACTGAAGCGCAAAACAATGTGGTTTGTGCCAATGCTGGCTTAGCGATTTCTAGTGTAAATGGTGAACCATTATTAGAAAGCTTTGAATTAGCGAAAGAAAGTTTACTGTCTGGAAAAGGCTTAAAAGCATTGAATAAATTGCGGGAATTAAGTAGATAAAAAATAATTTAAAACTTATAGCACTTTAACATTGCTATTAACCGATTAAAAAAAAATATTAATGGAATTATTCCCACTCATATCATTACTTATAGTGTTGTCTGCAGCTTTTGCATATATCAATTTTAGATATTTAAAGTTACCTAATAGTATAGGTTTAATGTTAATTTCTTTACTTTTTTCGTTGGGTATAATTGGGGCAAATTTTATATTCCCTTCTCTAAAAAATACTGTTGAAAATGTATTAAAAGGAGTCGATTTCAGTGAATTATTACTAGAAGTAATGTTGAGTTTTATGCTTTTTGCTGGAGCTATACACATTAAATTTAAAGATTTAAAAGCCGAAAAATTAAGTATCCTCCTCTTTTCTACCATCAGTGTCGTTATCAGTACTTTTATGATTGGCTATAGCTGCTTTTGGCTTTTAAACCTGTTTAATCTTGAGGTGAATCTCATACAATGTTTGCTTTTTGGAGCTTTAATTTCTCCTACGGATCCAATTGCAGTGCTGAGTATTTTAAAAACAGCAGGAGTCAGTAAATCATTAGAAACTAAAATAGCTGGCGAATCACTGTTTAATGATGGTGTAGCAGTTGTCGTTTTTATTACAATACTACAACTCGCCAAACCCAACGCTGATGTATCTTTCCTTAGCATAGTAACCGTATTTAGTCAAGAAGCCATAGGCGGAATCATTCTGGGAGCAGTTGTGGGTTGGGTAGGTTATAAATTTATTGCTAGCATTAACAACTATAATGTAGAGGTTTTAATTACACTTGCCATCGTTATGAGTGGGTATTCTTTAGCCCATTATACGCATGTTTCAGGCCCCTTAGCCATGGTAATTGCAGGATTAATTACAGGGAACCAAGGAAAGAGATTGGGAATGTCCGACGTAACTGCTGAATACGTGGATAAGTTTTGGGAACTTATTGATGAAATTCTCAATGCTCTATTATTTGTTCTTATTGGCTTGGAGTTATTGGTTATTAATACAGATAAAACAATTGTGTTAATTGCACTAATCATCATTTTTATCACCTTAATAATCCGCTATGTTTCGATTTACATTCCTTCTATCTTTATTCGATACAAGGAAGAGCTCACTCATAAAACCATGTTGATATTAACTTGGGGCGGCCTTAGAGGTGGCATTTCCATTGCTTTGGCGCTATCGATTCCTATCGAATTGGGTAAGGATATTTGGGTTACGATTACCTACGTAATTGTTTGTTTTTCAATTCTCATACAAGGGATGACAATTGGAAAATTTGTAAATTCATTAAAAAATAAATCAAAATAATCGTTTAAAGTTTAAAGTAAAATAATGAACATATTAGATCGCATCATAATTGACAAAAAGCAAGAAGTAATTCTTAAGAAATCAATAATTCCCTTTTCGCAATTGGAAGCTTCGATTTTCTTTGAAAAAACGACGGTTTCTTTAAGTCAAAATTTAAGAAATAGTGCAACAGGAATCATTGCCGAACACAAACGTCGTTCCCCTTCAAAAGCGGAAATTAATTATAGTTTCACGGTCGAAGAAGTCGTAAAAGGTTATGAAAGTGCTGGTGCCTGTGGAATTTCGGTTTTAACGGATGGAAAGTATTTTGGTGGCTCTTTGGATGATTTATTGTTGGCGAGAGCTTCAGTACATATTCCGCTTTTGCGAAAAGAGTTTATTGTAGATGAATACCAAATCTTAGAAGCCAAAGCCCACGGAGCCGATTTAATTTTACTAATCGCTGCGGTTTTGACTCGTGAAGAAATTAAAACCTTATCTCAGTTTGCGAAAAGTTTAAGTTTGGAAGTTTTGTTGGAAGTGCACAATCAAGAAGAATTAGAAAAATCAATCATGCCAACACTTGACATGATTGGCGTTAATAATAGGAACTTAAAAACATTCGAGGTGAGTTTGGATTTCAGCAAACACTTAGCATCCCTTATTCCCGATGAATTTGTAAAAGTTTCCGAAAGTGGCATTTCATCAGTAGAAGCAATTAACGAGCTAAGGCCTTATGGTTACAAAGGTTTCTTGATTGGAGAAAACTTTATGAAAACCGATAATGCGGGTGAAGCTTGTAAAGAATTTATTCAAAAGCTTTAATCACCCTAATACCCGAAAGGGAGAACTGTTAACTTTGACCATAAAAAAATGAAAAAGAACATTGATAATCAAGACGCTCTAGCTCCCTCTCCTTCATGGATGGCTGGAGTGGGGATAAAAATCTGTGGAATGAAATACCCTGACAATATTCTCGAAGTAGGTTCGCTCCTACCCGATTATATGGGTTTTATATTCTGGGAAAAATCGGCTCGTTATTTTGATGGAATTATACCCCAGTTGCCAAAATCAATTAAAAAAACAGGCGTTTTTGTCAATGCAAATTTGGAGGAAATTTTACAGAAAATCAAAAAGCACGATTTACAGGCCATTCAGCTGCACGGTCAAGAATCAGTTGCGTTTTGTTCTGAATTAAAAACTAGATTAGAGCCTTCCTTAGAAATCATAAAAGTCTTTTCGGCAGATGAAAATTTTGATTTTAGCATTTTAAAACCTTTCGAATTGGTTTGTGATTATTTCCTTTTTGATACCAAAGGAAAATTACCTGGCGGAAATGGAACTGCTTTCGATTGGCGAATATTAAAAAAGTATCCATCCACAAAACCATTCTTCTTGAGTGGCGGCATCGGATTAGAGGAAATGGATGCTGTACATGAAATTATGAAAACTAAATTGCCCATTTATGCTATCGATATAAACAGTAAACTTGAATTTGAACCTGGATTAAAAAATATAGAATTATGCAAAGATGCGATTAATTGCTTCTCCACTATAAAAGTAAAAAAAAAATGACATACAACGTTAATGAAAAAGGCTATTATGGCCAGTTTGGAGGAGCTTATATCCCTGAGATGCTTTATCCCAATGTAGAAGAATTGCGCCAAAAATATTTAGAAATCACAGCGCAACCGGAGTTCAAAGCAGAGTTCGACCAGTTATTAAAAGATTATGTAGGACGTCCTAGTCCTTTGTATTTTGCAAAGCGACTTTCGGAGAAATACAATACCAAAATTTATCTCAAAAGAGAAGATCTGAATCATACAGGAGCACACAAAATCAACAACACGATTGGACAAATTTTGGTTGCCCAAAAATTAGGTAAAAAACGCATCATTGCAGAGACTGGCGCTGGTCAACATGGTGTAGCAACTGCAACAGTTTGCGCTTTAATGGGACTAGAATGTATTGTTTATATGGGCGAAATAGACATTGCTCGCCAAGCACCTAATGTAGCTAGAATGAAGATGCTTGGTGCCGAAGTTCGCCCTGCTCTTTCTGGTTCTAGAACGCTAAAAGATGCTACCAACGAAGCCATTCGCGATTGGATAAACAATCCTGTCGACACTCATTATATCATTGGCTCTGCCATCGGTCCGCATCCTTACCCGGATATGGTTACTCGTTTCCAATCTGTTATTTCCGAAGAAATCAAATGGCAGTTAAAAGAAAAAGAAGGACGTGAAAACCCCGATTATGTAGTTGCTTGTATAGGTGGCGGAAGCAACGCTGCTGGAACGTATTACCACTTTTTACACGAACCAGAAGTTGGGATAATTGCAGTCGAAGCAGCAGGAAAAGGAGTGAATTCCGGCCACAGTGCAGCAACAAGTAAACTAGGAAAAGTAGGTGTTATTCATGGTTGCAAAACCTTATTGATGCAAACTCCGGATGGTCAAATTACCGAGCCTTACTCTATTTCGGCTGGTTTAGATTATCCTGGTGTTGGACCCATGCACGCCCATTTGGCCGAAACCGGTCGTGGGGAATTCTTCTCCGTAACGGATGATGAAGCTATGCAAGCTGGTCTCGAACTTACAAAATTAGAGGGAATTATTCCCGCGATAGAAAGCGCACATGCGTTTGCTATTTTTGAACAAAAGAAGTTCAAACCAACCGATGTAGTTGTAATTAGTCTTTCTGGACGTGGTGATAAGGATTTAGACAATTACATAGCATATTTCAAATTATAAAATAGTATTTTGGACGTTTTCGCCTCGGCGAATCGGCTGTGGGTTCCCGCTTTATTTGAGCCGCAAAAAGAGTTCCACTGCAATTCATAACGCAGCCAGTACTCAAAAAAAAACAGTATTTGATTAAATGTAAAATAAGAGCACTTATTTAATCGATTTGGCTTCAAATAGCATCATAATATAAAAACTAGAAAAATAGCATAATGGAATATATATTCTCTTACGGAACATTACAATCAAAAGAAATTCAAATGCAAGTTTTTAACAAACTGTTGGTTGGAACTTCTGACGACATTATGGGATATAAATTAAAAGATCTAAAAATAGAAGAAGAATTTGGTATGACGGACTATTTCGTTGCAATACCAAGTGAAAATCCAAACGATAGCATCAACGGAATCGCTTTTGCTGTGTCCAACATAGATTTGGCCAAAGCAGATCTATTCGAATCCAATTCGTATAAAAGAGTGCAAATAACATTGCACTCAGGAAAAATTGCTTGGATTTATGTTGAGAATATATAATCAAAAAAAATAGTATTTAAAATACTCTCGAGATTTAAAAAGTCTTGCGAGGATAAATAAAACATAGTAAAATGAATAGAATAAGTCAAAAATTAAAAGAAGACAAGAAGATATTTTCGATCTACTTTTCTGCAGGATATCCCAACTTGAACGACACAGCACAAATCATTCAAGATTTAGAAAAAAATGGTGTTGATATGATCGAAATCGGATTACCGTTTAGCGATCCATTGGCAGATGGACCAACTATTCAAGCTAGTTCTACACAAGCTTTACAAAACGGAATGACATCCGAACTGTTATTTACACAACTAAAAAACATCCGCGAAAGCGTAAAAATTCCACTTATTATTATGGGATATTTCAATCCTATTTTGCAATATGGAGTTGAGGCGTTCTGCAAGAAATGTGCTGAAGTTGGTATCGATGGACTTATTATTCCTGATCTTCCTGTAGATGTTTACGCGGATCAATACAAAACAACTTTCGAGAAATACGGTTTAATCAATGTATTCTTAATAACACCTCAAACTTCAGAGGAAAGAATTCATTTTATTGATAGCGTTTCGGATGGGTTTATATATATGGTCAGTTCCGCAAGTGTAACAGGTTCTCAGTCTGGTTTTGGTAGGACGCAGACTGATTATTTTAAGCGCATAGCCCACATGAATCTAAAAAACCCGCAAGTGATCGGATTTGGAATCAGTAATGTTGAGACTTTCAATCAAGCCACTGAATTTGCAAAAGGAGCAATAATTGGTAGCGCATTTATTAATCATCTAAGTAAAAATGGCACTAGTACTATCGCAGAATTCGTGAAGACAATTAGGTAAGAGGTTTTTTTTTTTGAAAATTATAAAAGCATTTAAAGTCAATTTAAATGCTTTTTTTATGCTTTATAATCTGAAAAAAATTTAGCTCTTTTTATTTATTTTAATTGCATTATTGTGTGAATGATATAAAGTATTATGCTAATTATATAACAGCAAATCAGCAAAAAAGCAGGAACTTTGAGAGGCTGTTTAGCACATTCTTTGTCGTATTCCTATACAAAGACTAATCAATTAAAGATAAAAGAAATTATGAAAACGAAAATAGAATTAGAACAAAGTATCATTGAAATTACGGCTACTATTCACCAAGAATTTCCAGAACTATCAAAATACATTTCTGAGATGCCGTCAAACAATTCAGATAATGAAGAATTAAATGTAAAAAATCTCTCCAAGTATTACAATTCTTTAGAAAATCTTGTAATCGATTATGCGACAACGCATATTGCTTCGATTTCTAAAAAAGCCCTGGAAACAGATGCATTATCAGGTATTCCTATCTATCCACCTTCTGAAGATATTTATCAGCAGTTTAAAGAAGAGAGCGATTTAAATCCTGAAAACCTGTCTAAAAACAAAGCTCCAAATGAGGAAGAAGGATTGCCAAATGAAAAAAGTTTTAGAGATGATATGTCTGGAAATGATCTAGATGTTCCTGGCTCAGACTTGGATGATCGACAAGAAAACATAGGAAGCGAAGATGAAGAAAATAATTATTACAGTTTAGGAGGAGATAATCACAACGATTTAGACGAAGATAGAGGCTAAAAAGATTGCTTAGTTTGTAATATTCATTGAAAAAATAGAAAATTAAACTATTTACAGAAAAGTATTTTATTAAATATAATCGAAAATAAAAATTAATTTTTAAAAATAAAAAAATGGAAGCACTAAAAAATTTAGGAATCTGGATGGATCATGAAAATGCAAATTTGATCGAAATTGCTTCAGAAAAAAATATTCATTCTATAGTATCTAATTTTACATTCGATACAAAAGAAGAAGCATTAAGCAGAAGTGAAAAAGGAATGCATAACAAGCGTCAACAAATGCAAGAGTTATATTATAAAGAAATTGCAAAGGAAATTTTAAAATTCGATCATATACTTTTATTTGGCCCAACGGATGCAAAAACAGAGCTACATAATTTCTTGAAGAAGGATTTGCATTTCAAGGATACACAAATAGATATTGAGTCGACTGAAAATATGACCGAATATGAAAAAATAGCTTTTGTAAAAGATTATTTCGCCAAACAATCCGTATAAATGTATACCGTTTAAAAAAATCGTCAAATATAATTTCACAATGAATTTATATTTAACGATTTTCTGTGTTTAAAGTTTAGAGACATTCAATTTTAGGATCTAAAATGGAATCAAAATCGATACTTTTACTACTTTTCAATTTCCTTGCGATTTTTTAGAAATTTTTCTCTTTTTTTCTTTTGAACAATTTCCTTTTGATCTAATTCTTTAATTTCACTTTTGTATTCTAAAATAGCTTCTAGGTTCAAATCATTTTTTTCAAGTGCTACCAGAATTTCTGAGACCTTGTTTTTTTGAACGATAAAGTCCCATTTAAACTCTTCATTATCTCTAATTGCGACATCAAGACTATCTCTTTTCAGTTTTAGCTCATCAACTAATTTTTGTTTTTCAACAATAAGTGACATAGAGGTCGATTCGGTATTGTTATACATGTAAACAATATATGCACCCACAATCACAAGTAGAATTGCAGAAATTAAAAATATTTTATTAAAAAAAGACGATGCATTTTTCTCTGTCATAATAGTAGATTATTATTAAAATTTAAATTTAGTATAATTTTTGAATAATCATTATTAATTACCATTTAATTTTTAAAAAAGCATAGTGTTAAAAAAAAGTTAAAACTAAAATTAAACAATCGTTTGATTTAAACATTTGTTTAATTTTGCATAAATTTTAAAGTGTAAAGTATTGAAAATAGATTTTAACGACAAGCAAATTCAAATTATGCAAGTAGCCGAAAAGCTATTCGCCGAGAAAGGATTTGACGGTACCTCAATTCGAGATATTGCCCGAGAAGCCAAAATAAATGTGGCAATGGTTTCCTATTATTTTGGTTCAAAAGAACAATTGTTAGAATCTTTGGTTGTCTTTAGAGTTTCTGACATAAAATTACAATTAGAAATACTAATTCAAGAGAATTTAAATCCATTACAAAAAATAAATAAACTTATCGAATTGTATATTAATAAAATTAATGACAATCGATGTATATACCAGATTCTACATTTTGAACTTTCTTCTAACAAGAGAAAAATTAACATGCAATCGTTCACTGACTTAAAAAGAGAAAATTTAAAATCAATGGAAACCATTATTGTAGAAGGACAAAACAAAGGAATTTTTAAAAAAGACATTATTATTCCTTTGCTGCCATCTACTATTCTTGGACCTTATTTTCATTTTAATTCTAATAGACCTTATTACCAAAATCTGTTGCACTTAAATACAGAACAGGAATACAATAATTACATAAAAACAACTTTAACAATGCACATTCAACAAACCATTAAAGCCCTTTTAACATATGAAAGTTAGTTATTTAATACTCTTTGGAGGGTTCTTTATTGGAATTTCTTCGATAAATGCCCAAGAAAAAACGAATTTAAAGCTTGAAGAGGCGATACAATTGGCTTGGACAAAAAGTAATGAAGTTTCATTGGCAAACACCAAAGTGGATACCAAGAAATACGAATTACAATCTGCAAAAAACAATCAGTATCCTGATTTAGCTATTTCTGGTCAATTTCTTGGCTTAAACGAACCAGCAATCACTTCAAATCTTGGTTCTGGAAATTCTTCAGGCGAAGAAATGCCAGTTCCTGGACATATTAGTATCGCTCAAGCTAGTTTAAAAATACCAATCTTTGCAGGATTTAAGATTCAAAATGGTATCAAATATCATGATAATTTATTTCAGGCTGAAAATGCAACGGCTTCTAAAACAAAAGAAGATGTAGCAATGAGGGTTATAACCTATTATGCTAATTTGTACAAAGCGCAAAGAACAGTCGAAATAATAAAAGAAAATCAAAAAAGTGCTGAACAACGCGTAACTGATTATATTGCTTTAGAAAAAAATGGAATCATACCTAGAAATGATTTATTAAAAGCACAACTTCAGGTTTCTCAACTTCAATTGTCACTTGATGAAGCTCTTAATAATGAAACAGTAATTAATTATTATTTAGTTACCCTATTAAAATTGCCATCCGGAACAAAATTAGCAGTTAATGAAAGTGACTTGATTAATTTTCCTAAGGATGAGATTCCTATGGACGAGAAACCTGCATTTGAAAACCGTAAAGATTTAGAAGCGTTACAATTTCAAGAAAAAGCTTCTCTTAACAGTCTGAAAATAGCAAAAGCGAACTATTATCCAAGTATTGCTTTGAGTGGAGGATATACAGCACTTAATATACAACATCTCTTGACTGTTCAAAATGCAGTATTTGCAGGGATAGGAGTATCTTATGATCTAAGCGGTATTCTAAAAAATGGTACAGAGGTAAAAATTGCCAAAAGTAGAACTCTTGAGGTTCAAAATTCAGAAGAATTATTAAAAGATAATATTCGAGTTCAAGTACAACAGGCAATTAACAATTATGATCTAGCTGTAAAGCAAAATACTGTTTATGCTCAAGCAGTAGAACAATCTACTGAAAATTATCGTATTATAAAAGACAAAAACGAGAATGGACTTGCTGACACTAATGATTTATTAGATGCCGATGTACAACAACTAAGATCAAAAATTAGCGAAACTATTTCAAAAGTAGATGTCATTCAAAGATATTACGAATTGCTTTCTACAACTGGCCAATTATCTCAAACCTTCAACCTTTCAAAAATATAACCATTACCATGGAAAAGAAAAAAACAAATACTAAATTCATCATTATCATAACAGTTTTAATCCTTGTTGGAGGAATATATGGAGTTATGAAATATATTCATTCACAAGGTCACGAAGAAACGGATGATGCACAAGTAGAAAAAAACATGAACCCAATAATCCCCAGAGTTTCGGGTTATGTTAACAAAGTTTATGTTAAGGATAATAGCTTTGTGAAAAAAGGAGATACTTTATTTACAATTGACAAAGGTGATTATCAATTAAAAATACAAGAAGCAAATGCAGCTGTTGTAAGTGCTGAAGGAAGTTTTGCCTCAGCCAAAGAAGATATTGGAAGTGCAATGGCCAATGTTGCCGTTTCGAATGCAAACGTACAATCTGCAGGTGGAAATATTGAAACAGCTAAAATTAGATTGGGAAGAGCGAACAGTGATTATGCTCGTTATGACAATTTATACAAAAGCCATTCGATTACTAAACAACAATACGAACAAGCATTGGCTACTAAACAGGAAGCGGAGAGTCAAGTGCGTATTTTGCAACAACAAGAAAAAGCAAGTACGTATCAGAAATCTGTTATTGAAGCTAAATCTAGAGTTTCAAACAAACAAACAGAAGTAGCTGCTGCAAATATTAAAAGAGCGCAGGCTTTACTTGAAGTGGCTCAGTTAAACTTGTCTTACACTTTTGTAACCGCAGCTATCGACGGTCAAGTGTCTAAAATTGATATTCAACCCGGACAATTGGTGCAAGCTGGACAATCGTTATTTTATATCATTAATAATAGTGAAGCTTGGGTTGTTGCTAATTTTAAAGAAACGCAATTAAACAAAATGGTTATCGGACAAAAAGTAACTGTAAAAGTTGATGCATATCCTGATTATGTATTTGAAGGAACTATTACTTCATTCTCGCCTGCAACAGGTTCTCGTTTTTCATTACTTCCTCCAGATAACGCTACTGGAAACTTTGTAAAAACAATTCAAAGATTACCCGTGAAAGTAAGTTTAGCTCCATCAAATGATCCTGAAAAAATTAAATTACTTCGCCCTGGAATGAACGCAGATGTTGATGTTCATTTAAAATAAGATTTTAAAAAAAAATCTAAAGTGTGAAATCTATAATTCAATATCGTAAATTAAAAAAATGGCACAAACCAACTCAGATGACGATTTAGTACTATACGGCTTTAGCAGGGTCATTATCACAATAACTTGTGTCCTTTGCGCTTTGCTAGAAATTGTAGATACTACGATTGTAAACGTAGCTTTAAACAATATGAAAGGTAGCCTTGGCGTTACCTTAACCGATGTTGCTTGGGTGATTACTGCGTATGCCATTGCAAACGTAATTGTAATTCCTATGACGAGTTGGTTGGCACAACAATTTGGACGTCGTAACTATTTTGTTGCTTCTATCATTATTTTTACAACGGCTTCCTTTTTGTGCGGTAATTCTACCACTATGTGGGAACTTATAACTTTTCGATTCATACAAGGTTTAGGAGGTGGTGCCTTATTGGTAACAGCACAAACCATTATTACAGAAAGTTATCCCATGGCCAAAAGAGGGATGGCACAAGCTATTTATGGAATGGGAGTTATTGTAGGACCAACACTAGGACCGCCATTGGGGGGATACATAGTAGATAACTATTCATGGCCTTATATTTTTTACATCAACGTTCCATTAGGAATTATTGCAACATTTTTGGCTATTGGTTATGTAAAAAGCCCAAAATATGGAGAGAAATTAAAAGCTAATCAAGTCGACTGGTTGGGAATTGGTTTACTGGCAACTTTCATAGGATCGTTACAATTCGTATTGGAACACGGTCAACAGGATGATTGGTTTAATGACCCTACAATCTTAACTTTAAGTATTGTTTTTGTTTTTGGATTAATATTGTTCCTTTGGCGTGAACTCACCTACAAACATCCTATTGTAAATCTAAAAGTTTTAAAAGACACAAACTTGAGGGTTGGAACTATAATGTGCTTCATACTAGGATTTGGGCTGTATGGCTCTACTTTTATCATTCCATTGTACACTCAATCAGTATTACATTGGACAGCAACTGATGCCGGGTTATTATTGATACCGGGATCGATTACTACTGCTATTTTGATGCCCATTATTGGTAAATTGATTCAACGTGGAGTTCCACAAATTTATATGGTAGCGGTTGGTTTCTTCCTGTTTTTTATATTTACATTTATGATGCGAAACGTATTAACCCCAGATACTGGAGTAGAACATATGTACTGGCCATTAATTATTAGAGGTGTTGGTTTGGGATTATTATTTGTACCTATTACCACATTATCGCTGTCGACACTAAAAGGAAAACATATTGGTGAAGGTGCAGCTTTTACAGGTATGATGAGACAATTGGGTGGTTCATTTGGTATAGCAATTATCACCACATTTCTTTCCCGATTTAATCAGGAACATCGTGTCGATTTAATTGCAAATCTTGATCAAACCTCTTTTAAAGTACAACAAGCAGTTCATCAGTTTCAAATGGGTTTCATGTCCAAAGGATATGCTGCCAATGAAGCGCTTGCCAAAGCTTATAAAATGCTAGAGCTAAAAGTGATGACACAAAGTTCTGTGTTATCCTATATGGATGTTTTTATGTATCTCGGAATTTTATTCCTACTTTGTATTCCTTTTATTCTGTTAGTCAAAAAAGGAAAAAATAAAATAAATCCTGCAGACGCGATGCACTAAATTTTAGAATTAAAATTGCCGATTTTAGAATACAAAAAAGCCGAATTTATTACGAATTCGGCTTTTTTATTTGGTATTGAATGTCTTTGCAAAATCGTTAAAACGGCAACGTAATGGTTTCTGGATTTATAAAATCTTTAGAATATGGATTTTCTAAAAAACTAAGTGGTGGTTTTTGATGTTGAAGAATATCGCCTTTTTCAATTCCGTAAACCTGCCAATAATTAGATAACAATTGGGCAAATATATCCTCATCCCAAAGCCCAAAAGCTGGCAGTTTTTCAGGGGTTTCAACTTCTATTGTAATGCCATCATCATGACTTTCAATTTTGTATTGTGGTTTGTATTGAACTATATAATCTGAATAGTGAAACCTAGCATACAATTCTTCAAACTGAACGGGATGCAAAACATGACCTTTAATTTTGTCAAGAATTTGCTTTTGCTTCTCTCCTATCACGCCATTATCTTGCAAACATGCAATAAAACCAAAGCCATTCACACCAAATGAGAACATCAAATTAATTGCATCGTCTCTATAACTAAAAATATCCGTTGAATATTTTAGTGGAAAGACGGCAATAGTCCACGGTTTTTTTCCGATAAATGAAATAGGTTCAATGATGGACTGCAGCATTAAATGAAAGTAACCAAAACGTTCTTTCAGTAGTAAAGAAAGTTCAAATTCTTCATTATTCTTTAACATTCTGTTTCTTTCATAAACCATTTCGTAATACAACAAACCATAAACCACTCTGCCGGTCCATTGAAAAAGTAATTCTTGATCGAGAGAAACCATTCCTTCAAAGCCTTTTTTATACGCTTCTTCAATTTTTAAATCTAGTGCATCAAAAGCATTCTTTACTCGGGAAGTACAAGGCAATTTAAGATCTTCATAATGATAGGATTTAGATTTATCCATCATTTCGATTCTTTCGTCACCAAATTTAAATTGATACATTAGCCATTGTGGAAAAACGGTCATTTTATCATTGGTCAAATCTCCTGAAAGAAAGCAAAATTGTTCGTCAAAAATCAAATCCTTAAAAGGATTAAAAAGTAATTGGGACATAAAAATCAGAATTATGTATTTTTATTTTTTTTGCAAAGATACCCATAATGAAATGGTTACTTAGTAGCATTTGAATAGAAATTATCTCGTAAAAACTAAATGAGTTCCTTTTGATAAATTAGAATCAAATTGATAACCTTCATAATCAAAACCTTTTAAATCATCAGTCGTCTGAGCGTTGCTGTCTATGATATAACGTACCATTAATCCCCTAGCTTTCTTGGCATAAAAACTAATTATCTTCAATTTTCCATCTTTATAATCTTTAAATTCAGGCGTGATTACAGGTACTTTCAAAGCTTTAACGTCCACAACCGAAAAATATTCATTACTAGCCAAATTGATAAACAACTCTCCTTTCTTGAGTTCTTTGTTTAAAGAGTCAGTAATCGTTTTTTTCCAAAATTCGTAAAGGTTCTTACTGTCTCCAACAAATAATTTAGTTCCCATTTCGAGGCGGTACGCCTGCATCAAATCCAAGGGTTTTAAATAGCCATACAAACCCGACAGAATTCGTAAACTATCTTGTAATCTGTCTAGTTTTTCAACTGGAATCGTATAAGCATCTAATCCAGTATAAACGTCTCCATCAAAAGTATAAACTGCTGGACGCGCATTTTCGGCCGTAAAAGGAGTTTTCCATTTCTGATTGCGTTCCCAATTTAAATCAGACAGTTTATCTGAAATTGACATCAGTTCTGACAAGTCTTTTGGAGATTGCTCTTTTAATATTTTATGTACTTGTTTGGACTCCTTTAAAAAAGAAGAAGTAGTATGTTTTGATGTTGGTAATTCCTTTTCAAAGTTTAGTGATTTGGCAGGAGATAATACAATTTTCATAGATAGTTATTATTTGTTTCAAAAATACAAATTGAAATCTAGAATTCAGAAACATTAAAATAATAAAAAGACTTTTACTCCAAATTTCTTTAGCACAAGTATAAAAACATTCGAATAAATTCCCCAAAATTTGCTATATTTGAGCGAAATTTAGAACATGAAATTATTTTATACAATCCTTTTTTGTATCCTATTCCAACTTGGATTTGCACAATCGGCAGATCAGTACTTTGAAAAAATTAGAAATAACGAAGCCGAACTCACCGCTTTTTTTTCCCAAATGCCCAAAGGAGGTGATTTGCACCACCATTATTCTGGGTCTATTTATGCCGAACCTTTATTAGCCCACGCCATCGCGGAAGATTTTTATATCAACATTCAAACTATGACGGTTAGTCCAGAAAAAAAGATTGGACCTGATTGGGTTTTATTCTCGACGCTACAAAAGAATGGAGAATTAGAAGTTTATAAACAAAAAATAATGCACAAGTGGTCGATAAAGGACTATAATTATGTTGATTATCCTTCGGACAAACTATTTTTTGAGTCTTTCATGAAGTTTGAACCTGCGATCAACGGTAACTTTGGGGCGGGTTTATTAGAACTAAAAAATAGAGCTATTAAAGAGAATGTAAGCTACATTGAAACGGAGTTATCCATCATTCCGTGCAGTATAAAAACCGATGGCTTAGCAAAATACAATAGTCATTTGCGAAAAATGGCTCGAAATAAAAATGAGAAAGGTGTTATGCAATCTTTGGATTCTTTGTATACCATTTTCATTCAACAAGATGCAAAAAAGTACGCCACTGATTTTAACACTAATTTTGTTGGCAAAATGCACAACGAACTTAAAATTGATGATGATCAATTCACGATGCGCTACCAAAATTTTGTTTTGCGTTTTATGGATCCCGTAGCTATTTTTAAAAATCTTGTAGTAGCTTTTCTCTCAGCCGATAGTAGCCCATTGATAGCAGGAGTAAATATTGTTTCTCCTGAAGATGGTGAAACGTCAATGAAAGATTATAGTTTGCACATGATGATGTTCAAGTATTGCCACAATCGTTTTCCAAAAGTTAAATATACGCTGCACGCTGGTGAACTTACTTTAGGATTAGTGCCGCCCGAAGACTTGACTTTTCATATAAATGAAGCCGTTTATACCGCTGGAGCTAATAGAATTGGACATGGAGTTGATATCGCTTATGAAGATAAAAGCTATGATCTAATGCGTTACATGTCTAAAAACGATATTCCTGTTGAAATTAATTTAGTTAGCAATGAGTTTATTTTAAAGGTAAAAGATAATCGTCATCCCATTTTACTATATAAAGAATTTGGTGTACCTATTATCATAAGTACGGACGATGCAGGGATTTTACGTACCAATATGACGGAGCAATATGTTTTACTAGCAAAAAGATACAGTAGTATTTCGTATAAGGACATCAAACAATTTGTTTACAACAGTATTAACTACAGTTTTATTCAAGATGCCTCGGTTAAAAAACAATTAATAAAAAATTTAGATATTCGTTTCAAAACTTTTGAATCTAAATTTCCAATAAAATAAAACATAAGACGAATTTCACGAATTAATTTGCGATAATTTGTGGCCAAATATTTTGACAAAACAAAATGAAACATTGGGACATCCTTTTATCCAATCAAGTTGATAAAAAAGCATTTATAACCACGTTATTATCTGGAGAAATTAAGGGAGAATTAGCTAGTTTTAATACCTTAAAAGGAGTCTTATTTTCAGACATTGCTATTCAGAATTTAATTAAAGATGAATACCAATACGGCTCCATTGAAGTAACTGTTGATGCTAACCGCAACCTGCGCACCTTTTCATCTGGTGAGCGAAAGAAAGAATTTTTAAAATACTGCCTCACAAAAAAACCTGACTTTATTATTCTGGATAATCCTTTAGATCACTTGGATCAGGCTTCTAGAATTGCATTTGTAAAAGAAATAGAAAACCTGATTCTTTCGGTTCGTATTATACAATTAGTCAATCGAACATGTGATTTACTACCTTTTCTTCCCAACAAAGCCAAAGTAGACGACGATACATTTGAGTTGAAAGAAATAGGAGCACTCGAACCTGATTTTTTAAAAAATAGCGATTATAAAATACCCGTTCACCACAAAATTTTCGATGAACAAGTTTTAGTAAAAATGAACAATGTATCGGTTAGTTATGAGGAACGCCCAATTATTGATTCCCTTTCTTGGACAATAAAACAAGGAGACTTCTGGTATCTCATTGGACCAAATGGTTCTGGAAAAAGCACTATTTTATCACTGATTTCAGGAGAAAACTCAAAAGGTTATGGACAAGATATTGAACTTTTTGGCAGACAGAAAGGAAGCGGTGAAAGTATTTGGGATATTAAAAAACAAATTGGTTTTTTCAGCACCTCCATTACCGACGTATATAATAAGAATAATAGCTTAGAAGAAATGATTCTCTCTGGTTTTTTCGATTCTATCGGATTGTATACAGAGCCAACAACAGTTCAGAGAAAAGCAGCTAGAGAATGGCTAGAAGCAATTCAGATGACTACTCTCAAAAATAAAATTTTCAATCAACTTACTATTGGACAGCAAAGAGTAGCACTAATCGCTCGTGCCCTTATCAAATATCCTCCTCTATTAATTTTAGACGAACCCCTAGAAGGATTGGATGATTACAATACAGCATTAGTAATTAAGCTAATCAATACAGTAAAAAAAGAAACCAACACTACTATCTTATTCGTCTCACACCGCATAGAACAAAATCTCTCTCCCGATTCTGTATTAGAATTATTACCAAGTGCATCGGGTTCTAAAGGAGTGTTAAATTACAAATAAAAACTTTAGACAAATACGTTCCCTCCATAAAAAAAAGCCTCAAAAATGAGGCTTTATTTACTTTTTATATTGGGAAGATAAAATTATAAATTAAGTTCAGTTTCTTTATTTTATTTCAACAAAATAGTGGCATATAGTCCTAAAATCATTAAAACTAAAGTAATAAAAAAAGCAAAAAACCATTTTATCATATCAGTTTTACTATCTTTTATTTCTCCCTTCAATTGCATCTCTAATTTTAGAAAATCTTCTTTAATTTGACTTTTAAATTCTGTACTCTGATGATTTACCTCATTTTGTATGGTTTCTTGAACTACTTCAGCAAATATTCTAGCTCTGTCATCATCTAGTTTCAAATCATTTCTGAAAATATCATAAAGCTTTATTTCTGTTGTACTCATTCTCTCTTTATTAAGTCTTTAAATTCAAAGATAAAAATTATTATAGTATGAATTCTAAAATTCAGTTAATTAGTCCTTTATTATGATTTAATTTTCTTCCTCTTCCGTTTGGTGAGATTTAGAATATCCTCTCCATTTCTCGATACAATCTTGAAAATCTTGCGGTAATTCCGTATCAAAACGCATCATTTCTCCTGTATTTGGATGTACAAATCCAAGTGTTTTAGCATGTAAAGCTTGACGTGGCAATATTTTGAAACAATTTTCAATGAACTGTTTGTATTTTGTAAATGTAGTGCCTTTTAAAATTAAATGTCCACCGTAACGTTCGTCATTGAATAAAGTATGACCAATATGCTTTAAATGAACTCTAATTTGATGTGTTCTTCCCGTCTCAAGTTGGCAGGAAATCAAAGTTACATACCCAAAACGCTCCAATACTTTGTAATGTGTCACTGCAGGTTTCCCAATTTCGGGATCGGCAAAAACGGACATTTGCATACGGTCTTTTACATGGCGTGCAATATTTCCTTCAATTGTACCTTGATCAGCGATTACATTCCCCCAAACCAACGCTATATACTCTCTTTCTGAAGTTTTAGCTTCAAATTGTTTTGCCAAATGTGACATTGCAGCTTCCGTTTTGGCAATTACCAATAAACCCGAAGTGTCTTTATCTATTCTATGAACCAACCCAGGGCGTTCACTACTATTCATGGGCAAGTTATCAAAATGATAAGCCAATGCATGCACCAATGTTCCTGTATAATTTCCATGTCCTGGATGAACAACCATTCCTGGTTCTTTGTTTATTAATAACAAAGTATCATCTTCATAAACAATATTCAACGGAATGTTCTCGGGAATAATATGATTTTCAAAAGGTGGATGTGATAACATTACGCGAACTACATCAAATGCTTTCACTTTATAATTCGACTTTACAATCGCATCATTAACAAAAATATTCCCTTCGGTGGCTGCGTTCTGAATCTTATTTCGAGTTGCGTTTTGAATCAAGCTCATCAAGTATTTATCAATCCTTAAAGAAGCCTGTCCTTTTGGAACCTCAAACCTAAAATGTTCATATAACTCTTCGTCTAATTCTAATTCACTATTATTGTTCATCTGCTGCTTTTTCATCTGTTGGAACAGCTAAGCTATCCACTTCATCTTCTTGATAATTCTGTTTTCCATCTCCCAAAACCAAGTCAACTTTTGATCCTTTCAGAACTCGGTCTCCTGGTTTTAAATTTCTTCCTTTAGATCGCATCTCTAAAACCATATCTTTTCCTAAATTTGGTATGTAGGTAATAGTTCCTTCTTCAAGTCCTAAAGCTTTAAGAGTTGGAACCGCTTCGCGATATGTTTTTTCAATCAAATCAGGAAGTTTAACCGAAGAAAAACCAGATGAATTAATCTTTATATATACTTTTCTACCCACTTTTACTTTCGTACCTGGCAATGGATCCTGCTCTACAACACTAAATTTAGGATAATCACTTCTGTAATCTAAACTATCTAGAAGCTCGTAATCTAAATCTAAATTATCTAATTTATCCTGCACCTGCTCTTCGGTAAGTTTACTCAAATTAGGAACTTCTATTTCATGACCATGATCCGTCGTAAAGGTTAACCAATGCATGAATAAAAAACCTAATACTGCTATAATTGCAAGCGCAATGGCAACTTGTGTAAAAAAAACACGACTCGTAAGATATTTTTTTAAGCTCATAAATATTTTAATTTAACGCAAAGATAAAGCTATTTCGTTTCAAAAAAAATGATAATTTTGTTTAGCATACGTTTAATCGGCTAATCGATTAAACGTTTAACTGATTAAACGTGTAAAATGAAAAATATTGCCATCATTATGGGCGGCTATTCTAGCGAATACAAGATCTCACTCATTAGCGGAAACGTTGTGTACCAATTTTTAGACAAAACCAAATTCAAAGCCTTCCGTATCCATATTTTTAAAGAAAAATGGGTGTATGTAGATGCGAATGACACCGAATTTCCGATAGATAGAAATGATTTTTCGACCACTGTAAATGGAACCAAACTAACTTTCGATTGTGTTTTTAATGCTATACATGGAACTCCTGGAGAAGATGGATTAATGCAAGCTTATTTTCAATTATTGAATATTCCACAAACCGCATGCGATTATTATCAAGCCGCACTAACCTTCAACAAGCGAGATTTACTATCGGTTTTAAAACCATACGGTATAAAAACAGCGACTTCCTATTATTTAAATAAAGGGAATACAATCAATACGGACGAAATTGTAGCTAAAGTAGGTTTACCATGCTTTGTTAAACCAAATAAAGCAGGTTCTAGTTTTGGGATTTCTAAAGTAAAAACTGCTGCAGAATTACCAATTGCCATAGAAGTTGCCTATCAAGAAGACAATGAAATTATCATTGAAAGCTTCTTAGACGGCACCGAAGTTTCTGTTGGAGTAATTAATTATAAAGGAAAAGTTACTGTTTTACCAATAACGGAAATTGTTTCGGAAAATGATTTCTTCGATTATGAGGCTAAATATCTTGGCAAATCACAAGAGATTACACCCGCGAGAATCTCAGACGAAATGACACAAAAAGTGGGAGAAATTGCTAAACTAGCATATGAAGTTCTTAAAATGAAAGGATTTTCAAGAAGTGAATTTATAATTGTGGACAATGACCCCTATATGCTAGAAATGAATACCATTCCCGGTCTTACCACCGAAAGTTTAATTCCGCAACAAGCCAAAGCTGCAGGCATTTCATTAGAAGATTTATTTACCAATGCTATTGAATTGGCTATACAATAATTTGAAATAAATATGGAAATATTCGATTGGAAAAGAGTATTATTAAATGATTTAACACCCAACTTTTTGATTGAGGTATTTTTTCGATCTATAATCATGTTTGCTGTTTTACTTCTCGCTTTAAAAATTGCTGGAAAAAGAGGAGTTAAGCAATTATCAGTTTTTGAGACTGTCATAATTATAGCTCTTGGTTCCGCAGCTGGCGATCCTATGCTATACGATAACGTCGGTTTATTACCCGCAATCACCGTTATTTTGGTTATCATTTTGTTTTACAAAGGAATAACCTATCTTACGGGAATCAGTCCAAAATTTGAACAATTTATCGAAGGAAAAACGCAGTGTATCATAGAAGATGGAGAGTTTTCATTGCGCTCTTTTAAAAAGGAAAGCTTAGCGCACGATGAATTTTTCGCAGAACTACGAATGAAGTCAATAGAACATTTAGGACAAATTAAAAATGCATACGTAGAAACGAGTGGAGAAATTAGCACCTTTTATTATCCCGATGAAGAAGTGAAATACGGTTTGCCAATTATACCACAATTATACAATCTTAAATCAAAAATTATTTTGGAAGATGGTATTTATGCCTGCTCTTTTTGTGGAAACATTCAAGAATTAACAACTAAGAGTGGCAGTTGCGAAAATTGTGGCAAGAACGAATGGGTTCGAGCTATAAAAACAATTAGAAGAGCATAAAATTATAGTAAATATCTTGATTACATGAATAAAAATCGAATTGAAGCCTTTAGCGATGGAGTATTAGCCATTATAATCACTATTATGGTATTAGGAATAAAATCTCCAGAGGACGATAGTTTCGAATCCTTACTCCGCTTAATTCCTGTTTTCTTAAGTTATATCTTGAGTTTTATTTATGTTGGCATTTATTGGAATAATCACCACCATATGTTTCAAGCCGTTAAAAGAATAAATGGTTCTATTATGTGGGGAAATCTTCTTTTGCTCTTTTGGCTGTCATTAATCCCGTTTGCAACAAGCTGGATGGGAGAGCAGCATTTTTCGGCAGTCCCTGTGAGTGTTTACGGTTTCGTTCTATTGATGTGTGCAATTTCATATAATATACTTCAAAATAAAATTATAAAACTAGAAGGAAAAGATTCTGTTTTAAATCATGCAATTGAAAAAGATTTGAAGGGCAAGATATCCAATGTAGCTAATTTGATAGCAATTCCACTTGCCTTTGTCTCCCCTTGGATTTCAGGTCTACTTTACATTGCAGTGGCGCTTCTCTGGATCGTTCCAGATTCCAGAATTGAAAAACAATTAAATTAAAACAAAAATGAAAAAAGCAATATTCCCCGGATCTTTTGATCCTATTACCTTAGGTCACGAAGATATTATTAAAAGAGGCATTTCACTATTTGATGAAATCGTAATTGCTATTGGTGTCAATGCCGAGAAAAAATACATGTTTACGCTCGAAGAAAGAAAACGTTTTATAGAGGAAACTTTCAAAAACGAACCCAAAGTTACTGTGATTACATATGAAGGTCTTACAATCGATCTGTGTCATAAAATCAAGGCCGATTTTATTCTACGAGGTCTTCGCAACCCTGCCGATTTTGAATTCGAAAAAGCAATTGCACATACCAACAGACGATTGTCTAAAATAGAAACGGTTTTTTTATTAACGGCAGCGCGCACATCGTATATAAGTTCAAGCATTGTTAGAGACGTAATTCGAAATTTTGGAGAATATGAAATGTTAGTTCCGGAAGCAGTTCGAGTTAAAATTCAGAAATAAATTTATTTTATAATTAGTAAATAATTTTGAGAATAGATTTGCAAACTGAGTTATTCCTAGTACTTTCGCAATCAAACAAAATACTTTATAATGAGCTTAGAAAGAGAATTAAATAAACGCAGCGGTTCGAAATGCGAACTTTGTGCTGCAACTGAAAATCTATCCGAATACCTAGTTCTACCAACCAAAAAAGGCGGTTTGGATGAAAGCATCTTTGCTTGCAGCACCTGCATCGATCAAATAGAAAATGCTGGACACGAGGATTTAAACCATTGGAGATGTCTAAATGATAGTATGTGGAGTGAGCACATTGCCGTGCAAGTAGTATCTTGGAGAATGCTTAGCCGTTTGCGAAAAAATGGATGGCCACAAGAATTACTAGAGCAAATGTATTTTGACGAAGATACTTTAGCTTGGGCTCAAGCGACAGGTGAAGGAGAAGATGATGAAAATAAAATTATTCACCGTGATGTAAACGGAGTTATTTTAACCCACGGAGATTCTGTTGTTTTAATTAAAGATTTAAAAGTAAAAGGATCTAGCATGGTAGCCAAACAAGGAACGTCGGTTCGCAATATACGACTAGATCATGAAAACGCAGAATACATTGAAGGAAGAGTTGATGGACAACAGATTGTAATTATTACACAGTACGTAAAGAAAATATAGATTGCAGATTGCATAAAAAAAAGTCCTCGAAATTGAGGACTTTTTTTATGTTAAATGAATTTTTGTCTTAGTATTTAATACTAAAATCTTAATTTTTTTTAATACTTTTTAGCTTTTTTGGAACAATTTATCAACTTGTTCTTTTGTTAATGCTTCAGATACATTTGTAGAACTAGCTTCTCTATTCGAAACCATAAATTGTACTGTTATTTTATCTGAGCTTACTACATAATGCAACCACACATAGTTATTAGGTAATTCTAATTTAATATCATACAAAGGATTTGCAGTAAAACCATTACTGATAATACCATAAAGACTTTGGTATGCATTATCAATATTTTTAAAAGTAAAAGCTTTTAAAGTAGCTCCCTCTTCATCGTTTGGAATAGTAGTGTAAAATACAGTATACTCGTCTCCTATTTTTTGTACGTAACAGTTATTGTTTACTCTTCCTAATTTTTCAACAGGAACAGTCTCTACAATCTTTATTTGACTAAAACCAATAGTGCTGAATAACATAACAGCAATCGTAATAATATTTTTCATAATTTATTTGGGGTTAAATGATATACTTTATAGGTAAGTAATTGTCCGCAAACATAAATAATAAATCAAATCAACTTATACATTGTTCGAAATATTTATTAACATTAATTGTTTTTTTTGTTTGTAAATCGTAAAAATAACATACAACATCAAAATAATTTGGTATTTATCTAAAATAAAAACTCCAAAATCATCAAAAAAAACAGTTGCAAATTACTCTTCTTCTTTTTTAATTACCTTTCTCGCTACTTCAATTTTAAATTTTTTACCTTTCATTTTTTCGTCTTTTATCGCATTCAATAAATCTTTTACTTTATTGAATTTTACTGCTGCAAACGAAATAAAATCTTTCACCTCGATCAAACCTAAATCTCCTTTTTCGAGTTTTCCTTTTTGCGAAAAGAAACCAACAATATCAATTTTATTCAATTTATTTTTCTTTCCACCACTTATGTAAATAGTTTGAAACTCGGGCGGTTTGGGCAATGTGGTTGCGTTTTCAACTTTCATAACTTCCATTCCGTAATCTATGTAATCCATTTTCTTCTCACTTTCATGTGCAATTATATAGGCAGTTCCAGAAGAAAGCATTCGAGCCGTACGACCATTTCTATGCGTAAACTCATCTTCTTTTGATGGTAAATGATAATGAATTACATGCTTCATTTCGGGAATATCAAGTCCTCTCGCAGCAAGATCCGTTGTAATTAAATAACTCACACTTCCGTTTCGAAATTGTATCAGTGCGCGTTCCCTCTCGTCTTGATCCATACCACCATGATAATAAGTAGCATAAATCCCTTTTTCGTTTAAGGTGTCACTAATACGTTCAGCAGCATCGCGATGATTACAAAAAACAATGGCTGATTGCGATTTAAAGGAACAAATCAAGTTAAACAAGGAACCTATTTTGTCTTTCTCTTTAGAAAGTACCATCTTCATCGAAAGATTTGTTTCTGCTTCATTTTCAGGAATAAAATCCAAAATCGTTGGATTTACGACCCTTGTGTATTTTGGTATTTCAATATCAGATGTTGCCGAAACCAACACACGTTTGTTCAATTTAGTCAACTTACCAATGATAAATGACATCTGTTCGTGAAAACCGAGTTGCAGCGATTTATCAAATTCATCTAGAATCAAAGTCTGAATTTTGTCGACACGAAAAGTGCCTCGGTCAATATGATCGGCTATTCTTCCTGGAGTACCAATTAATACTGCTGGTGGATTGCTTAAATTCTTAATTTCAGTATCAATAGAATGTCCCCCGTAACATACATTTACTTTATAAGTGGTTCCCATTTTCTTCCATACCTGCTCGATTTGCAATCCTAATTCACGAGATGGAACTAAAATTAAACATTGAACGGATAAAATTTCGGGTTGCAACATTTCTAAAACAGGAAGTAAAAAAGCTACTGTTTTACCAGAACCTGTTGGTGAAAGCAGTAAAACATTATTATCATTTAAGATGGCATCTTGCGCCACTTCTTGCATTTCATTCAGGCTTTCGATGCCTAAATTCAAAAGTATGTTATTGGAATGGTGTTTCTTGTTCATTTTGCAAAAGTACTTAATTTTAGCATTCCGTTTTAAGTTTATAATGGTGAGTTGTCGCTTTCAACAAAAAGAAGACTATTCATATCCTATTCTAAATTTGAAGTTTTCCAACTTTAAAAAAATCTACAGTTTAAAAGTAAGCTACAAAAGATATAGGCATAAAAAAAAAGACTCAGTGGCTTTGTGTCTTTTTTTACAAGTTATTGATCTTTTTGAGGATCTTCTTCAAATAATAATTTTATATTCTCATAGGAGTTTTTGAGTGCTTCTGGAATTTCACTGGGTTTAAACCAAGCTACTTTTTCTATTCCTTCTTCCAGTTGTCCATGCGGTATGCCTTCAAAAGTAGAAGTCATTTCAAACCAATGCGTAATTTTTAATTTGTACTTTCCGTTGCGTTTAAAAATGTGATATGTTTTCTGAAGTTTTTTTCCAATAGTCAGTCCATTTACGCCCGTTTCTTCCTCTACTTCACGCATGGCGGTATCCTCTATTAGCTCCCCTTTGTCGGTTCCGCCTTTAGGTAAATCCCATTTTCCGTTTCTAAAAATAAATAAAACCTCTCCTTTTTTATTGTAAACCAAACCACCTCCAGCTTTATTCACAGGAATTTTAGCCTTTAATGTTTTCATTATCAAGCTTTCATCGGGATGATAGAGATATGCTTTATTTATTTTATTTTGAAACATTTTCACTATAATTTGCTCAATATCAATACTTTCAAGCAAGAACAATTGAAAATCGGTCTCCTTAGAGATTTGATTTGTCAAAAAAAGTGGTTTGTCGTTAACAAAAACTTTATACATTTGTATTATGATTTTTAATAAAGATACTGCCGAAAAAACAGCCGAATTGCTTTTGCAAATAAATGCAATTAAATTGAATCCAGGAAATCCTTTTACATGGGCATCAGGATGGAAATCGCCTATTTATTGCGATAATCGTTTAATCCTCTCATTTCCAGCGATAAGAAATTACGTTCGAGATGAGTTTTCGAAAAACATTGAAAAACAATTTGGAAAACCCGATGTCATCGCAGGCGTTGCCACTGGAGCCATAGGAATTGGTATTCTTGTTGCCGAGAGTTTAGGTCTACCTTTTGTCTATGTACGTCCAGAAGCCAAGAAACATGGCCGACAAAACCAAATAGAAGGTTTTTTGCAAAAAGGACAAAATGTGGTCATTATAGAGGATTTAATAAGCACTGGAAAAAGTAGCTTGCTTGCTGTGGAAGCCTTAAAGGAAGCTGGAGCAAATATAAAAGGGATGGCAGCAATTTTTACCTATGGGTTCGATATTGCCGAAGAAAATTTTAAAAATGCAAATGTCGACTTATACACTCTAAGTGATTATCCTAATTTATTAAGCTTGGCTGTAGCCAAACAATATATTACGGATCAAGAAGAACAGACTTTGAAAGAATGGAACACAAATCCTGATACTTGGGGAATTTGAATTTAGAGTGCAGCTAAACAACAATTTTAAATTTACAGTAAAATAATAATACTATATAATTATGAACTTAGAAAGTCCAAAAGTTACAGTTGAGAAGTCTAGTCAAGAGCTGTTTGATTTATTGAGTGATGTGAAAAATTTCGAAAAATTGATGCCGGATAACATTGCAAAATTCGAAGTAATTGGAGAGGATGCTTTTATATTTGGACTAAAAGGAATGCCAGAAATAAAATTAAAAATGAAAGAGAAAATTGCTCCAAACAAAATCGTTTTGGGTGCAGCGAGTGATAAACTTCCTTTTACTTTAGTTGCAAATATTGAAACTCTTTCGGATACGTCAAGCGCTGTAAAACTTGATTTTGATGGTGAATTTAACGCAATGATGGCGATGATGATAAAAGGTCCTATTGGGAAATTTATTGAAACTTTGGCGAACAATATGCCAAAACTATAAAACTTAATTTTGTAAAAAAAGCCTTTTAGTTCAGAACTAAAAGGCTTTTTTTTTAATCCTTCTAATAAAGCATTTGCACCTCCTTAAGATTGTATTCACAAATACTATCGTCATCTAACATAATTTGAAGTTTACCCGCACCAGAAACTCCTTTTATCACACCCATGAAATTTTTATACACTTCATTACTAAATGCCGCCGGGACTCCTTTTTTAAATAACTTATTTACATACTCTTCTCTTAATGCTGCACTTTTTTTATAATACATTAAAACAATTTCCTCTATACGTTCAATAACTTTAAAAAGTATTTGTTCTTTATCGAAAGTAGTATTACAAATAATCGCTAAAGAAGAAGCTCTTGGTAAATTTTTAAACTCAGTTTGGTTGATATTTAATCCCAGACCCACGATAGAAATTATGGATCCATCTCCTTTTATGGTGTTCTCAATCAATATGCCACCTATTTTTTTATTGGCTGACATTATGTCGTTAGGCCATTTTATACTTATATCAGGAATGGAATAAGTCTCTAAAACACGAATTACTGCGAGCGACACGACTATATTCAAATCAAAAACAGTATCAATATCAAGCAGGAAGTCTTTTATTAAAACACTCATAATTAGATTACTACCCGCCTCTGATTTCCATTTAGCGCCCATTTGACCTTTACCTTTCAATTGATCTTCAGCAGTAACTACTGTAAAATTTTGAACCTGTTGTTGGTATGATAATGCTTTGAGAAATTCATTAGTAGAATCTATGGCATCGAGTTTGATAAGTTTCATGTACGTATTTTTGTTAACAGAATTTAATATTATGTTAAGGTTCAAAAATAATCACAAAAAATGGTAACTTTACAAACTTATATAAAAAAATTAAATGGCGAAAAAGATTGTAAATAATGATGCTCTATTGGCGAACATTATAAAAGGGATAGAAGAAGTAAAAGGAAATGATATAGATATTCTTGATTTAAGAGAAATAGACACTGCAGTTTGTGACTATTTCGTAATATGCAATGGTAACTCTAATACTCAAGTAAATGCCATTGTTAGTTCAATTCAAAAAGTAGTTTCAAAAGACTTAAAAGACAAACCATGGCACATAGAAGGCTCTGATGTTGCGGAATGGGTATTGATGGATTATGTGCATATTGTTGTTCACGTTTTTCAAAAACACATTCGAGAATATTACAACATCGAAAGCCTTTGGGGAGATGCGAAAATTACTAAAATTGAAAATAAATACTAAAGAAATAAACCTCTTATGGCTAAAGATAATAATCCAAATTCGAATAAATTCAAAGTAAGTCCTTGGTTAGTATACACTGCAATTCTCTTAATATTCTTAGTAATCAGTTTTGTAACAGGCGGCTCAAATTTTCAAGAAACAACTCAAATAACTTCTTCAAAATTTAACTCCTACTTAGAAAAAGGACAAGTAGAAAAAGTTATAGTTTACAATAAAACAGAAGCAGAAGTGTTTTTGACTGCTGATGCATTAAAAGACAAAGAACATTCAAAAGTTGCAAAAGATGTATTTGATAGACCAAATAAAGGGCCTAACTACACTTTTGACATTGGTAACGACGAAATCTTTCAAACAAAACTTGAAAAAGCAGTTAGCGAAGGGAAATTGAAGGAATTCAATTTCTTACCAAAAAGTAATTGGAGCGATATTTTCGTAAGTCTATTGCCAATTATCATTATTATTGGCGTGTGGATTTTTATTATGCGAAAAATGTCCGGTGGCGCTGGCGGCGGCGGCGGACAGATTTTTAATATTGGGAAATCAAAAGCTAAGCTTTTCGATGAAAAGACAGATATTAAAACAACTTTTAAAGATGTTGCTGGTTTAGAAGGAGCAAAAGAAGAAATACAGGAGATTGTAGAATTCTTAAAAAACCCTGAAAAATACACCAATTTAGGAGGTAAAATACCCAAAGGTGCTTTACTTGTTGGTCCTCCGGGAACAGGAAAAACATTATTAGCAAAAGCAGTAGCGGGAGAAGCTCAAGTACCATTTTTCTCTTTATCAGGTTCTGATTTTGTAGAGATGTTTGTTGGTGTAGGTGCCTCTCGTGTGAGAGATTTATTTAAACAAGCCAAAGAAAAATCACCTGCAATCATTTTTATTGATGAAATTGATGCTGTTGGTAGAGCAAGAGGAAAAAGTAATATGTCTGGCGGAAATGACGAGAGAGAAAATACTCTAAACCAATTATTGACCGAAATGGATGGTTTTGGAACCAATTCTAATGTAATTGTTTTGGCAGCAACAAATAGAGCTGATGTTTTAGACAAAGCTTTAATGCGTGCTGGTCGTTTTGACAGACAAATATTTGTAGACTTACCAGATATACGTGAAAGAGCTGAAATTTTTGCAGTTCACCTTGCTCCTCTTAAGAAGGTAGAAGGATTAGATACTGACTTTTTAGCCAAACAAACTCCTGGTTTCTCGGGAGCTGATATTGCTAATGTCTGTAATGAAGCAGCTTTAATAGCGGCTAGATATAATAAAGAAGCCGTTGATAAGCAGGATTTCTTAGACGCAGTAGATCGTATTGTAGGTGGTCTTGAGAAGAAAAATAAAATTATTACTGTAGAGGAAAAAAGAGCAATCGCAATTCACGAAGCTGGCCATGCAACAGTAAGCTGGATGCTAGAGCACGCTGCTCCACTAATTAAAGTAACTATTGTACCCCGCGGACAAAGTTTAGGTGCAGCTTGGTACTTACCAGAAGAAAGACTAATTGTGCGTACAGATCAAATGTTGGATGAAATGTGTGCCACAATGGGCGGTAGAGCTGCAGAAAAGGTGACTTTCGATAGAATATCAACAGGAGCACTTAGTGACTTAGAAAAGGTAACTAAGCAAGCACGTGCAATGGTAACAATGTACGGATTGAATGAAAAAATTGGAAATGTAACGTATTATGATTCAACTGGTCAAAGTGAATACAATTTCGCTAAGCCTTACTCTGAAGATACAGCAAAAATCATTGATATGGAGATTTCTCTTTTAATTGAAAGTCAATACCAAAGAGCCATTGCAATATTAGAAGAAAACAAAGATAAGTTAGATCAACTTGCTAAAATTTTGATTGAGAAAGAAGTTATTTTTAAAGATGATTTAGAATTAATTTTTGGTAAAAGATCATTCGATAAAAATCTTGGAGAAGTAGTCTCTTAAGTATTTAAGTATTAATATTTCAAAATCTTAATTCAAAACCTAGTTTTGAATTAAGATTTTTTTATCTTTGAACGTTTATAGGGAACAAAAAACGTAGCCTAACAAAATATGAGTCTTTTTAGAAAATTATTTGGTACTAATAATCCAACTCCCGATGAGGAGGAGGCAGTTAACAGTAACGGTCCAAGTCCAGATATAAATTCACCTTTAGACGAACAGTTTATATACAACTTTAAAAAAAACGGAGGTAAATTTTTATACTGCGAAAATATAAGTGAAGTTAAGGAACAGTTTGAAAACATACTAGAGGAAAATGATTGGTTTGAAAGTGAAGTTCTATGTTACGAGCCAAAACTTTACAGCCTTCTAGACGATAACAAACTCACTTATGGTCAAACTAAGCAACCGAAATTTCTGTTGGCAAGTTGCGAAAATTTAATTGCAGAAGAAGGATCTGTTCTTTTTTCATCAGGCCAGATAAAACAGAAAAAACCCAACGAATTACCAGTTAACATGATTATTTTGGCAAATACTAGCCAAATAATTGAAGGCAAAAGCGATGGTTTGAGTGCTATTAGAAAAAAATATTTGAAAGAATATCCAACAAATATTACTACCATGAAATATTTCGAAAAAGCGAAAGAAGAAGATTTTACCCAATACGGTAGCTCTGCAAAAAATCTTTATTTATTGCTATTAGAAGACCTATAAAATGAATGAAACACTAAAAAGATCCCTATCGGGCGCTGTTTATATTATACTATTAATAGCTTCAATAGGATACTCTACTACTGAAAATCAAGCAACTTTTTTTATATTGTTTGGCGTCTTTTTACTAATTACAGTGTACGAGTTTTGTATTTTATTGAATCTCAATAAAATATTTCCTATACTTTTAGCGAGTGCACTCTACTTTATAAATTATAAAGTTGCAACTTCAAAAAGTAGTCTTGATGGTATATTTCATGTTTTACATTACAATAAGACTTATGATTTAGCCATTCTCTTTTTAACTATAATTATATCTATAAAATGTTTTGTATTTTTATACGATGATAAGAACACAAAAATTGACTATTTTTCAAAATTCGCATACTTAATTGGATATATCATTCTTCCATTTATTATCATTACAAAAATACCTTTTGGTCTCAATGGTTACGATCCGAAAATCTTAATTAGTATATTTATCTTAATTTGGACTAATGATACGTTTGCTTATTTAGTAGGTAAGTCGACAGGAAAACACAAACTATTTGAAAGAATTTCTCCAAAGAAAACAGTAGAGGGTTTTATTGGTGGAATTATTTTCACAGTAATTGCCAGTTATTTTGTTTCTAAATATTTCATAGAAGCGTCTACCTCTATTTGGATAATAGTAGCACTAATTGTTGGTGTTTTCGGTACAATTGGCGATTTAGTAGAATCTAAGTTTAAAAGAATTGCCGGTGTAAAAGATAGCGGAAAGATAATGCCGGGACATGGTGGCATTTTAGATCGATTAGATAGTGTTATATTTGTAGCACCAATTATATTTTTATTTTATCAAATTTTAAATTATGTTTCATAAAGAAGGCGCTCAAAGTATATTGTTAGGCACTGTTTTTACAGCTGCAGTTTTGTTATTGTCAGATCATTTTATTCATATAGAATGGATTAAAATGACCGTAGAAATAGTAACGCTGTTGTTACTAATTATCATTTTGCAATTCTTTAGAAATCCACATCGTGCGGTAGAAATAAATGAAAATCACATTATCGCGCCAGTAGATGGTAAAGTGGTAGTTATAGAGGAAGTATATGAAGGAGAATATTTTAAAGATAAAAGAATTCAAATTTCCATTTTCATGTCGCCAATTAATGTGCATGTCACTCGCTATGCACTTAGCGGAATTGTAAAATTTAGCAAATATCATCCTGGAAAGTTTTTAGTTGCTTGGCACCCAAAAGCAAGTGAAGAAAATGAAAGAACTACTATTGTTGTAGAGAATAATACTTTCGGCGCAGTACTTTACCGCCAAATTGCGGGAGCACTAGCCAGAAGAATTGTAAATTATGCTAAAGAAGGAATGCAAGTTGTACAAGGAACTGATGCGGGTTTTATTAAATTTGGTTCAAGAGTCGATATCTTTTTGCCTTTAGGAACTCAAATTAATGTGGTACTTGATCAGAAAGCAATAGGTGGCAAAACAATAATCGCAACTAAATCTTAATGATCGACGAAGAATTAGATAAAAAATTTAAAGAAGCTGTTGAATTAGCCACACACATGACGCAAGCATCATTACCTCAAGATGTTCAGTTGCGTCTTTATGCTTATTACAAACATGCCACTTTTGATAAAACAAAATTCTTTGTTTCTGAAAATTTAGATTTAAGAAATGCTTTTAAAACAAATGCTTGGCTACAGATAAGACATCTTACCCAAGACGAAGCCAAACAAAACTACATTCGAATAATACATTCATTATTGAAGTAATTACAGATTCTCATGAAAAAAAATACATTCTTGCTACTGAGCTTGATTTCCTTTACCTTTTTTATTTCTTGTAACGACAAAAAACTTACTGAAGTTGTCGAAGTACCATTACCAACGGTTCAGGAAAAAGTCACGCTAGGAAATCCTAATGATGTAAAGGCAAACGAAGGTTCGTTTCAACTCGAAAAGTTACCATTCGCTTATGATGCTTTATCCCCAAATATTGGAGCGCTTACATTGGAGGGTCATTACGGCAAGCATTATTTAAATTATACTAATAATCTAAACAAAGCAATTTTAGGAACAAAATTAGAAAATTTATCTATTGTAGATATATTAAAAAAATTAGATCTTAATGACGCTTCAATCCGCAACAATGCCGGCGGATACTACAATCACACGTTATATTTTAAATGCTTATCTCCAACTGGAGGTGACGCAGCGAAAGATACTTTGGCGTCAGCTATAAATAAAAATTTTGGATCTTTTTCTAATTTCAAAACGGTGTTTAGTGATTCTGCAAATAAATTGTTGGGTTCTGGTTGGGCTTGGCTAATAGTAGATAATGCTGGACAACTTCAAATAGTCACAACTCAAAATCAAGACAATCCATTAATGCCTACTGCACCAGTTGTAGGATCTCATGGAACTCCAATATTAGGAATAGATCTTTGGGAGCATTCCTATTTTTTAGATTATCAATACAAAAGGAAAGACTATATTAATGCTTTCTTTACTGTTATCAATTGGGAAAAAGTAAATGACAATTACAAAGCTACTTTCAAAAAGTAACAGAAAAAAAGCTGATAAAATTTTATCAGCTTTTTTTTGGTTCAATATTATTTTAAATTTATTCTACTTCAAAAATAAACGATTCAGAAGGCGAAATAGTAATCAATGCTTTTCCCGCTCCATTCTCCACTTTTAGTTTAGTGCTGTTTTTTCCATATAATTGATCTTTCATCGTATAAGCACCATCTTTTAGATTCCACTTTTCCATTACATCCTTAGGGATTTTTAATTCGAAGTTACTTGAATGATCTGATGAGAAATTAGTAACTATAATCAATTTTTGAGTAGCAGACCATCTTACAAAAGAATAAATTAGAGGATCATAGTTTTCGGTATTTTCACGATTTACAGTTTGTATTTCTTGATATTGACCCATTACTGCGGTACTTTTTACAGAAAAATTAAGCAATCTTTTATAAAAATTGCGTAATTCCTTTTCTTCATTCGTAAGTTTCCCACCATCAAATTGGCCATCATTCATCCATCTTTGATGATTAGGAACTCCTATATAATCAAAAATAGAAGTTCTAGAATGCGTACCAAATCCCCCATTTTCATTCGCTGGCTCTCCTACTTCTTGACCAAAATAAACCATAATTGGTGCAGAACTTATCATTGTTGATACAACCATTAAAGGTTTACCTCTTTCGCCGGAACCTGCAAATTCTGGACTTGCCAAACGTTGCTCATCGTGATTATCTAAAAATTTGAGCATGTGATTATCGATATCGGCTATTCCATTTTGAATACTAGTCAGTTCATCTGGGTTTGATCTCCCTTGAATAATATCTTTTAATTTATCATAGGTGGCTACTTTATCATACAAATAATCCATTTTGCCAAGGTTAATATAATTGCGATATTCATTTGGATTATATACTTCAGCTAACAAAAAAGCGTCAGGATTTGCATTTTTTATGGCAGAATTCATGTAGCTCCAAAATTCGTAAGGCACCATCTCTGCCATATCATAGCGAAAGCCATCTACACCTTTGGCAGTCCAATACAAGGCAATATCTTTAAATTTGATCCAAGAATTTGGAACGTTTTTACCTGTCCAAAATGCATAATGCTCTTTATTCGATAATTTATCATACCCTGCTGGCAATTCTGGGAAATCTTTCGATCCATCGGGACGTATCCCATAATTTACTTTAACCGTTTCGTACCAATCATTTTTATCCGGTTTTGCCATACGCGAACCGTTCCCTGTCCATTTTGCAGGATTTTCATCAAACTTCTCGTCCACTAATGGATTGCTTTCACCATTTAAGGGTTTGTCTCCATCAGGCAATAGAAAGGGTGTATTTGGTATGTAATAAAAATTATTATCTCTCTTATACTCCACTGTCACATCATCATCGGCACCAAAATCTCTAACTCCTTGTGGATTGTTTTTTCCCTCGTACTTTCGAGCAATATGATTAGGTACAATATCTATTATCACTTTTAGTTTCGCATCATGTGTGCGTTTTATAAGCGCTTCAAACTCTTCTAGTCGATTTTCAGGATGAACCGCTAAATCAGGATTTACATTGTAATAATCTTTTACGGCATAAGGAGAGCCTGCTCTTCCTTTCACTACTTCAGGATCATCATTAGAAATTCCAATTGCAGTATAATCACGAATAACAGCATGATGAGGAACTCCAGTATACCAAACGTAACTAGCCCCTAAATCCTTAATTTCGTGCAGCGCTTTAGTTGTAAAATCATCAAACTTACCCACTCCATTTTCTTCGATGGTTCCCCAAGGTTTGTTGCTTGTGTTTTTGTTTCCAAATAGTCTCGTGAAAACTTGGTAAACCACAACTTTGTCATCAGAAACAGTTTCTTTCTTAGCTGTATTCATTTTTAAATCTTTCGTTTTACAGGCAGTTGTGATAAGTAACATACTTAGTACGACAACTAGGGTTATTCTTTTTATCATCTTGCATTTCCAAATTAAATCCAACATTAATACTTTTCTTTGATTAAATATCAATCTATAAATTTAATGCATTTTTTAAAATTACGCTGAAAATAGCACTCTATTTTGTACTCGTTAGCAACGCATTTGCTACTATCACGTGATAGTTTTGCCGTTTGTTTATAACTTATTTCGAGTACATTTATCAAATTTACACAAACTTCTTCTATTATAAATAAATCCTAATATAGACAGCGTTTGACTGCTTTTTCATAAATTTACAAAAAATTAAAATCCATTGAAGAAGTCTTTAAATTTTATTACTTATTGCTTAGTATTTTTTTGCGGTCAAATCATTTTGGCACAGGCTCCTAAAAAAATTTTAATTGAGAACTCTGACCTAGTCGAAGTTGATGAAGTTAAAATTCCTGGTGCAGTTCTTCTCACAGGAAATGTTCGTGTAAATCATGATGGTGTAATTCTTACTTGCAATAGAGCATATTTTTTTAAACAAGAAAATTATTTAAAAGCATTTGGGAACGTACAACTGGTGCAAGGAGATACTTTATTCTTAAACAGTAAATACGCCGAATATAGCGGTGATCAAAAAAAAGCATTTGCAACTGGTGATGCAGTTATGAGCTCACCAGATGCTACCCTAGCGACAGATACAATAAATTTTAATAGAAATACCCAAGAGGTTTTTTACAACACCCAAGGAACAATTGTAAATAAAGACAATACCTTAAAAAGTAAATCAGGAAGGTACTATGTTGCTCAGAAAAAGTTTCAATTTTTAACTGCAGTTACGCTCACCAATAAGGATTATGTAATGAAATCCAATCATTTGGACTATTATAGCAATTCTGGGCATTCTTATCTTTTTGGTCCATCAACAATTACGAGTAAAGCCAACTATATTTACACCGAAAAAGGATTTTATGATACCAAAAAAAATCTAGCTCATTTTTTAACCAAGTCATATATTAGGTATGATGATCGCGTTATAAAAGGAGACAGTCTGTACTATGATCGAAACCGTGAATTTGCATCGGCAACTCGAAATGTAAAAATTACAGACTCTATAAATCGGGGCATAATAAAAGGGCATTATGCGGAGTTGTACAAAAAGAAAGATTCCATGTTCGTGACCAAAAGAGCAGTTGCAGTTAATTTTGTAGAAAATGATTCTGTCTACATTCACGGAAAAAAATTAATGGTAACTGGGAAAGAGGATAATAGAATTATCCGAGCGTACAATAACGTCCGTTTTTATAAAGTTGATATGAGTGGACTTTGTGATTCCATTCATTCAAGTGCAAAAACCTCTTTAACCAAGCTAATAGGAAACCCGATACTGTGGAATGGAGACAACCAAATTACAGGCGATGTGATGCATCTTATTGGCGACAAGAGAACTCAAAAAATAGATTCTCTCAAAGTCTTAAATAACACATTTTTAGTGTCGAAAGATACGCTGGGAACAGGCTACAATCAAGTAAAGGGGCAAAACCTATTCGGAAAATTTGAGGAAGGTAAACTCCATGATGTCGATATTGTAAAAAATACCGAAGTTATTTATTATATGCGCAATGATGCCAAAGCCCTAATTGGTATTAACAAAAATGTAAGCAGCAAAATCAATATATTATTTGACAAAAATGAAGTAGAAACCATTACGTTTTTCCAACAAGTCGATGGCGATATTTTCCCCGAGTCAGAGTTACCCGAGAATGCTAGGCAACTACGTGGACTCAACTGGCGTGGGGAAGAACGAATAAAATCGAAAGACGATATTTTTAGTGCAGCGGAAAATGCTGATGAACTAAAAGTTATTGAACAAACAATACTAGACAAAGCTAAAAAAGATACTCCAATGGAAATTCGAAAAGAAACTTTGAACTATGATAAAAAGAAAGTGAAGAAAAAGTAGTGCTCAGATGACAGTGTTCAGTTTTCAGATGGCAGAATGCAGTTTTCAGTGCACATGATTAAACAATTTTACACTTTTTACTTCTTTAAACCTTTAAACTTTTCAGAAAAGTGAATCAAGATTTCATAAAATACCAAGCTCAGACATCTCCTTACCCTTTAGGTATGGAAGTTTCACATGCCATAGGTTCTTATATATTTGACACCAACAATAAAAAACACTTGGATTTTGTAGCTGGTGTTTCCGCCTGTACACTCGGACATCAAAATAAAAGAGTGAATGACGCAATAAAGAATCAGTTAGATAAATATTCTCACGTAATGGTCTATGGCGAATACTCACAAAGTCCTGCCGTAGAATATTGCAAACTGATGGCTTCACTCCTGCCCGCTCCTTTAAATAAAACCTATTTGGTTAATTCAGGAACCGAAGCGATCGAAGGCGCCTTAAAACTCGCCCGAAGAACAACCGGTCGAAGCCAATTAATTTCGTGTCACAATGCCTATCACGGTAACACAATGGGTTCTATGAGCGTTATGGGTTTCGAGGAACGCAAACAAGCTTTCCGCCCTTTACTGCCAGATGTCGATTTTATCACCTTCAATAACGAAGCCGATTTACAAAAAATAACAACCAAAACTGCCGGAATTATTCTCGAAACTATTCAAGGTGGTGCAGGATTTATACAACCAGAGAATAATTTTTTACAAAAAGTGCGAGCGCGTTGTACCGAAGTTGGCGCACTAATGATTCTCGACGAAATACAACCAGGATTTGGACGAACTGGCAAATTATTCGGTTTTCAAAATTACGATGTCGTTCCAGACATTGTAGTCATGGGAAAAGGAATGGGCGGCGGAATGCCTGTGGGCGCATTCACAGCAGCAGCATCCATGATGGATTTATTTACCGAAAACCCAAAACTAGGACACATCACAACCTTTGGTGGTCATCCTGTCATTGCGTCAGCCTGTCTGGCAACATTGAAAGAATTAACTGAGACGGCACTCATGAGCGACGCTTTAGAGAAAGAAAAACTATTTAGATCACTTTTGGTACACCCTTTGATACAGGAAGTTCGAGGCAAAGGATTAATGCTCGCAGCAATGACAAAAACTGCTGATATTACAAACGAGGTAATATTAAAATGTCAAGACAGAGGACTCATTTTATTTTGGCTTCTCTTTGAATCTTGCGCCATTAGAATTACACCGCCACTCACCATTTCCGAAGAAGAAATTCGTGAAGGTTGCGCCATAATTCTCGAAGTAATGAATGAAATTATGAATAAACAATAGTTTTTTTTAGGAGCTATTTCCAGCTATCCGTAACAATCTTTCTAGTCTGTTCTCGTAAAAATACGAGTCCAGACTAGAAAGGATTTCCACTGCTATCTGGGCTAGGGCATCCTGCATTAAAATAAAATTTGTAATTATTTAAAACAAAATATTTTCAAAATAGCATTCTTTTTTTGTTAATTAAATTGTTGACAACAATAAATATTCTTCCTCACAACAACAAGTCGATTACCTAATTTTAAGATTAGGATAATTTAAAAACACACAGTATGCAATTAAGCAACGAAGAAGAAGATTATAACTTATCCCTATCCAAATTTGAGTCTATGTTAAAAACAAACAAAGTACTCTTTTTTGACTCCGAAGAATTTGAAGAAATCATTCTTCATTACCTCGACATGGGCAAGTCTGCACTGGCCAAAAAAGCATTAAAACTAGCATTAGATCAGCACCCAAAATCTACAGGACTTAAATTAGTACAAGTAGAAATGCTCATCTATGACGATAAACTAGAATTGGCCGAAAAATTATTGAATGAACTTTTTGCTATAGAACCCACAAACGAAGAAATTTACATCCAAAAAGCGAATATCTGTTCCAAAAGAGATCACCATGAAAAAGCGGTTGAAATGCTAAAAACAGCATTACAATACACCGATGATTATGCCGATGTGTACAACTTGATAGGAATGGAATACCTTTTTATGGATAATCTAGAGTTAGCTAAGGAAAGCTTCATCAAATGTCTGGAAGAAGATTTCGAGGAGCAAACAGCATTATATAACGTAGTATATTGCTTTGAATTTCTAGATCAACATCTTGATGCAATTGTTTATTTAAACAAGTACATTGATAAAAATCCATATAGCGAAATCGCTTGGCATCAGTTAGGACGTTTGTATTACGGTGTAAAAGAATACGAAAATGCAATTCGCGCTTTTGATTATGCTACACTAATCGATGAAGAATTCCTAGGTGCTTTCATGGAAAAAGCAAAAGCATTAGAACGCTTAAAAAAACACAAAGAAGCCATCGAAAGTTACGAAAGAACAATCGAGCTTGATGACGCCACATCTTATGCGTTATTGCGAATTGGTAAATGCCATGAAAAACTAGGCAATAAAGTACTAGCGCTTAAATATTTCAACAAAACTGTACATGAAGATCCGCTTTTAGACAAAGGTTGGATCGCGATAACTGACTTTTACGTACGTCAAAAAAACTTCCAAAAAGCGCTGTTTTATGTCAACAAAGCATTGGCTATAGACAATCAAAATAAGATGTATTGGAAACGATTTGCAACTATCAACAAACAAATAAACTGTTTTGAAGAAGCAGAATTCGGGTATCGAAAAGCAGTAGAATTTGGTGATCGTCAACTAGACACTTGGTTGTTTTGGGTTGATATTCTTCAGTTTTTAGGCGAATTCGATAGTGCAGTTCAAACTTTATTGCAAGCAACAGAGTATTTCCCTGAAGAAAATGAAATCGAATACCGTTTGGCTGGCTTATACTTTATGCTGCAGGAAAATACCAAAGCAAAGTTTCACTTAAGCAATGGCCTCCGACTAAAAACAGAAAATTACATACTATTAGAAGATTTATTTCCGGTAGTTTGGGCAAAAAAAATAGTTAGAAATTACGTTGAAAAACATTCAAAAAAATAATGTTAGAAATTTTACGAAAACGTTTTGGTCTTTTGGGACGCAATATTAGTTATTCCTTTTCGAAAGGATATTTTACAGAAAAATTTAATAATGAGCATTTTGAAGGCTGCTCTTATGAAAATTTTGACATTGCTGACATCAGTTCTTTCAAGGAATTAATAAAAAATACGCCTGATTTAAAAGGTCTAAATGTTACTATTCCGTACAAAGAAGCTATCATTCCGTTTTTGGATAAATTATCAAAAAATGCAACACAGATTGGCGCTGTCAACACTATAAAATTTACAAAAAAAGGCAACCTAAAAGGTTACAACACTGACTATTATGGTTTCAAAAAATCATTAGAACCACTTTTGCAACCGCACCACAAAAAAGCTTTAATTCTCGGAACTGGAGGCGCTTCAAAAGGCATTGCCTTTGCTTTAGATGAACTTGATATCGTGTATACTTTTGTTTCTCGTGAAGCCAAAGAAAACACGATAGATTACAACCGAATTAATGCAACTACATTTGATAATTATCAAATAATAATAAATTGCACACCAGTAGGAACAAGTCCGAATGTAGAATTATATCCATTAATCCCTTATGAGTTCTTCACGCAGAAACACATCGCTTTCGACTTAATATACAATCCCGCAGAAACGCAATTTCTCAAAAAAGCGGCTGCACAAGGCGCACAAATAAAAAATGGTTTGGACATGCTTATTTTTCAAGCAGAGAAAGCTTGGAAAATCTGGAATAAGTAGAACTTATTACATCTTTCGAAATTAAGCATCACTCTGATTTTAGAAATAAAAAAATCCTATACGTAGGTTGTTATAGTGTATCAATTTTTAATCGCTACTTCATTTTAAAATTGAATTCAAAACCCTTGTAGGAATATAAAAAAAAATCAACAATTGAACTTAAAATTATAAAATAGCTTTCGTTTTTTGAAGTAGTAATGTTTGGTGTTTATTTGATATTCAACAATTTAAAAACAGCGCACAAATCTGTTTGAAAAAATCCTAATAATCAAAACGGGCTGCTATAAGCAGTATTTTCATAATAAATATGGCATAAACAACCGATTTATTTTGAATTTAAGAACGCCTTTACTATCTTTCGCTTTCAATAAATAGAAACCTTATACATTTATAAAATGTTAGAAGAAAAGCTTGGTAACCTGCAAGAAGCAGACGGAAACTACGATAGAGAAACAGTACATTCTGTGCAAACTGACCCTGCAGATGATTCTGTAGTAAACAGTGTTGTAGCAGTTGATGAAAACGGTGATTTCATGACAAAAAGGTCGGCGCAGGATGTGATTGACGATTCTAATGCTGAAGAAAGTGAAGATGAGACTTTAAAAGAACGCCATGATATTCCTTTACAAGATTATGATGCATTATCATTGGAAAGTCTTGTGGATGAATTAAAGAATTTGGTCACCAACGAGAAAGTGATGTCTGTGAAAGATCACGTAGAGGAATTAAAGAAAGCGTTCTTAGCAAAATACACCCATCTTATTGAAGAGAAAAAAGAAGAATTCAATCAGGAAAACCAAGATCCAAACGAAGAGTTTCAGTACCATTCTCCTTTAAAAACAAAATTTGATCAGTATTACACGACCTATAAAGAAAATAAGAATACTCATTTTAAAAGCCTACAAACCAATCTAAAATCAAATTTAGAGATTCGATTAGCCATTGTAGAAGAATTAAAAGAGCTAATAAATCCTCAAGCGAATATAAAAGACACCTTAAAACATTTTAATGAATTAAGAGAACGTTGGAAAAATGCTGGCTCAATTCCTAAGGATAAATACAATCATGTTTGGAACAACTTTCATTTTCATGTAGAAAATTTCTATGATTATTTACATCTTGATAGAGAAGCTAGAGATATTGATTTTAAACATAATTTAGAGCAGAAACAAAAAATAATTGTTCGTGTTGAAGAATTAATTCATGAAGCTGATGTAAGCAAAGCTTTCAGAGATTTACAGGATTTGCACAGAATCTGGAAAGAAGACATTGGTCCGGTTTCTAGAGAACATCGTGATGAAATTTGGAATACCTTTAGTGAATTGACTAAAAAAATGCATGATAAACGTGAACTTTTGTTCGAAAACATGCGTGGTACTGAATTAGAAAATTTAGAAAAGAAAAAAGAAATAATTGCTAAAATTGAAGTTTTAGCTACTGAAAAAGTGAATGCGCATTCGCAATGGCTTGGTCAAATAGAAAAAGTAGAAGCGCTACGCACTGCTTTTTTCTCTGCTGGGAAAGTACCCTCGGATGTAAATGAGGCAACTTGGTCAGCTTTTAAAATAGCTGTCAGAAACTTTAACACTTTTAAAAATTCTTTTTATAAAGACATTAAAAAAGATCAAAACGAAAATCTAAATAAAAAAAATGCACTTGTAAAGAAAGCGCAAGAGTTACAAGAAAGTACTGATTTTGCAAAAACTACTCCTATCATGAAAAAAATTCAAGAGGAGTGGAAACAAATTGGTCATGTACCTAGAAAATATTCAGACAAGATCTGGAATGAATTTAGAGAAGCTTGTAATAAGTACTTCGATAAATTAAAAGAGCAAAAAAATGAAGAAAGCGTAGAAGAGGTGGACGCTTTCGACAAAAAGAAAGCCTATTTAGAAACCTTACGTGAATTTCAAATGGTAGGTGATCACAAAACAGATTTGGATGCTATAAAACTGCACATTGAAACATGGAAAAACCTCGGCAAAGTTCCATTCTCTAGAAGACATATTGAAGGAAAGTTTAATAAAATTCTAGATGCACTATTCGAAAAATTAAGCTTAAGCAAAAAAGATACTGACATGATACGATTCTCCAACAGAATGGATCATTTATCTGAAAGTAATGATACTCGAAAACTAGAAAGTGAAAAGATTTTCATAATACGAAAAATTGACGAGGTTCAAAATGAAATTTTTCAATTGGAAAATAACATTCAGTTTTTTACAAATACTAGAAACGCGAAAAAAGAAAATTCAATTGTACTAGAGGTTCGAAAAAACATTGCTATTCATAAAGAAAGCTTAGATGTTTGGAAAGAAAAACTAAAACAACTTAGAAATTTAGGTTCAGAATAGATCTTACATTTTTCTTTTAAAAATGAAGCCTCAAACTTATAAAGTTTGAGGCTTTTGCACATAAAATAATCTCATTTTAACTTTCATTTACCATAGCATATGAGAAAATGAAGAAGCAATTCTTTAAATTTGTACTATGAGGAACGTATGGAAATTTGTTGTCTTTGCTTGTCTGGTGATGCAGTTCGGCTACGCGTATCCTACAAATCAACACTCAGTCCCTACTTCTCAGAAAGAGAGTGAAAATACTCTCAATAAGGAACGATTTGGTACTTCTAAGTTTCTTCGTCCTAGTATCGAAAGAGGAACATTAGAGGTAAAAAACAACATTCGAATTCCCTTTGGAGTAAGCTATTGTCCTACAGAATTTCAATCGCTATCAAATCTTAAACGCCAAAATCTTAAAATAGTAGTTTTTGATCAAGACAACGATAGATGTAGAAGCATTTTTACCTTCCTTTTTCCCCACCATTGTTATTGGTAATCGCACATAGTATTTATCTTTTATAAAAGTTATAATAGCTTTTATAATCTACATAATGTCTCTTACATAAAGAGACAAAAATCATTATATCTAATTCAAAATAAAACACATGGATACTTCATCAGCACTTATTGGTCTTTTCATCACCCTATTATTGGCGATTCCTTTAATTTTTGTCTTTCGCTTTAATTTTTTAAAAAATAAAAATATCAATGAAATTAAAAAAAAATACAGTCAACATAATCATTATAAATTTGATGTTACAGAGACTTCGAACAAAAAAATAATGGCTATCGATAAAGAAAAAAAGGGCCTATTATTTATGGATTTTAATTATAAAGATACCGAGACTACCTATTTTGTCGATTTAAATACTATTATTTTATGCAACACTATTATTAAGAAAGAAAATAATTCTAGAACCATCACGAAAATAGAAATAGAATTAGTCCATAAAAACAGTATGAAAAAAGAAATACTTCCGATATATAATATTGAAAATCTTTTTCTCGACGTCAATTGCTTGTATGAAGACAATAAATTTGCGGTAAAATGGACAAATACAATTAACGATTGCCTGGTTTAAAAACTTAATAATTTAAAAAAGAGCTTGTCAAGGACCTCTTTTTTTTTGTAAATGGCTATATCCTAATATGATAATTATCATTTTTAATCATGGAAAGTCAGCTTAATTTTGATTTACATAAAAATATAGCAATGAAAACCTCACTTGTTCAGAAATATAATGTTCCCGGCCCTAGATATACCAGTTACCCTACGGTTCCTTATTGGGATGAGTCAGAGTTTACAGATGAAATTTGGATTCAAACTCTAAAAAAATCATTTCTTGAAAGTACTGATAAAGAAGGTATTAGCTTATATATTCACTTACCATTTTGCGAAAGCTTGTGTACTTTCTGCGGATGCAATAAACGAATTACTAAAAACCACAATGTAGAAAACCGTTATATTGATGCTGTTTTGAAGGAATGGGTTTTATACTGCAAAATTCTTGGCGAAAAACCAAAGATTAAAGAAATTCATTTGGGCGGAGGAACCCCTACTTTTTTTTCTCCAAAAAACCTAGAGGATTTAATTAATGGTATCTTTTCTCATGCTGTAAAAGCACAAGGACATGAATTTAGTTTTGAAGGACATCCTAATAATACTACTCATGCGCATTTACAAAAACTATATGATTTAGGTTTTAGAAGAGTCAGCTTTGGCGTACAAGACTATTCTGAAAAAGTACAGAAAGCAATTCATAGAATACAACCTTTTCATAATGTAGCCAAAGTTACCTATTGGGCAAAAGAAATTGGATACAAGTCGATAGGACATGATATTATATTTGGCCTACCCTTTCAAGAAATTGATGATATCGTCGATACAATAGAAAAAACAAACTCATTGCAACCCGATCGATTGGCATTTTATAGCTATGCTCATGTACCATGGATAAAAGGAAATGGGCAACGTGGTTTTCATGATGAAGACATTCCTAAAGATGATGCCAAAAGAAAATTATACGAAGTGGGGAAAGAATTGTTATTCGAGAATGAGTATTACGAAATAGGAATGGATCATTTTGCATTAAAAACAGATACCCTATTCACCTCTTTTGAGAATAAAACATTGCACCGAAACTTTATGGGGTATAGTTCCTCAAAAACGCAATTAATGATTGGTTTGGGCGTTTCTTCAATAAGTGATAGTTGGTACAGCTTCGCACAGAATGTTAAGGGCCTTGAAGATTACTATCAGATACTAGAATGGGATAAATTACCTATTTATAGAGGTCATTCTTTAACAAATGAAGATCTAATCATTAGAAAACACATCTTAAATTTAATGTGCCACTTTGAGACCAGTTGGGAAAATGTGGCTAATTATGTTCCTGAAATTCCAGAAATTTTACTTCAAATCGGTGAAATGGAAAAAGATGGTTTATTGATCATAAAAGACAAACAAATTATAGTTACTGAAAAAGGAAAACCGTATGTGAGGAATATTTGCATGGCTTTTGACTTAAGATTAAAAAGAAAAGCACCAGACACTTCCCTATTTTCTATGACGATTTAATTAACACAGTGAAGACCTAGTAGGTTATAAAAACGGGTTAGGTCTAATTGAAAGAGTAACTAATTAATGACAATTGGCTTTTTCTTGTATAAATAAATTCATATTGGAAGGTGAAACATAAGGAATTCCCAAGCCAAGACCTCTGAGGATAAATAGTAGTCCTATTATAACGCCAGCATAAGGAATTATTTTCTGAATTTTATTACGAAGTGGAACCGTTAAATATCCGTTTATATAAACCACAGAACTCATCAAAGGAACCGTTCCTAATCCGAAAAGTACCATATACAACACTCCATAACTAGCACTTTGCATTGCAATTGCACCAAATAAAGCGACATATACCATTCCACAAGGCAAAAACCCATTGAGCAAACCAATTATAAAAAGTGATTTAAAACTTTTATTTTTGAATTGACTACCAAGTGTTTGTTTTATTCTTGAAATCAATCTATAAACGGGCTTTGAAAAATTATAACGAGCCAAAAGTTTTTCTGGTATAAGGATTACCAAAATCATCGCAACACCAATAAATATTGATAAGCGTTGCTGAACTCCCGCCAAAAAAAAACCTTTACCCAACAAGCCAAAAAGTAAACCAATACTTCCATAAGCGGTTAATCGACCTGCATGGTACGTTATAATTTGAACAACTTTCTTTGCCTGATTATTATGGTCAACAGGCAACATCATAGCAATAGGTCCACACATTCCTATACAGTGAAAGCTACTCATTAATCCAAAAATAAAAGCGGTATACAGCATTGTGATTTTAGATTGTAGATTTTAAATTGCAGATTTTAGAAAACAATACGAAATTATTTTCAAATCTTACGATCTTACTTCTTTATTCTATTTTCTTTTTATTATTTAATATAAATCTTTTCTTTCGTCAAATAAGGTTTGCCCTTATATTGCCATTCGATATTGACGTACCATTCGCCACCAACGAATTTATTTTTTGGAACAAATAAGAAAGCAGAATCCGTAAAAGAAATTTGTTTTTGAAAATCAAATTTCTTGTTAGAAGGTCTATAAAAAGCTACAGTGCCGTTGATATCCTTTGCAGTAAAATCTTCAGGAAATGCAATTGTCACACCGCTATCGTCAATAGTAATAATTGGTTTTGTTTTTAAGTCATGAGCATTTTGAATACGACTCATCTCCTCTTGAAAATGAACATCATGTTTATAATACTCTTCGACAACTAAATCATTATCATACTTATTATCTGTTTGCACTTTTATAACAAAATACAATATAAAGCTGATAAAAAGAACAAAGGCAATTACGATATAAGTTCCCCAATTAATTTTCATTGTATATATTTTTAAATATTGTAGTAGCTTTTAGTAATTGTTTTTGAAATGTCTTAACGTTAATCAAAACTTCTAGGGCTTAAGAAATTTGTAAAAGTTGTTTCAATTTTTTTAGTACCTTCATAAAGATCGATCTCGACTTTGGTTCTATCCGACTCTAATAAAAACTTATTGATTTCTATAAACATAGTTCCGCTAGACATTCCTCTTTGCGGCACTTTTAATTCTTGAACTCCCACAACTTTTAAAGTACCTTTAATTCCTACCAATTCAAAATGTAAATCATTTATATCATGATTCGTTTTATTAATGATTTTGAAGGTATAAATATTGCTAATATTATCTCCTTTATGTTGAAACAATTGTCCTGGCAATCTCAAAATTGTCGCTTCTACTTCTGTTCTCAAAAATAATAATCCGGTAAGAATCCCAATTAAAATAGCTAAAATAGCTGTGTATCCTTTCATTCTAGCCGTGAACTTAAACTTCGCCTTCGTTACAATTTCGTCTTCAGAGGCATAACGAATAAGTCCCTTTGGCAATCCAACGCCTTCCATAATTGTATCACATTCATCAATGCAAGCGGTACAATTCACACATTCTAGTTGCACCCCATTGCGAATGTCAATTCCTGTAGGACAAACATGCACGCACTGTTTACAATCGATACAATCTCCTTTACCAGAAGCTTCTCTATCTTCTTGTTTGTTGAATTTTGCCCTACCCAATTCTTTCTCGCCACGAACGAAATCATATGCAACATTAATCGATTTTTTATCTAATAAAACACCTTGTAATCTACCATAAGGGCAAGCGATAATACATACTTGCTCTCTAAACCAAGCAAAAACGAAGTAAAAAACGCTCGTGAAAATCAATAATGATATAAAATTACTAGTATGAGCAAGAGGGCCTTCTTTTATCATTCGAAATAATTCATCACTACCGATTAGATAGGCTAGAAAAACATTTGCAATTAAAAAGGAGATTACTAAAAATAAAAACCATTTTATTGCTTTTTTTCTAATTTTCTCTGCATTCCAATCTTGCTTTTGTAATCGTATTTGTGCACCACGATCACCTTCTATCCAGTATTCTATTCGACGAAAAACCATTTCCATAAAAATAGTCTGCGGACAAATCCATCCGCAAAATATTCTTCCAAAAATAACAGTGAATAAAAGAATAAAGACGACACCAATGACCATAAAAAGAACAAAAATATAGAAATCTTGTGGCCAAAAAGGGAAACTAAAAATATTAAAACGACGCTCCAAAACATTGAACATCATAAATTGATTTCCGTTTATTTTAATAAATGGATTGGCAACGAGAATGATTAATAACAAATAACTGACCCATTTTCTATAGTCATAAAATCTACCAGAAGGTTTTTTAGGATAAATATACTTTCTATGCCCTTCCTCATCAATCGTTCCTATTGTATCTCTAAAAGATTCGTCGTGATTAATTGCCATTTTTTTTATTTTAAAAACATTAAAAAAGAGCTTTCCAAAATTTTAATTTTGACAAAGCTCTTTTTAGTTAATTACTTCTTTACTTGTGTAGAATCTACAGCGTTCGGAGCTGGAATTGTTGTGGATTTAGCAGCATCTTTGTCTACCCATATTTCACCATCTGGTGCTTTTGGATCTTTTGGATCACTCCCTCTTAAAGAAATTACATAACTAGCGACAGCTTGAATTTCTTTAGGTTTTAACGTTCCTTTCCAAGCAATCATTCCTTTTCCATCACGACCTCCATTTGCAATGGTATGAAACAAATTCTTAATTCCTCCTCCTAATACCCAGTAATCATCGGTAAGATTTGGTCCAATTTGACCACCACCATCAGCTCTATGGCAAGCTACACAATTTGTGGTGAAAATTTCTTTTCCTCTGTCAATTGATGCAGGATCATCTAAAAAAACAACAGTATTTTCATCCATCAAATCTGGAGCAGTCTTCATATATTCAGCTACTTCTATTTTGGCTTGGTCCATTTCTGCTTTCAATTCAGCATCTTGATCTGGAGCACCCATAATTTCGAAACGCACCATATATATTACAGCAAAAAGTATACAAGCATAGAATAAATATACCCACCACGGTGGCAAATTATTATCCAACTCTTTGATACCATCATAATCATGATCCATCAACAATTGCTTTTCTTTTTCGACAGGAACAGATTCTGTAAAGCGTTTCGCAAAGTTTTCATACCAACCGCCTTGTTGTGCTTTCAATGCTTCTTGACGTGCTAATGCGTCCTTTTCTTCATCAGTTAATAAAAGATAAGTGATTTTCTCGATTGCCGCAAATGTTATTTCGATCGCTACTAAAACGAAAAGAAAGATCAACATAAAGACTGAAACTATAGGAAATTTTATAAAGGCAGGTTGACTTCCTGAATCAATAAAATATTCCAGCACTCCAAAGGCGGAGAAAAATAGCACTAAAACTCTTAAATAAGGTGGGAACATTTTTTTCATACGTACTTAATATTTATTTTTTTAAAGAGTATGAGATCGCCATTCTTCATTTATAACTTTATTCTATGAATTATGACAATTTCATTATCTAACTATTTTAATGACTTACGATGTCATCATTTAATGGAATTTGACTCATTTCGTCTATTGTCTCTTTTTTATATGAATATACCCAAATTCCTAGACCAAGGAAAAAGAAAAAGAAAATCAACAACGATAGTATAGGAAAAACTGCAACTCCTGCAATAGTTTCCATATTGTGTTTTATTTGTTCGAACATAACTTTTTATTTTTATTATTCTTTGACTTTAATGTCGGTACCTAATCTTTGCATATACGCAATTAGCGCAACAATTTCTCTTTCATTCATTGGAACAAATTTTTCACCTCTTGCGATCGCTTTCTTTCTACTATCGTCATAACTTTTTACAAAATCAGGATCATTCTTAAGATTCTCCTCAATAGAAATTGCTTGAGCTCTTAAGTCTTTCAATCCGTTTGCAACTTGAGCATCCGAGTAAGGAACTCCAAGAGTAACCATCGCTTTCATTTTCTTTTCGGTCAATGAAATGTCCATCGGTTTGTTATCAAATAACCATTTGTATCCTGGCATAATAGAACCCGCAGATATACTTTGAGGACTCCAAAAGTGATTAAAATGCCAGTTATCATTGTACTTACCACCTACTCTCAACAAATCTGGACCTGTACGCTTAGATCCCCATAAAAATGGATGATCGTACACGAACTCACCCGCTTTTGATTGTGGTCCATAACGTTCTACCTCACTTCTAAAAGGGCGAACAGATTGTGAGTGACAACCAACACATCCTTCACGAATGTAAATATCACGTCCTTCTAATTCTAGTGGAGAATATGGTTTTACACTTGCTATTGTTGGTATATTTGACTTTACCATAATTGTGGGAACAATTTGAATAATTCCACCAATTAAAATTGCTATTGTTGCAAAAATTGCCATTTTAATAGGTTTTCTTTCCAACCAAGAGTGGTAATTTTCTCCTTTAATTCTTCCTGCTTTTATAGATTGCAATGCGGGAGCTTCTGCCAATTCATCCTCTACTTCTTCACCATATCTTACCGTTTGAATAATATTATATACCAACGTTAACATACCTATTAAGTATAATGAACCACCAACAGCTCTCATCCAATACATTGGCATAATTTGAGTAACGGTTTCCAAGAAGTTTCCGTATGTTAAAGTTCCGTCTGGATTAAATTGTTTCCACATAGAAGCTTGCAAAAATCCAGCAAGATACAGCGGTAATGTATATAGTATAATTCCTAGCGTACCAACCCAGAAATGGAAATTAGCCAATTTCGTAGAATACAGAGTGGATTTTGTCATTCTTGGAATCAACCAATAAATGATACCAAAAGCCATAAAACCATTCCATGCTAATGCTCCAACGTGCACGTGAGCAATAATCCAATCGGTATAATGCGCAATTGCATTTACATTTTTTAGCGAAAGCATCGGTCCTTCAAAAGTTGCCATACCATAACCCGTCATAGCAACGACGAAAAATTTCAAAACTGGTTCTTCACGTACTTTATCCCAAACTCCTCTAAGCGTTAAAAGTCCATTAATCATACCTCCCCAAGATGGAGCAAGTAACATTATAGAAAATACAACTCCTAAATTTTGAGCCCAGTTAGGCAAAGCAGAATACAACAAATGGTGAGGTCCTGCCCATATATATAAAAATATTAAAGACCAAAAGTGAACAATTGACAATCTATATGAATATACAGGTCGATTGGCTGCCTTTGGAACAAAATAATACATTAATCCCAAATAAGGTGTCGTTAAGAAAAAGGCAACAGCATTATGACCGTACCACCACTGAACTAAAGCATCTTGAACTCCTGCGTAAACAGAATAACTCTTCATTGCTGAAACTGGCAATTCTAAACTATTAAAAATATGTAATACTGCAACCGTAATAAAAGTGGCTAAATAAAACCAAATAGCAACATAAAGGTGACGCTCTCTTCTTTTTAACATGGTTCCAATCATATTAATTCCAAAAACAACCCATATTAAAGTAATTGCTATATCAATAGGCCACTCTAGTTCAGCATATTCTTTGGAAGAAGTATATCCCAAAGGAAGAGAAATAGCTGCCGCCACAATAATTAATTGCCAACCCCAAAAATTAAGATTGCTTAAAAAATCACTATACATTCTTGCTTTTAGTAGTCGTTGAAGCGAATAATAAATTCCCGCAAACATTGCATTTCCAACAAAAGCAAAAATTACTGCATTGGTATGCAAAGGTCTTAATCTTCCAAAACTCAACCATGAAATTCCATCAGTCATGTTAGGAAATAAGAACATAGTGGCTAAAAGAAGACCAACCAACATTCCTACTACTCCAAAAAGTATAGTGGCGTAAATGAACTTCTTTACAATTTTGTTGTCGTAATAAAATTGTTCCATTTTCATATTTATAATTTATTTTAAAGTTTGTGAAATTCTTGGTTACGTATTAAAATTAAAAGATTAAGGTTTGATTTAATTTTTAATTTCTGATTTTTCAGTGCTCGTTTTGATTAATTCATCATCAAAAAGAATTCTTACTGAAGGGGTATAATCATCGTCATATTGGCCTGATTTTACTGCTAAAATAAAAGCAATAAAAAAACCAATCGCGACAAAAATACTGATAGCTATTAATAAATATATAACGCTCATGTCTTATTATTAAGTTAACAAAAGTATAATTATCTCTTTTTACAAAAAATGATAATTATCATATCTAGATTTAATGAGTAAACATAGTAAAAAAAACATCTAATTCGGTATTATACTACTTTATTTTTCGAGAATAATAATTACTCATTACCGTTACAAAACTTACGATAGTAATCGTACTCAGCGGCATAATAATAGCTGCTACTAATGGCAAAAGATTGCCCGTGATCGCAAACGACAACCCAACTATATTATACAAAAGTGATAATGTGAAACTCATCTTAATGGTTGTTATTGCTTTTTGAGATAATTTTAAAAAATAATGAAGTTTTTTAAATTCTTTCGCATTCAATATAGCATCACAAGCGGGAGAGAACACATTTACGTTTTCGGATATGGATACACCTACATTACTTTGTGCCAAAGCTCCAGCATCATTAAGCCCATCCCCAACCATCATTACATTTTTTCCTTGTTCTTGTAATTCTTTTATAAACTGCAGTTTCTGTTCTGGCTTTTGGTTAAAAATCATTTCCGTTCCTGCAGGCAAAAGTGATTCTAACAAACCACGTTCACCTTCATTATCACCCGACAACACTTTTAAGTGATACTGTTTACTTAATTTTTTGAACAACTCAGACAACCCTTCTCGATACACATTATTAAAAATAAATTTACCCAAATATACATCGTCTATTTTTATGTGGACAGCAGTCCCCTCCCCAACGCTCCCCGAAGAGAAGGGAGCTAGAACTGTTGAATAAATCCCCTCATTTATAAAATCATAAGACCCGATTTTCACTATAAATCCTTCAATAACAGCTTGAATTCCTTTCCCCGTAATTTCTTCGAATGAATCTAGTTTTATTTTTTTCGCTTTAGGCAAAAAATCATATAACATTCTGCTCAATGGATGATTAGAAGCACGAAGTACATTTTTTATCAATATTAAATTTCTATCTGAAAGCACTGTATGTAACTCCCCTCCTTCGGAGGGGTTGGGGGAGGATTGATAAGTAATATTCGATTTTAAATTGGTTGTTATTGTTCCTGTTTTATCAAAAACTATAGTATCTACTTTGGCCAACTGTTCTATTACTAAAGCATTTTTGAGATAGAAATTTTTATTTCCAAAAATTCTCAGCATATTCCCCATTGTAAAAGGAGCTGTTAATGCCAGTGCACAGGGACAAGCCACAATTAAAACGGCAGTAAAAACATTGAAAGCTGTATTGACATCAAAAAACATCCAATAACCAAATCCTGAAAATGCAATTACTAAAAGGATAGGCGTAAAATAACGACTAACACTATCGGTAATGGTTTTATGTTTTTGTTCGACTTGTTTTTGAAAAATATCATTGCTCCACAACTGCGTCAAGTAACTTTGGGAAACCGAATGCAAAACTTCCATTTCGATAATCTTACCAATTTGTTTTCCTCCTGCAAAAACTTTGTCTCCTGATTTTTTGGTAATTGGCACTGCTTCTCCAGTAACAAAACTATAATCAATTTCGGCTTTATCGGATATTAAAATACCATCAACAGGTATTAATTCTTGATTTCTTATTAATAATCTATCGCCTTTTTCTATTTCATAGACAGGAATACTTTCCTCTGTTGCATCTGTATTTATTTTGGTAATTGCTATTGGAAAGTAGGATTTAAAATCTCTTTCGAAGCTCAAGAAGCTATAAGTTTTTATTTGAAACATTTTACCTAGTAACATAAAAAAAACTAAACCTGTTAAACTATCAAAAAAACCTGGACCATAATCCATAACCATATCAAAAGTACTACGGACAAACATCACAATTATTCCTAAAGCAATAGGAATATCGATATTAAGCATCTTGGATTTTATACTTTTATAAGCCGAAACATAATAACCACTAGCCGAATAAAAAAACGATGGCAAAGCCAAAGCAAAAATTAATATTCTAAAAAAATTGCGATAACTGTCCAGCCAATATTCTTTTACTTCGAAATACTCAGGAAAAGAGAGCAACATAATATTTCCAAAACAAAAGAAAGCTACACCAAGTTTGTAAGTCAAACTACGATCTACATTGTTGTTACCTGTTTCGTAATTATCTAAACTAATATAAGGTTCGTAGCCTATGGAACTTAATAAATAAACAATACTTTTTAATGAAACAATTTCAGGATTATAATTTATTCGAACTTTCTTTTCTGGAAAATTAACCTGAGAAGTATTTATTCCTTTTTGAAGACGTTGTAAATTCTCCAAAATCCAAATACACGAGCTACAATGTATGTGAGGAATGTTAAGTGAAATAATAGCGGTTGAATCTTCTTGAAATTCCAATAGCTTTGAAACGATGCTTTCATTGTCTAAAAAATTATATTTCCCTTGAATATCAAGTGGTTTGGTACCTGGAGATTTTTCAAAATCGTAATAACAAGTCAAATCGTTTAGACTGAAGATTTCGTAAACTGTTTTACATCCATTGCAACAAAAATCTTTGTCATCGAAAGCAATTTGTTCCTCTTTCACTATTTCTAAACCACAATGAAAACAGCTATTTTTCTCCATAATCTGACCTTAATTAAGCAATGCAAATTTCAACCATTGATTATAATCAAAACAATGACATATATCATATAAATGTATAACTTTGCAAATGTAAATCCTATTTCATTATGAGTAAATGTGAACAATGTATCGTTAGAGAATTTAGTTCCTTAAAAGCTCTTAATAAAGAAGAACTCTCAAAAATAGCAGAATGTAAAACCTCTAAAGTCATCAAAAAAGGTGAAGTAATTTTTGAAGAGGGCGAAAACGTAAATGGTATATTTTGCATTAAAGATGGCGTTTGCAAAATGACTAAATTAAGTCCAAACGGAAAAGACCATATTGTAAAATTGGTTACCAAAGGGGAATTATTAGGACAACGTTCTATGATAAGTGATGAACCTGCGAATTTAAGCGCTGTTGCATTAGAAGATATGGAAGTTTGCTTTATTCCAAAAACTGAAATGTTAGGTTTTTTTGACAAAAACAATCAATTTTCGATGAGCGTCATGAAAACCATTTGTGGCGATCTAAAATCTGCAGATGAACATATGGTCAATATGGCTCAAAAATCAGTAAAAGAAAGATTAGCCGATACTTTAATTTATTTGCATGACTCCTTTGGAATTAATTCTGATGGTTCTTTAAAACTTCAATTGTCTAGAGATGAATTAGCGAGCATGATTGGTACTGCAACTGAAAGCTGTATACGATTACTATCTGATTTCAAAAAATTAGAGTTGATTGAATTAGTGGGTAAAAAAATTATACTACGAGATATTAATAAGCTGAAGAAACTATCTGAGTAAGATATCCCCCTAACACCCGAATGGGGAATACAATTCGTTTTAATTCCCCCTTCGGGGGGTAGGTAGATCTACATCTTCTTCGCTTCGTTCCAAAAGACATCCATTTCAGCGAGTGTCATATCCATTAATGGTTTTCCTAATTCATCGGCTTTACTTTCTAAATATTGAAAACGCTTGATGAATTTTTTATTGGTTCGTTCTAGAGCATCTTCGGGATTTATATTCAAAAATCGAGCATAATTTATCATCGAAAACAGAACATCGCCAAATTCAGCTTCCATTTTGTCCTGATCACCAACAGCAACCTCATCTTGTAATTCCTGTAATTCCTCTTGCACTTTATCCCAAACCTGATGGGATTCTTCCCAGTCAAATCCTACACCTTTCACTTTATCCTGAATCCGACTTGCTTTTACAAGCGCAGGCAAACCTTTTGGAACGCCTTCAAGAACTGATTTCCTGCCTTCCTTAAGTTTTAGCTTCTCCCAATTTTGCTTTACTTCTTCCTCATCTTTCACTACAACATCGCTGTAAATATGAGGATGGCGGTGAATGAGTTTCTCGCAAATTTCATTACAGACATCTGCCATATCAAAATCATTGGTTTCACTTCCTATTTTAGCATAAAAAACAATATGCAATAACAAATCTCCAAGTTCTTTTTTAACTTCATTTAAATCGTTATCTAAAATCGCATCTCCTAGTTCGTAGGTTTCTTCTATGGTCAAATGACGCAGTGTTTGAATAGTTTGCTTTTTGTCCCAAGGACATTTTTCACGCAATTCATCCATTATAACTAACAATCTTTCGAAAGCTTCAAGTTGATTTTGCTTTGAGTTCATCTTATTTCTGTTTTTTTGTAAAAATAATAAATCCTGCCAGGAAAACATCTTGACAGGATTAAAAATATATTTCTTAGAAATTATTAGATTAGTAGTTAGTCCTCAGAATTATATAATTAATAAACTAATTTTTAATACCAAAAAACTAAGTACTAATTACTACTGACTAACAACTTAATTACTCTTTCTTTGCTTTTGCTTTTTTAGCTGGAGCTTTTACTTTTTCAGCAACTACTTCTTCTGCAACCTCAACTGGAGATTCGGTCGTTGCAGGAGCTTCATCAACAATTAAACCTCTTTCTTGAAGCATATTGTACCAATTTAAAATTTTCTTAATGTCCGAAGGATAAACTCTCTCCTCATCATATTCAGGCAATATTTCTCTAAAATAAGCTGTCAATTTTGCATTCTCTTCTTTATGAGAAAGAGCTGTACCTTTGTTTTCTTTATTCGCAATATTTTGAATTATTTCAGACAATGGTTTTTCGCCTTCGTATGTATATATTGAAATTTCCGACAATAAGCTTACATTACTTTTTAAACTAACGGTTACTTTTTTCCCATCTAATAAAGATTCAGCAACAAATCCTGTGCGTGTTTGTACCTTTAAAACATATAAACCTGGCTTTCCTGAAATGGATAATATTTTCTCTAAATTCATTTTATAATTTTTAATATATTCTTTTTAAAATTTGAAAACTAACTTTTTAAACGGTAGTACTATCTTCCTTTTTTGGCGAAAAATTTCATTCTATAATCTTGAAACGTTTTCCCTTCGGTGATATTTTTTAATTTCTTTTGAATCAAACGTTTTTTTAATGACGAAATTTTATCGGTGAACAAAATACCTTCAATATGATCGTATTCATGCTGGATTACTCTGGCAATTAAACCATCAAAAACTTCCGTTTTCATAACAAAATCTTCTTCGCAATATTCAATCGTTATTGTAGGATTTCTATAAACATCCTCACGAACGTCTGGAATACTCAAACAACCTTCATTAAAACTCCACTCATCGCCTTCCTCTTTTATCATTTTTGCATTGATAAAAGTTCTTTTAAAACCTTTTAATTTTTCTTGCTCGTTATTTTCAAGATCTTCATCATCGCTAAAAGGCGTTGTGTCTATAACAAACAAACGAAGTGACAAACCAACTTGTTCTGCCGCCAAACCAACTCCACATGCATTATACATCGTATCGTACATGTTTGCGATAATCTCTTTTAAATTTGGATGTTCGGGCGTAAGCACATCTCCTATTTTTCTCAGAACGGGATCACCATATCCTATAATGGGTAATATCATTAGTGTTGTATTAATTATTATCTATCTAAATAAACCGAAAAGACGATTTGATTCGATTGGCAAAAATAGTAAAAAAATAGACAATGATTAATCCCATTCTAATAATTAGCATTTTTTTGTAAATTCGTACTAAATGTAGCTTTTCAAAACCTTTAATAGTATTAGAAATCCTATATTTATAGCAAATGAAAATTCATGATTACTAAAATTAAAGGCTTTACGGAAAGCACCTATTTTACGAATGCTTTAAAAGCAACTATTTCTGCCGTTATTCCAGTGATATTATTTACTTTATTGGGTCACTTTGAAATTGGTTTTACCATCGCTCTAGGTGCATTCTTAACCTATCCAAGTGACATTCCGAGTAGTTTAAAAGATAAAATTAATGGAATACTAGTAAGTGCTTTTTTAGTAGCAAGTGTTAATTTTTTAATTAATTTTATTTACCCCTTTCCTTGGATTTTTTATCCTTTTTTTACCATTTTACTTTTCATATTGTCTATGATATCAGTTTATGGACAAAGAGCAACAATAGTATCGTTTTCGGCACTATTGTCTGCTTCACTATCTTTTTCTCACCTTCACACAGGTCTTGACTCTTTACTTTATGCAGGTTTAATTCTCGCTGGAGGTTTATTTTACTTATTGATTTCACTTCTTTTTTATTACATAAAACCATATCGTTATGCTGAGTTACAACTAGCAGAATGCATCAAACTGACGGGAAAATACCTCAAATTAAGAGGTGATTTATGGAAACCAAACGCCGATAAAAAGGCAATTACTGAAAAACAACTTTATTTACAAGTAGAATTAAACGACATACACCAAAATATAAGAAGTGTGTTGATTGGTAAACAAATTAATGCTGTTTCATCCAACCAAAACAGAAGAATGCTAATCGCTTTTATCTCACTAGTTGAAATACAAGAGATCGCAGTATCCACTTCCTTCGATCATGATAAACTTCATGAAAAGTTCGAGAATTATCCTAAGACTTTGGAAAAATATCAAAACCTAGCTTATTCGTTAGCTTCGACTTTAAAACAGTTGTCAAAGAACATATCGAAACGCACCAAATACGTATCAAAAAAAGTATTATTTAAGGAACTGAATGCACTAGAACTAGCTATTAAAGAATATGAAAATGACTTAGGCCATGAAGCAGCGTCCGAAGGTGTTTTTATGTTGACAACAATGCTGCAATATGCTGAAAAACAAGTAGAAAAAATCAAAGTGGTTGAACGTAGCTTTACTTCTGCTGTAGACTCTTATGACTTTAAAGGACGAGACAAGGATTTAGAAAAATTCCTAACACCACAATATTATCCGTTAAGCACGTTTATTCAGAATTTGAGTTTTTCCTCTACCCTATTTAGACATTCGCTACGACTTACTGCTACTATCTTAATTGGAATGATAATAGGAAAAATTCTTCCTTTCGAAAATGAATATTGGATATTAATGACCATTATCATTATCATGAGACCAGGTTATGGCTTGACCAAGCAACGCTCTTTTCAACGTGCAATTGGGACGATTATTGGCGGAATAATAGCTTTTAGTATTTTATCGGTTATAGACAATAACATAATTAGAAGTGCACTTGCCGTTACTTGCATGCTTTTGGGATTGTCATTCACACAAAAAAAATATAGTGTAAGCGCTACGTTTGTAACGATGTATATCGTATTTGTATATGCCATTTTAACTCCAAATTTTAGTGCTGTCATTCAGTATCGCATTATTGATACCTTAACAGCTGCTCTTTTAGCCTTTCTTGCCAATCATTTTTTATGGCCTTCTTGGGAATATCTTAAAGCACCGCAATATCTAGAAAAATCGATTCGCGCCAATAGAGAGTACTTAATTGAAATCTACAATTTTTACAAAAATAAAGGAGAAGTAACTACTCCGTATCGCTTGGCGAGAAAAAATGCTTTTATAGAGCTTGGCAATCTTATGGCTTCTTTTCAGCGAATGTCTCAAGAACCAAAATCAAAACAAATAAAAATTCCGCAAGTATATAAGCTAACAGAGCTTAATCATTCGTTGCTTTCGGCGACAGCCTCATTGGGAACCTATATACAGTCTCATAAAACAACGCCATCATCAGAAGCGTTTCATATTGTTGCGCAAAAAGTAATTAAAAACTTAGAAGAAGCTATTTCAATTTTAAAAGAAGAGACTGTTATTAAAGATCAAATAACAAAAGAAGATCTAGCCAATAGTTTTACCGAATTAAAAAACATTAGACTCAGAGAACTGGAAGATGAAAATACGGTTAATGAAGAAGATTTTAATCTAAAAAAGCAAGAAGCGCAGTTGGTCATTGAACAATTAGTGTGGCTAACTAGTTTATCAAAAAAGATTTTGAAAGACACCAATTTATTGATGCAGAATTAAAAAAAATCAGTCGCATTTTTATAATGCTGTGAAAAATGCGACTGAAATTTATAATTTAACCTCTTAATTTTAAAACTGTCGAAGTATTTTTTCTTATTGCTGTCAATAATTCTGGTTTATCGTTTAATTTTTGTCCAAAGGATGGAATCATTGCTTTCATTTTTTTCTGTCCTTCCGCAGAATTAAATTTTTCTGGAAAACATTTACTTACCAACTCGACCATAATAGAAACAGCAGTTGAGGCACCAGGAGAAGCTCCTAATAAAACAGCTAAGGTTCCGTCATGAGTATTGATCATTTCAGTTCCGAACTCTAATTTTCCAATCAATTCTTCGTCTCTTTTAATTACTTGAACACGTTGTCCTGCTCTCTCTAAAATCCAATCTTTCGATCGCGCACTAGGTACGTATTCGCGCAAAGCATTAATTCTGTCCTTAGGAGATTGACGTACTTGCTCAATTAAATATTTGGTGAGTGGAATGTTTTTATAACCGGCGACAATCATCGGGATTACATTATCCGCTTTTATAGACAACGGCAAATCAGAATAAGAACCATTTTTTAAAAATCGAGTAGAAAACCCAGCAAAAGGGCCAAAAAGCAATGCTTTTTCTCCGTCAATCATTCTAGTATCAATATGCGGAACAGACATTGGCGGAGCTCCAACACTTGCTTTTCCATACACCTTGGCTTGATGCTTTGCAATTACTTCGGGATTGGTACATTTTAACCATTGCCCACTAACAGGAAAACCACCGTAACCTTTACCTTCAGGTACATTTGCTTTTTCTAATAAGGGTAATGAACCACCACCAGCACCTATAAAAACAAATTTAGTGTATACTTTCTTCTTTTGGTCAGACGCTAAATCGGTGATTTTTATTCTCCACGTTTTATCATCCCTTTGTTTTAATTTTTTAACTTCATGACTGTAATGAATCGTAACACCATCTAATTTTGTTAAGTAACTAAACATGTCTCTAGTTAACGTTCCAAAGTTTACATCGGTACCAATTTTCATTGAAGTCGCAGCTACTTTTTCCTCTTGATTTCTGCCCTCCATTACTAAAGGCATCCATTTTTCTAATTCAGAAAAATCAGTGCTAAAGATCATTTCTGCAAAAAGAGGATTCGATTGTAAAACTTGAAATCTGTTTTTAAGAAAAGCCACATTCTCTTCACCCCAAACAAAGCTTATGTGAGCGACACTTTTTATAAAATCCTGTGACAAAAGTTTATCTTGTTGAACTAGATACGACCAAAACTGTCTTGAAACCTCAAATTGTTCCGCGATACTAATGGCTTTATTAGGATTAATTTTCCCATTAGCATCTTCAGGAGTATAATTAAGTTCACAAAAAGCAGAATGTCCTGTTCCTGCATTATTCCATGCATCGGAACTTTCTGCGGCAGCAACATCTAATCTTTCGTAAATATCTATTTTTAAGTCAGGTTGTAACTCTTTTAAAATTAAACCTAGAGTAGCACTCATAATTCCTGCTCCAATTAAAACTACTTCGGAAGAGGATTGTATTGTTTTGTCGAACATTGTAGTGTGTTTATAAGGAGTTACAAAAATAACTTTAAAAACTACAAAAAAAAAGTATTTTTAGTTACAAAATCCTTAACGTCTTAGCAGTTTGTTAAATATATAAAATACTATTTTCGATTTAAATAATCTTGAAGCATAATGGTTGCTGAAATTTCATCGATAAGTGCTTTGTTTTGGCGTTGCTTTTTATTGAGACCGCTATCAATCATAGTTTGAAAAGCCATTTTTGATGTAAAACGCTCATCAACTCGAACTACTTTCATATCTGGAAAGTGATTGGTAAAATGAGTTACAAATCCTTTTATGATCGACGCACTTTGCGATGGTTCACCATTCATTTGTTTAGGCTCGCCAATAAGCACTGCTTCTACTTTTTCTTTAGCAAAATAATCTTTCAAAAAAGCAATTGCTGTTGCAGAAGGAATGGTTGTCAAGCCCGAAGCTATAATTTGCATTTCATCTGTAACCGCTATTCCTGTTCGTTTTTGACCGTAATCTATGGAGAGTATTCTTGGCATTTTATAATGAGTCTTTGTATTTTATGAACCCGAAAACAGAAACAATTTTCTGTTCTACATTAACCTCGTAAACAGCTACATATCCTTTAAAAACATAATCTCTTATATTTTCATTTTCAAAATATCTAGATTTTTTGAAATGGAATGGTTCCTTTAAATATTTCTTGATATTCTTAAGCAAATCTTTCCTGAATTTCAAAGCTGCCTTGGGTTTATCTTTATAAATATAACGAACTTGTTCAGTCAATAATTTTCGAAAATTACTTGAAATACTAACTATCATATTCAGAAAATGTTTCATCCAAATAGGCGTCAACTTCATCAATTGAATACATTTTTTCGTTTCCACTTTTAAATTTAGCATATGCGATATGCAATTTTCTCTTATTATCATCAAAGTTTTCATCTTCCTGAACTATTTTCAATTCCTCAGAAGAAAACGAGCTCAATAATTCTAAGATTTTGGCTTTTATTTTTGGCTGAAATTCTAATCTTATGGTTTCCATAACTCACTACTTTGAAATACAAATATATAACATTTTCCATCTGAATTCTCTTTTTTGCTGTGTTCTAAAATTGGTATATTTGCAAAAAAATTATCAACAATGAACGAACTACAATCAATTATAGAACTAGCTTGGGAAAACCGCGCTTTGCTACAAGAAACAAAAACTACTGATGCTATCAGAGAAGTTATAGAATTATTAGACAAAGGAAACTTACGCGTCGCTGAACCAAAAGCTGATGGATGGCAAGTAAACGAATGGGTAAAGAAAGCTGTCGTGATGTACTTCCCTATTCAAAAAATGGAAACCTGGGAAGCTGGAATCTTCGAGTACCACGACAAAATGTTGTTGAAAAAAGATTATGCAGAAAAAGGAGTTCGTGTAGTTCCGGGAGCCTCTGCTCGTTACGGTTCTTATATTTCTAGCGGTGTTATTATGATGCCTAGTTATGTAAACATTGGTGCGTATGTCGATTCTGGAACAATGGTTGATACTTGGGCAACTGTTGGTAGTTGTGCTCAAATTGGCAAAGACGTACACTTGAGTGGTGGTGTGGGAATTGGTGGTGTTCTTGAACCCTTACAAGCTGCACCAGTTATCATTGAAGATGGTGCGTTTATTGGTTCTCGTTGTATTGTTGTAGAAGGTGTTCATGTAGGTAAAGAAGCTGTATTAGGAGCAAATGTTTGTTTGAC
>JBBSSR010000010.1:0-113697 GCA_038241955.1 Flavobacteriales bacterium | reverse complement strand
AAGTAAAAAACGAGAAAAACCAAAAAAGAGCATAAACACTACTGTTTATGCTCTTTTTTATTATTTTAAGTTTTTATGATGTCAGAAAATCAAATTAGAGTTTAAAAAACAAACTAAATAAAAACAAACCTTTATTTAAGCGATTTTTTTATGATTTTTTGAAAAGAGAGACTTTTTCAGTGCCCTCGTCAAAAAACTGGTGTTTTTTTTTTAAAATTAAAATATCAACCAAAAATCAGTTGTATATCATTTATCATTAAACCGTTATATCGCAGAAGAGAATAAATTGGCAAAAGAAGTTCTATTTAAACTACATTCGTAAATTATTGTCCAAAAAATAAGTTATTACTTATATTTAAATATTTTAAGTGCATTTCATCGATATTTTTGTTATTTTTATCCAATCATACTTAATTTTATGTTAAGTTTGATAAGCCAAATAAAGCTAAGGGTAGTAAAACCAAATAGTAACTTAATAATATCTTCCTATGAAAAATACACAAATAGATTTAGCGAACCAAGTAATTGATTTTTTTGCAACTATTTATGATCTAGTGATCGAGTTATTTGCAAATATTTACGATTCTGGATACAATTTAGTCATTTTTATTGGAGAATATATCAAATGGATGACAACTGTTGATACAAACACTTCTACTCAATATAGCACACATGGTGAAGATGCAATACATGTTCATAATTAAAATTCTAATGAATATTTACTTAAGATAGTAGCGCAGTTAACTATAGCTGGTTTACATACAAGGCCTATACGAAGAAAGATAACCTCTTTTTTCTTATAGGCTTTTAATTTTGATATTCTTTTTTATGAATTTGTGACATTATTTTAAATAAAAATTTTAATACAAATTAGTTGCTTTTAAAAATTTATTATGTTTTACTGAAAATAAGATAATAAAATCCAATTATTATATAATACAAATGGCAGTCAAAATTATCATTTTTGCATTAAAATTATTTATGAAAAAGACAGCCCTAATTTTAATGCTTTTTGTTTTTTTTTCTTCTTGTAAAAAAAATGAAACCGCGCCAATTAAAAAAATACGTGAACGAAAAGAGCCCAAAAACATCACCTACACCTTAAAAAATGCGAAAGAGTGGTTAAAAAACAATTCCGATACTGCCCAACTAAACATTGTTATGGGAGTTAACAGAACGGATAAGAAAAATTTGGCCAAAATGGATTCTATTCTTATACCTAGTGACCTAAAAGGTGATATTGAATTTTACCTTAATTTCCCCGTCGAAGTTCCTTATTTAGATTCCATTAAAAAAATTATTTATTTTTCGTATGCAACCCAAACTTTTGCGGCTTATGAAAATGGTAGTTTAATTTATTCAGGACCAACAAATATGGGGCGAAAAAAAGACCCTACTCCTGCTGGCCTATTTTTCACCAATTGGAAAGCCGAACAAACGACGAGTACTTTTAACGACGAATGGGACTTAAAATGGAACTTTAATATTGCCAATAAGTTAGGAGTTGGTTTTCATGAGTATGAATTACCAGGTTATCCAGCGTCGCACTCTTGTTTAAGACTTCAAGAAAAAGATGCCAAATACTTATACAATTGGGCAGATCAATGGATTCTAAAAGATGAACATACTGTATTGGAAAAAGGTACTCCCGTAGTTGTTTTTGGCAGTTATGATTTTGATGGTGCAAAACCTTGGTTACAACTAGTTAAAAATCCAACAGCATTAGACATTTCTGCTAGCGATTTAGAAAATGTAACAAAACCTTATTTGAAAAGTATTTTAGCAGAACAGGAAAAAAGATCAAAAACACCAGCAGTTCAGTAACTTGAAGTTATTGCATCTAAAATAATTTAAACAGTAAAGCCTTATTTTCAGTTGATAATAAGGCTTTTTACTTTATTACATAAGTATTTATCTTACTTAAAGGCACTATTCATTTAGCGCATCAACAACTTCTTTTCCAAGCTTAATGCTTTTCATTTTATCATTGTGATTATAAATAGGACTACAAATCATCAATTCATCTACGCGAGAATAGTTAATAAATTCTTTTAATTCTTTCACTAAAGTTTCTTTACTTCCTATAAACGAACAGCCTGTCATTTGGTTAACATGATATCGAACTTCTTCGTTCATGCCATTCATAAAATCGCTCAAAGAAGCTACAGGAGGTTGCAAAGGCTTTCTTGTATTTAAAATCAAATTCTGAAACATTTGATACAAACTTGTAGATAGTACCTCGGCTTCTTCATCTGTATCAGCAGCAATTAGATTTACACAAGCCATCGTTTTTGGTCTATCCAAATATACTGATGGTTTAAAATTATCTCTATAATATTCAAACGCTTGCAACATTAGTTTAGGCGCAAAATGGCCCGCAAATGCATACGGTAATCCATAAGCAGCCGCCAGCGAAGCACTGTCCATGCTAGATCCAAGTATCCAGATTGGAACATTTGTCCCTTCTGCAGGAAAAGCTCGAACTTTTGAAGTGGCATTTTCAGTAGAAAAATAATCTTGTAACGCTTTTACATTTTGTGGGAATCGTTGTGATTCCTGAAAAAAATCAGGTCGTATAGCTTGTGCGGTAAGCGAGTCGGTTCCAGGAGCACGTCCTAAACCTAAATCAATTCGCTCGTTATACAAAATAGACAACGTTCCAAATTGTTCCGCAACAATCAACGGTGAATGATTCGGTAACATTATTCCGCCTGATCCTACACGAATATTTTCCGTCTGACTCGCAATATAACCAATCAAAACAACAGTCGCCGTACTAGCAACATGAGCCATATTGTGATGCTCGGCCAACCAAAATCGCTTGTATCCTAAACCATCAGCAAGTTGTGCCAATTCTTTAGTTTTCTGCATGGTTTCTTTGGCATTACTGTCCTCGGTGATTACTGCTAACTCTAATATCGATATTGAAAAAGGGGTTTTCATATTCATTTTAAATTTGTGTAAAATTAACCATTAAGTAGTATTAAATCTAGATTCTCCTGTTAATTAAATACTTCTATTTCAAATTAAAGCGTTAATTTTCTTTTCTTTTTTTAGGAGCAAATCTACTATACATCTCATCTACTCTTGTCCCGCTGTTCGCTACAATCCACGCCAAAAAGCGCGGGATTTCCACTTCCATCGGGGCTAGGCCAAAAATATAGTTTTTCAGAAAAAAATAAGTTTTCGTTTGCGCAAAAACTACAATTACGAATCATAAAACAAAAATCAAAAAGCCTCCATTTTTTATTAAAAATAGAGACTTTTAGAATTAAGCATTATGCAAATTATTATCTAATCTCGGTTATAAACATTTCTTTTGGTGTTCTTACTTTTTTCATAGTAACCAACCAGTCATTAGCCGCATCTCTAAAACCAAGAGGCAAAATTACCGCACTTTTCAAACCTTTTTCCTTTAGACCTAAAAGCAAGTCCAGTTCCTCAGGACTAAATCCTTCCATAGGAGTGGCATCTACACGTTGTTCTGCAGCAGCGACCATGGCAACACCCAAAGCTATGTAAGCTTGACGCGCTGCATGATTCGCATGCCATTCGGTAGAAAGTGGTTCGTACATTCCCCAAAGTGTTTTTTTATAGTCATCCATTGTATCCGCGGGCAATCCTCTCTCAACAAGTGTTCTATCAAAAACTTTAGTTATTCTTTCTAATGAATAGCCATCCCAAGCGGCAAAAACCAATAAATGAGAACAATCCGTTATCTGACTCTGATTCCATGCTAACGGTTTTATTTTTTCTAACATCTCCGGATTACTAATTACAAAGATTTCATAGGGTTGTAAACCAGATGACGACGGGGATAATCTGGCAGCTTCTAGTATATAATCTAATTTTTCTTGTGGCACTTTATCACCGTTCATTTTTTTGGCAGCATATCTCCAATTCAAAGCTTCTATTAATTTCATTTTTTTACTTTTTAATTGGGTCAAAATTACGCTTTCATTGTTACTTTTAGTAACTTTGTAACCAAAAGTAATAGTGACAAAAAGGTAACTAAATAACATGTATATGATAATAGAAGAAAATCCATCCAAAAAAGAATGCTCCAACAGAATTATCGCGATTCACGATGTAATGGATATACTCAATGGGAAATGGAAAGTTTCTATTATTGCTTGTCTCTGCTATCAAAAAATGCGTTACACTGATATTCTAAAAGAAGTTAACGGAATATCAGGAAAGATGCTAAGTCGCGATTTAAAAGAATTAGAGGCAAACTTACTCATTACTAGAACCGTTTTAAATACGCAACCTATTACTGTGGAATATCAAATTACGGAGTATGGCTCTACCTTAAAAAATGTAATCAATGTAATTGCAGATTGGGGTTTTGAGCATCGAAAGAAAATAATAGCCAAATAAAATTATTTGCAATTAAAATCTTATATTAATTTTAATTTTGTCAAAGACTAGAAATTGTTCCTGTACAAAACCTAATTATGAAAAAAAAAAATTTAATCCTGCTTCTTCTTTTGAACTTCTTACCATCATCTGCACAAAATAAGAACGAAAATTGGATGATGTTCAAGGATAAAGATGATAACTTGATGGGATATGAAGACTCATTTGGAACAATTATGATTGAACCTAAATTTACTTTTATAACAGATGCACTAATTTTTGAAAACATTATTCCCGTTTTCGAAAAAACAAACCTTTTCGATGCAGAGAATTATGAAACAAGTCAATATTATTTACTCAAAAACGGTAAGAAAGTAGGAATTGATAGTTTGTATATTTTTGATTTTTCATTAGATTGTGAAAACGAAAATAAAATAAGATTTCGAGATCACAAAACTGATAAAGTTGGTTACTTTAATTCAAATGGTGAGGTAACAATACCTGCAATTTATAATGATGGAAGGCCTTTTTATAATGGATTTGCCATTGTCATAAAAGAGGCGAAAAGATATTGTTGGGATGGAATAGAATATTCAAAAGAAGATCCTTGTGAACATTGGAGCTGGTTAGGAAATATGCAAATCATAAACGAGAAGAATGAATTAATTTTAGATGACATTGATTTAGAAAAATTTGAAAATATTGACTGGTACTCTCTTACAATAAATCCAAAACAAATAAATATAAATGATATAACCTTTACCGCACAAAACGGGAACTTATATTCTTTTAAAAATAATCAAAAAGAATTTGAAAAATGGTTTTACGAAGAGTTTCTGATTAAAAGTGGTGATCAAACTTATTTTTATTTAAATTCTTTTGAGACTGTTGCTTTAGAAAAAAATAAAAATCTAAAAAGTAAAGAATTTAAAAATAGCAATTTTCAAGAATACGCATGGGCAGTTGATACAAAAGAGAATGTATATAAAAACAATAAGCAATTTATTAGTAAAATTCGAAAGGGAATTAGTTCTAAGAATTTAAAAATAGACATCATAAATGACTCAAGTCCCCTACTATTTGAAAACAATAAATCGTACTACGATAATTGCGGTGGATACTTATCTCAAAAATACCCTTTTTTTAAAATCTACATAACCAAACAAGTTGGCAGGTCTGTGCAGTATTATTTAGGATTTATTAGAACTGAAACAGGTTACAAATTAGTCGAAATTGGATAAATCTACTTTAAATTGAAATTAATTCTTAAAACTCGTAATTCATAGAATTTAATAGTTACCCATTTCCTACTCTTCTTAAAAATAACTATTTTTGCACTCTAATATTTTTACTATGTCAAACAAAAAATACAAAATAGCAGTAATTCAATTAAATCTAAACGATGTTGCCGAAAACAACTTAAAAAAATGTTTGAGTTGGGTACGCGATGCGGCCAATAAAGGAGCCGAAGTTATTTCGTTACCCGAATTATACAGCAGTCATTATTTTTGTCAAAGTGAAGATGTAGATAATTTTGCATTAGCAGAACCACTGTACAGTACTTCCTTTATTGCTTTTAGCGCTTTAGCAAAAGAATTGGGTGTTGTAATCATCGTTCCTTTCTTCGAAAAAAGGATGGCAGGAATTTACCATAACAGTGCTTACATCATCGATACAGATGGTTCCGAAGCTGGCTTGTATCGTAAAATGCATATTCCAGATGATCCACATTTCTATGAAAAATTTTATTTTACACCTGGTGATTTAGGTTTTAAAACAATTCCGACAAAAAAAGGAAAAATTGGAACATTAATTTGTTGGGATCAATGGTATCCAGAAGCGGCAAGATTAACTGCGTTGCAAGGTGCCGAAGTTTTATTTTACCCAACAGCAATTGGTTGGCATCCACAAGAAAAAGAACAATACGGAGAGAACCAACATGGCGCTTGGATGAGCGTTATGAAAGGTCACGCTGTTGCAAATGGTGTTTACGTGGCCGCAGCAAATAGAATTGGTCTAGAACAATATATTGAAGGAACAGCAGGAATTCAGTTTTGGGGATCCTCTTTCATCGCTGGACCACAAGGCGAAATTTTGGCACAAGCCTCACACGACAAAGAAGAAATTTTAATTGCCGAAGTGGATTTGGATTTACAAGAAAATGTACGTCAGAATTGGCCGTTTTTTAGAGATAGAAGAATCGATGCGTTTGGCGATATCACTAAAAGAGCTATTGATTAATCATGGATACAAACAACAGACGATTCCCAGCAGAGTGGGAAAAGCAACAAGGCATTTTATTGTGTTTCCCCCACAACGGTAAAGACTGGCCTGGAAAATACGAAGCAGTACAATGGGCATTTGTAGAATTCATCAAGAAAGTGGCTATATACGAAAAAGTATTTTTGGTCGTAGCCGATGAAAATCAAAAAGAAAAAGTGTCGGAAATGCTCGAAAATGCACATGTAAAAATGAGCCACGTTTCCTTCATTATACACAAAACCAACCGCAGCTGGATGCGCGATTCTGGTCCTATTATTGTGAAAAATAATGGTAAGAGAGAAGCGTTAAATTTTAATTTTAATGGTTGGGCAAAATACAAGAACATCAATTTAGACAAGTACGTTCCTACAAAAGTAAGCGAGTTTTTAAATATTCCTTTAACTCAGGTTATGTATAAAGGTAAACCCGTAATTGTAGAAGGTGGTGCTATTGATGTTAACGGAAAAGGAACACTTTTAACTTCGGAAGAATGTTTGATGCATCCCGATATTCAGGTTCGGAATCCAGGTTTTACCAAGGAAGATTACGAAGCCGTTTTTAAAGAATATTTAGGAATAACCAACGTGATTTGGTTGGGCGACGGAATTGAAGGCGATGATACACACGGGCATATTGATGATTTATGTCGATTTATAAATGAGGATACAATTGTCACTATAATCGAGTTGGATAAAAATGACAGTAACTATAAACCGCTACAAGATAATCTACAAAGACTTCAAAATGCTAAGCTAGAGAATGGCAAAGCACCAATAATTGTAGCTTTACCAATGCCCAAACGTCTTGATTTTGAAGGATTGCGTTTACCAGCCAGTTATGCCAATTTTTTGATTTTAAACAATTGTGTTTTAGTCCCTACATTCAATGATGTAAATGATAGAGCTGCTTTGAATATTCTTGCTGAGTGTTTTCCTGATAGAGAAATAATTGGAGTTAGTGCAACAGATTTCATTTGGGGATTTGGAACATTACATTGTTTGAGTCAGCAGATTCCAGAATAAATTTAGAATAAAATCGTAAAAAAAAAGACTTGCAGAAAATTCTGCAAGTCTTTTTTTTTTGTAGTTAAACCTAACTTTTAATCTCTTGTAAAAGGTATTTTTTTATCGGCGCTGACAATCATATCAAAACCCTTTTTATCTTGATTAAATTGAAATTTGACTCCAGCTTGTTTCGATTCGAATAAATCTTTCCCAACAACGTCAAGTGCAAATTTTGGATAACCTGTAATTTCTGCATATAGGACACTGTTTTTCTCGGTAAATTCAATTTTTAAAGGTGCTTTTGCAGTAGAAAACTTCCCTACATAGCCGTCTAAAACCAAATCTTTTACAAGCGTACCGCCAACTGCTGTCCAAGTGTTATTACTTTCATTATTATCTGGAAATGCATGGTCTGGATCAATAATTACACTTTCAATTTCCTCTTTAGTATCTACTTTAAAAGACCATTCTACATTTTTTTGCCAAATTTCTACAGGTAATTTAATACGAGTCACTTTTCCGCTTTTGGTTTTTATATCTAAAATGGCAGGCATTACCATTTTGTCAAAGTTTTCAATTGTAATAATTGCACCTTTAGACGGATCATTTTTTACATACTTAAGTAAATTTATACCTTGATCAAAACGCCAGTTATATACAAACCAACCTCTCCAAAACCAACTTAAATCTTCTCCCGAAACGTTTTCTATTGTTCTGAAAAAGTCATCCGGAGATGGGTGTTTATAAGCCCAACGCTCCACGTACGTTCTTAAAGCCAAATCAAAACGTTCTGGCCCTAAAATTTGCTCTCTCAAAATAATCAATCCAGAACTTGGTTTGAAATAACACAAAAGACCAATATTGCCTTCTTTCATGTTATCGGGAGAACTCATAATAGTCTCTGTATTTGGATTGGTAAAATATTCTGCATTTCTATGAAGATCCGTAGCTTTAGCTTTGTACTCTCCGTTATTGAAATCAGCTGAACTTACTGAATTTATAAAAGTATTAAACCCTTCATCCATCCAACCGAAAACTCTTTCGTTTGAACCAACAATCATGGGAAACCAAATATGACCAAATTCATGATCTGTAACTCCCCATAAGTCTTCTCCTTTAGATTCCCAGCCACAAAAAACAATTCCTGGATATTCCATTCCGCCTTCATTTCCCGCTACATTGGTAGCAACTGGGTAAGGATACTCCATCCATCTTTTAGAATAATTTTCTATTGAACTTTTTACATACTCTGTAGAACGTCCCCATGCTTCATTTCCAGCACTTTCGACAGGATAAGCAGATAATGCCAAAGATTTTTTACCGCTAGGCAAATTAATTCTAGCTCCATCTAAAATAAAAGCTGGCGATGATGCCCATGAAACATCTCTTGAATTTTTGATTTTAAAATGCCAAGTTTTATCTGTTCCTGCAGCTTTAGATGCATTCGCAGCTACTTCGTCGGCAGTACGAATCATAACTGTTTTTTCACTTTGTTTCGCTTCTGCAATACGTTTTTGCTCCGTCGCTGTATAAACTGCTGTTGGATTAACCAATTCACCAGAACATACCACAACGTGATTGGAAGGAACAGTAATATTGACATCAAAATCACCATATTCTAAATAAAATTCAGATGCTCCAAGATATGGATTAGTATTCCATCCATTTAAATCATCGTACACACACATACGAGGATACCATTGTGCAATAGTAAAAATTTTACCATTTTTAGTATCTAAAACTCCTGTTCTGTCGGATCCTTGTTTAGGAGAAATATAAGAGAAATCAATTTTTATTTTTACAACTCCACCTTTTGCTTTTAAATTCTCAGGTAGAAAGACCTGCATTCTAGTATCTGAAATACTATATTTAGCATCCGTTTCAACAGATTTACCTTTAGAATCACTAATAATTTTTACAGATTTAATTTTATGTCCACCTTCAAAAATTTCTCCTTGAGCGCCGTTACGACTCCCATTTAATGGAACAACTGCATTACCGCGAGAATCAGATTTAAATAAATTTTGATCTAAATGCATCCAAACAAACGACATAGAATCAGTACTATTGTTGGTATAGGTAATGATATCAGTGCCTATTATTTCGTTTGTTTTTTCATTCAGTTTTGCCGTTAACTGGTAATCGGCTCTATTTTGCCAGTAAGCAAAGCCTGGTTGACCGCTTGCTGAGCGAGTTGTAGAGCCATTGTTCCTGTAAAAAAAAGGGGCAAAAGCATCATGATAATTGTAAGTTGAAACTGGAGAAGTAGTTGCTACAGTTTTAGTTTCTTGTGACCAAGATGTTGTGATTACAACTAATAAAGCCACTTGCAAAATGGTTTTTAGACGAATATTTTTCATGTATTATATATTTTACATAGCAAATTAATGAAAAAAAAATCGAATGTTTGCGATAAATTGCGAATTTGATTTTTTTATTTTTTACAAGTAAAATTTGATTTTATTTTTTTTAAATTAGTATTATGAAATATCTTTACATTAAATTATTAATTATAAAAAACTACTCCTAATTTTGATCACAACTATCACAAATTCAGTATTAACAGCTCAAATAAATCATAGTGGAGCGGAAGTGTGCTCTTTAAAAGATAACTCAACCAAAGAGTACATCTGGGAAGGAAATCCCGTGTATTGGGGAAAACATTCTCCAATCTTATTTCCTATCGTGGGAACTTTAAAAGACAATTTCTATTTGTATGATGGAAAAGAATACCAATTGCCAAGACATGGTTTTGCTCGCGATATGGATTTTAACTTGATAGAAAAAAAAGAAAGTAGCGCTACTTTTTCTTTAAAGTCAAACGCGGAAACAATGAAGAAGTATCCATTTGATTTTGATCTACAAGTTATTTATACTTTGGAAAATAAATCCTTAATAATTGAGTACAAGGTAATAAACAATGATTCCGTAAAAATGCCTTTCTCGATTGGCGCACATCCTGCATTTGCTCTGCCAGGAAATTTTGAAAATTATAGTCTAGAATTTGAAGATGACAAACCATTACACTACTTCCTATTAAATGATGGACTTATTTCGAATACTACAGCTCAGTTACCATTAGATAAAAAGCAACTGCATTTGAATTATAAATTATTTGAAAACGATGCGTTGGTTTTTAAAACCATTCCGTCAAATTCAATAACGATTCTAGAAAATTCAGTTCCAATTTTAAAAGTAAATTATAAAGGCTTTCCCAATTTAGGAATTTGGACTCCACAAAATGCTCCATTTATCTGTATTGAGCCTTGGTTTGGATATTCCGATACTGAGAAAAATTTTGGGAATCTTTTTGAGAAAGAAGGAATTCAAATTTTAGAGCCAAATTGCAATTTTCATTCAGAATTCAGCATTGTAATTATGTAAAAAAAAAGAAAAACTATTATGTCCTACTACCTAGAAACAATCGAAATTCGTAAATAAAAATTCATGCGTAATTTTGCTTTGTTTTCATTGATAATCTTCTCATTCTTGGGCTGCTCAAGTAACAAGATTGCCACTTATTATATTTTTGATTCTCCAGAAAAAAAGACCATTTATATTAACTCATATAACAATACTTTGAAGTTATGGGATGTCCCTTTTGAAGAAATTGATGTAAAAACTAGTTACGGTACCGCTCATGTTATCACTTGTGGACCCAAAACAGGTGAGTCATTAGTATTATTTCACGGAACGGATGCTAGCTCGACGATGTGGTTCCCTAATGTAAAAGAATTTAGCAAAGAATATAGAGTCTACGCTATTGACTTTCCTCTTGAAGCAGGAAAATCAGTATCGAATCGAATAAAGCTTAGCAACAAACAGACTGCTTTATTTTACACTGAAGTTTTTAATCACTTCCAGATGAAAAATATTAATCTGCTAGGAATATCAAGAGGCGGTTGGCTCGTTACGTACTTGGCTGTGCATGATGCTGACGTAAAAAAGATAGTTTTACTTAGTCCAGCACAAACTTTAGGGACAGTAGAAAATGTGGGCAAAGCGCTTTCGGGCCTAAATCTAAAAATATTTCCGAGCACAAAAAGCAATGATAAGTTTTTTAAAGCATTCTCCTATTATCCAGATAAAATTAATCCACTATTTAAAGAACAACTGTATCTTGCCTACAAATATGGTAACAGCCGACCTCGATTATTGAACATGTGGCCGTTTTCTAAGGAAGAATTAGAATCTATAAAAATTCCTGTTTTGGTTTTGGTAGGCGACCATGACATTATAAATAGTGAAAAATCATTTGTGAAAGCCCGTAAATATTTAATAAATGTAGAAACTGCCGTTATAAAAGACGCAGGACATTTTTTATCTATGGACCAACCAGAAAATACAAATAAAATAATTATTGAGTTTTTAAATAAAAAAGAATAAATGTTAGAAATAAATTTCACTCCTTTTCCTATTTTACGAACAGAGCGTTTACTGTTGAGACAAGTAAATAATAACGATGTAGATGCTATTTTGGAGCTACGTTCGAATGATCAAGTGATGAAGTACATTCCGAGGCCGTATCTTAAAAACAAAGAAGATGCACTAGAACTCATCGCCACGTTTGATGAGAAAATAGCAAGCGGTACTGGAATCAATTGGGGAATTGCATATTTAAACGAACCTGAAAAAATTATAGGACTCATTGGCCATTACCGAATGAAACCTGAACATTACAGGGCTGAAGTGGGCTATATGCTCTTTCCTAAATATCACAGTAAGGGAATAATTTCTGAAGCATTAGAAAAAGCGATAGAATATGGCTTTAAGGAAATGAAGTTGCACTCTATAGAAGCGATTTTAGATCCTGAAAATAAAGCGTCTGAGAAAGTGCTATTAAAAAACGGTTTTGTAAAAGAAGGACATTTTATTGAAAATGAATTTTATGAAGGTCGCTTTTTGAACACGTTAGTTTACTCTAGACTGAATAAATAAAGATTTAAAAAATCAATTGCAATTTCAAAAATGAATTAAAAAAACTAAAGTTTTAACAAAACGGTTTATCCTAGCCCTGATAGGAGGGAAAATCCTTTTATGTCCGCCGCGGCGGACATAAAAAATTGGAACGCAGATAGCTATCGGGGGCAGGAAATAGCTCCTAATTATTTAGATAGGTTTTTCTGAATTGTTTTTAGATACAGCTCTTCGACTTGTTTTCTAGCCCAATCTGTTTTTCGTAAAAACGTAAGACTTGATTTTATACTTGGATTTTGATTGAAACATTTAATTGAAATGAGTTCACCAAGAGTATCGAAACCGTATGTTTCTACTAAAGTTTCGACTATTTTTTGAAGTGTAATTCCGTGCAGTGGGTCTTTTGATTGTTGCTTTTCCATAACTGCAAATTTATAGCATTTTATAAAAAACAATTGGTCTTTCATTAATTAGTTGCTAAATTTGCCCAACTATGCAAAAAATTGTAAACATACTCAATAAGAGAGCGAGATTCGATTACGAAATTCTTGAAACATTCAACGCTGGAATCGTTCTGGCTGGAACCGAAATAAAATCTATTCGTTTAGGAAAGGCAAACATTACTGAAAGTTTTTGTGAATTTAGCAATGACGAACTTTTTGCCATTAATATGTATATTGAAGAGTATAGCTTTGGTAATCAATTCAATCATAAAGCACGTAGTGAGCGCAAGCTATTATTAAAAAAAAGAGAATTAAAAGGTTTAGCTCGAAGTGTACAAGCCAAAGGCCTTACAATTGTTCCTTTGAAATTATTCACAAACGAAAAAGGCTTGGCGAAATTACAAATTGGTCTTTGCAGAGGTAAAAAAACATACGATAAAAGAGAATCACTAAAAGAGCAAGATACCAAACGAGATTTGGCTAGAATTAAAAAAGAGTTTTAAACTCTGTTTTAATGCCATGCAAAAAAATACTAGGATGTTATTTTTTGAAAATAGCAGAGCAAATATCACGATAACTAAAAAAGCCATTCACTTTTAAACGAATGGCTTTTTTTATTTAAAAAGTTAAGCATTAAAACTATTTGAACCCCACAATTTGTTCTTCGGCAGCAATTACCTCTTCAACAAATTTTTTGTATTCTAGATAATCACTCGGCTTTATATTGTCCCAAAGAATAGTGACATTCCTTTTAATCTTGAGTGAATTACTTTTTAGGAGTTCGAATTGCAACGTATAGTTCTGATTTTTAAATGAGAAGGTTTTACTCTCTGGAATTTCTGAAAACTTTTTTCCTTCTGGTATATTCAAAATCACTTCTGAATCGTATTTATTATTATTCTCATAATCGAAATAATTAATATCAAATTTTCTATTTTCTGTAGCAATAATATCTCTTGTATACACTTTATCGATAAAAGGAATTTCTGTTATTTTAAGTGCACCCACTTTTTGTAAATTTTCATTTATCGAAAACTTAGTTTCATAGGTAAGTGACTTATCGAATGTTACATTAGATAAAAGTTTTACAGACTTCAAACTAACTATTTTTTGCAACTGCTTGTTGTAACTTTTCTCAATTTCTTTGTCTCTTATTTCTTTTGTAGTAGCATCAGAAAATAACTCATTATAATACGATTTTGTGGCTCCTTCAACTGTATGAGTATTTACGAAAATTTTTGATTTATCTTCTAAAGTGACTATTGAAGTTGTTTTTATACTATTTTGAATAGAAACGTCAAAAGGAATATTTATTAATTTTGAGATTTCATTCTCCTTTTTATCAAACGAAATTACTAAAGCGTTTGCTTTATATAATGACGTTGGTAGCATTCTGTAAGGCAAGTATTTGTCAGTAAGTTCCAGAAAAACGATTTTATTGTCAATCCTCGTTTGTACAATACAATGATTAAAATCTCTTGAAGGTAATGGCATGGATTTAAAACCATTATCATTTGTTGAAACTAAGACTAAATTAGACTTCAATCCTGCGTATTCGGATAAGGCTACAAACAAGGTGGAAACATCTTTACAATCTCCTAATTTTGTTGTAATTGTCTTAGAAGGTTTTTGAGGAACATAGCCACTTTGTCTAAAATCTAAAGAACTATAGGTGATGTTTTTTTCGATATAAGTATAAATAGCTTTTGCCTTTTCATCATCGCTTAGATTGGCAACTCCGTTAGGAAAAATAGAATTAAAAGTATCTTTAGTAATTTTATCTAATTTTAAATTTTTCTTTACTAAATCCGAATACCAATTAGATATATCACTCCATGATTTTATAGTGCTTACCTCGATCACATTAGTTAAATCCCCTGATGTGGGTGCATAGTTTTCTTGCAATGATAAAGCGGGAATATTAGTTCTTTTCCAAATGCTGCAGTTCTTACCATTTAGTTTGCTATTAATTGGAACTATAGTACCATTACTAAAATCAGTGTAATATTTATATTCAGCAGGACATATTAAGGCAAAAATACCCTCGGTTGATGGATATTGACTATCAAAATAGCACGATATATTAAAGTCTTTATAAAAACGTCCTGTTCCGTTTTCGATACGTTCGTATTGTAAATAAATAACATCTCCAACTTTTAAATTAGAGAAAACCAGTAAGTTGTCTCCTTCTTCGGCGGGAACGATAGTTCCATCTGCTTTAATAATTTCAGATTTTATAATCGTATTACTATATAAGTCTAACGAATATTGCTTCATTTTTTCGATGCCTGTTTCAGAGGTGATTTCATATAAATAGGATATTCTCGATTTTCTTCCACCCTCTGGAAAAACATTTACAATGTATTCATCTAGCAATAAAACAACTCCATAATCACTTGTAAGCTTAGAATTTCTTCTACTTTTTGCCATTTTGTAAATGTCCTTAGTAGCTATTTCATCAATCTCATCTGGTGTTTTTGAAATATCATATAATTGTTTTCTTATTTTCTCATTACCTGAATTATGAGTTAAAGATTGACGAATGTATTTTTCTGCCTCTTTATTATTTTTCATCAAATTATAAATCCCTGCTTTTTTCTCCATATTTGTAAAGGAATACGGGAAATTGCTCAAATTTTGATCAACTACAGCTAGTGCTTCAGCATATCCATTGGCATTTGTCAAAATAGTTATATAATCATTTCTAAATACATTTATATTCTCAAATTCTTTTATTCGCCTCTTAACTATTCGCTCTACTGCAGCTTTGTCATTTAGTTCATTGTAATATGTAATTAATAAATTATCTACCTCATTAATTATTTTATCTTTAGCCATCTCTTCGAGAAGCGATATTGTCTTTTCTTTATTATTTTTTAATTTTAAGTACATCGTTGCTGTTACAATTTTGAACTTTTCATTTCCATGAGTGTCTTTATCAATTTCATTTAATAAATTGAACATTTCATCAACGTCCTCTTTTTTAGAAGCGATTATAAAATCAAACATTAACTCATAAAAGCGTTGTTTGTATTTTTTTGATCGATTTCTATATTGCTCTAATTCAGTAATAGAAGTATTTTGCAACCATTTACTATCTAATAGCTTTACAAATGCTATATAATAATAGTCTAAGTCATTTTTTTCTATATTTTTTATAATTTCCTGTTTTCTCTGATCTTCATCTCCAACTAAATCATAGTATCGTAGAAAATAGGTTGCGATGAAAGAACTATTGGGGTATTTCTCGTCTAGACCTTCAATAGCATCATAAGCTTCAACATATTTGCTATTTGACTCATAAGCCATATATTGATATAACTTATACAAAACGTTTTTTGGATTATTTTTTACCAGATTATCAAAATACTCTTCATAATCTAATTTTATAACTTCAGCCTCAGCAGTATCTATTTTAGAAATTGTATAAGGCAAGTACGTTTTGCTAAATTTTAAATTAGTAGCAATACTTCCATCAGTATTTTTTACTTGTGCCGAAAAATAGTCAGCACCTCCAGAAACAGACAATTTAAAAAGTAATCTATTAACCCCTTTTTCTAAATTAATCTTTAAAGTATAAGCGTCCAGATTAGCTCTTTTAATATCTTCATTGAGATAGATTTCTTTAGCGTTCAAAAATATTTTTAATCCTTTACTCGCACCAAAATGCAGTAGAAAATTTTCCGCTTCTGGAGTCTCTATAAAAGTTTGAGCATAAATGATTCCATTCCCATATTCGCCTTCATTTGTAAAAAATTGGTAGGCATCATTTTCTATATTCACAGGATTGTACCATCCTACTTTACCATTACTATTGGCATCAAAAATTTTATCGTTTTTAGCATACGTTTCAGGTTCATATTCAATGCCTAAACCGCTACCATTTAAATTTTCGAATACACCACAAAATTGCCATTGCGTTATAGTTCCTATCGCAGTAAATGATGCTTGAGCAGCTTCAAACTGCATTCTTTTTCGTTCGAATATTCCTTTCCTATACTTAATTATTGGCAAATCCTTAAATTTTGGTGATGCTGTTAAATAATCTATTTTAGTATAGGTCAAATCATTACAAGCATCTGTAGAAATATCACTAAGTATCATGTCGCTATTGATAAATGGTGCTATATAATACTGAGAATTAGTAAGTTTTTCTAAGTTTTTCAACATCGTTTCGTCGAAACTAACTCTTCCTGATTGCTCATCAATTATGGCATCCAAAAACAACAAATCAATATTGGTGGTTTTGACTTTGCTAAATTGCTTATCAAATAGAATTCTAGCTTCGGTTCTTTTATTGTTTATCAATAAATTCAAAACATTGGTATAATCTACTTGTGAATAAATAAAATTTGAAATTAAAAGTAGAAAGAGAAAAGTAATTTTTTTCATAGTTGTAATTGTATAATAGATAAAGTAATAGCTTTTTAATTTTTATCCTCTAATAAAGGAACGAAACGGAATTCGCCAAATTCATGTTTTTCGAATTGCGACTCATTAATTCGAATGAGCATTGTCATAATTTGAACATTTTCACCCAAGGGAATAACAAGCCTTCCTCCTATTTTGAGCTGTGACATTAAGGGTTTTGGAATTATAGGTGCTCCAGCGGTTACAATAATACTGTCAAACGGAGCGTGATTTAGCAGTCCTTTGTAACCATCTCCAAAAGAGAGATGCTTAGGCCGAATTCCGAGTTTAGGCAGTAAGGCAGATGTTTGCTTGAACAACTCATTTTGTCTTTCTATACTATAAACTTGTGCACCAACCAAACACAAAACTGCGGTCTGATATCCAGAACCTGTGCCAATTTCCAATACTTTATGTCCCTTTTTTATTTCTAATAATTGAGATTGAAAAGCTACAGTATAAGGTTGGGAAATAGTTTGTCCAGCACCAATGGGAAAAGCCTTGTCTTGATAGGCATAATCCTCAAAACTAGAATTAAGAAACAGGTGTCTTGGGATTTTCTTTATCGCTTCTAAAACTGCTTTATCAGTAATTCCTTTTTGTTCTAAAGTGCTTACTAATTGATTTCTAAGTCCTTGATGTTTGGCGGTATCTTTCAAAATTTTGAGTTTTATAAAAAGCAAAAATAGCAAACAAATTCAATTAAAAGGGTAGATAATTTTTTTAAAATTAACATAATAATTGTTGCATTTCGATAATAAATTAATCATTTAATTACTATTTTTGTAGAAATAACAATAGTATGCTGAAAATTGGAGTATTAGGTGCGGGACATCTTGGTAAAATACATTTGCGTTTATTACAACAATCTGAAGAGTATGAATTAGTTGGTTTTTACGATGCCAATCAAGAAAATGCTAAAAAAATAAGTAAAGAATTTGGTTATAAACATTTTAGCACAATAGCAAAACTGATTCATGCTGTCGATGTTATTGATATTGTTACTCCTACCCTATCTCACTATAAATGCGCCAAAGTAGCCATAAAATCTGGCAAACATGTTTTTATAGAAAAACCAATTTCTAATACTGTTGAAGAAGCCGACGAAATCATTGCACTTGCCAAAGAATACAATGTTAAAGGTCAAGTAGGGCATGTAGAACGATTCAATCCTGCCTTTATAGCTACCAAAAATATGATTGAGAATCCGATGTTTATTGAATCGCATCGTTTAGCCGAGTTTAATCCTCGCGGTACCGATGTTCCTGTAGTCTTGGATTTAATGATACACGATATTGATGCTATATTAAGTGTAGTCAAATCAAAAGTAAAAAAGATTAATGCCAGTGGAGTTGCAGTCATTAGCGACACTCCAGATATTGCCAATGCACGAATTGAATTCGAAAATGGTTGTGTAGCCAATTTGACAGCAAGCCGAATTTCAATGAAAAACATGAGAAAGTCACGTTTTTTTCAAAAAGATGCTTACATCTCTGTCGATTTTCTTGAAAAAAAGTGCGAAGTAGTAAAAATGAAAGATGCTCCAGAATTCCCCGGTGATTTTGATATGATTTTGCAAAATGCCGAAGGAGTAAAAAAACAAATCTATTTCTCTAACCCAGATGTGGAGCAAAATAATGCGATACTAGACGAACTAGAATCGTTTGCCAATGCCATAAAAACTGATACTACACCAATAGTTACATTAGAACAAGCAACAGAAGCACTGAAAGTAGCCTATCAAATTATTGATTGCTTTAAAAAATAAAATAAAACAATTATATTAAAGTTTAAGATTTAAAGTCAATTGCTGGCATTTAAATTTTAAACTTTTTTAACTTATAAATAAAAATAGAAATGAAAATTATAGCTGTAATAGGTGCTGGTACTATGGGTAACGGAATCGCTCATACATTTGCTCAAAGTGGTTTTACTGTAAAACTAATTGATGTTTCCGAAAGATCATTAGACAAAGGAATGGCAACAATCGCTGCAAATCTAGATCGAATGGTATCAAAAGGGACAATAACCGAAGCGGATAAAGCAACAACAATTACCAATATCATCACGTATACCGATATTAAAGATGGCGTTGTAGGAGCAGATTTAGTGGTTGAAGCTGCAACTGAAAATGTAGAATTGAAACTAAACATTTTCAAACAATTAAATGAAGCCTGTTCACACAGCACGATTTTAGCGACCAACACTTCTTCTATTTCAATTACGCAAATTGGAGCAGTAGTGACACATCCTGAACGCGTGATTGGGATGCACTTCATGAATCCTGTACCCATTATGAAATTGGTCGAAATCATTCGCGGTTACAGTACAAGTGATGAAGTAACTAATAGCATCATGCAATTGTCCGAAAAGCTAGGAAAAACTCCTGTTGAAGTGAATGACTATCCTGGATTTGTAGCCAACAGAATTTTGATGCCAATGATTAATGAAGCAATCGAAACATTATACAACAAAGTCGCCGGAGTTTACGAGATTGACACCGTAATGAAACTAGGAATGGGACACCCAATGGGGCCTTTACAACTAGCCGATTTCATAGGTCTAGATGTTTGTCTTGCCATACTAAACGTAATGTATGATGGTTTCAAAAACCCAAAATATGCACCCTGCCCTTTATTGGTAAACATGGTGAGAGCCGGAAAATTAGGAGTGAAATCAGGAGAAGGTTTTTATGACTATAGCGAAAGCAAAAAAGCGGAAAAGATTTCTAAGCAGTTTGTTTAAACTTTAATTATCACATCCATGTCTATTACACAAAATCTCAACCATATAAAATCTACTCTTCCTGAGCACGTACCTTTGGTAGCGGTTTCCAAGACTAAACCCGTTGCTGACTTAATGGAAGCTTATAATGCTGGTCAACGTATTTTTGGTGAAAACAAAATACAGGAAATGGTCGATAAATGGGAGAAAATGCCCAAAGATATCGAATGGCACATGATTGGTCACGTACAAAGCAATAAAGTCAAATATATGGCTCCTTTTGTGAGCTTGGTTCATGGAGTTGATAGCTTAAAATTATTAGAAGAAATCAACAAACAAGCCTTAAAAAATAATCGTATTATTGATTGTTTGCTTCAAATATATATAGCTGAAGAAGAATCAAAATTCGGATTGGACGAACAAGAATTGCAGGCTCTCCTAGCCTCTTCTAATTTTCAAGAAATGAAAAACATTAGAATCATTGGCTTAATGGGAATGGCGACTTTTACGGATAATCAAAACCAAATCAAAAAGGAATTTACACATCTAAAATCAATTTTTGAGTCGATAAAACACCTGCAAACTGCAAACTGCAAACTAAACACTATATCCATGGGAATGTCTGGCGATTACCAATTGGCAATTTCATGCGGTAGCACAATGGTTCGAATTGGAAGTAGTATCTTTGGAGGAAGATAGATTTCAATGGCAAAAATCAATTGCAATAAAAAAAAGATAATCCCAAAGAAAAGTGAATTGTAATGGAAGTTAATGAGCCTAATTTTGATAAAATCTATAATTTTGAAGACCGATTGGTTAGATTTGCAGGCGAATGTATTTTCTTTGTTAGGAAGCTAGACCAATCTTACGAAATTGAATATTACAAAAAACAACTTATAAGATCATCAGGGAGCTCCTCTTTAAATTATGGGGAGGCACAAGGTACTATTACGAGTAAAGATTTTATTTTTAAAGTCTCACTTTCTGTAAAAGAATTAAAGGAGTCAAGAAATTCATTAAAAGTTCTTGATTATATTAAAGTAGGAAATTTAGAAGAAAGAAATTGGCTGTTGACGGAAGTAGAAGAACTTATCGCAATTGCTTCAAAAATGATAAACAATAAAAAATAATCTTCAATTACAATTTCAATAGCAATAACAATTCTCAATTTTTAGAAATTGACATTTACTTTTGAAATTGCCATTGCCATTGATTTTTGAAATTGACATTGAACATGTACGCAATACTCGACATAGAAACCACAGGAGGGCAATTTAATGAAGAAGGAATCACAGAGATTGCTATCTATAAATATGATGGACATGAAATTGTCGATCAGTTTATCAGCTTAATAAATCCTGAAATCCCGATTCAGCCGTTTGTAGTTAAACTCACCGGTATAAATAACGAAATGCTTCGAGGGGCTCCAAAATTTTTTGAAGTCGCCAAACGCATTATCGAGATGACAACGGATTGCGTACTCGTAGCGCACAACGCCTCATTCGATTACAGAATTCTCCGAACAGAATTTCGTCGTTTGGGCTATGACTTTAATATTAAAACACTTTGCACTGTCGAATTATCGCAGCGTTTATTACCAGAACAACCTTCACATAGTTTAGGAAAACTCGTAAGAGCATTAGGAATCCCAATGGCTGACAGACATAGAGCTAGTGGTGATGCAATGGCGACAGTCAAACTTTTCAAGATGCTTTTAGATAAAGATTTAGAAAAAATCATCGTCAAAGAGCTTATTAAATTCGAAGTCATCAAAGGCGTTTCACCCAAATTATTAGACATAATAGAAAGCCTACCTTCTAAAACGGGTATCTATTACATTCATCGTGAAGATGGTACCATTATATATATTGGTCAAAGCAAAAACATTAAAAAAAGAGTCAATCAGCATTTTACAGGCATAACAACTAGCGCAAAGAAAATTCAAGCCGAAGTTTTTACGGTTACTTTTGAAGAAACAGGCAGTGAGTTGATTGCGTTACTAAAAGAATCCGAAGAAATTAAGAAAAATAGACCAGTTTACAATAGAATGGCTCGTAAAAATACTTTTTCATGGGCTATTTATGCCGAAAAAGATGTGAATGGTTACCAAAATTTAAAACTTCAAAAAGCAGACGGTCGTAAGAAAGAAATCACTGCTTTTGCAAATCAACAAGAAGGAAAAAGCGCTCTCGTTCGCATTACTTCAACGTATCACTTATGTCCTAAACTAACAGGCATATCCGAATCTAAAACGACCTGCTCGCAAGCTGAAAATAGCGAATGTGATGGAGCTTGCATGGGCAAAATTAGTGCAGAAGAATACAATGCAAGAGTTCAGGTTTTTATTGACAAAAATATTTTTGACAATCAAAGCATGATTATCATTGACAAGGGAAGAAAAATAGGAGAACATAGCGCGATTTTAATCGAAAAAGGCATTTGCAAAGGATATGCTTTTTACGATTTAAATTTCCAGATCAATAATCCCGAAATTCTAGCCAACATTCTCGTTTCTATGCCCAACAATAGAGACACTAGAACAAACATTCAAGGCTATTTAAGGAAAAATAGAGTGTTAAAAATCATTAAATTTTAATAAAAAACAATACAATTGAAAAGGGCCAAATCAAAATATGATCTTTTCCGACAAAAAGCTCAAATCATAATTTACGGAACAAATACGAAAGCCGGACGATTATTCGATTTGATTCTTTTGGGTGTCATTGTTTTAAGTGTACTTCTAGTAATGATGGAAACTGTTAAAGGTTTCGATGCCAAATACCATAAAGAATTAATTTTTTGTGAATGGGTAATTACCATTTTCTTTACAATTGAATACATTTTAAGAATAATCTGTATCAACAAACCGTTGCGCTATATTTTTAGCTTCTATGGAATAATAGATTTTATTGCCACGATTCCACTCTATTTATCATTATTTTTCCCCGGAACTAGTGTCCTAACAGTAATACGTGCATTACGATTACTTAGATTATTCAAAATCCTCAATCACCCTAATTTCACGAGCCAATCCACGCACATGAAGGAGGCAATTTCGGCTAGCAAAGGAAAAATTCTAATATTTATCTATTTTGTCCTGATCAGCACGATCATTATCGGTTCACTAATGTACATTATTGAGGGTAAAGCAAGTGGATTCACCAGCATACCAATGGGAATATATTGGGCAATCGTAACCTTAACAACAGTAGGTTATGGAGATATTTCTCCTCACACCCCTTTAGGTCACATATTTGCATCGTTCGTTATGATTCTTGGTTACGGAATTATTGCAGTTCCTACCGGAATTGTAACTGCCGAATTCGCTAAATTAAACATCAAAAATCATCCAAATTCAAATATAAACCAAAGTTTCTGCAGTACTTGCAACACGCAAAACCAAATCAAAGATGCGAACTATTGTCATCATTGTGGCAGTAAATTAATGGAGAGCATTAAGAGCTAATCCAGCTGTACACTGCAACTCCTCATTATTCCAGTAATTTTTCTAAGGAATAACAGGAGCTTCTTTTAGTCGCTCTTTTATACCAAGAAAAACAAACTAGAATAACTCTGGGGTTTACGTTACCATCTGGGCTAAAAATAAAGTAGCCAAAAGGAACCAAAACATTGAATAAACATTCATGAAATACTTAATAACCATAGTCGGTCCAACAGCCATAGGAAAAACGTCCTTGAGTATCCATTTGGCGAAGCATTATAATTGCGACATTGTTTCCTGTGACAGTCGTCAATTTTTTAAGGAAATGACTATCGGAACTGCAGTACCAAATTCAGACGAATTAGCGGCAGCAACACATCACTTCATTCAAAATAAATCTATTTTTGAGAATTACACGGTTGGCGATTTCGAAAAAGAAGCACTTTCGACAATTGAAAAATTATTCCAAAACAATGATTATGTAATTCTAGTAGGTGGCTCAGGATTGTATGTAGATGCTATTTTAAAAGGTTTTGACGAATTTCCAAATATTGATTCCTCTATTAGAGAAAAAGTAAATGCTAATTATGAAATTCTAGGAATCAAATATTTACAGCAACAATTAGAATTTTTAGATCCATTTTATTTCAAAACCATAACTGCAGAAAATCCGCAGACTTTGCTAAACCCGCAACGCATGATGCGTTTTGTAGAAGTGTGTTTAGGAACAGGAAAGCCCTACTCTTCATTTTTAAATCAAAAGAAAAGTAATCGTAACTTCAAGCCCATTCTTATCGGACTCGAAGCCGACAGGAAAATTATTTACGAAAGGATAAATCAAAGGGTAGATATTATGATAAACGAAGGTCTTTTGGCGGAAGCCAAATCTTTATATCTACATAAAGAGTTAAACGCACTACAAACAGTAGGTTACAGAGAATTATTCAGTTATTTTGATGGCGAATTCACACTTCCTTTTGCCACAGAAGAAATAAAAAAAAATACTCGAAGATTCTCTAAACGACAGCTCACTTGGTTCAAACGAAATGAAAATACCAAATGGTTTGATTACTTAAGCAATCCAAAAGAAATCATAAAATATATAACGCAACAAACTCATAATTCATAATTCACAATTCATAATTATTTATATGCCAATAGATAAAAATTTTACTTCGATACTCAGTAGAGACTGGGAAATAAACTTTACTCAATGTACTCCAAACGGTTATTTAAAATACACTGATCTTTGCAATTTGCTACAATTAACTGCTGCAGCACACTCCGAGGTTGGTGGTATAAGCTTTAGTGATATGCAAGAATTTAATCAAGCATGGGTATTGAGTAGAATGCGAATTGAAATAAGTGCATTACCTAAATGGAGAGATGTGGTCACGGTAAAAACATGGATCAACTCACTAGAAAACTCCCGCTCGGTACGTGCATTAGAAATGTATGTCAACGGTAAAAAAATTGTAGGCTCAGAAACATTTTGGGCCGTTTTTAATACAGAAACTAGAAGACCAGAACCTTTGGCTTTGCCCTATTCTCACTTTGAATTATATCCTGACAACAAAGCTACAGCGCTTGGATTCTCAAAAATAAATCTCCCACAAGAAAAAGAAGTGATTTTTGAAAAAACTGTTTTCTTGTCCGATTTAGACATTGTAAATCATGCTAATAATGTAAAATATATAGAATGGTGCTTAGATCTTGTAGAAGAAGATAAAATACTAAAACAACAAGTACAAAGCTTTGAGATGAATTTTTTAAAAGAACTCTCACTGAAGGACAAAGTAATTATTCACGAATGTGTAAATGAAAATGATGTAGTTTTTAGCATCACTAAGGAAGATAAAACCTGCTTTGCATTACAACTCAATTGGAAACAAAAAAGCTTCGATTAATTCGAAGCTTTTTTGCGTAATATCATTTTATTATTTGGTCTTTACAACCAATCTAAATCCTTCCCCGTGAATGTTAAGAATCTCAACATCCTCATCTAGTTTTAGATATTTTCTTAGTTTCGCGATGTAAACATCCATACTTCTAGATGTAAAATAATTATCATCTCTCCATATTTTCGTTAATGCTAATTCTCTTGGCATTAAGTCATTTTCATGAAGAATTAACATTTTAAGCAATTCATTCTCTTTTGGTGATAACTTAATAGGTTCTTCGTTATTAAAAGTCAAGAAACGTAGTTTTGAATTCAAATGAAATTTACCAATATTAAATTCAAATTGAACAGCTTCGGTTTTAACATCAGAAGATTTTCTTTGTATAATCGCCTTAATTTTCATAAGTAAAACTTCGGAATCAAATGGCTTGTTCAAATAATCATCAGCTCCTGCTTTATACCCTTTTAAAACATCCTCTTTCATAGATTTTGCAGTAAGGAAAATAATAGGCACTTCATTATTTTTTTCTCTAATTTCTTTAGCTAAGGTATAACCATCTTTATATGGCATCATGACATCCAAAATACATAAATCGTATGTATCTTTTTTAAATTTCTCAAAACCTTCCATTCCATTTTTAGCTAGAACAACATCAAAATCGTTTAGCATTAAATAGTCTTTTAGCACTGCTCCAAAATTAAGATCATCTTCTACTAGAAGTATCTTTTTATTCAAGTTTTCCATATTTTAATTTATTAATGGTAATTTTATAATAAAGGTACTTCCTTTCCCTTTCTCACTTTCTACATATACTTGACCGTTATGATCATCTACAATTCTTTTAACGTAAGCGAGCCCTAATCCGTGCCCTTTAACATTATGAATGTCACCTGTATGTTCTCGGTAAAATTTCTCAAAAATCTTCTTTTGAGCGACTTTACTCATACCAACTCCTTTATCCTTAATTTTGATAAGAACCATGTCTTTAATATTCTCCGTGTAAATGTCTATTTCAGGAATTTCGGGTGAATATTTAATAGCATTTTCTAAAATATTAACAACCACGTTTGTAAAATGAACATCATTTAGCAAAACTGTATTTCTAAGGGCATTAAAATGAACTTTAATACTTCCTTCTCGATCTTCTAAAATCAAACTTACATGCTCAATAGCATCATTTATAACCTCTTCAATATCAGTAGATTCTTTTATAATATTCAATTCCCTCTTCTCTAATTTGGAGATTCTTAAGACATTTTCGACCTGTGCATGCATTCGTTTATTCTCGTCCCGAATCATTTCTAAATACTTAAAGACCTTTTCCTTGTCATCAATTATTTTTGGGTTACGAATCGCATCTAAAGCTAAATTGATTGTTGCAATGGGAGTTTTAAACTCATGCGTCATATTATTGATGAAATCGGTTTTAATTTCCGATATCTGCCTTTGACGTATTAACTGATTTAATGCACTCGTGTATGCAATAATTATAATCAATGTGAAAATAATAGACAATGTAGTAATACTCAATAGTTCTGATAACAGAAATTTTTTCTTATGCGGAAAAGTTACTAGTAACTTATATTTTTCATTGCCTTCATTATCTGTAAAAATCGGAATAGAATAGGTAGCATCTTTATCATAGTTAAAATCATTCGATTTTATTTTGGTTGCTATTCCATTACTGTAAATTCCAAATTCAAACTTAGTACTTACACCATACTCCTCGAGCTCTTTTTTGATCAAGCCCTGCAATTCTACTTTTGAAACTCTTTCCTCTAGTGGCATTGCCGAAGCAATATCTTTAAAGAAGATTTCGAACTGAGCATTATCCAAAGCATCTAAATTTCCCGATTTCTCTATCTTTACATCAGGCATTAAACTACGATTGATATTCGAATTATCGATCTTATTGTTATTGTAAATTTCGGTAACACGTTTAGAACTAAAGTTTTTGAACCGTTCCGAATCAAATTTCTTATTAAATAAATCCGATGATATTTGAAAATCCTCAGATATTAATGTGTTCGAATAAACAATTGTTTTATTAGTCCTTGTGTTTTTTTGAACATAATAGAGTTCGTATAAGTCATCTTTCTTCGGAATTTTTCCTGTACTATCCTTATAATGATTGTATTGATCATAAAAACTATACGCTTCCTTCTTTTGAAGTTTATCGGCAACATTTCCTATTACTTGTTTAACATGAAATTTAAATTGCTCGTCATTATTTTTAAATGAATTATTAAACCAATACACCTGCACAAGAATTATCCCAATCAAGGAAAGACTCATTAACAAGACAAGTAATCTAAAAAATAATTTGTTCATTCAAACAAAATTAGTATTTTAACAATATAGTAAATAATGCATTAACCAAAGATTAACATTTAAGATTTGATTTGTGTAATTCCTAATATTTTAAGAATTTTAACAATTTGCATCTTTACGGCCTCTAAACTGATATTTTCTAATATAAAATCACTTTTTGCTGATTTTTGCTCATCATTCCATTGATTTTTTATTCTTTCTAGAACTTTTTCACGTGTTGTATTATCTCGTTTTAGAACACGTTCAATTCTTGTTTCAATAGGTGCAACTACATTAATTATAAAATCGCAGTTTTTATCGTTGCCCGCTTCAAATAAAATGGCACTCTCATAAATGACGTGCGAAGCTCCTTTGTGTTCTATAAGCCATTGTTGAAAATGTGCTCTAACCGCAGGATGTACAATAGCATTAAGTTGTGCTAATTTCTTTTTATCATTAAAAACAATTTTCGACAATTTGTCTCTAACTAGATTACCATCTTCAAAAACTGAATTTCCAAAAACGATTCTAATTTGGTCCAAGACCTGTTGCAACTGCATTACATTTCTAGCATGAAGATCGGTTATATAAACAGGAACTCCAAAATCTAGAAAAAGGTTAGCCACTGTAGTTTTTCCACTTCCAATGCCGCCTGTTAAACCAATTACTTTTGTCATATTAAATTTTAAAAAATAATTCAGGAAAAGCCTTTTGGGGTTCTTGCTTTAAAATAATAATTTTAATAAATGATTTTAGAAATCCGGTTCCATATCCGTAAAATTGTTTCCAAACGGCAATTAATGATAAATAACCTATTTTAATACTCTTATTTTGTATAGAAGAAATCAAGAATAAAAGCACAAAATAAGCAAAATATAATTGAAGAAGAATATCATGATTGAAAATTAATAATACTAAAGATACAAAAAATCCTAGTATAAAAAAAGTAGGAAAGAAAAAAGTTAGTTTACTATACTCTGGATACCAGCTATTTAGTATTGGTCTTGCTTTTCCGAATTTATTAACTTGTACCGAAAACTTATCCCAATCAATTCTTCTTTTATGGTAAACAAAAGCATTGGTAAAAAGACGAGTTTCGAACCCTAAATTCCACAAACGAATTGATAAGTCTGGATCTTCACCAGGATGAATATTTCCGAAGCCTTTAGAAACTTCAAAAGCTTTTCGAGATAATCCCATGTTAAAACTACGAGGTTGAAATTTTCCTATTTTTTCTGAACCACCTCGAATTCCTCCTGTTGTTAAAAAAGAAGTCATTGCAAAATTTATCGCTTTCTGAATGTCTGAAAAACTATCTAACGCTTTATCTGGTCCACCAAAACAATCTACAAAATGTTCCTTTAACGCAATATCAACTTCAGATAGATAAGTAGTTGGAATAATACAATCTGAGTCAAAAATGATAAAGTAATCACCTCTAGCTTTTTTCATTCCATAATTTCTTGAATCTCCAGGCCCCGAGTTCTCTTTAAAGTAATACGATATGTCAAGTCTATCACCATACTTTTGAGCCACTTCTTGACAGCGAATAGAAGAACCGTCTTCAATAAGAACAACTTCAAAAATTTCATCATACGTGCTTTTTGACAAACTTTCAAGTAGTTCATCAACTTCTTCTGGACGATTATAAACTGGAATAATTAAGGAAAACAACATATTTTTCTATGAATTAAGTATTCTTTTAATGCAGATTTTAATAAAGATACTCTATATCCATAAAGAATACATCAAGTACCAACTGATGTTTGCTGAGTAATAATAGACTATTTTTTACTATTCAAACATTTCCATTACTTCTTGACTGACTCCCATATTAGAAAATCCTCCATCGTGTAATAAATTTTGCAAAGTTACTTTTCGAGTTAAATCGGAAAACATTACCGCAATATAATCGGCACATTCCGCAGCTGTAGCGTTACCTAAAGGAGACATTTTATCGGCAAATGCGATAAAACCTCCAAATCCTTTAACGCCTTGTCCCGCTCTTGTAGCAGTTGGCGACTGAGAAATAGTATTGACTCTTACCTTGTGATCTCGACCAAAAAAATAACCAAAACTTCTAGCAATTGATTCTAAATAGGCTTTATTATCCGCCATGTCATTGTAATCGGGAAAAACGCGCTGTGCTGCCATATAAGATAAGGCGATAATACTTCCCCACTCATTCATAGCCTTCTTTTTATATAAGACCTGCATCACTTTGTGAAAAGAAACTGCCGAAACATTCCACCCTTTTTTTGTAAATTCGTAATTCTGATTGGTGTAATGATTTCCTTTTCTAACATTGACAGACATACCAATAGAATGCAAAACGAAATCGATTTTACCGCCAAGAATTTCCATAGCTTTATCTACCAAATTTTCGAGATCCGTTACAGACGTCGCATCTGCAGGGATAATTTCGCAGCCCATCTTTTGCGCAAGCACATCAATATCTCCCAAGCGCATAGCAGCAGGAGCATTAGTAAGTACAAAAACTCCTCCTTCTTGATGCACCCGTTCAGCTGTTTTCCATGCGATAGAGTTTTCGTCCAAAGCTCCAAAAATAATCCCTCTTTTTCCCTTCAATAAATTATACATATCGATATTTATAAAATGATTATACCTGACCATATTTGAATATAATTTCGTTTGGCACTATAAAAAAACACTTTATTTGCTTGAATGATCAAGTAATAAAGTGTTTTGAAATTTTATGTTTTAGCTATACTAAAATTATTCTTTGATACTTGGAATTTTGACAAGTTCATTCGTATCAGCTTTGTAATCAACTCCATCAAAACCAAAACCAAATAGATTGTAAAAATCACTTCTATAACCCTCTAGATCACCTAATTCAGCTAGATTTTCAGTAGTAGCTTCTAACCAAAGCTTAGCGATTTTTTGCTGAACGTCAGGGCGCATTTCTAAATCATCAATACGAATTCTTCCTTTTTCATCAGTGATTACAGGTTTTCCTGTGTATAATCTTTCTTGATATAATCGTTGAATTTGCTCGATACATCCTTCGTGCATCCCTTCTTCTTTCATTATTTTATATAAAAGAGAAATATATAAAGGTATTACAGGAATAGCAGAGCTGGCTTGCGTTACCAATGCTTTATTTACAGAAACATACGCTTTACCATTGATATCAGCTAAGCTGTCAGTAATAGAAAATGCTGTAGCTTCAAGATTATCTTTGGCACGACCAATTGTCCCTTTTCTATAAACAGCCTCTGTTAACGATGGCCCAATATAAGAATAAGCAACTGTTGTAGCTCCTGGAGCCAAAAGGTTTTCTGCTTTTAGAGCATCAATCCACATTGCCCAATCCTCGCCGCCCATTACAGCTACAGTATTTACAATATCATCTTCTGTACAAGGGTCAATCGAAATCTCTGAAACCTTTCCTGTATGAAAATCAACTGTTTTGTTTGTAAAAGTACTACCTATTGGTTTTAGAACAGAACGATGCAAAACACCTGTGTTAGGATTCATTCTCACTGGAGAAGCAAGACTGTATATTATCAAATCAACTTGTCCTAGATCTGCTTTAATTAGATCTAAGGTTTGTCTTTTAATTTCATTAGAGAAAGCATCTCCGTTTATACTTTTTGCATATAAACCTGCTTTATGTGCTTCGTTTTCAAAAGCTGCAGAGTTGTACCAACCTGGAGAAGCAGTTTTGCCTTCTGTGGGTGGTTTTTCAAAAAATACACCAATAGTTGCTGCATCCGAACCAAATGCACTTGTAATTCTGGAAGCCAATCCAAAACCAGTTGATGCTCCTATTACTAAAACTTTTTTTGCACCAGCAATCGATCCATTTGATTTTATATATTCAATTTGATTTTTAACACTTTGCTCGCATCCTTTTGGTTGTGATGTCAAACAAATAAATCCTCTCATTCTTGGTTCTATAATCATATTTTTTTTATTATTTATTCTTTTATTGTAATAATCATTGTTACTTTGGCAGAACCAATGAACGATTAAAATGCTTTATTTACTTACTTTTTTAAGATAACAAATATAATCCAAATATTTAGTTCAGCAAGGCTTTTGCGTGATTTAAGGCGGAATCAGAAATAACCGTTCCCGACAACATTTGTGCAATTTCTACTACGCGTTCTTCGGCCGTTAATAATTTCAATTCAGATTGGGTATCTTCTCCAACTGTTGATTTGAATACTTTAAAGTGTTCTGTACCTTTTGCTGCTATTTGAGGTAAATGCGTGATTGCAAATATTTGCATCTGAACGCTCATTTCCTTCATTATTTCTCCCATTCTATTGGCTATTTCTCCAGAAACTCCCGTATCGATTTCATCAAAAATCAGTGTAGGTAATTTAGAATACTGTGCCAAAATTGCTTTGACAGCAAGCATGATTCTTGACATCTCACCTCCAGAAGCTACTTTTTTAAGAAGACCAAAATCTGTACCTTTATTTGCCGAAATTAAAAACTGTAATTCGTCTTTACCATTATCAAAATAGGTTGAAGTCGAACTAATATCCATTTTAAAACGGACATTTGGCATTCCCAAAGTCTCTAGAATAGTAACTAATTTTTGAGATAACACAGGAATAGCTTCAATTCTTTTTTTATTAATAAGCTCGCTTATAGAGTCTAAAATTTTTATGTTGTCCTCTACAGCAGCGGTTAAAACACCAATTTGTTCGTCTAAATTCCCAAGTTCCAAAACAGAATTCTCTAGATTAACTTGAATTGCTATCAGTGCATCGACTGTATTTACCTGATGTTTCTTTTGTAAATTGTATAGTAATTGAAGCTTCTGATTGATTGCATTTAGCTGCTCAGGATCATTAATTAATTTCTCGGAGCAACGATTAAGTTCTGTCGTAACGTCTTCGAATTCGATTTTTAAACTTGTAATTCTTTCATATAACAAATTATAATCTACAGAGAAGCCTGCTATCTTTTGAATCGCATTCTTGATTTCATTCAAATTATGATAGACACCAATTTGCTCTTCATTGGCCAAAGCCAAAGATTTATCAAGTGATTCTTTAATAATTTCAACGTTGTTTAACTGCTCATAATCGGCTTCAAGTGTTTCTTGCTCACCGGATTTTAATTTTGCAGTTACCAATTCATCCAATAGAAAGGTATTATACTCCTGTTCTTTGGCTGCATCTGCTTTCCTTTTTAGCAATGCATTTAATTTGGATTTATCCGATTTATAGGTTTTTAAAATCGACTGATATTCTACAATTGTTTCACTATTATTCGCAATGGCATCAATAATCTTGAACTGTACATTTTCGTCAGACAGTTCCTGAGTTTGCTGTTGTGAGTGAATATCTATTAAAAACAAGCTCAACTCCTGCAATTCTTGGAGATTTACAGGGCTGTCATTTATAAAGGCTCTTGATTTTCCGGATGGTAAAATTTCTCTTCGGATGATCGTATCATTTTCATAATCTAAATCATTTGCTTCAAAAAAAGGAAGCAAATTATATTTTGATATTTCGAAATGTGCTTCGATCACACATTTTTCTTCTTTATTTTTAAGGGAAGTCAGATCGGCTCTTTTTCCCAAGGCCAAACCTAGAGCTCCTAAAATTATTGATTTCCCAGCCCCTGTTTCCCCCGTAATTATCGAAAAACCTTTAGAAAAATCAATTGCTAATTTTTCAATTAATGCATAGTTTTTTATCGAAAGAGACGTTATCATTTATAATAGTTTTAAGAATAAATTGAATCAAAAAAAAGTAATCGATTTAAGTTAATATTTAATCGATTGCCATTTACTTGAATTTGTTGGGGACGTTCTATTCAAACTATCAACCATGTCCGAGATTGTAATACTAGGTCCGCCAGAAAAAATAGAAACAATCTCATCCGATTTTGAGTCCATAAATATTCTCAAAAGGTAGGAATTGGGTTTGGTAGCATTAAGTTTTTCTAAATTAATTAGAGCAGCCTTAATAATTTCTTTTGCTTTCTTTTGATCTTGATGCATTGTATCTAGGCCCTGATAATATTGATAAATCGATTGTCTTATCTCATTATATGTAGGCGATAACAAATCATTTATTAAAGTATACCGACTCAAAGGTCCATCAGATTGGTTCCAGCCTTTGTAACCTCCTTGTTGGGATAAGTTTGCAATATTCAAAGCATTCTCATAATATTCATTTCCATACAAAGGAATAAAAGTATCTGCATCCATGCCCATCATAATGTAGCAATAATAGGCAATGACCGAAACCAAATTAGAATCATAGCTTGTAGGAACATAGGTCAAATTCTGAAATTCAGTATAATTAAATGTAAAATCTTTATCACTTAAATTTAATACAGGAGAAGAATAGGTTGAATTGTAGATATGTCTTGAAGATTGTACTTGAATATTTGCCACAAACTGATCCGAAGTATAATTTGAAACCGTTATATACATAGAACAGTTAATTCGCTCGGTAGCCGAAAATGGTTTTCCAGTCCAGTCTGTTTTATTAATAAATTCATTTAAAGAGGTTTCTAATGTTTTAAAAACCTGCTGATTGGCATTATTCATCTTCTGAGCATTTACAGTCACTGCACAATTCAGTTGTTGGGCTTGAAGAAAGCCGCAACCCATAAATAAAAATAGAATAAATTTAATCATAAAAGTGTGCTATTACTTTGTTTAAAATATCATCTGCGACTGCTTCCTTAGACTTCAATTCCATGGATTCGATACGGAAAGAACTGTCAATAAATGTAACTTTATTGGTTGTTTTACCAAAACCAGCCCCTGGATCTTGTAATGAATTAAGAACTATCAAATCTAAGTTTTTTTTCTGGATTTTTGCTTTAGCATTCTCAATTTCATTTTCAGTTTCTAAAGCAAAACCAATTAGAAACTGATTCTTTTTTAATTCACCAAAAGAAGCAAGAATATCTTTTGTTTTTTCTAGTTCTATCGTAAAGTCAGCTGCGGCTTTCTTAATCTTTTGCTTTTGAACATTTTTTGGCTTATAATCCGCTACTGCTGCGGCTGCAATTGCTACATCAACATTAGCAAAATAAAGATGGCAAGCATTATACATTTCATCTGCAGAAATTACAGGTATTACTGTAATCAAAGAATGATTCAACTTTAAATGTGTAGGGCCTGTAATCAAAATAACCGAAGCTCCTAAATTGGCAGCACTTTGTGCAATGTCAAAACCCATTTTACCAGAAGAATGATTCCCAATAAAACGGACAGGATCTATAGCTTCATACGTAGGTCCAGCTGTAATTAATATTTTCTTTCCTTTGAGAGGCAATTTACTTTCTAAATCTGCTTCTATAAAAGAAACTATATTTTCTGGCTCCGCCATTCTACCTTCACCCGATAGTCCGCTTGCCAATTCGCCATTCTCTGCAGGAATCATTATGTTTCCAAACGCCTGCAAAGTATTGAAATTCTCAACCGTAGAGGAATGAATATACATATCTAAATCCATTGCTGGAGCAAAATAAACAGGACATTTAGCTGATAAATAGCAGGCAATTAAAAGATTATCACATAAACCATTAGCCATTTTAGACAGTGTGTTGGCAGTAGCAGGAGCAATTACCATAAAATCTGCCCAAATTCCTAACTCGACGTGGCTATTCCATTCCTCATTTTTTTCATCTTTATTATAAAAGTCTGAAAAAACAGGATTTTTTGATAAGGTAGATAAAGTAAGTGGCGTTATAAAATCCTTAGAAGCAGGTGTCATTATCACCTGGACATGTGCACCTGCTTTTATAAAAAGTCGAACTAGTGAAGCCGTTTTATACGCAGCAATTCCGCCAGAGATTCCTAGCAAAATCTTTTTCCCGCTTAAAACTGACATTCTAGTTATTAATTATTTGCGTCTCTATGGTAAATTTTACCATCTAGCCATTCTTGTACTGCTAAAGCATGAGGTTTTGGTAGTTTTTCATAAAATTTTGAAACTTCAATTTGCTCTTTGTTTTCAAAAACTTCTTCTAAACTATCATTATAAGTAGCAAATTCCTCTAACTTTTCAGTCAATTCTTTTTTGATTTCAGAATTAATTTGATTTGCTCTTTTAGCCATAATTGTTATCGCCTCATACACATTTCCAGTAGGTTCTTCAATAACCGTTTTATTATACGTTATTGTGTTTACTGGAGCATTCGTCTTTTTTAAATCCATGACTTTATTTATTTATTATATTTTTGTAATTCTAAATCAATTTCAGCTAACATTTCGTCAGCTTTCTTTTTATATTGAGTATCTGCTTTAAATTTCATCAAATTCCCATAAAAAGTCTTCGCTACTGTTAATCTTTCCTGCATTTTTGAAGGCACACTGTTTATTGCTAACAAGTAAGCCGAATCAAATCTATAAAACAATGCACTTTCTTTATACGGCGTTCCTGGATAATCTACAATAAAGTTTTCAAAAGCAATTATTGCCGACTTATAGTTTGAAATTTTTTTGTACTCGAATGCATTTTCATACACTTTCTTTTCAATTTTGCCAGTCAAATTTTTATAGATTGTATTTGCTTCATCGCTATATTGAGAACTAGGATACCTATCTATAAAGCCTTGAATTTTCTCTAAAGCTTTAAATGTTTCTGTCTGATCTAGACTGTACCTCGGAGATAGCATAGCATAACTATTTGCTCCTAAAAAAGCACATTCCTCTGCTTTTTCGCTTTTTGGGTAACCCGAAGCAAAACTATCAAATTGATAACTAGCTAAAACATATTGTTTGGTTTTATAACAAGCCATAGAATACATATAGAATAATTTCTCCCCAGCAGGTTTTCCTCTGTAAGTAGGAGCTAATTGTTCGAAAATTCTAATTGCTTTCTTATATTTTCCAGCATCATATAACTTTGTTGCTACTTCAAACTTTACAGCAGGATCTTCAGTTTTTAATGCTTTTTGATATTCACTACAAGAGTAAAAAAAGAAGACAACAAGCAATACAGATATTATTTTTTTCATTTTTTACTTACTATTTATTTTACTGGATACTGATAATCCATATAAAAAAGCCTCAAAAGTTTTGATGGCAAATTTAGTTATTAATTTAGCGACTACAAAATATTTCTTTGCTTAAAAAAAGCCCTGTTTTTTAAGCATTTCTGTTAATATTCTTAACAAAAAGATGCAGCCTATTTGACAACGATTCATCCACCTTTACAAGCGGTAAACGCACTACATTCTCTGTAATTCCTAGCGCCTTAAACACTTCTTTGATTCCAGCTGGATTGCCCTGTTCAAAAATCATATCAATACAATCTGCTAATATGTACTGTGATTTGTAGGCATCGTCTACTTTTCTATTTAAACCCAAACGAATCATTTCTGAAAATTCTTTTGGAAAACCTTGCCCAATTACGGATATAACACCTGAGCCACCAGCCAAAACCATAGGTAGCGCAATCATATCGTCTCCAGAGATAACAAGAAAGTTTTCAGGTTTATTTTTTATTAAGTGCATTGCCTGCACAATATCTCCCGCTGCTTCTTTTATTGCTACAATATTTTCAAAATCATTTGCTAACCTAATAACTGTGATAGGCAAAATGTTACTTGCGGTTCTACCTGGAACATTATATAGAATTATCGGTAATGGAGAGGCTTCTGCAATTGCCTTGAAATGTTGATAAATACCTTCCTGCGTTGGCTTACTATAATAGGGCGAAACGGAAAGAATTGCTACAAAAGCAGATAAATCTCTTGATCTTAATTCTTCTATAACTTTTGATGTATCATTACCTCCAACTCCTAAAACTAATGGTAATCTACCAGCATTCACCTCGATTACAATTCTAATAACTAATTCTTTTTCATCAGCGGATAGGACTGAGTTTTCTGCCGTTGTGCCCAACACTACAAGATATTCAATTCCGCCATCAATCGAAAAATTCACAACTCTTCTTAAGGCATCTGTATCAACTGTCAGATCCTCTTTAAATGGTGTAATTAAAGCTACTCCTGTTCCTATTAGTGATTGCATATTTAAATTATAATTTGTTTAATATTTTTAGATATCTAAATAATTCGTGAGTAAAAACATTGTGATCTTCGACCGTACTATTGATCATTAAATGGTTTAATCGTTTGTCAACGGAGGAAAAACCAACTTTAAACTTTGCCTTTGAATTATTTGATAACAAAAGCATAATAGGTTTTTCAATATCATAATAATTAATCAGTAAGTCAAATTCTTCATTTACAAAATCATTTATCTTTCCTTGCTTTATTTGTCCTTTAAAGCTAAAATCTTTCAAGCCAAATGTGGGCTGTAGATATTCGTCATCCTTTTTAAAAACTTCTCTATAGGCAATAATTTTTAAATTATCTACAGCGATCCCGTTTTCAATAATTCTATCAATTAGAGATTGTTTATCAAAAAAATAGGTTTCGTCAATAAATAATCCAACAGTTTTAATAGGAGTTGAAAAAACTTTTACTTGTACATCCTGTAAACTATTTTTTAATGTTTTTTTTATGATTAGTCCCTTTATATATTTCAAAAACATAGTACTTTTACAAGATTACAAATTTAATTAATTTAAGTTACATTTAAAATGGCAAATCTAAAAAAGTATAATGATGTTTTAAAACTTTTTGTTATATTCTTAACACTTTTTTACATCGTTTCATGTAGTCAAAAAAATTATAATCTTAATAAAATTGAAGGAAAACGCATTCCGATAACCGAAAAAGAAAATCTAAACCCTGCAATTGATAGCTTTATCAAGCCGTATCGAGATCATATTAACCAAGATTTGAATCAAGTTTTAGCCTATAATCCAGAAACATTAGACAAAAGCAGTGGCAAATGGCAAACAAAGATTGGTGATTTAATGGCAGATGTTACCTTAAGTAAATCCAACAACGTCTTTCAAAAAAGAGAAAATAAAAGTATAGATGTATGTCTTCTAAATCATGGAGGTATTCGTTCTATACTTCCAAAAGGAAATGTTACGACACGAACAGCTTTTGAAATTATGCCGTTTGAAAATAGCGTTGTAGTTATTGCTCTCAAAGGTGATGCTATATATGAAATGGTAGATTTTCTAATTGCTGATAAAAAACCGCATCCTCTTTCTGGGCTGACCTTTACAATTGATAAAGAAAATAAGGCTAGGAATATTTTAATACAAGGAAAACCTTTAGGAAAAGAAACTATTTATTACGTTGCAACCAATGATTACTTATCAAATGGTGGGGACAATATGGTGTTTTTCAAGAAAGGAATTCAAAAATATGTTTTAGATTATAAATTACGAAATGTTTTAATTGATTATTTCGTAGAGGTAGATACTATTCAGGTAAAGAATAATATCCGAATTACTATTGAATAGCTGAATACAATCTAAGTTGCAATTAAAATTAAAAAAAATGAAAAGAAGAGATTTTATAGAAAAAACAGCTGCAAGTACTGCTTTGTTAGGTCTTGGTTTATCCATGAGCAGTTTTTCATCTAATGATAGTAAGCATTTAACGATCCTACACACTAATGATGTGCACAGTTACATCGATCCTTTTCCTGCAGATCATCCACGCAACCCAAATAAAGGAGGCGTTTCAAGAAGAGCTACACTCATTAATGCCATTCGACAAGAAAACCCTAATGTTTTATTATTAGACGCAGGTGACATATTTCAAGGCACGCCCTATTTTAATTATTATGGAGGCGAATTAGAATTTAAGTTGATGAGTATGATGCAATACGATGCTGCTACGATTGGTAATCATGATTTTGATAATGGTTTGGAAGGTATAGTTTCGCAATTACCAAACGCAACTTTCGACTTTATAGCTTCCAATTATGATTTCAAAAATACTATAATGAATGGTTATGCAAAGCCGTATAAAATTTTCAATAAAAACGGTATTAAAGTAGGTGTTTTTGGCTTGGGAATTCAACTTTCCGGCTTAGTTGATAGTTTAAATTATAAAGAGACAGTTTACAATGATCCTATTGAAACCACGCAGGAAATGGTCCGAATTTTAAAACAGCAAAAATGTGATCTAATAGTATGTTTATCGCATTTGGGTTATCAATATACAAATGAACCTGATAAAATTTGCGATCTTTATTTGGCTGCAAAGACTAAAGGTATAGACTTGATTATTGGAGGCCATACTCATACTTTTTTAGACAAGCCGACTATTGTAAAAAATTTAGATCAAAAAGAAGTTATGGTTAATCAAGTAGGATGTTATGGGATTAATCTAGGACGAATTGATTTTTACTTTGATACTAATAAACCATCCGCAAAAGGAGTATCAATCAGTGTTTAATTTGGCCTTATCTTTCTCATTTTCGATAAAGTAATTAACCAAAAAGAAATACGACAAAACCTGTGGAATTAATCCGGTCATACTAAAGATATAGAGTTTGAGGTAAAAGCTATTCAATATAAAGAAAATATCAGAAATTAAAAAACACGTGATTGTTATAATCAGATTAAAAAAAGCATAAGTTCCTTTCTTCATATAATTCATAATAGACAACAAACTTAAAAGACTGAGTGTTAAGCCGTAAATTACATAAACAGAAAAGTCAAGTTGCATATCTTCGAATTTCAAACTTAACACGCTAAACGCTATAATACTGATTGCAACGGTTATAACCAACATTGAAAGCACATCATTTTTGTCTAATCTAATTCTTCTAAAGTCATCAATAATTAGCTTTAAAAGTAATAAATAAGAAATTAAAAAGGAAATTAGTGCCCCAATTGGAGACTCTTCAATTTTTAAGATATTAAAAATATCTCCAATAAAAGAAAATAGAAAAATTCCGCCTTTTATCAAGTCTATTTTGTAATTATTTGTTATCAAATAATATACAAAAATGGCAGGTACTATAAAAGATCGTGAATAATTTACATAGGTTTGATCTCCTAAAAAGTTAAATCCTATTACAAATAAACAAGCGGCAAAATATACAATTAACGATGGTAAGTTAGCTTTCATTCAGCATATTTATAAATTCGCCTTCAGAAATTATTTTTACATTTAACTTATTTGCTTTTTCTAATTTGGCGGGTCCCATGTTATCACCTGCTACCACGAAATCTGTTTTTGCAGAGATAGAACTTCCTACTTTCCCACCATTATCTTCAATTGCTTTTTTCAAATCATCTCGCGAAAATTCTGAGAAAACACCGGAAACAACAAATGTTTTTCCAATAAATTTTTCGGTTGCATTTGGATTCACTTTTTCAATAATTTCAAATTGAACTCCGTAAGTCTTTAGGCGGTCTATTATAAGGGTATTTTCTTGATTTTCAAAGAATTCAATTACACTTCTAGCAATTCTATCACCAATTTCATCAACAAGAATTAAATCCATTAAGGAAGCACGACTTAGTGCGTCAATATTCTTGTAATGTTTTGCTAATTTTTTGGCAACTGTTTCGCCCACAAACCGAATTCCTAGAGCAAATAAGACACTTTCAAAAGGAATCTCTCTGGATCTAGAAACACCTTGTATTAAATTTTCTGCAGATTTTTGCGCCATTCTTTCCAAAGGCAAAATTTGTTCAACTGTTAATTCATACAAATCAGCATAATTGTGGACTAAACCATTATTAAATAATAATGCCACTGTTTCTCCTCCAAGACCTTCAATATCCATCGCTTTTCTCGAAATATAATGTTGAATGCGACCAATAATTTGAGGGGGACAACCATAAAAATTAGGACAATAATGGTTTGCTTCTCCTTCATTTCGAACCAACTCGGTTTGGCACTCTGGACAATGAGTAATGTACTGTGTGATTTCGGAATTTTCAGGTCGTTTCTCTAAATCAACTGCTATTATTTTCGGAATAATCTCTCCTCCTTTTTCAACAAAAACGGTATCATTTATGCGTATGTCTAATTTTTCAATTTGATCTGCGTTATGCAAAGAGGCCCTTCTTACAATAGTTCCTGCCAACTGAACAGGATCTAAATTAGCAACTGGCGTAATAGCACCTGTTCTTCCTACTTGGTAAGATATAGAATTTAATTTTGTGGAAACTTGCTCCGACTTAAATTTATAAGCTATAGCCCAACGAGGCGATTTTGCCGTATAACCCAGCTCTTCTTGATGCTGAATACTATTCACTTTTACAACTACACCATCTGTTTCATAAGGTAATTTATGGCGGTGCACATCCCAATATTCAATAAACTGAAAAACTTCGTCTAAATTCTTTGCAAGTTTTGCTTCAACGGGTACTTTAAAACCCCAGTTTCTTGCGGACTCTAATCCCTCGAATTGTGTGGAAAAAGGCAGATTACTTCCGATAACGAAATACAGTAAACATTCTAATGGTCTTTTTGCTACTTCGGCACTATCTTGCAACTTTAAACTTCCTGACGCAGTGTTCCTAGGATTAGAATACGGTGTTTCCCCTATTTCAATTAATTCTTGATTCATTTTCTCGAAACCAGCGAAAGGTAAAATAATTTCGCCTCGAATATCAAAATGCTTCGGATAATTCCCTTTTAATTCTAGAGGTATCGATTTGATCGTTTTAATATTATTAGTCACATCATCTCCCTGAAAACCATCGCCTCGCGTTACTGCTCGATTTAGTTTTCCGTTTTCATAAGTAATGCTTATTGAAGCGCCGTCATATTTTAATTCACATGTATATGCTAAAGCAACGTCGCCCAAAGCTTTTTGAAGTCTTGCTTCCCAACTTATTAAATCTTCCTTCGAGTACGAATTATCAAGTGAATACATTCGGTATTCGTGCGGAATCGTTTTAAAATTTTTAGTAATCGTTCCTCCTACCCGTTGCGTTGGCGAACTTTTATCAAAAAATTCAGGATGTTGATTTTCTAATTCCTGCAGCTCTTTTAATTTTAAATCAAAATCATAGTCAGAAATGCTCGCATTATCTAACACATAATAATTATGATTGTGAACATTGAGCTCTTCTCTAAGCATTTGGATGGTCTGCAATACACTCATATAAGACGAATTGGCTATTCTATTAAACTAAAAATGTACTAAAATTATCTATTTAAATTTATAAATCAAACTTATGATTCAATAATTGTATTAATTTGATTGTACAATTGACCGTCGCTCAAAATAGAACCTTGTTGAATCAATTGAAAGATAGAAAAATTACGTTCTTCAGTAAATTCTTTCTTACCTACTTTCATTTCTATAGTTTCTGTAAACATATTGTCGCTAAGCCATTGCAGGCCATCTTTGGATAAAAAATCAGTGTCAGATACTAATGATTTTAAAACAATAGATCGCACGTAGGTATCAAAACAATGAAATAGAAAAATATGACTTTTAGAGAAAAATTCTAAATAAGTTGCATTTGTGAGCACTCCTTCCCAAATTAAATCGGAGAAAACATCCAATTCTTGCTCTGCAACTTCTGGTCTTTCTAATTTAATGGTATCCCATTCCGCTTTATCAATAGCTTGTGTAGCTAGAAAAGTACTGAATTCTTGATGTAATTCTTCTAATTGTTCTTTTGTTAGTCTAGTATATTTCATAATGTTGCGAGAAACAAAGAAATTCGTTTCATTTTTAATTATTAATTATAAATCATTCTTAATGCGATTGCTTCGTTCCTCGCACTGACATTAAACAAAAAAAATCCCGATCTCGTTTTTTAGAACGAGACGGGATTTAAATCTAAATGCTTAGATATTATGCTTTCTCAGCAACAATTTCATAAGGCAACTCTATAATAACATCTCTGTGTAATCTAACAGTAGCAGCATATTTACCAGTACGTTTAACGATTCCAGAAGTGATAAATTTTCTATCAATTACTTGACCACCTTTAGCTAAAGCTTCAGCGATATCAATATTTGTAATCGAACCAAATAATTTTTCACCACCTGCTTTTGCAGAGATTTTAATTTCGATAGCTTTTAAAGCTTCAGCCAATGTTTTTGCATCGTTTACTACTTTAGCTTCTTTGTGAGCTCTTTGTTTTAGGTTTTCAGCTAATACTTTCTTTGCAGAAGAAGTAGCTAAATGAGCGTGTCCTTGTGGAATTAAAAAGTTACGACCGTAACCGTTTTTCACAGTAACGATATCATCTTTAAATCCTAAATTTTGAACGTCTTGTCTTAAAATAAGTTCCATGTTGTTGTCCTTTTATTATAGAAGTTAGGTTTCTTATGTTATGATGTTACTTTTTATAGTAACATAAGTTATCGCTTTTTTATTTGTGCTTGTTTACAACAAACCATTTATTAAAGGCGATTTCATATTTCAGAAAACCAACAAACTGAGTTAATTTATTATTTTAGTAAATCTGCCACGTAAGGCATGATCGCAATGTGACGTGCTCTTTTTACAGCTACAGACACTTTTCTTTGGTATTTTAAAGAAGTTCCCGTTAAACGACGAGGAAGAATTTTTCCTTGCTCATTTACGAATTTCAATAAGAAATCAGCATCTTTATAATCAATATATTTGATACCAGATTTTTTGAAACGACAGTATTTCTTTTGTTTGTTCGTTTCTATGTTCAAAGGCGTAAGATATCTAATATCTCCGTCTTTTTTTCCTGAAGCAGATTGTTGTAATGTTGCCATGATAATTAAGCTTTTGTAGATTTAAGTTTCGCTCTTCTTCTTTCAGCCCAAGAAATAGCATGTTTGTCAAGACTTACAGTTAAGAAACGCATAATTCTTTCGTCACGTCTAAATTCAGTTTCAAAAGCAATAAGAACTTCTCCTGATACTTTAAATTCGAACAAATGGTAGAAACCACTTTTCTTGTTTTGGATTTCGTAAGCCATTTTTTTAAGACCCCAGTCTTCTTTCGATACCATCTCTGCACCTCTACTAGTAAGAAAATCTTCAAATTTGCTTACTGTTTCCTTTACCTGAACTTCAGATAAAACGGGATTTAAAATGAAAACAGTTTCATAATGATTCATAAATAATTTATTTATTTGTTAATTTGGGTGCAAAAGTAAACATTTTTTTTTAAGTAGCAAGCATAAAATAGCTTTAATCGATGTATGACGAAAAAAACCCATTAAACTTTAATTATCTAAAAAAATTAAACTACTTTTACTATCCAAATCAATAATTCTAACATTATGAAACTAAACTGTGTAGTTGTAGATGATAGTTCTATTCAAAGAATGATAATTGCAAAATTAGTGAATAATCACACCAATTTAAACTTAATTGGAGATTTCTCTAATGCAATAGAAGCAAAAAGCTGCATGACAGTACATACGGTGGATTTAATATTTCTAGATATTGAAATGCCAGTAATCAGCGGTTTTGACTTTCTTGACGGTTTAAAAACGAAACCTCAAATCATCTTTGTTACATCTAAAGCTGAATATGCAATGAAAGCATTCGATTACGATGCAACCGATTATCTTCAAAAACCTATTTCTATTGAACGATTCAATGCCTCTGTTCGAAGAGCTATCGATCAATATCTTTTAAAGAAAGACAATAGAGAAGATGAAGAAGGAGAGCATATTTTCATTAAGAGTAATCTAAAGAAATTAAAAGTGTTTACTTCTAAGATTAAATGGATTGAAGCTTTTGGCGATTATGTAAAAGTAGTAACCGAAGATGACAGTAATTTAGTACTCTCAACAATGAAATCTTTTGAGAATGATTTATCGAAAGAAAAATTCATAAGAGTACACAAATCCTTTATTGTAAACATTGACAAAATAGATCGTTTTAACAGTAAGTTTGCCGAAATTGGAGTTACAAAAATTCCTTTGAGTCGTAATAAGAAAGAAGATCTTGTAAAAGCACTTGCCTATTCTTAAACTATACTTTTAATAAAAATCAACATTTGTTGTCACTTTTATAGCTCTATATTGAGCAACAGCCTCGAAACTATTCAATATTTTTTGAATAGTTTTTTTTGTGGCACCAATTGGCACTTGCTGTGGAATTTTGATAATTATAGTACGAATGTATTCGTTACGAATTCTACTAATTAAAGGTTCTTCTGGCCCTAAAACCGGCATCGATAAATTTTGACTCAATACTTGGTACAGCCACATTGAACCTTCTTTCAACTTATCAAAATCACGTTGTTTGAGCGTCAGTTTTATTATTTTAAAATAAGGCGGATATTTATAAATTTGTCTGTCGTACAACTGTTCGTTATACATTCCTAAATAATCTGTGTTTGTAACTTGCTGTATAGTATTGTGATTGGGGTTGTATGTTTGAATAATTACTTTTCCCCTTTTCTCAGAGCGTCCGGAACGTCCAGAAACTTGAGTCATCATTTGGAAACTTCTTTCAAAAGCACGAAAATCTGGATGATATAGCATATTATCTGCATTCAGGATTCCAACTAAACTTACGTTATCAAAATCCAACCCTTTGGCAAGCATCTGCGTACCAACTAAAATATCAATTTCTCGATTTTTGAAACTATCAATAATTTTTTCAAAACCAAATTTCCCTCTTGTGGTATCCTGATCCATTCTTCCAATTTTTGCATTGGGAAAAATAGTCATTAATTCTTGCTCAATTTGTTCCGTGCCAAAGCCTTTTGTGGTTAGGTCTATACTAGAGCACGCATGACAACGCGTAGGATTTGCCATAGCGTATCCACAATAATGGCAACGTAACTGATTCTTGTGTTTATGATACGTCAAACTTACGTCACACTGTTCGCAATGCGGCACGTGACCACAAGTAATACATTCAACGATAGGCGAATACCCTCTTCTATTCTGAAATAAAATCACTTGCTCACCTAATGATAATGCAGTAGTTATGTGCTCCATTAGAACATCGCTAAAATGACCATTCATTTTTTTACGGAAGTACTTTTCTTTTAAATCCACCAATTCTATTTCTGGCATCATTACGTTTCCAAATCGTTCCGAGATCTCGACTAAGCCATACTTTTCCGACTTTGCATTAAAATAGGTTTCTATGCTAGGTGTTGCTGATCCTAAAAGTACTTTTGCTTTATGTGAATTGGCCAATACTATAGCGGCATCCCTAGCGTGATAACGAGGAGCTGGATCGGACTGCTTGAAAGTTTGCTCATGCTCTTCATCAATAATTATCAAACCCAAATCATAGTAAGGTAAAAACAATGCTGATCTGGCGCCAATTACAATTTTTGCCTTGTCTGCATTTTGCAAAACCTGATTCCACACTTCGACACGTTCGTTATTGCTATATTTTGAATGAAAAACAGCTATTTTATTTCCAAAATGAGTTCTTAAACGAACTACCAGCTGTGTTGTTAAAGCAATTTCGGGCACTAAGTATAAAACTTGCTTTCCTGTCGCAATATACTCCTCAATGAGTTTAATGTATATTTCTGTCTTACCGCTAGAAGTAACACCATGCAATAAACAAACGGCTTTTTTTTCTAAATTTTCTTTAATTCGGTCAAAAGCTGTTTGTTGTGCTGTACTCAATTTCAACTCGCCTTCTCTTGCTTTTCCTGCAAAATTCAATCGATCTTCCTGCAAAAAATATTCTTCAAAAATTTCTTTTTCTACCAAAGCTTTAACAATAGCCGAAGAAGAACCTGCTACTTCAACAAGCTTTTTTACAGTTATTGGTTTTTTCTCTGAAGCACTTAGTTGAAAGTAATTTAAAACAATTTCTTTTTGCTTATTGGCACTTTTAAGAAGTTCTAAAAGTTCTTTCAACCCATCATTACCATCGTATTTTGAATGCAGTTTAACGTAACGAATTAGTTTTGGCTTATAATTTTGTTGCACTTCCTCCTCAAGAACAAGAATATTTTTATCTACTAGTTTTTGAATAACAGGAAAAATATTCTTCTTATTCAAGATTGCAATTATGTCTTGAACTTTTAAGGAACTTTGTTGCTGCAATGCTTCATAGACCAAATATTCGTCATCCGTTAGCAGGCTTTCATCAACAATACAATCGCTTTTTTTTGTAATTAACGTTTCGCTTTCCAACAATAATGCACTAGGCATAGCACCTCGGTACACATCACCAATTGCACACATATAATAAGAAGAAATCCAGATCCAGTGGTTAATTTGAGATTCCGTCACAATAGGGAACGCATCGAGAATCTGATGAATTTCTTTGGCTTCGTATAGAGTAGGTTTGATAGTATGAATGTCGATGACCAATCCTGTATAAATCTTGTTTTTACCGAAAGGTACCGCCACTCTCATTCCTTTTTTTATATAAAGAAACTCAGCTTCCGAAACACTATAGGTAAAGGTTTTGGCAAGTGAAAGTGGTAAAATAACTTCTATAAAATACATTGTTTTTTAAGATTTCTGAGCGTTCATCGCTATTAGAAGAGAGAAAGATTTTCTATTTATAAATTTTCAATACAAATAATCTACCTCGCGAAAAAGCAACAGTACTAGTAAAATAATAACCACAGATTGACTGACTTTAAAATCGTTTTTAACCTGTGAATCTGTGGCAAAAAAACTAAATCAGCGCTTAGAGGAACTAAACCGGCAACGAACAAAATCTTACTGCGTCGCCTTTTAGACCTTTAATTTGTGACCCTCTGCCAATATTGCGTTCTTCCAAATAACGAAAAACCTATAAAACCTCTAACTTTCAGTTTATCTTTTCCCTCAAGGGCAATTAAACATTTATATTCTTCTCCTTTATTAGGATCTAGAATTTTACCTGAATTGTATTCATCTCCATCTTTTACAAGCCCCTTAATGATTACCAGACCTAACACTGCAGCATTCTTGTCCTGGCCAGTACATTTGGTACAAAGATTTTTTCTTTTTTCAGGATCTAAAATCTCTATGATTTTTCCATAGAATTTACCTGATTTTTCATAAATCTCAACAATAGATTTCGCTTGACCCGTTTCATCATCAATGGTTTTCCATTTTCCAAGAACACTTTGGCTTTGAGCATTAAACATCAATGCGAAGAACACAACTAAACTAAATATGATTCTATTTTTCATTTTTTTTGTATTTTATTGAATTTGATTATTAAATAAGAACGAGAAATTTTATAAAAATACTTAAAATAGCATCTTCCTTGCTTTTAATTTTGTTCTAAATTTTTTCTTTTTAATTTTTGAATTGTAGCATTCAATTCATATCCTAATAATAAAATCATGCAATTAATCCATATGTAAAACATCATAATTAACAACGTACCTATAGATCCGTACAGTTCGTTATATTTTGAAAATCGTATTACCCATATTCCAAAAAAATAGGATGATATTACAATCAATACCGTTGTAAATATAGAACCAGTACTTACAAAAGGAGGCTTATGAGCCTGCTTTGTACCATATCTCAACAATGCAGAAGTTGTTACTAAAATCATTGCAATAATAAACAAATACCTACCTAAATTTATAAGCGGAATGCGATCGCTTAAAACATCTTGAATCATTGTTTTTTGAATAAATACCTCAAAAACAACAATAATAGCAACTGTCACCAGCAATAAAATAGAAAGCAACAAAGACATTGCTAAAGCTACTAAATATTGCTTTAAGAAACCTCTTTTATCTAATACATGTCGAGACGATTCAAATCCTCCTAGTATACCGTTTACACCGTTTGCCATCAGGAAAATTGACAATAAAAAACCCGAAGACATTAAACCAGAATGACTATTATTTAAAATGTCATTTATAATACTAGCAATTGCATCGTACGTATTCGGCGGAACTCCATCTTTTACAAATACCAAGAAATCATTTTGAAAACCTTCTATTGGAATAAACGGGATTAAATTTAAAATGAACAGCGCGAACGGAAACAAAGCCATAAAAAAACTAAAAGCAACGGCACTTGCATGATAGGAGAATGCACCATCTATGATCCCCTTAAAATACATTTCTAATAAATCATAAAAAGAGAGTCCTTCTAAACCTGGTGCTTTAATTCTTTTAAGTACGTGCACTAAATTTCTAAGAATAGGAATTTTTTCGAGTCTACTTTCAATTGCCAAACTCATGTTCTAAATTGCTTTTAGACTTAAATCCATATTATAAACAGAATGTGTCAAAGCACCCGAAGAAATATAATTTACACCGCAATTTGCATACTCCTTTATGGTTTTTTCATTTATATTTCCCGAGGATTCTGTCTGGCATTTTGTGCCAATCAATGCAACCGCTTTTCGAGTATCTTCAAAATTAAAATTATCAATCAAAATTCGATGCACGCCTTCGTTTTTTAATATTTCTTCAATTTCTGCTAAATTTCTAGCTTCGACTATAATTTTTAAGTGCAGGTTGTTTTCTTTCAAATAGGCTTGAGTTTTGGCTATTGCCAAAGTTATACCACCTGCAAAATCAATATGATTGTCTTTCAACATGATCATATCATACAAAGCAAAACGATGATTCTCACCTCCACCTATTTTTACGGCCCATTTTTCTGCAGCACGAAAACCTGGTGTTGTTTTGCGCGTATCCAATATTTTTGTATTTGTTCCTTCTAACAACTGAACATAACTATCCGTTTTTGTCGCTATGGCACTCATTCTTTGCATGGTATTCAACACCACTCTTTCTGCTTTCAATATTGATTGAGAACTTCCAGAAACGTTAAAAACCACATCGCCATACTTCACCGCCTGACCATCTTTTATAAAAACTTCTATTTTTAAATTTGCATCTACATGTTCAAAAATCATTTTTGCCATCGCTACACCTGCAATTACACCATCCTCTTTTACAAGTAATTTCGCTTTACCCATTGCAGCTGTGGGTATACATGCCAGTGAACTATAATCCCCTGCACCAACATCTTCTCTAATTGCGTTGGCAATCAAGATTTGCAATTCTTTTTGAAACTGGATTTCGTTAATCATTTTTTACTCTTTAGAATAGAATGCTAAAGTAGGGTATATTTTGTGGATTTAAAAGTAAGAAAAATTTAAAATTAAGGATTTCACACTTTTTTATGATTCTGCTTTTTCTTGATTCAATAGCACAATTATTATTTTTGACGCTATTAAATTGACTTTAAGCGCAGTTAGTACTGCCTAAAGCAATGCTATTTTTATAATCAAAAAAAAGAGCAAACAAAAGTTTGGACTAGAATCCAATTTTGCATGCTCTTTCCTACTTCTTTATCACTTTCGATAAAAAGATAAAATTTAAAACTTTCTATTTTTCAATACCATTTTGATCAACCATATATAGTAAAGCTGTCATGGTCGCAGCTCCAAGTTCTAATTCTCTTTTATTAATGGCATCGAAAGTATCGTTTGCAGCATGGTGGTAATCAAAATAACGTTGAGAGTCTGGTTTTAAACCAGCCTTTACTATCGATTTAGAAGTTAAATGCGAGATATCTGACCCAGCGTGCCCGATCGTAAAGCTATGCACTAAATAAGGCTCGAAAAGATCTCTGTATCCTTGTATCCTTTTAAAGTTAACGTCATCTGCTTCAATAGAAAAACCTCTAGGACTAAATCCTCCTGAATCACTTTCTAAAGCAAAAATATGATTCTCCTTTTTTTTCTTTGAAACTTCTTCATACATCGCTCCACCTTTTCCTCCATTTTCTTCATTCATAAACAACACTACACGAATTGTATTTTTGGGTTTATAGTTTAAGTTTTTAAGTATACGCACCACTTCCATACTTTGCACTACTCCTGCTCCATCATCATGCGAACCATCCGCTAAATCCCAAGAATCAAGATGACCACCTACAACCATAATATTTTCTGGATGTTCTGTTCCTGTTAGTTCACCAATTACATTGTATGACAACGCGTCTGGTAAGGTTTCACATGACTGTTTGAAATAAAAAATCAATTTCGGATTAGTTTTTAAAGTAGCACTTAACAATACTGCCCCATTAGTACTAATTGCGGCTGTTGGAATGTATTGTTCTTTTGGTAAGTCACCATAGCTTTGCGTTCCTGTATGTGGAAAATCATCGAGACGCAGATTCATTGAGCGAATAATTGTTCCCACTGCTCCCAATTTTGCTGCTTCTTTTGCACCCGCATATCGTTGGTCTACACAAGCTCCATAAGAGGTGAAAGTTTCAACATTTTCTGGATTCATAGGCCTATTAAAAAACACAATTTTGCCTTTTACTTTATCTCCTAAAGCGCTGAGTTCTTTAATTCCTTGCACCTCTATTACCTCTGCGACAAGTCCTTTTTTTGACGTTGCTATTGAGCCACCCAAAGCACAGATTGGCACTACGGTTTTCGTTTTATTGTTTAAAATATAAGCCGTTTCCTTTTCACCTCGAACCCAATGTGGTACCATTACTTCTTGTAGATATACTTTGTCTAACCCTAAAGTTTCTAATTGCGTTTTCGTGCTTTGAACGGCCTTTGCAGCGCCTTCTGAACCTGACAAACGTGATCCAATATCATTAGATAAATGGTCTAACCACGAATAGCATTTTGAATTGGTTAATGCTTGTTTGTAAATTTCCTTAAAAATGATTTCGTCTTTGGTTTGCGCCAAAGAAACCGCTGCATTAAAAAGCAAAAGAGCCAGAACTAGATTTGTTTTCATTGTATTTGAGATAAATTATTGTGGTTTTTAATAGTATTGCAATTTCGACATTCTTAGATAAATTCAAAGTTAAAATAAATAAAAGTTACAGCGAACGCAACTATTATGGGTTTAATTGCTTTTGGCATACTGCGCTTTAATTGAAAAAAAATAGAGAAAACTTTAACGCCTTATTCTTTTTTATATTAAAATTTTACATCTTATAAATAAAAAACCCTTCGTATAACCAGTACGAAGGGCAATTACTAATAACCAAACTAACTAATTATTTAACTCGAAACTAACTTTTTTATCTGCATTTGAGTTCGTTCCTATAAAAACATCAAACATGCCAGGTTCTGCAACGAATTTTAAATCTGTATTATAAAATTTTAAATCTTCAATGGTGATTTGAAAGTTCACTATTTGTTTTTCTCCTTTTTTAAGCGTTACTTTTTGAAAATTTTTCAATTCTCGAACGGGTCTTGTTACTGATCCAACTAGATCTCTGATGTACAACTGAACGATCTCTTTTCCATCAAAATTTCCTGTATTGGTTACCTCAACAGAAACGTTTACTTTTCCGCTGAAATTCATTTTATCGGATGAAATTTTCAAATCTGAATACTCAAAAGTGGTATAACTAAGTCCAAAACCAAATGGAAATAAGGGTTCATTTCTTTCATCCAAATAGTTTGATCTAAATTTTTCAAATTTCCCTTCTGTGTTTGCAAGTGGTCTCCCCGTATTTTTGTGTGCATAATAAATGGGGATTTGACCTTCGCTTCTTGGAAAAGTTGACGTCAGTTTTCCTGATGGATTCACATCTCCAAATAAAACATCAGCAATAGCGTATCCAGCCTCACTTCCTGCAAACCAAACATTCAAAATAGCTGGAACCGTTGCATTTTCATCATTTATAACTAAAGGACGACCATCAAATAAAACTAAAACAACTGGTTTTCCTGTTTTAATCAAAGCTTGCAGTAAATCCTTTTGGGCTTGTGGTATTTCTAATTTTGTACGGCTGCTAGCCTCACCACTCATTTCTGCAGATTCGCCAAGCGCTGCTACAATTACATCCGCTTGAATGGCTACTTTTATTGCTTCTGCTAGTAATGCTGCATCAGTTCGAGCGTCTCTGTGTAATGTTTTACCAAACATTGTAGCGTTCGTTTCAAAAGTTTCATCGTAATCTAAGTTACTTCCTTTAGCGTATAAAACTTTGGTAGCACTTCCTGCAACTTCTTTAATCCCTGCTAATAACGAAATAGCATTTTCCATTTTGGTTGCTACACTCCAAGTTCCTGGCATATTTTCTTTGGCATCAGCTAAAGGTCCTATAAGCGCAATAGTTCCTGATTTTTTAAGTGGTAATAACTGATTTTTATTTTTTAATAAAATTAAAGATTGTGCGGCAATTGATCGTGCTTCTTTCCTGTTGTTTGCCGTAAAAATTTCCGTTTTAGCTCTTTTATCATCGCAATATCTATAGGGATCTTCAAATAATCCTAAATCATATTTTGCATCAAGAATAAGTTTAACGGCATTATCGATTTGCTCGATAGTTACTTTTTTTTCTTCTAAAGATTTTTTTAATGTAGTTAAGAAACCTTCGCCAACCATATCCATTTCGACACCAGCGTTTAGCGACATAGCCGACACCTCTTGCAAATTGCCCATTCCATGTGCTATCATTTCTGGAATTCCAGTAAAATCAGTCACTACAAAACCTTTAAAACCCCATTGCTTTCTTAAAACATCAGTCATTAACCATTCATTTCCCGTAGCGGGAATACCATCGACTTCATTAAAAGAGGCCATTACAGAACCTACACCAGCGTCAACTGCAGCTTTGTAGGGAGGGAAATAATCGTTAAACATTCGAATGTGACTCATGTCAACTGTATTATAATCACGACCACCTTCTGGCGCGCCGTATAGTGCAAAATGTTTTACACAAGCCAGAATAGAATTATTTTTTGAAAGGTCCTGTTGTTGGTAACCTTTTACCATTGCTATTGCAATTTGACTTCCTAAGTATGGATCTTCTCCCGAACCTTCAGAAACTCGTCCCCAGCGTGGGTCTCTAGAAATATCAACCATAGGCGAGAAAGTCCAGTTGATGCCATCAGCACTTGCTTCCTGAGCTGCAATTTGAGCACTTCTCTCAATGAGCGGCATGTCCCAAGTACATGATAATCCGAGCGGGATTGGGAACGTTGTCTCATATCCATGAATGACATCCATCCCAAAAAGTAAAGGTATTTTCAGTCGGCTTTTTTCGACCGCAATTTTTTGCACTTCTCTAATTTTCTGAACTGACTTTATATTGAATAAACCACCTACTTTCCCTTCTTCAATATTCTTGGCCACATTTGAGCTATTCGCTTCTCCTGTTGTAATATCGCCAGAGGTTGGCAAATTTAGCTGACCTAATTTTTCTTCTAAAGTCATTTTAGAAATTAACTCCGTAACAAATTCAGTTTTTGGCTTAATTTTTACTGCACTTTTAGTATCCTTTTTTTGAGCATAGCCCAAAACAACGCATCCTAAAAAAAGTAAGACTACTTTATTTTTCATTCTATTTTTTTATTTGAATTGATTTCTATTTGCTCAGATTTATAGTTTTACAGTTATTGCGTAACGTAAATCTTTACCTAATTATCACGTGACTTTATTATTAAAAAATAATCATATTAACTCAATATTAACTTTAAGAACTAGACACTTTTTTATTTTATTTCTATCCGGATGAAAATAATTCCTAAAAAAATATTATAACTACTGCGAATTAAATTTGAATTCTATTTAAAACCCGTATTTACTAGAATGAAAACCAAGACTTATTAGTCCTTGCTTTACCTCAGGAGCGTTCATGAATAATTTCCACAAAAGACCAGTACGATGGTTCTCAATCATTGGTGCTATGGTTCCCTGATCTATTGCCAAATAACGAGTTGCAACCCAATTATATTGCGGTGAAAAAGCATCATAAGGACCTGCAATTCCTATGTAAATACTTCTGTTTTCATCGTATAAATAATGTAAGAACTTCATGCTTTCTGCTGGAGTATATGGAAAAGAAGATAATGCAGCCGTTGGTGTAATGACTCCAGTATCATTCAAAGGTTGGTGTGCCGTATAGCCTGTTGTGCCATCTGAATTTCTAGTATAACTAGCGCTGAGACCCCAACATTTATCGGAATATCCTTTCCATCCTCTTGGGTTAGCAATACTGTACTGAACCATTATCTTTGCATGATTTTGCGTTAGTTGCCAGTAATCCGCGTATTCGTCTGTCAAACCACTTGGGTCTAAACCTAAATAGGAATATTGCGACCAAAATAAAGGACCCACATTTCCTGTTGCACCGTTGTAATCTAACACTACAGGCAATCCAAATTGAGAACCACTATTTTTAATTCCGCCATTCCTTGCCCATGTTTGATGGTAAGCATCAGATGAAATTGAATGTGTTGGTGATGATGCTGCCATTACATAAGTAATCAAACATTCATTGTATCCTTCTAATTTAAAATTCATTTCCCAAGCGTAATTACGCGACCAGTGCCAGTATAAGGCTTTCTCTCCTTTTGTATACCAATCCCATTCAACTCCTTTCCAGAGTTCATCGGCTTTAGCTGCTAACGCTTTCTCGGCTTTATTACCATCTTTAAAATATTCTCTTACTGTAATTAAAGCTTGACAAACGAAAGAAGTCTCTACCAAATCACCTCCATCATCTTTTGTTCCAAACGCAATAGCTTTTCCTGATTTATGATCTATCCAATGTGACCATGCACCATGAAAACGTTCTGACGTTTCTAAAAAACTTAAAGCAGTTGTTAGTCTAGAAACAGCTTCTGTTCTGGGCAGAAAACCTCTTTCTATACCAACAATGATAGACATTAATCCAAAAGCAGAACCTCCACTCGTAATAATATTGGACTCAAAATTAATATCCTCCGTAAGATATCTTTCTCTAGCTAGTTTTGAATTAGAATCAGCATAATCCCAAAAATATTTTATAACATCTTTTTGAACTTGATCCATAACCTGCTCATCTGTAAGTGATATGTCACTTACAATAGGAACTGGTGGAGTTGAAGGAGCAATTGTACTATTACTACAATTAAAGAGAAATAAAACGGTAGGAATTAGTAAAAATTTGATTTTTCTCATGCTTGTTTGTCTAAATTACTCGTCTAAGTACTATACTTTGACGAGCATCTTCTACTATATTAAAGTTTTTCGGTATATAATTGATTTATTTCAGTCGCTGTTAATGCCGTTGCATACATACGAAATTGGTCTAAACTACCAAGCCAACTATTAGAAAGCCAGTCATTTGGAGTGTTTCCAGGTCCTGAACCAATTCGTAAACCAGCAACTTTTGAATCGTCAAGATTAACATTTCCATGATCTGTCCATGTTTTTGCACTTACTACGACACCATCTTTATACAAGGTAAATATAGAAGTGGTTGCGTCATAAACGAAGACACAGTGATGCCATTGATTATCCGTTAGGCTGGCCATTAAACCAGTTTCATTCCAGATAAACCATGGATCATTCAAATTTTTATCAACAATTACAAATTTAATTTCTGAACCGTCAAACATTAGCATCATTGTGCCCCCAGACCAATGTCCGTTCGAAGAAGGAAGACTAAATGGGTATTCGGCACCTTTTGTAGGCCCATCATGTTTTTCCCAGAAAGAAATCGTAAAACTTTTTGCAGTTGCTGCAAAATCATTAGGCTTAGAATACGCGATATATTTTTGTGTATGATCTGTAGGTCCTTGTGCTCCTTTTCCATTCACTCCAATAATTTGTGAAAATGGATCGTCGGAAGGAAATTTTGCGCGAATATTATCCACGGCGAATTTCAATGGATCAACTGTATTATCATCAAAAGGAACGTTAAATTTTAAAGCACCTCCCACAGGATTTTGATCTTTAGCATAATCTCCTAATCCAGGTCTATCCATCTCTTGACAGCTTACAAACAGAATCGAAATAATTATTATCCCGAAAACTTTCTTAATCATTGTTATATTGATATTCATCATATTTACATTTTTAAAATGGAATCGTTATTAATAATTAGGATTTTGAATTAAAACACCACCGGATTGATCAATGGCAGTTTGCGGAATAGGATAATATTTGTTTTTTTCTTGATAGCCTAAACTACCTAAAACAGTTGGAGCATCTCCCCATCGAACTAGGTCATAAAATCTTTCTCCTTCCATTGCAAATTCTATTCTTCTTTCGTGTTTAATAGCCCTTTTTAAAGTAGCATCAGCTGGCAAATCTGCAAGGACTCCTTGATTATTTCCTCTTGCTCTGGCACGAACGAGATTAGCATAGTCTGCAGCTTTTGCAGTATTGCCTAACTCGTTTGCAGCCTCCGCAGCCATTAAAAGCACATCAGCATAACGTATAATTTTAACATTAAACCATTGATTTTTTCCAGTGCCCTGAAGCGCTCTGTAACTTGGTGTAGAATAGGCTTTTTTATTCCAATACGGCTGAGCAAGACCCATTGGGATAATATTTCCATATCCATCGTCTTGACCTTCCATTAAAATTGTAGCCTTTTCACGAGGGTCTCCAACTTCGTAGGCATCCACTAGATTTTGTGTAGGTACATTAAATCCCCAACCTAAATCCCAAGCTCCAGAACCACGAATCCCTTGAGATTCAAAGTAGTTGTTAGAATAATCTACAGAGGCTTGTCTAAGGAACTGAACCTCAAAAATAGATTCACTAGTATTATCTCCTTGTTCTTTAAATAAATTTTCGTAAGAATTAAACAATGCATATTGACCTGAATTAATAACTAGTTCCGATTTTTCTAAGCTTTTCGCCCAATTTCCCTGATACAAATATAATTTAGCCAGAATCGAATTAGCAAAACCGCTTGTCGCTCTACCAAGGTAGGCAGGCCAGTTCATTGGTAATTTGTCAGCAGCAAATTCGAGATCACTTATTATTTGTGCATCTACTTCTGCAATGGTCGATTTAGCTTTTATACCGTCACTAGGCGAAATAATTCTTTTTAAAACAACAGGAACTTCTCCATAATCTCTGCGTAATTCAAAATAGGAAAATCCTCTTAAGGCCATTGCTTCGGCTTTATTTATAATGCTACCTGAATCTGTTTTTCCAGATTCATCAACATCAGAAATTAAATCATTACAAGCATAGATCAAACTAAAATGTCCGTCCCAATTTGATGAAAACTCTGTCGTAGAATAGACAAATCCATCCATTATGTTTCCTCTAGCCGCCGCATCCCCAGCAGTACTGCCTTTTTGAGCATCTTCAGACCTAATGTTTTGAAACCAGTAACGATCCCAATCACTAATCCCTGCTTGTGTTCTCATTTTCCCATATAAACCAAAGGCTTTTTCTTCAAAACCTCCTGCTGGCAAATCACCTTCTACTGCTGTTCCCAATGGTTTTCTATCTAAAAAACTGTCATCATTACAAGAGTTTAAAGTTGGCATTGAAACGACAACCAATAATGATATATATAATATAGATTTAATATTTCTCATTTTATTCAAGTTTATTTATATTAAAAAGTTGCATTTAAACCAATAGAGGTAACTGCTGGTAAAGGATATCCTCCCGTGTCTTTTCCAAAAGAAATTGGCGAACCACCCGCTTCTGGAGTAAATCCTGAATTATGTGCCCATGTTATTGGGTTTTGAGCATTTAAATAAATTCTAAAACTTTGAATAAATGTTTTTGCTAAAAATTTTGAATCAAAATCGTAAGCCAGCTGAACGTTTCTCAGTCTAATGTAGCTTCCATCTTCAATCATGTAAGTTGAAGCCAATTTATTATAACCCGAACCATCATTAAGCCTTGGTTCCCAATTTGAGGTTCCAGCTCCTGTCCATCTATCCAATCTTTCGCTTCTATAATTGAATTGAGCAAAGGTTGAACCATTTCCCCAATCTCTATAAATTTCATTTCCGTAAACACCTTGAAAATCGACAGACAGAGATACTTGTTTGAACGTTGCATTTAATGAAAAACCATACATCACATCTGGAGTTGGGTTTCCAATTATTGTTCTGTCATCGGTGGTAATTTTTCCATCGCCATTCACATCTTTATATTTAAAATCTCCAGGACCATAATCGCCTAATGAGCTTGGCGCAGAATTTAAAACATCAGCATAAGACTGATAAACTCCCTCTACAACATATCCGTAAAACGAACCTATTGGTGAACCAGCCGTTAAAATAGAAGGTCCATCAAATACCTGAAAACCTGATTCATAAACTGATTTTACCACATTTTTTAAGGTAGTTGCATTTCCGCTGATCGAATAACTAAAATTATCACTTAACTTATCAGTCCATGAAGCTGTAAACTCAAATCCTTTGTTTTCAATTTCTCCTGCATTGGTATAAAATTTTTCACTTCCTAGTTCGACAAAAGTTAATAAATCTTTGGTCGATTTGTTAAAATAAGCAGTTTCGAAACGTAATTTGTTATTTAAAACATTCATTTCAATACCGGCTTCATAGGATGTTACTGTTTCCCATTGCAAATTGGGATTATTACGATAGGCTAAAACATAGGCTGGAACTACTGATTCTCCAAATATTGCTGAGTTTCCTGTAGTATAAGCCGGATAAGCCGGATAATGTATTGATGAATATTGATTTCCTAATACTCCATAAGAACCTTTCACTTTTAATTGATCAAATATGTTTTGATCTTTCATAAAACCTTCTTTTACAATATCCCATGCCCCTCCAAGAGACCAGAAATTTTGAAAACGATTTGCAGCACTTAATTCTGATGAACCGTCACGACGATAGGAAGCATTTAAAATATATTTACCATCATAATTGTATAAAATACGACCCAAGTAAGATACGTTTGCTCTATCCCATTGATCCGAATTAGCAAAGCGAGTTGTAGGATCTCCGTAAGGATAAACATTTACATACCACCATCTTTTGTCGTAAGGTATAGGTTCACCATTTACAAATTGATTAACAGTGCCGCTCAATCCTTCATAATTTTCATCTAACCGATTGTAACCAGCAAGTAACGTGACTTCATGTTTACCAAAAGATTTATTGTAAGTTAAATTATAATCCTGCTGTGTTTTTTTAAAATCATTTTTAAATTCATTAACACTTGTTCGCGTATTACTTCCAAATGATGTAACTTCATCAGTTTCACTTACATTGACATCAAAAACGGGATTATACCCTCTTCCTTTACTATTACTCATATCAGATAAGTAAGAACCTCTAAATTTTAAACCTTCAACAATTTTTATTTCTAAAAATACATTTGCAATAAATTTCGATTCTTCATTTAACTGAGTGTATTTCTTTCCTTCAACATCGGCAAGAGGATTACCAATTTGTGCTGCACCAATTTCTAAAGGCAATTGATTAAACATTCCTGCAGCATTTCTTGGTGTAACAATTGGAGTTGCTCTTAAAGAACTTTCAAAATTATGCAGTTGAGGAAGAGAAGAAGTATATCCGTTCATACCAACGCCAACTTTTATAGACTCACTAAGTTGTACTTCATTATTTAAATTGAAAGTAAATTTTTTATATTTCTCGTAATCAATTACTCCGTCGTCTTGAATATAACCAACTCCTAAATAGAACTTATTTTTATCTGTTCCATTAGAAATACTTAAATTATTAGTTACAACTGTAGCGCTTTCATTCTTGATTTCGTCAATCCAGTTCGTGTTAGCATTAAATTTATTATAATAGGAATAGGGAGCAAGTCCTTGATTACTTCTTTGCTCATCATATAATGTTTTAAACTGTTCACCATTTGTTAATGAAGGTGTGTTGACAATACTTTTGAATCCAATGGAAGTATTAAAATTTATAGCAGTTTTACCATTTTTTGCTCTTTTAGAAGTAATTATAATTACACCATTCGCACCACGAACACCAAAAATAGCTAATGAAGAAGCGTCTTTCAATATCTCCATCGATTCAATATCTGAAGCATTCATAAACTTAATATCATCACAAAAAATTCCGTCCACTACATATAAAGGCTTGGTTTGGTACCTACTAACTGTCCCTCGGATTCTAACATCCGGATCTTCTCCTGGTTTACCAGAGTTCACAATTGAAAGTCCCGCAACTTTTCCCTGTACAGACACAATTGGATTAGGATTTGGTTTATCGGCAATTTCCTTTCCTTGTACCTTCACTATAGATCCCGTCAGATCTCGTTTTTTTGCTGTACCGTAACCAATTACCACCACTTCTTTGAGTGTGTTTGCTTGAGATTCATTCAACTTTACTGTCATAAGCGGTGCACTCGCTGGAACTGAAACTGAGTCAAAACCTAACATGCTAAATTTCAATACTTCTCCTACTTGGGCTTTAATACTAAAGTTTCCATCAAAATCTGCTTCTGCAGAATTGTTAGAATTTATAGCAACTACAATAGCACCTGGAATTCCTACTCCGTTACTATCGGTTACTTTACCGTTAATTTCCTGACCAGACATATAGGCCGGTATGAGGATAAGTGCTAATAAGCTAAAAATGAAATTTCTCATATATAAATGATTTGTTAAATTCAATGAAGCTAATTTAGTCAATTACATCGTTGTAGTTACTCAGATAGAACTACTACAAAACTACATCACTTATCTATTATAAAACATTATATCAGCGTTATAACCAAATTATAAGACATGCCACTAGCGTCTTTTTAATGACATGATGTAGTAATGATGTACTAGATGATAATTAAAAAATTATGTTAAAATAACATAATTAACAAAACAATGCTGCTATTCTAGGTTTGATAAAAATTTAGCAAGCGATTCATCTTGTATTAAGCTTAATTTTTTTCTTAAACGATACCTATGTAATTCTACTCCTCTAAAGGAAATATTCATCATCGGTGCGATCTCTTTGGAGGAAAGATTCATTTTTAAGTAAATACAAAGCTTAATATCCTTTGAAGTTAAATTGGGATATTTTTTGGAAAGGCTAACAATAAACTGATTATTTATTTGATTCAAATTGGTTTCAAATGTTTCCCATTCGTGCTTATTAACAGCATTAATTTTTATGGCTTTATTAATTTCATTTTTTAGTTTATTGAAATCAGTTTCAGAATCTAAAATTCGTCTTATGTTCTCAATCATTTCGCTTTGTTTAGCGATAGAAAGTGATTTTCCCGCTACTTCTGATGCTTTGGTTTTTAAATTCAATTCTAAAATATGCTTCTCATATTCTTGGCTGTTTAACTCATTCTCCGCTTTAAGCTCAATCGCTATAATTTTATTTTGATGTTTCAGCTCTTCTTCTTGCAATGCAAGATTTTGAAGATATTTAATTTTATTCCATTTGTAATACAAAAACGAAAAGAAACCAATTAAAGCAACATACAAGAGAATCATCCAAAAAGAAAAGTACCATGGCTTGTTTACATTAAAGTCAAAATGAGAGGCTAATTTGTAATTCAAACCGTCATGGTAATAAATGGACAAATCATGTGAACCACTATTTAGATTATTTAAAATAAGTAGTCCTTTTTCTAATGGAACAAAAACTTTACCTTGATCTATTTTATAAAATAAATTTGGCTTTGAGATTCCAAATACACCAGTACTTATATAAATTTTTAATTCCGAGTTGTGTTTTATATCCGAATTGTTTTCAACCAGTTTACCATTGTTAAAGGCTTCAATCTTTAAATTTTTATGTTTTGAATTTTCAAAATTTAATTGAAATGAAATAAATCCATCATCGAGATTCAGTAAATATTGTTTGCCAGTTTTAAAAATTTTTATATAATCGTTAATAATCTTTCCTCTATAGTACTTCTCTTGAATGCTGTTCCAAATAAATTTATTTTTGTTGGCATAAATTGCATACAAAAGACCTCCTTTTAAAACTAAAAAATGACCTTCATCGATCGCAATTACATCAGATACATCTTTGAAATTCTCATTAAATAATGCATTTTTTTCTAGCTTATTGGTTATAGAATTGTACGTGTACCAAGAATTATCGATTAAGAAAAGAATGTCATTTCTAAACTCGAAAATTTTGACTCCAAAATCATTTACAAATTTACTCTGATCAGTGACGTTCTCCACTTTTACCGTATTATACAAATCATCTAGCGTTATTCGATATAAACCTTTATAATTATCTGCCGCCCATAGCTCATTTTTTCTATTTTGAGAAACTTGTCGTATCGGCTTTAATACTAATTGTACAACTTTACTTTCCGATAAATTATTAGCATTAGGATAAAGCACAATACCGCTAAATGTAGCTTGCAAATAGGTATTATTTATCATGCTCTTGGTTAAATTCCAACCTCCATTTACACTATTTAATTTAGAGAAATTACCTTGGCGGTACAAAAAATTACCTTCATTGTGGCCAATAAGATAGCGATTACCAATCTTACTGATGTTCCAAGCCTGACCTTGAGTAGTAGGAATTAAAGAAAACGAGTTATTGACGTATTTAAAAACGCCATGATTAGAAGCCATTATGTAGCCATTATTGACCGTTGCAACCGAATAAACCGAACCCAATGTACCAGAATTATCATAAAAAATCGAAATGTTCGAACTTACTTCTACAAAAGCAATTCCGTTATCGAGTCCCAACCACAAATTATTTTCTTTGTCTTGATTGATGGTTAAAACAGAATTGTTTTCTAACACATTATTACGATTGATATCAATAAAAGTGTCATCATTTAAATTATATATATAGGCACCTTTACTAGCGGTTCCTATTACTAATTTATTGTTTTTTATAAATTGAGCATCATTGATTATAGCCGTTTTTAGCGTTTCGTTCAACGGAGAATTCCATGGCTTCAGCACTCCATTTTGCTCGATAAAAACACCATTTTTTTTAGTGAAAACAAATATTTCATTTTGAAATTGCTGAATGGAATGAATTACTGAATTTTCTAAAACATCCCAACCTTTTACCGGAACAAACTTAGATTCCATTAGTTTAAAAACTCCTTTCTCGACAGAAGCAACCAAAAGTTGATTGCTTACCACAAAGCAATAGGATATTAAAAATGGAAATTTAATTTTCCTGATCTTTACACCATCATAGATATATAATGCATTGAAAGATTGAAAATAAATCTTAGAATTAAACTTAAAAATCTTCCAAATTTCTTCGTTTTCTTTTTCTTTAAAAATACTTTTAGAGCTTGTTATAGAGACATATTTCATCGCACCTCCCCTTCGCAACCAATAACCAAATTCTTTGTAAGAGCCAGAATAAATACGTTCTCCGACTTGCATTACAGAACGAATAATTGTTTTATTAGGTAACATGTTTTTTTCCCACTTTACGCCATCATATCGCAGTAAATAGTGGTTATTTGCAAAATACATAGCATTATCCTTCCCTTGCGTCAAACTCCAAATCTGATTGTCACCTTGATAGTTTACTTTGCTATAATTTTCGACAAAAGGAAGTAATTCCTGTGCGGAAAGTTGCAAAGAAATAATTACGAAATAGAATATAGAAAGCACTTTAATTTTCAAAATGGGAAGTTTTTATCAAATATAATTACAATTAGCCAATATAAAACACAAAAAAAGCCTCTGCATACAGAAGCTTTTTTTGACGTTGTTTTATTTTTAATTTAAAAGCAATTCATAAACTTGATTTGCTATTTCTAGTTCTTCATTAGTAGGAATTACTAAAATTTTTGTTTTAGATTCTGCCGTATTTATTTCTCGCATTTCTTTCGAACGAACGTTATTTTTCGAATCATCTACTTTAATTCCAAAAAAGTCCATATCGGTACAAACTAATCTCCTAATATAATCTGAGTTCTCACCTATTCCAGCAGTGAAAATAATCGCATCTAAACCGTTTAAAGCAGCTGTATATGCACCAATATATTTTTTGATACGATACGCATTAATAGCCAAAGCCAGTTGACAAGCTGCATTTCCTTCAGCAGCATGCGATTCAATATCTCTTAAATCACTGTAACCAGTAAGCCCAAGCATTCCGCTTTGTTTCTGCAGTAAAGTATTTGTATCATCTATACTATAACCCAACGTTTTTGCTAAATAAAAAATCACGGAAGGATCAATATCTCCACTTCTAGTTCCCATGACAAGTCCACTATTTGGAGAAAACCCCATGGAAGTATCGATGCTTCTTCCGTGTTTTACAGCAGTAATACTACAGCCGTTTCCTAAATGTATAGTGATTATATTCTGGTATGGCTTATCGATTGATTTTAGATATTCTATAGCTTTTTCGGAAACGTATTTATGAGAAGTTCCGTGAAAACCGTAGGCTCTAATTTTATTTTCGGTCAATAAGTAATTTGGAATCGCATATTTATACGCTACCTCAGGCATTGTTTGATGAAAAGCAGTATCAAAAACAGCTATTTGTTTTGCAGAGGAGAATACTTCTTCTGCCACAACGATGCCCTCTAAATTAGCAGGATTATGCAAAGGTGCTAATTCGAAAAGTTGCTTTATTTTTTCTTTTACTTCTTTAGTAATAAGAACGGTGTCCGAAAAACTTGCACCTCCATGCACCACTCTATGTCCTACAGCTTCAATTTCGTTAGTACTTTTTATAACTCCTTTTTCATCATCCATTAATAATTCAGCAATTTTTTTAAGCCCAATTTTATGATTTGGAATTGGCAGTGTTTCTTCTAACGAAACAGAATTAGTTTTATAGGTTAAATTAGAAGCTTCTAAACCAATTCTATCAATCATCCCCGTACAAATGACTTCGGCAGCTGGCATTTCTATTAACTGGTATTTTATAGAAGAGCTTCCCGCGTTTATAATAACTATTTTCATTTTTTGTCTTTTTTTAAGTTTGTGAGATGCTAAGTTTCTAAGAAACTAAGTTTTTTAATGATTTTCTTCGAAAGGAAAGCTTAGAAACTCAGCAACTTTGTACGCAACAACTTTTTTTATTAAAATCCTTGTGCTTGAATGGCGGTAATAACCACCGTATTTATAATATCATCAATGGTACAACCACGACTTAAATCATTTACTGGTTTATTTAATCCTTGCAACATTGGACCAATTGCCAATGCTCCCGTTTCTCTCTGAACGGCTTTGTACGTATTATTTCCTGTATTTAAATCAGGAAAGATTAAAACACTTGCATGGCCGGCAACTTGAGAGTTTGGCATTTTGCTTTGTCCAACCTCATAATCAACAGCTGCGTCGTATTGAATGGGGCCTTCAATTTTAAGATCGGGTCGTTTCTGTTTTACTATTTCGGTTGCTGCTCTTACTTTTTCTACCTCATCTCCTTTTCCTGATGAACCAGAAGAATAGGATAACATGGCAATTTTTGGCTCAATTCCGAATGCCAAACTAGTCTCAGCAGATGAGATAGCTATTTCTGCTAATTGCTCTGCAGTAGGATTTGGGTTGATAGCGCAGTCTCCAAAAATAGAAACACGATCTTCTAGGCACATGAAAAACACAGAAGAAACTACAGACGAATTTGGTTTGGTTTTAATAAATTGCAGTGCAGGTATAATGGTGTGTTGTGTAGTATGTGCAGCACCAGAAACCATACCGTCTGCATGTCCTTTGTACACCATCATAGTACCATAATACGAAACATCCTCCATTAAATCTCTTGCCATCCCGAGCGTGACATTTTTGGCTTTTCGCAATTCGTAATACGTATTCACATAATCCTCATATTGTTCTGACTCTTTAGGATTTATGATAGGGATTTTTGTTAAATCAATTTCAAGTCCTAGTTCTACAATCTTATTTTCAATATGTTTTTTATTTCCAATAATCGATAAATCAACGACATCCATCGCTTGTAATCGAGCGGCTGCAACTATAATACGATCGTCATTACCTTCTGGCAACACTATGTGTTTTCTATGTGTCTTAGCGCGTTTTACCAGGTTATATTGAAACATTTTTGGAGTCATTCCTTCTGATTCAAAAGAATTAAATTTATCAAGTAAAACATCCATATCTACATATTTATCGAATGTATTAATTGAAGTTTCAATTTTTTGAAAATTATTTGGATGAATTTTTGATCTAATTTTACCAATATGATTGGCGATATTATAGGTTCCTCCTTCAACAGTAATAATGGGGACAATAGAAGAAAGACCTTCTATTAATTTCATGATACTTAATTCCGGCAAAATATTTCCCGTTAGGACAATTCCAGAAACCGATGGATAATTAACCGATTCATTAGCTTGTAATGCACCTAGAATAATATCAGCTCTATCACCTGGAGTAATAACAAGACTATTTTCTTTTAGATGCAACAAATAATTACACAATTGCATGGCACCGATACTGTAACTTCCTATTTGATTGTTTAATGAATCATGACCAAACAGTATCTTAGCATCTAAAGCTTCTACTATCTCCAAAATCGTAGGATTGTTTAAACTACTAATTAAAGGTATTGAATTGACGAGAACCGACGATGGTAAACTCTTTTGTAAACTTGTGGTTACCAACTCAATATTTTCTGGTTGTACTTTATTGGCGATTACAGCCAAAACTTCTACATCTTTATATTTAAATGAATTATAGGCTAAATTTAGATTATCAATTAACTCATCTAATGTTTTACCTTCTCCTGAGCCAACTATTATGGTTGGGATTCCTAGGTTTTTAGCAATTAAAACGTTTACATCCAATTCTATGACGGTTCCTTCTCCTGAAAAACTAGTTCCTTCGACCAAAATAAAATCAAATCGATCTTCTAATTTTTTATATTTTGAAATTATTAAATCAACAACTTCTCCTAATTTTCCTTTATTTTTTTTCTTGATGAGTTTGCTTTTTGTTATAGCATATGCATCTTCATAAGGGATATCTAAATCAAAATAGGACATAACCATCTCGACATGCGTATCCTTTTTTCCTTCTCCATAATCCTCAATTATAGGCCTAAAATAACCCACTTTTGCAGTTTTTCCTAACAACATTCTTAGCAACCCTAAAGTAATTATCGTTTTACCGCAATTTTCTTCAATAGTTGCGATATAAATTGCTTTCTTCATTTCTCTGTTTTTAAAAAATTATTCTTTATGAGTATTTTACAAAATTAAACATTAAATTCCCATGTAAGTATGACCAAAATCAGTTTTAAATTATAGAGAGTGATCAATGTCACTAAATTAAAACCAATTGCGCTTCTTGAAATATATTATCATTCCTACTACCACTAAAAACATAGCGCCAATTACGATATAATAGCCATTTTGCAATTTTAATTCCGGCATATTGTCAAAATTCATTCCATACACTCCTACGATAAAGGTGAGCGGTATAAATATAACCGAGATAATGGTTAAAGTTTTCATGATCTCATTCATTTTCCTGCTTTGCTCTGAAAAATAAAAACTAGATGCACTTTCGAGTGAGCTCATATCAGAATCTATTTGTTCTAAAAGTTCCAAACATTTTTGATGCAAACGGGAAAAAAAGCTAAAGGAGTCCTTCTCAACGCCGTTAAACATATTGTCCTCTTTGATACTTTTTAAATCATACAAAGAGTCCCGAAGTGGAATAATGGATCTTTTTAAGAAATTAAAATTGTCTCGATGCTCCTCGATCTTTTCTAAGATAATAGGATTAGCTCCTTTTTTGATAATACTAATAAGGTGTTCTATTTTATTCTCTTCATTCTCGATAGTAATATAAAAGTTTTCAATAATAGCATCTAATAATGTATACAGTAAATAATCTACCTTTCTAGATCTTACAATTCCAGCATGTGTGCGAAGTCGCTCTCGAATATGCGTAAAAAAATCACTTCGTTTTTCTTGAAAAGAGATCAAAATTCCTTCCTTTAGAACAAAACTTATTTGCTCGACAGTTATACTATCTGAATACTCAGAAGGCAAAATTGACTTTATATTGAAAAACAAAAGATCTTGTTGCTCTTCAACCTTTGTTCTTTTGGTAGTATTTAAAATATCGGCTAATAAAAAATTATCAATTTTAAAATGAGATCCTACGGTTTTTATCAATTCAACATTGCTAAGACCATGGATATTCAGCCAATTATTTTTAGAATAATCAAAACAACTTTCTAAAGCCGATAGTGATAAGTTCTCATATTCAGTAACTTCTGCGTCATTGTATACAAAAAGTTGCATTTGCGAATCAAAATCGGTGTGCTTTCCGGTATACTCTAAAGTACCTTGCTGAATCTTTCTTCCTTTCTTGTATTTGATCTTTCTCATTCCAATATTTTCATATAGTAATATTACGAAAAAGATTCCAAAAATGAAATTGCATTTAACACTTTGACAGGAAAACTCATTAAAGCTTATTTTAAAAGAATGACACTTAGAACTTCTAAAATAGATACTTATTGAACATAAAAAAACCGAGCCATTGCTGACTCGGTTTTTCAAAATATTAGTTTCGATTACGGTGTTGTAATTACTGTATAAGGTAAATTATTAAAAACTCCATTTGTCACTTCAACAACATCAGGAGTTACAATTTTTGTTTGTAATACCCCTACTTTTTCAGCTCTAAAACTAAATGTTCCTGATACTGTTTTCTTCTCACTATTCATTGCAGTAATCTTCAATTTTCCTAATTTAGGAAAATGTTCTGTATAACTATTTCCATCTATCAAATACGTATTTATAAATAATGCATCAGAATCATCCCTATCCTCATCAAAAATATACTCTTTTAATGGCATTGCATCATTATTTGTTAACTTACTTTCGCATGCCAATGAAAATAATTGTGAATCATCCTGAACACTTATATCGAAACGCTGAGCATTTGAACTCGTAACTTTGATTAAAGTGACACTATTAATCTTTGTAGATTTCCAATTAACCCCATCAATCGTTGCTGTAACTGAGTTGCTTTCATTGTTATCTTTATTATCATCATCATTGCTACTACATCCAACAAATAAAATAGACAATAACAGTAATCCAATACCTAAAATTCTTTTCATAGTTAATTCTTCTTTAATTTTATTCAAAATAAACACTAAAAAACTTAATAAAAAAGAAAAATTTTGCTTTTAAAAAATAAATAACTTAAACCATTTATTCCTAACTAATTACAAAAATATACAAAAAAAAACCGAGACATTGCTGACTCGGTTTTTCTTAATACTTAATACTAAAATCTTAGTACTTATTTTACTTCTTCGAATTCAACGTCTTCAACATTGTCTCCTTGCTCTTGTTGAGCTTGTGGCTCAGAAGCTTGTTGACCTTGTTCTCCTTGAGCGTACATTGCTTCAGTAGCTGTTTTCCAAGCTGCGTTGATGTTATCCAACGCTGTTTGAATTGCAGGAATATCTTGAGATTGGTGCGCCATTCTCAATTCTGTTAATGCATATTCTACAGCCACTTTATGATCATCAGCTAATTTAGAACCAAGTTCTTTTAATTGAGTTTCAGTTTGGAAGATCATTCCATCCGCTTCGTTTAATTTTTCTGCTCTAGATCTTGCGATTTTGTCAGATTCAGCGTTTGCTTCAGCATCTTGTTTCATTCTTTCGATTTCTTCAGAAGTTAATCCAGAAGAAGCTTCGATACGAATATCGTGAGATTTACCAGTTCCTTTATCAGTTGCAGAAACTTTGATGATACCATTAGCATCAATATCAAAAGTAACTTCAATTTGTGGAACACCTCTTGGTGCTGGTGGAATACCATCTAAGTTAAAACGACCAATCGTTTTGTTATCAGCAGCCATTGCTCTAGCTCCTTGAAGAACGTGTAGTTCAACAGTTGGTTGAGAATCAGCAGCAGTAGAGAAAACTTGAGATTTCTTAGTTGGAATAGTAGTATTAGACTCAATTAATGTAGTCATCACTCCACCCATAGTTTCGATACCTAAAGATAAAGGTGTAACGTCAAGTAACAATACATCTTTTACATCTCCAGAAAGAACTCCACCTTGAATAGCTGCTCCAATTGCAACAACCTCATCAGGGTTAACTCCTTTAGACGCTTTTTTACCAAAGAATTTCTCAACTTCTTCAGCAATTCTTGGCATACGAGTAGAACCTCCAACAAGAATAACTTCGTCAATATCTTTTATAGTTAAACCTGCATCTTTTAACGCTTTAGCAACTGGCTCCATAGAACGTTTTACTAAAGAATCAGTCAATTTTTCAAATTGAGCTCTAGTTAATTTTTTAACTAAGTGTTTTGGTCCTGAAGCTGTAGCAGTTACGTAAGGTAAGTTGATTTCAGTTTCAGCAGAAGATGACAATTCAATTTTAGCTTTTTCAGCAGCTTCTTTCAAACGTTGCAAAGACATTGGATCAAGACGTAAATCAATACCTTCTTCTTTTAAGAAGTCATCAGCTAACCAGTCAATAATTTCGTGGTCAAAATCATCTCCACCTAAGTGAGTATCTCCATTTGTAGATAATACTTCGAAAACTCCGTCTCCTAATTCAAGAACAGAGATATCAAATGTACCTCCACCTAAATCGTAAACCGCAATTTTTTGATCCGTTCCTTTTTTATCTAATCCGTAAGCAAGCGCAGCTGCAGTTGGCTCATTGATGATACGCATAACTTTAAGACCTGCAATTTCACCAGCTTCTTTTGTAGCTTGACGTTGTGCATCATTAAAGTAAGCAGGAACAGTAATAACTGCTTCAGTAACTGTTTGACCTAAATAGTCTTCAGCTGTTTTTTTCATTTTTTGAAGTGTCATAGCTGACAATTCTTGAGCAGAGTACAAACGACCATCGATGTCAACACGTGGTGTATTGTTGTCTCCTTTTACTACTTTGTATGATACTCTTTTTGCTTCATTTGTAGTTTCGGCAAAAGTGTGTCCCATAAAACGTTTGATAGAAGCGATAGTCTTAGTTGGATTAGTTACTGCTTGTCTTTTAGCAGGATCTCCTACTTTAATTTCTCCGCCTTCAACAAAAGCGATGATAGATGGTGTCGTTCTTTTTCCTTCAGCGTTAGGAATAACAACTGCTTCATTACCTTCCATTACAGAAACACAAGAGTTTGTAGTACCTAAATCAATTCCGATTATTTTACCCATTTTTAATATATTTAATTTTTATTGTATACTTATTTTAACGGCTCGAGTTGCAATAGTCAATCTTTGTGCCAAGACAAAAAAACCTTTCAATTGTCAGTTTATGGGTAAAATTGGCGCAAAATAATATGACAATATGACATTTCGGAAGTTACTTCTCTAAAAGTTGAACAGATAAAAACAAGTAGCATTTGTATTATCAGCACTTGTTATAAGCTTTACAAAAAAAGAATAACTGCATTCTTCCTAAATTTATAAGATATTAAAATGGAAAATCATTTTTTAAAAATTTAATAAATCAAAAAGACTCTTGATACTTTATGTAATAAATAGTATACATTTGAAAAAACATAAAACTAGAATTACACGATCATGGCATTAGTATTTGAAAATGAAATAGAAATTATAGAAGTAATGGAAGGTTACTTAATTAATTCTCGTCCTCCAGAGGAAATTAGAAATGAATTGGATTTGAATTATAAAATCGAAGAACAAAGTATTATTGTTTTTGAAATCCGTCCAAATTGGACTGATCCAACAGAAAAAATAGAATGTAATATAGCAAAAGCAACGTTCGTTAAAAAGGATAATGAATGGAAAGTGTTTTGGTTTATGTCTGATATGAAGTGGCATCCTTATAAACCAAATCCAAAAGTTAAAAATTTAAAGGAGTTTGTAAAAATAATAGAAGAAGACAAACACGGTTGTTTTTGGGGTTAAAATGAAAACTGTACTTTAACAGAATAAAACTTAGTATTAAAAAAAACCGGTAACCTAAAAATCAGAAAATAAGAAATGACAAATTGCGGAAATTGTGACCACCAAATAACTGAAAAGTATTGTCCGAACTGCGGACAATCTGCGAAACTTACAAGAATAGATGGGCATTACATTATTCACGAAATAGAACATGTTCTACATTTTGAAAAGGGAATCTTATATACTATTCGAGAATTACTGATAAGACCTGGCGAAAACATTAGAAATTTTGTATCCGAGAACAGAAACCGTCTTGTAAAGCCAATCATTTTCATAATTGTAACGTCATTGATTTATTCAGTTGCAAGCCATTTTTTTAATATTGAAGACGAATATGTAAACTATACAGAAAGAGAAAATTCTACGGCAGGGCATATTCTAAAATGGGTGCAAGGCAATTATGGATATGCAAATATAATTATGGGTGTATTTATTGCATTGTGGACAAAATTGTTTTTTAAAAAATATGATTATAATTTTTGGGAGATTCTAATTCTTCTATGTTTTATAATGGGAATGGGAATGTTGTTCTATGCTTTCTTTGCAATCTTGCAAGGTTTAACTCATTTTGATTTAATGAAAATTGCAGGTGTTGTAGGAATAACGTATAGTGGTTGGGCCATTGGACAATTTTTTGACAAGAAAAAAATAGGAAGTTATGCTAAAGCCTTAGCTTCTTATTTCCTAGGAATGATTACGTTTATGCTCACTGTAAAACTTTCAGGAACGTTAATTGATTTAATTATAAAACATTAAAAATAAGAAATAAAGAATCAGCGTATAAGCCATCACTTTAATGTAATTAAATAAACATTTAGAATTCAATTTAATATCTTTTCTAATTGTTATACTTAGGCTAATTGTATATCTTTATACCGAACCTCAAATTTGAGGGTCAATTATTAATTAATTAAATGCGTACTCATGAAAATCAATGAAGATTCTCTAAAAGAAAGTTTTGGAACACTATCCGAAACCATAAATGGCCTAATCAAGTTTGGCTATATTCACGATTTTAATGTTAAAGAAGAATGTTTAGTTTGTCATCAATTTGATGCTATACTGTCACCAGAAGATTTTCAAATTGATAAAGTGTATCGTTTTGAGGGTGAGTCTAATCCTGATGACCAATCTATCTTGTATGCTATTTCTTCGGCAAAGTTTGACATAAAAGGGACATTGGTGAATGGTTACGGTATTTCATCAGACGAAACAACTTCAAAATTAATAGAGAAATTACAAACATACTAAACAGTACGTTTCATTTAAAATAAAGCTGTTGTTTAAGGATCGTATTTTTTAAAATAAGTACCTCCATGCAAAATAAAATACTGTTCTCATTGCATCTTCCTCAAAAATAATTTTCTAAAAATTACAGCAACAGTTTCTCTATTTCCCTAGAATCTAGAGTTGAAATAATTACTGTACTACCCCAAAATAGTTAACTGGTAACATTAAATATCTGTTAAAAGAAAGTGTCGTATGATTCGTTTTCGTAAATTTAAAAATGAAAAATAGCATACAGACCAACAGAAATCACATTATTCTCTTTATTTCAGCTTTGCAAAATGCAATTTACGAAAGAAAAGCAAAGGTGTTTTTATTACTCTGCAATTCTGATATACCGTAATTTTGTTTTATAACGCCAGAAACTAACTGTTTTCAAGCTACAATTGTCAATTAAAAAACTATTTAGTTTCTTAAACTGTCTAAAATTTATGGCTTCATCAACATGATTAATCACATTAAAAACAAAATATTGGAAACGAGGAAAAAAATAGTTTTAACAGGTGCTTCTGGTACCGTTGGATTTGAAGTTTTAAAACAATTATACGAATTAAGAAAGAAGTATGAAATAACAGTTTTTGACGTGCAATCATCTAAAACAATAAAAAAATTCAAACCTTTCGAAAATGAAATCACTATTGTATACGGAAATATTAATACGGAGAGTGACTTAATTAAGGTATCTTATAATCAAGATGTAGTTATACATCTTGCTGCCATTATACCCCCTTTAGCAGATGATAATCCTACGTTATCGCATAATGTCAACGTCCTTGGAACACAAAGTTTAATCAAGCTTTTAGAGGTGAATTCTCCCTCTGTTTTTTTTGTTTATAGTTCCTCCATATCCGTTTATGGAGACAGACTGCATACTCCGATGATAAATGTAAATGATCCATTAATTCCTAGTGAAGGCGATGAATATGCAAAAACGAAACTTTTAGCCGAAGACAGTATTCAAAACTCTTCATTAGATTGGACTATCTTCAGATTAGCTGCTATAATGGGCGGGCACAAAGTTTCTAAACTTATGTTTCATCAACCTCTTAAAACGTCATTAGAAATTGCATCTCCCAAAGATACAGCAAGAGCTTTTGTGAATGCAATTGAGAAACAAGCGGAACTCTCAAAGAGAATCTTCAACTTGGGTGGCGGAGCAAATTGCAGAATAGTATACGAAGGTTTTTTAGCCAAGTCCTTTGAAATTTTTGGGTTAGGAAAGCTCGATTTTGCACCCAAAACTTTTGCTGAGAAAAATTTCCACTGTGGTTATTATGAAGATGGTGATGTCTTAAATACTATTTTGCATTTTAGAAAAGATGATTTAAATAGTTATTTTGAACAAGAGAAAAAGAAAGTTTCACCCTTAAAAAAGTTTTTTATTTCCATCTTTAAAAAACCGATCAAGAGATACTTGCAAAACCAATCTGAACCTCTAGCGGCCTATATCAATAAAGATGCGAAAATCATGGAACACTATTTCGATTCAACAATTTAAATAAAAAATTATGAAAATTATCCTTCTTTTCTTAGTAGGCATTCTTTACGGAAGCCCTGAAACTGCAGATACGGTCGATTTAAAAATTGTAATTACTAATATTCACGCCATTAAAGGAAACATAGAAATGGGTATTTTTAATGATCCAAAGATATTTCTTGAGAAAGGAAAAGAATATAAAAGTTACACCAAGAAAGTAACAGATGACTCTGTAATTTTCATACTGAATGGCGTGCCAAAAGACAATTATGCAATATCAGTGTATCATGACAAAAATGCTGACAATAAATGCAATTTAAATTTTATCGGTATACCCGTAGAGTCATATGGATTTTCGAAAAATTTCAAACCACGCTTTTCTAAACCAAAATTTGAAGATTGCAAAATTGATGCGCAGAAGGATATGATAATTACAATAAAGCTACTTGATTAAAAATCGAGTGATTTATCGCGGTTTATTCGATTTTTAAAACAACTATTCTTTTTATTATATTTGGACAAATTTAACTACGATGTTTTCTGCAAAAAAAAACAAAGAGATAAATAACTTCTTAAAAAATGAATATCAAACTAATCGCCATAGGCAAGACCGATAACAAAGCATTACAAACCTTAATCGATGATTACACCAAACGATTGTCTTTTTATATCAAGTTCGATCTGGAAATTATTCCAGACATTAAAAATGTAAAAAATCTGTCCGAAAGTCAGCAAAAAGAAAAAGAAGGAGAACTTATTTTATCTAAAATTACTCCAACTGACCAACTTATATTACTGGACGAAAATGGAAAAAACTTCTCTAGCGTTGCCTTTTCGGAAGAATTACAAAAAAAAATGAACTCAGGTGTCAAGACGTTGGTTTTTGTAATTGGCGGTCCTTACGGATTTTCGGATACTGTTTACGCCAAAGCAAATGGTAAAATATCGTTGTCACTTATGACATTCTCACACCAAATGGTTCGTTTATTTTTTATCGAACAATTGTATCGAGGATTCACAATTTTGCGAAATGAACCGTATCATCACCAATAATTTGCAGTTTACAGTGCTCAGTTGCCCGTAATCAATTTAAAAAATAAATTCTTCAATTTTCTGATCTAAGAACGGCTTAGTTAATTTTAAAGTAGTGATGAAAATTTTATTCTGCAGATACTTTCCGTAGTCCATATTTTTGTCAAAACAATATATGAATTTAAGAGGTTTATCGGTCGGGAAATTATTTAGATAATCTCTTAAATCTACTTTTTTTACGGGTCTTCCATCAACCGAAATCGAATGGTCTTTTGCAAAATAAATCAGTACTCCAACAGTTGGTTTCTCCATTTTATAATACACTTCCGTGAAAGGTAAAAAAGCTAGATTTTTGCCAATGGTGTCGGCATACGAATAATAATTAAGTGCCAATTCGTTTCTATGTTCTTTCTCCTCACGCTTTTTTTGTTGCAATTTCATTACTTCTGGAATCACCAATCGTAATGGCAAACGCTTGTCTATATTTAGAATCCAATTGGTTGTAATTATACTATTTTTTCGATTTACTTCAGCTAAAGTATCTTTTCCTTTTACTCTAAAAAAAATATAAATAGGCGATAGATCAGTAACTTCTTTTACAACAGTTGCACCTGCTTTTGGCAACAAGATCTCTTCTTTATTAACACAAGATAAACACAGTGCTAAACAAATTCCAAATAAATATTTCATAATTTTTAATTCAGTTTATTAAACAAACGAACACATTCTACCGCTTCTTTCACATCATGAACCCTAAGAATTTTGGCTCCCTTTGTCAATGCAATGGTATTAAGAACCGTTGTACCGTTCAAAGCCATTTCAGCATTTATATCTAAAACTTTATAAATCATTGATTTTCGTGAAATGCCAGCCAGCAAAGGCAAATCAAGCATCTGAAAAAGTTCTAATTTTTGCATCACTTCGTAATTTTGGTCTACTGTTTTAGCAAAACCAAAACCAGGATCTACAATAATATCATTTATCCCAAGCTTTCTTGCCAGAGCAATTCGTTCGGAAAAATAGAACAGCATTTCCTTTACAATATTTTCATATTGAGTATGCGTTTGCATGGTTTGTGGTGTTCCTTTCATGTGCATCATACAATACGGAACTTGGTGTTTTGCAATAGTCTCTAGCATAGTATCATCTAACTTCCCCGCAGAAATATCATTAATCATCACAGCACCATTTTCGATACACACACGAGCTACTTCGGCCCGAAAAGTATCTATCGACAATAGCAGATCTGGAAATTCTTTTTGCAACAACTTTACAACAGGTAGTATTCTCGCGATCTCCTCTTGCTCTGAAACAAATTGGGCATTTGGTTTACTAGAATAGGCTCCAACATCAATAAAAGTAGCACCTTCATTGCTCATTTTTTCTGCGCGTTCCAAAAATTCTTTTTCATTTTTGTAAGATCCTCCATCAAAAAAAGAGTCGGGAGTTACGTTCAAAATCCCCATTACTTTTGGCATAGAAAGGTCTATAAGTTGCCCTTTGCAGTTAATTGTCATTCCTATTCGGTTTTAAAAAGGTAAAGTTCTGCTTTCAAAAAAATTATCCTTATTTTTGATGCAATTTTAGACAAATATACATCAATAATGAAGAATACTTCACAAGAATATGATAACGTGGTCGGCATTTGTCGCTCGCTTTTTATCAACAAAATGAAAGATTATGGATCTGCTTGGCGTATTCTGAGACTACCCTCTCTCACTGATCAGATTTTTATAAAAGCACAAAGAATTAGAAGTTTACAGGAAAATGAAATTCGAAAAGTAGACGAAGACGAAACTGATGAATTCATTGGGATTATCAACTATTCGATTATGGCTTTGATTCAATTAGAATTAGGTGTGGTGGATCAACCGGATTTGAATACTGAAAAAGCAACTCAATTGTACGATGCAAAAATAGCAGTAACCAAGGAATTAATGGAAAACAAAAATCATGATTATGGTGAAGCTTGGCGAGAAATGCGAGTGAGCTCCTTGACAGATTTAATTTTACAAAAATTACTTCGTGTAAAACAAATTGAAGATAATAAAGGAAAAACAATAGTTTCAGAGGGAATAGATGCCAATTATCAAGACATGATAAATTACTCAATTTTCGCTTTAATTTTGATGGATTTTAAGAAATAACAACTCATTAACAAATATAAAATTACCTCATACTATCTTTGTTTAAAATTTAAAAAATGAAAAATATCATTACGCAATTCTCGAGAATCTTTGTTGGTATTCTTTTTATAATCTCAGGACTAATTAAATTAAATGATCCTGTTGGTTTCTCTTATAAATTAGCAGAATATTTTAGCGAGCCCGTGTTCAATATGCCATTTTTAGTTTCATTTTCACTAGCATTATCGCTATTTATAGTTATTCTAGAAGTAGTTTTGGGCGTGATGCTATTAATTGGCTTCAAATCAAAAATGACGATTTGGCTGCTACTGCTTTTGATTGTTATGTTCACATTCCTAACCTTTTATTCTGCTTATTTTGATGTGGTAAAAGATTGTGGCTGTTTTGGCGATGCTTTGCATCTTACACCTTGGCAATCCTTTACAAAAGATATTGTCCTATCGTTTTTCATAGTGATTCTCTTCATTAACATGAAATTGGTAAAACCTATTTTTAGCAATAAAATCCAAAATATACTATTTATAATTACTATTTTTCTTTGTGTTTTAATGGGATATTGGGTTATAAACCACTTACCGTTAAAAGATTTCCGTGCTTTTAAAGTGGGAAATAATATCCAAAAAGGAATGGAAATTCCAGCTGGAGCGCCACAATCAGTTGTCGACATGATATTTGTTTACAAAGTAAATGGAGTCGATACTGAGTTTAGCGAGAAAGATTTGGCAAATATTCCAGAAGGAGCAACATTTGTAGACAGAAAAGATAAAGTAATTACGGAAGGTTACGTCCCTCCTATTCATGACTTTGTAATGGAAAAAGACGGATCTGACTACAAAGAAGAACTTTTAGAAGAGCCTAAGCTATTGATGATTGTCGCCTACGATTTGGCTCTTGCAAATACTGAAGGTCTTGCCAAAATGGAACAAATTAATAAGACAGCTACCGCAAAAGGCTATAAAGTAATTGGAATGACAGCTTCTACACCAGAAGAAATTACTATAATCAAGAAAAAATATGGAGTTACTTTTGACTTTTATTTCTGTGATGCTATTCCGCTAAAAACAATTGAGAGAGCAAATCCTAGTTTTGTAATTTTAGAAAAAGGAACTGTAAAACAAAAAGTACATTTTAACGATACTGATGAGTTAGTTTTTTAGTGTTTTAATAAAAAAAAATACTTATGGAGTCGATAAAGAAAAAGGAATCTATATCATAAATTACAATAATTAGGAATTTAAGATCAAGTAGAATAGCACTAAGTCTTGCGGAAAATTATTTTTCTACAAGGCTTTTTTTCTATGCATATAACTAAAATATTAACAGTCTTTCTTACAATTTATTAGCAACTACATCGATGTACCTATTACTATTGATGAATTTATTCTTAAAATAATTAAATGTGTTTAACAATTTACAATTCTTTAGTTAACTTTGTTAAAATTAAAAAAAATAGAATGAAAAAATTAGCTTTAATAATAGCGGCAATTGTAACTTTTTCTTGTACACAAGCTCAGAAAACGGAATTCTCTAAAAAAGCACTTTCTGAAACTTTATTAGCCACAGATGGCAGTCAGGTTTCTTTCAAGGATATTCTAAACAATCAAAAAGGTAAAACAACAGTTATCGAGATATGGGCGTCATGGTGCGGTGATTGTGTAAAAGCAATGCCAAAAATAAAAGAACTGCAAGCTAACAATCCTAGCGTATCGTATGTTTTTATTTCGGTGGATAAAACAGCTGATAAATGGAAAGAAGGGATAGAGAAACACCAACTTAATGGTTTGCAATATATGGCAAACGATGGAATGAAAGGTGAATTTGGTTCGGCGATTGACCTAAATTGGATTCCGAGATATATTATTATTGATAAAACAGGAAAAATTGTTCTGTACAACGCTATAGAAACTGACTTTGACAAAATAAACAGCACACTAAAACAGTTGCAATAATAGCTAAAAAATTAAAAATAGAATTACTAGACAAATATAAATACTACAAAAATGAGAAAAAAGATTGTTGCAGGAAACTGGAAAATGCATAAAAATGCAGCGGATACTAAGGATCTATTAAACGAATTGTTGTCGCAAATTCCAGCAGAAACTTCTGCACAAGTAATTGTTGCACCTGCATTTATAAACTTGCGTTCTGCAGTTGAAAATTTAACACACTCTAATATTTTTGTGGCTGCACAAAATATGCACCAAGCAGAAAGTGGCGCTTTTACAGGAGAAACATCTGCTGAAATGTTGATTGGTGTTGGTGTAAAAACAGTTATTTTGGGTCACTCAGAACGACGCGCTATCTTTCACGAAAGTGATGCATTAATCGCAAGCAAAGTAGATACTGCTTTGAAACATGATATGACAGTTATTTTCTGTTTTGGTGAAGAATTAAAAGACCGTCAATCAGGAAATCAATATAATATTGTTGAGAATCAATTGAAAGATGGTTTGTTTCATATTGAAGCTAAAGATTGGGAAAGAATTATATTGGCTTATGAGCCTGTTTGGGCAATAGGAACTGGAGAAACAGCTTCTCCTGCACAAGCGCAAGATATGCACCACTTTATTAGAGAAACGGTACTGAAAGCTTTTGGAAGCGATGTTGCCGAAGATGTTTCCATCCTGTACGGAGGAAGCGTAAAACCAGATAATGCCAAAGAAATATTCTCTAAACCAGATGTTGATGGTGGACTTATTGGTGGAGCTGCTCTTAACGCAAAAGATTTTATTTCGATTGTAACATCGATATAAAGAAATTACTAGTAAATAAAAGAAGGCTGTCTCAAATTAATTTTTGAGACAGCCTTTTTTTTTAAGAATTCTATTTAGAATAGAATCTATTTCAAAACTTTTAAAGAATCAATTGCAAATTGATTGGTAGGATCAATGGTTAGTGTTTTATTAAAACTCTCCTTTGCTTTAGCAGTATCAGTAGTTGCATAAATGACACCTACATTATTAAATGCTTCTATTAATTTTGCTTTCATTGCTTTAGTTGCTAAATCCTCTGGTGCTTTTTTATTAGCTGCGACAATAAAGTCTTCATAATTCTTAGCCACTAATAAATCATTTTTAAGTAAAACTTGAATTCTAGCTTTAAAAAGATAAGCGTCTTGTGTTGTTGGAGCGGCAGCAATAATAGCATCTAAAGCTACATCCGCTTTTTTCAACATCTCGATTTGTGTAGCATCAAGAACTGTAACAGCACTATATGCCCAATATAATGAAGAAGCAAAAAAGAAATTATCCATTAAATATGATTTTGTTTCAGGGTTTGCAATTGCAATCTCATAAACAGAAGCCGCTTGAATATATAGCTTTTTATCATATAATTTCCTTCCCAACTCCGAAAACTCACTGGTTATCGCAGGACTGATTTCATATGCTTTCTTAAGGTCTACGATTCCATTTTTTATAAGAAGTGTATCAACAGGAACTGCATTTACAGCTTTGCTAATTTTTGCACCTCCAAGATAATAAAAATCTCTAGCTATCACTTTATTCGCAGGATTAGCGATAAACGAATCGAGTGAACTAATAGTAGTATCGTAATTCTCATTGTAAAAAGCAGAATAACCTAAATAACGATAGATTCTTGGGTTAACTTTGTCTATTTGGCTCATTTTATTTGCTTCTATTTCTAGCGCTTTATAGTCTTTAGCCAATATCAAGAAGTCTGCATGACGCATTCTAGAAGACAAAGAATAATCTGTCAAGGACATGTATTTTTCATAATAATCAACTGCTTTCTTAATATGATCGTTGTAATTTGCAGCATCTTTGAGCGCCCATAAATATTGGGTTTCTGCCAATTCTCTAAATACGGGTCCATAATTCGGATTTAAAGCAAGCACCTCGTCGAAAGAATATAATGCCGATGTAAAATTGTGTGCATTCTTGATTAATGTTCCCAAGCCCATTTTTGCTCTTAGTAATGTATTGTCTAATCGAAAAGCTTCACGATAACAATCGTAGGCATCATTTTGTTTTCTGTTAAATTTATAAGCATCTCCTAATGCTAATAATACGTCAGTATTAGCAGGATTAACTATTCTAGCAGCACTCAAAATCTCAATTGCTTTTTTATAATCTGGATGATCCGAATACGTATATGCTTTACCAATATACACTGATTCGTCCAAATCTTTTTTCTTGGTGTTTTTTGTAGCTAAAGCAAAATTGGCTTCAGCTGCTGCTTTGTCTCCTTTGTCAAGGTCTAAAAAACCTAATCCAATATAATTAAAATTTCCTTTTGAGGAATAGGTCATTCCTTCATCAAAGTTTTTCTTAGCATCGGCATAATCGCCATGCAACAAATAAACATTTCCTAATAAAAATTTTGCATATCCATTTGAAGGCTCGGCTTTCATGATAGCTTCTAACATGGTTTGTGCTTTTTCATACTGTTCTGCGTCTATCGCGACTTTTGCCTGACTAATAGTTTGTGCTTTTCCTGTAAAAACAGAAAAAACTATGGCAATAGTATAAATAATGATTTTTTTCATGGTGTTGATATTAAATTGTTGGCAATAAATTAATAAAATAAAACTGCTTTACATTACGATTAACAGTTCTACAAATATAAAATATTATACTAAGAATATCGTTATTTATTTGATATAATTAATTATAAATCAATGAGTTATAAATTCAAAAACATGATAAGAATCATGTTTTATATCTAATAAAAAACGTACTAAATATAAAATTACAACCAAAAAAAGAACAATTAATACTTTCATATGGCTGATACAAAAATTAGAATCGATCTCTTAAATCTAAATTTTAAATTCCAAATACATTTTTGAATTAAAAATTAAAACAACAACTATTTGAAAAACAGATTATTAAAAATAATTATTTAAAATCGCTACAACCATTGCATGCTATTGTTATCTTTGCAAAAAAAATTAAACATGTCAAACAGCTACATCGGTTATACTTTTACTATTGAACCAACAAACGCGATCGATAACGAACAAGCAAAGCAATTAGGATCTGAAATTTTAATTGCAGAGTTGGGAGAAAAAGCATTTGAAAGCTTTACGGAAACCGAAACTGGAGTTTCAGCTTTTGTACAGAAAGCACTTTGGGATGAAAATATACTTGATGACATTCATATTTTAGAATCGAAAGAATTCGAAATTCAATATACTTTTGAAGAAATCGAACAAGTGAACTGGAATGAGGAATGGGAAAAAAATTTTGAACCTATAGATGTAGATGGAAATTGTCATGTACGCGCGCCTTTTCATCCAAAAACGGATGCTGAATTTGATATTATTATTGAACCTAAGATGAGTTTTGGTACGGGCCACCATGAAACCACTCACATGATGATTCAGCACTTATTAGAAACAGACGTAACAGGTTTAAAAACGCTTGACATGGGTTGCGGAACTGCTATTCTTGCTATTCTTGCCGAAATGAAAGGTGCTCAACCTATTGATGCTATTGACATTGACAATTGGTGTTATTTGAATTCAATCGAAAATGCAGAGCGTAATAACTGCAAACACATTACCGTTTACGAAGGTGATGCAGCATTATTAAAAGATAAAAAATACGATTTGATAATTGCTAACATCAATCGAAACATATTATTAAATGATATGCAAAGTTACGTAGATTGCCTTAACCCAAAAGGTACTATCTTATTTAGCGGTTTCTACGAAGAAGACATGCCTTATATTGACGCTTCATGTACCGAAAAAGGCTTAACATACGTTAAAAAATTCCAAAGAAACAACTGGGTATCATTAAAATACGTAAATTAGTATTGAATATCAACGAAATAAAATGAAGACCAATACGATACCAAAAAAGCAGTACAACTTTTAATATCGTACGCAAGGTTCCTATTTCGTTTTTTAGAAAAGAATTAAACTAAATTTTTATTTATATCTAAAAATTATTTAGAAATGAGTGTCAAAGAAAAAGTAAGAGAAAGAGTCAGCATTGCAGAAGTAGAAACAATCAATAATGAGATAATTGTATATAATGACGATGTTAATACTTTTGATCATGTGATAGAAACTTTAATAAGAGTGTGCGATCACACTTCAGTTCAGGCAGAACAATGTTCACTAATTGTACATTATAACGGAAAATGTACCGTGAAAACTGGGGAATATGATAAATTAAAAATACAATGTACCGGACTGCTTGAAGCGGGTTTAAGTGCCGAAATAATATAAATTTACACCACACATTTCCAAAAAATGAGTTTTTGATGAAACCTATTTAAGATGTCACCACTCTTAAATAGGTTTTTTTATTGGCCAATTTCTAAGTAACAAATGGCAACTTAAAAATAAGTTTAAAAAATAGCTATAAAGTCAAATATTTCATTACTGAATACCTAAATTAAAATTCAGAAAATAGAATTATTATTAAACAATAGCAATAATTTATCTATATTTGAGAAAAAATATCGAAAAAATGGAAGAATATGGTAAAATTTTGGTTTTTGTTATGCCTGTTTTTTTAATCTTAATTGTAATTGAAAAAATATACGGGCATTATAAAGGAGAGGATACTTCCCCAACAATGGATTCCGTTTCAAGCATCAGTTCTGGAATGGTTAATTCTGTAAAGGATGTTCTAGGTCTGAGCATTACTATTATTTCTTATCAATGGTTTGAAAGCAAATTTGCTCTCATGCATATAGAAGCGAACTTTTTAGCGTATTTCATCGGTTTTATTGTAATCGATTTTTATGGATATTGGAGTCATCGCTTAGCCCATCAAATTAATTTTTTATGGAACAAGCATGCTATTCATCACAGTAGCGAAGAATTTAATTTGGCTTGTGCCTTACGACAAACGGTTTCGAGCTTTGTTAATCTGTTTACGTTTTTATTAATTCCGGCAGCACTATTGGGAGTTCCTGCTAAAGTAATCGCTATCGTACTTCCTATCCAATTATTTTTGCAATTTTGGTACCATACCATGCACATCAAAAAAATGGGTTTCCTAGAAAAAATACTTGTTACACCTTCTCATCATCGCGTGCATCATGCTATTAATCCGATATACATGGATAAAAACCACTCACAAATATTCATTTTTTGGGATAAAATCTTCGGCACTTTTCAAGAAGAATTGGTTGATGTTCCTCCTGTTTTTGGAATTACAAGACCCGCTCAAACATGGAATCCCATCCGTATTAATTTTCAGCACATGTGGTTGTTGATTACAGATGCTTGGCGGGCCGAAAAGTGGAAAGATAAGCTTACGATTTGGTTTAAACCAACAGGCTGGAGACCTGAAAATTTTGAAGAAAAATACCCTGTACATAAAATAACAGATGTATATTCTTTTCAAAAATATGGCACGGGACATTCTAACAAATTAATGTATTGGTCTTTATTTCAGGCTATAATCACTTTATTATTCATTACCTATATGTATAATTCAATAGCGATTATTGGTCTACCAAATGTATTTGTTTACGGTGCTTTTATTTTCTTAACGGTTTACAGCTATACTGAATTGATGGATACTAGAAAAATAGCAGTGTTTTGGGAAGGAACTCGGTTTGTTTTTGGCATCGCTATTATTTTTTATATTGGCGATTGGTTTGGGATGAGCACCCAATTACCTTATACGAATGTAATAATTATTGGCTATCTTCTTTTGTCTTTGCTCGGTACCATATATTTCGTTAATACCAATTTTGAAACAAAAAAAGTTGCAGTTCCAATAACATAAATAAAGTATGAAATCATCACTATTCCTCAAATTTTATCTTGGTTTTATCTTTCTGTATCTTATTATACTTTTAGTTGATCTAGACGGATTCAATTGGTATATGAAACCGATTTTGTTGCCTATTTTAATAGTTGCAGTTGCTATTTTTAAAGAGTTTTCTACAAAAAAAATCCTTTTGATTGCTTTAATTTTCTCATGGATTGGCGATATTATACTCTTATTTTCAGACAAAGGCGAACTGTATTTCATCCTTGGATTGGTGGCTTTCTTGGTATCTCATATTGTGTACATTATGCTTTTTAACAAACAACCTTCTGCTAGAACAAATGATAACAAAATAGTATTTTGGCTAGGAAATCTAGCTATACTTGCGTACTTTTTTATAATGGTAGCTACTTTATTTCCTAAGTTAGGCGGTCTAAAAATTCCTGTGATAGTTTATGCTGTGGTAATTACTACAATGCTTTTTTTCGCTTTTAAAGGCAGTTTAAAATGGTCGATTCCAGCAAATAACTACATTCTTATAGGAGCTATTGTATTTGTAAGTTCGGATAGTATTTTGGCTTTTAATAAATTCTATGCGCCAATTGCCCATGCGTCATTTTTTATTATGACGACCTATTGTCTGGCGCAATATTTAATTGTGAAAGGGATTTTACAACTGAATGATGCAAAGTGAAACAGTATGAAGTTAAAGTCTACCGGATCAGCTTGGTTTAACAAAAGTCTGGAGGTTAAATTGTTTGAAAAAAATAAATTTTACTACAGATTATTTTAATATCCACAGGTGATAATCCTTTTAATCATTCTAATCTGTGGCAAAAAAATATAATTGTAAACGAACTCCACAAAATGTAATAATTTTGTGCGCTACTAAAAACTAGAAATATAAAGGTTATTGAATTTAGGCTATATCTTTGTATTAGAGTTCAAATGCAGTTTTTTAATTCCTTTAAAAGTGCCTGCAGTTTTTAATGAGGCAATTTACTTTTTAAAGCACCATAAATAATAGTTCCTACTAAAGCACCGATTAGCACAATAATTACTGGCAAAAAGCCTGCACCTATTAAAATAAAAATAGGCCCTGGACAAGAACCAACAAGTGCCCAACCGAGTCCAAAAAACAATCCGCCAATGTAATATCTAGCATTTCCTTTCTCTTTATCCAAAATTTGAATTGGCAAGCCTTTATTATCTTTTATGTTTTTTCTTTTTATAATTTGAATTCCAACAATTCCTGTTACAACTGCTACGCCAATTATACCGTACATATGAAACGATTGAAATTGAAACATTTCATAAATTCGATACCACGAAACAGCTTCCGATTTTGTGAGTACAATTCCAAACAGAAATCCAACGAGAAAATATTTTAATACATTCATAAACTAAAAAATTAAGGGTAATAAAAAATGTGCCATAATCAAGCCACCAACAAAAAATCCGATAACCGCTTTAAGCGAAGGTAATTGCAGATTACTCAATCCAGAAATCGCATGACCCGAAGTACAGCCGCCAGCATAACGAGTGCCAAAACCTATTAAAATTCCGCCTATGAGCAGAATAAAAATACTTTTAGGAGACTGCCATATTTGATCTCCAAACAATGCTTGTGGCATTAATTTGCCGTTTGGAGCATCGATTCCCATTTGGGCAAGTTCTGTTACTGTTTTGGGATTGATAGCAACATTTGTGGGATCGCTCATAAAATGTACTGCAATAAAACCACCAACCATAGCACCAAAAACTACTAAAAAGTTCCACCGATTTGCTTTCCAATCAAAATCAAAATAAGAAATACGCTTTCCTAATCCCGTCATTGAGCATAATGATTGAAGATTGGTCGACATTCCGAAATTCTTTCCAAAGTAAATAAGGCATAGCATTACCATCCCAATTAAAAATCCTGAAACATACCAAGGCCAGGTTTGAAAAATAATATTCATAGCGTATTTTTTTTAGCAAAGATAAAAAAAGCATAAACCAAACCTAATGCGATAAATGTTACATTTGTAAAAAAAGCACATTTGCAATTTAAATCAGAACCAGTACTCCTATTTAATTTCAACAATATGAAAAAAACACTTCTTTTTATTACCTTACTACTCATAATGATCTCCTGCGGAAGCGTGAAATCCTCCATAAAAAATATTGATAATAATGCTCCTTTACCTATTTTAGGTAAGAATAATACTTTTATAATTAAGGATTACAGCAATGATAAAAAGTATGGATACGACAAGGATTATCCAATCAACATCTACTTCAGAGGGACAAAAAATGACACTATTAATCAAAAATATTTTTTAAATGCTTTGGCGGGACCAAAAGGAGAAAAGATTATCTATACAAAAATGGAAAACTGCTGTCCTTTCCCAACAAAAAGCAGCGATGTCGGCGCTGGCTTCTTAGATGTTTATGAATTAAAATGGGAGGGATTAAAAAAACCAATAGTTTTGTACTTGAACATTTACGAGAGAGGATTATTACAAGTTCCTGTAGGACTAACTGCCAAGAAATAACAAACTATCGTTACCTTATAACTTTGAAGTGTTTTTGTCGAAAGCTCATGCTGAGCCTAGCAAAACTCTTTGATACAATAGCTTTTAGCTGTCTAAAAATAATTCGGAAATCTAATTCGGAAATCGCAATTCCTAACTATCTTTGGGCTTTCAAACAATATTCAATATGAACATACAACATATTCCACAAATCAAACATACTGAGAGCGGTAATTTTTTTTTACTAGCTGGTCCTTGCGCCATTGAAGGGGAAGAAATGGCAATGCGAATTGCCGAAAAATTGGTAGGCATTACCTATAAATTAGAAATTCCCTTCGTTTTTAAGGGTTCCTTTAAAAAAGCAAATCGTTCTAGAATAGATAGTTTTTCTGGAATTGGAGATGAAAAAGCATTGAAGATACTTCGAAAAGTATCCGAAACTTTTGGAGTTCCAACTGTAACGGATATTCATACTAATGAAGATGCTGATATGGCGGCAGAATATGTAGATGTTTTGCAAATTCCTGCTTTCTTGGTTCGTCAAACCGATCTAGTTGTGGCTGCTGCCAATACTGGAAAAGTAGTAAACCTGAAGAAGGGACAGTTTATGAGCCCAGAAAGTATGAAGCATGCCGTGCAAAAAGTACTAGATTGCAACAATGAAAATGTCATGGTTACAGATCGAGGAACAATGTTTGGCTATCAAGACATGATTGTAGATTACCGTGGTATTCCTACGATGCAACAATATGCAACAACTGTTCTTGATGTTACCCATTCGTTGCAACAACCGAACCAAATGGCTGGTGTAACTGGCGGTCGTCCCGATATGATTGAGACAGTTGCAAAAGCAGGAATAGCTGTTGGTGTTGATGGAATCTTTATAGAAACTCATTTTGATCCATCAAATGCAAAAAGTGATGGTGCCAATATGTTGCATTTAGATTACTTTGAAGATCTAATGACCAAATTGGTAGCAATTCGAAGAACAATAAATCAATTTTAAATAGAACATTTAGTATTGTGAAAAATAAAAGTTTAATACTAGCCTTATTTGCATTGGCATTTTCAATCCAAATATTTGCTCAAGACACAGATTTTACAAATCAATATACAGTTCATAACAAAGGAAAAATCTTTCTTAACATGGGTGGAAACAGGAGCTATTATACAACCTCTGACATCCACTTTGAAGGAGAAGGATACAATTTCACGGTAGAAAATGCACAAGCTCATGATATACCGAAGGGGTGGGATATTGATTATATTACACCAGGAAGATTAACAACTTCACAAACTAACTGGAAAGTTGGCTATTTTTTTCATGATAAATTTAATGTTTCTATTGGGGTAGACCACATGAAATATGTAATGACTCAAAATCAAACTGCTATGATTAACGGCAGCATAAATTTACCAGCAAATGAAGTTGGTTCTCAATTTAATGGAACGTATAATAATGAACCCGTAGATTTGTCTAATGGTGAATTTTTAGAATTTGAGCATACCAATGGTTTAAATTATGTCTTTACTGAAGTAGCGCAATTTGTAGATATTTCTCCTGTTGTGGGCATTAAAAATACTGATATATTTCAAATAAATTTTACGCATGGAGTTGGTATGGGATTGCTGTATCCAAGAACAGATGCTACCGTTTTAGGAAAAGAAAGACATGATGAATTTCACGTTTCGGGTTATGGATTCTCTGTAGATGCTGGTTTAAATTTTACTTTCTTCAAACATTTTTATACACAAGCCGAAATAAAAGGCGGCTATATTAATATGACTGATGTGCGAACTACCTATACAAATGATCATGCGCAACATCACTTTTGGTATGGAGAAACCATTGTTTCATTTGGAGCCATTTTCAGATTATAAAAAACATTATAAAATAAAAAAAATCTCCTTCGGGGGATTTTTTTATTTTAAATGATTAGATAGTGAAAACTTGTTTCATTGAATTTAAAAATAACAACGTAACCTTCAGTCGAGCTTTATTTAGTCACTATTATTACAATGTCAACTGTAATATTTTGCGTTAAAATAAACACCTAAAGAAAGGACGATTGCGTCAAACTTTCTGAATCTCTCGATATATTCCCTTTTAATTTCATTCTGAAAAAATAATTCAAAAAGTATTGCAAAATCAAAATTTTAGTCTTTACTTTGCAATTCAAAGTACTTTATATATGGAAGATAAATATTTACAAGACATCAGTGACATCAAAAACATGATGAACAAATCAACACAGTTTATCTCTTTAAGCGGTTTTGCTGGAATTATTGCTGGTGTGTATGCTTTGATCGGGGCGTTTGTTGCAAATCAATTAATTCAGAGCAATGACAACTACATCATTACTTTAGAAAGTACAACTTTCAAACTGATTGTATTGACCGCTTTTATAGTATTACTTTTGTCCATAGCAACAGCGGTATTATTAACAGTTGGTAAAGCAAAAAAAGAAGGAGAAACAGTTTGGAATTCTGCATCTAAAAGACTCTTAGTTAACTTCTTGATTCCGTTAGTAACTGGAGGGATTTTTGCTCTGTTATTGTTGCGAAATGGAAGCTACGGTTTGATTGCGCCTGTAACGCTTATTTTTTATGGATTAGCCTGTGTAAATGCAAGTAAATATACCTTAAGAGATGTTCGCTATCTTGGGATTACCATTATAGTTCTTGGTCTTATCGCAACCGAATTTTCTGGATATGCACTCGAATTTTGGGCATTGGGGTTTGGTGTCTGTCATATTTTATATGGAAGTATAATGTATTTTAAATACGATAGGTCGTAGGAGTTCAGTTTTTAGATTTTGGAAAATTAAAATAAAGTTATAGCTATAGCCTCTCACATGAAAAAAACAAAATATATTTTTGCAATAGTCACTTTCCTTCTTAGTTTTGGTTGCGCTTTATTTATTGCTAACTCCATGTTTGGCAATATATTGTTTGGTAAAAGACCAGTAAATATTTTAGAAAAAATACAGGAAGGTGATATGATTTTTCAAACTTCCCAATCCGAACAATGTGAAGCAGTACGAATAGCAACTAATTCAAAGTTTTCTCATTGTGGAATTATATTCATAGAGAAAGGAAAAAAATACGTTTTTGAAGCAGTACAACCCGTAAAATACACGCCACTCGAAGTATGGATTACCGGCGGAAAAGACAATCAATTTGTTGTCACCCGATTAAAAAACGCACAGACTACGCTAACTGCTGAGATACTACAAAAAATGAAAACGTACGGAAAATCATTAAATAACAAGAATTATGATTCTTATTTTGAATGGTCTGATGATAAAATCTATTGTTCGGAATTGATTTGGAAAATATACAAAAACGGAGCAGGAATCGAACTGTGCCCATTAAAGAAATTGAAAGATTTTAATTTAAAAGATAGAAGAGTTCAAACGATATTAGTCGAAAGATATGGGACTAAAATACCACTCGAAGAAAGTGTTGTAGCCCCTTCTGACCTTGAGAAATCAAAAATAGTAATCAAAATAATTGATACGTACTAAGATTTGAAAAATATAATTCAAAATATAAATAAAGCTTTTGACCATCGCATCCGACTTGGAATCATGTCTGTTTTGATGGTCAATGAATCCGCCGATTTTAGTACTCTGAAAGAATTATTAGGTGTTACTGACGGCAATTTGGCTAGTCATACCAAGGCTTTAGAACTTGAAAATTACATAGCCATCGAAAAACAATTTATAGGCAAAAAACCGAATACCAGTTATCGAGCGACCAAAGACGGTCGTAAAGCTTTCCAAGAGCACATCAACGCACTTGAAAAGTTAATACAAAAACGATGAACTATTTTTTTATTAATTTACTTTGAAATTCAAAGTACTTTTAAAGAGTAACTACTAAAAACAAAAATATAAAACAATTCAATATAATTTTAAAATATAAATTATGAACACTATTCTACATCAAGAAGAACAATTTGAAGGCAAATCTGCTACAGAATTAGCAATAGGTTGTTTAGCCATTGGCACCTTATTTTTTAGTCTTTTTCTAACGCTAGAGGACACTTCTTTTGTTTTTATCATCGGATTTATTTTTGTCATCACGGCTCTGCCAATTAACGCAAATATGTTTTGTCATTTGTTACACTCTTTTTACATACTACCACAACAGCGGAAATACATTGGTCTAAAAATAGTAACGCTCTTGAGTACTATTCCTGTAGCATTCCTGTATTTCACAATTCTAAAAATGCACCACCTTATATAACTAAAATCATTAAACCAAATATGGAAACATCAAACCCAACAAAATTATATTATAAATGGACCTTTTCTAATGAATTGGCAATAGGATCATTTGCCATCGGCACACTATTACTTCTTACTCACAAAGTCATGCCTCACGCAGATATCGTGTTTATTATAGGCTTATTTTATGTTCTTATTGCTTTTGCTGTAAATACACTAATGCTACTTTACCTCCTTTTTCTTTGTATCATTCTACCGGACGAACGAGAAAATCTAGCACTAAAAATCATCATTCTACTGTGCAATATTCCGATTTCAATTCTCTACTTCTATTTTATTTTTTAATTCATAACACCCAACAAAAACATGGAAACACCAGAAAATCAAAACCCAGCTCCAACTTCTTTTTTTCAATCTACAACTGCCAAAATGATTATGGTAGGATTGCTTACTCTTATTTTACTTATTCCGCTAGAATTTGTCAAAAATCTAATCGCTGAGCGCTCGTATCGTCAAGAAGCAGTAATCTCCGAAATCAATGATAAATGGGGAGAAAGCGTCTTTTTCTACGGGCCAATATTAAAAGTTCCTTACACCGTTTTTGATGAAACAGTGTCTATCAATCAAAAAACGAATGAAACGGTAAAACAACGAAAAGCAATTACTAAATATGCTTATTTTTTTCCCGAAGATTTGAAAGCCAAGTCGACTGTAATGACCAAAGTTCTCAACAGAAACAATTATGAATCGGTTGTTTATAGTTCTAAAATGAATTTTGAAGGTCAATATATTCAGCCTGATTTTAGTATCAAAAACATCCCAAATGAAAGTATTCAGTGGAACAAATCCACAATTATAATAAAAACTACCAACCTTAAAAGTATCAAAGACGAGGTGAAAATAACGCTTGGCGGAAACAAATTTACTTTTGAACCCGTTTACAGCACAAACGTAAATGATACCACTCAAGCTTTAGAAACTAGTTTTATAGACTTAAAAACAGTGCTGAAAACCGATAAAACCAACTTTAACTTTGACATCACTTACAACGGAAGCAAGCAAATAAAAATGGTTCCCATTGGTAAAACCACACAATTAAGCATGAAATCCAATTGGAGTTCTCCTAGTTTTACGGGTAACTTTCTTCCAGATGATAAAACCAAAAAAATTGATGCAAACGGTTTTGTAGCAAATTGGAAAATCCTGCACATTAATAGAGCTTTCTCCCAACAATTCTTTGAAAGTTTACCTGATTTAGGAACGTATGCTTTTGGGGTCGATTTTGTCATTCCTGTAAACCAATATCAGCAAAATGAAAGAGCTTCCAAATATGGTTTTCTCGTTATTGGATTGACTTTCCTAATTTTCTTCCTAATCCAATCGATCAGCAAGATTAAGATTCACATTTTTCAATATTCCATGATAGGTTTAGCGCTCATTTTATTTTATACGCTCCTTATTTCTATTACAGAGCACAGCAGCTTTATGAAAGCGTACTTGATCGCAGCTTTGGCAGTAATTATCTTGATTTCGCTCTATTCCGTTTCTATTTTAAAGGGCAGCAAATTCCCAATGTTCATCGCAGCATCGCTCACCGCATTGTACACCTTTATCTACGTTATCATTCAACTAGAAAACTACGCTTTATTGGTAGGAAGCATCGGACTATTTGCCATACTTGCAGCAGTAATGTACTTTTCTAGAAAAATTGATTGGAATAAATAAAGAGGAATAATTAGGAGCTAATCCTGCTATCCGCTTGTATCTTTTTGTCCCGATGAAAAATCGGGACAAAAAGGATACCGCTTCTATCAGGGCTAGAAAGTTCCTCGATAAATCACATTTCTTGCGTTATTAAAAAAGCATTGCATCTCAAGAAAAATAAAAATAGACGCATCATAAAACTGAAAATCCACAAAATAACGTTTTGTTACTTTGTGGATTTTTAGTGTAGTTTAAATACTGCTCCGCTAACTGTTGGGGTTGTTAACGAATCTAGCATTTAAAACTAGTAAAAAACAAACATAAAATTGAAATTAGCAAACTTCAGATTTACATTATTTTGTTAGTGGCTTTTTTTCTTTGGGCATCTTTGTTCATTGCAAAAACAACAAGCATACTTAAAAGAAAAATTCCTCCAATAACTGCAAATTCTAATAATAAATACATAAAGATTTTATTTTAAGTTAAACTCTAAAATTTTAATACTAGTTCTTGTTTTAAATGATATCAATTTTTGGTCAACACCATTTTGTTTTTAACAACAACTATTATAACTCAAACCTAAAAAAAAACAAGACCAACTCCAACTATTATCGATGAACTACATTATAAATATAAAAAAAGACTAAATAGTCTTACAATAATATTAAATTTTACATAGATGACCTACTAATAATTTGTTTTTTTTCAACGTTTAAGCACGTAAAACACAGATTAACAGCACTTCACAACTAAGTTTTTTTTTGAAAAATGACAACCATAATATATGGCATTCCATTTAGAAAACTGTCCGCTTTTACTGATTACTAAATTTTCTCCTAATCCTTTTTGCGTAAGGGATTGCGGCGATATCCTTTATTTTTTTTCTTTAAAAAAATAAAGATAAAGCCAAAAGCCCGACTCCTTGTAAAAAACACGAGAGGAACGAACGTTTTTTTTTACAAGGAGATACGCCCTAACTATTATTATAGTCTTCATACTATTTTAGAACTGTATTCTGAAAATCCGCACTGCTTTAATTGAAACTCCCTTAAAGTTTAGTATTTTTGGAATCTCAAATTGAAATGATGAATAAATTTATAATGCTGCTAATGGTTTTTGCTATTGGCGTTGCGCTTTACGAGCAAACGAGTTCCGATAAAAATGTGTATGTAATGGTTAGCGCCATCGTTATTTTTATGATGGGAATGATGCGACTAAGCAGCAAGACTCCGAGTAAAAACCAAGATAAGGACGAAAATAACGACGAAGACAATGTTCAATAAAGGAGATAAAGTTTCGGTATTAGACGAGGCAGTTGATGGTGTGGTTTTGTCTGTAAAAGAAAAAGTGATTACTATTGAAACCGAAGATGGTTTTGTAATGAATTTTGCGGCCAATGAGTTGATCAAAATTGGAGACACAGGTAACTTGATGGATGGTATAAAAGGAATCAACATTAACGAAATTAGCAAAGAAAAAGAAATCCCAAAAGCTCGAAGCTTTGTAAAAGAGAAAAAAGACAAATACGAAATTGCAGCTCCTGAGTTTGATTTACATATTGAAAAACTCGTTGCCAACAAACGCGGCATGTCTAATTATGATATCTTGACGCTACAGTCTGAGACGGCAAAACGGCATATTGAATTCGCGATTCGCAATCGGATTCCGAAAATTGTTTTCATACACGGCGTGGGTGAAGGCGTTTTAAAATCGGAATTGGATTTTCTATTGGGTCGTTATGATAACGTGGCTTTTCAGGATGGAAATTATCAAAAATATGGCGCAGGAGCAACCGAAGTTTATATTAAACAGAATAGTAAATAGTTCTGGATTTAGACGAATAACTGATTGTACCATAAAAAAAAATGTCAATTCTCAAAATCTTGGGAATTGACATTTTTTTCAATCTATTTTTATCAGTTAGTAGTTTGTAACTCGCCATACAAATAAGTAGTTCCTAGATTAAAATTACTATTTCCTTTCTCGAGTGCTACATTTTTTAGGACAATGGTGTGTTTAAAAGCAGTTCCAAAAGGTGTGGTTGTAACTTCAATCGTACCCCCTGGTCTTCCTACCCATTCCTGAATAACCGTTGGAACAAGCGGTACAGTTGCAGTACAAAAATATTCATTTGTTACCAATCCTTTTAAAAAACGATAGACTAGTTTATTCACTGTCGCCCCTACTTGTCCTACTCTTGGCTGACCTGCAGGTGTTGCAACATTGGCAATTAATAAGGGGTCAATATCTAAAGTGAAAGATTCGCTTTCACTAAATTGGTACACCTGTTTTGTATCATTACAAATACTTAACAATTGATTGAAATCGAATGGTAATGCAACAGCGGGTACTATATAGTCACCAAAAGTAAATGTTTCATAAAACTGCTCAGTTCCGTTTCCTTTATCGAACGTTATATTTTTGAAAAGGATATTATTGTTGTACTCCGTAATTCTTGTACTATTGTTGGTTTCATCTAGTTTTTTAATATCGGTAATCGTAATCTGAATTTTCCCTGATGTAGCGATCCATTGATTATTTATAGCAGGATTAGCAGACGGAATTAAATCACAAATATTTCCTGCTGCAACTTTACCGGTGTAAAAACTATAAACTACCTGATTTATTGGGGATACATCAAGACGAATAGTATCACCCGCAGCTGTCGGAATGTTAGTAAACGTAGTTTTTGGAATATTCAAAATTAAAGATTCTTGATCATTGAGTTTAAAAAGTAGACCATCATCTCCACAGCGTTGTGCAGGGACATCTGCAAAATTAATAGTCTCAACAACTAGATCACCATCATCACAGCTGTTTAAAGCAATTACACCAATCAAAACTGCAAGAAATCGTTTCATTTTTACTATTTTGAACAAAAATAGAATTTTTAATTTGTTTCCTAAACTTTAAGAGGTGAAAACATAGTATTTAACATTAAAATGGTTTTAAAACTAAAGACAATATGCGATAATTAAGCCTTTCCCTTTATAAAAATGTTCCCTTTCTAAAATTCTAATGGGATTAGAAATACTTATCTTTGCTACAATTTTTTTTATTTAAATGAAAATATACAACTATTATATAGCAGCCTTTTCGGCTTTTTTTATCTGGGGATTTTTTAGCTTGGCTTTAAAACCGTTATCCGAATATCCTTCATTGGATATTTTGTTTTACCGCGTATTTTTTAGCGTAGTGGTAATGACGTTTATTAATATTGTCTTTAGACGGAGTAAAATTCGCAAAAATTGGGCTGATTATAAAGCAATGCCCAAACAAAAAAAGAGAACTATAACTGTTTTAACTTTAGTAGGAAGTCTGATATTGGCCTCAAATTGGTTTGTATTTATATTCGTAGTCAATCATGTTAGTGTTAAAGCAGGTTCACTCGCCTACTTAATTTGCCCTATTTTGACCACCGTTTTCGCTTATTTTTTATTGCACGAAAAATTAAGTAAATGGCAATGGGCAGCAGTTCTACTTAGTGTTTTTAGCTGCTTTATATTATCAATGAATAATTTTCACGATATATTGTATAGCCTTCTTGTAGCTTCTACCTACGCTTTATATTTGGTAAGTCAACGCAAGAATAGTGAGGTTGATAAATTTCTAGTGCTGAACGTTCAACTGCTATTTGTAGCTTTACTAATTCTCCCTTTTTACCCAACGTATAGCGGGCCAATTCCCACCGAGGCTGTGTTTTATACCTGTCTCTTTTTTATTGTCGTTTTTTTTACTATTGTGCCTTTGTTTTTAAATTTATACGCGCTAAAAGGACTCAACTCGTCAACCGTTGGAATCCTAATGTATATTAATCCAATTATCAATTTTACATTAGCTATTTTTTACTTTAAAGAAAAAGTAACGGCATTGCAGTTGGCTGCCTATTCCCTAATTTTACTTTCGATCTTGATTTTTAATCAAAAAATAATACTGGCAAGGCGAAATAAAAAACGCAACCTTGCAACAGACTCAAATACACTATAAAAATGAAAAAAGTATACCTTGATAACGCCTCAACAACTCGTATTCATGCCGATGTAATTCTCGAAATGTCAGCAGTTATGACCGAAGATTATGGCAATCCATCGTCTACGCACAGTTTGGGCCGCAATGCAAAAAACATAGTAGAACTTTCTAGAAAATCAATTGCTAAACAATTAAACGCAACTGCGCAGGAAATTATTTTTACTTCAGGAGGAACTGAAGCGATCAATTGGATTCTTCGTTCTGCGGTGAAAGATTTGAAAGTCGAACGAATCATTACTAGCAAAATAGAACATCATGCCGTTTTGTATACCGCACAAGCATTACAGGAAGAGTTCGCTATTCAAATTGATTTTGTAAAAATAAAACCAAATGGTGAATTGGATCTAACGCATTTGGTTGAATTATTATCTCAAGAAAAAAAGACTTTGGTTTCCTTAATGCATGTCAATAACGAAACTGGAACTATTTTAGATCTAGAACGAGTGTGTACAATTTGTAGAGAACACAACGTTTTGTTTCATTCGGATACGGTGCAATCTGTTGGGAAAAAGAAAATTGATCTACAAAAACTATCAATTGACTTTATAGTTGCTAGTGCACATAAGTTTCACGGTCCTAAAGGAGCTGGTTTTGCTTTTGTTCGAAAGAATTCGGGTTTGCAACCACTGTTTTTTGGAGGTGAGCAAGAAAAAGGCCAACGTCCAGGAACCGAAGCTGTTCATCAAATTGCAGGTATGGCAAAAGCTTTAGAACTATCCTATACTAATTTAGACGAAACACAAAACTATATTGCTGATTTAAAAAAGTATACAATAGCAAATTTGAAAATTGATTTTCCTGATCTTAAAATCAATGGAGAAGATACGCTTTATACAATTTTAAATGTAGTATTACCTTTTCCAGAAGATAAAATAGCCATGCTATTATTTAATTTAGACATGAAAGGTATTGCGGTTTCTAGAGGAAGTGCTTGCCAATCGGGAAGTATTAGGCCTTCTCATGTTTTAGCAGAAATACTATCGGATGAAGATTTAAAAAAGCCTAGTTTACGAATTTCGTTTAGCCATTATAATACAAAAGACGATGTTGATATATTGATTGAAGGGTTAAAAACTATTTAACCCTTCAATTATTTTTTTTTACTTTTTAGCTTTCTCCTGTTTTTTGAAATAACCTCGGAAGAAAAAATTATGCTGTATGGCTTTCAAATCTTCGTTTAGAAGAATAGTTGCTTTATTTACATTCGTCATTGCAGAATCTATTTTTTTAACCAAACTCGGATCATTGGATAAATAGTTTATAGCTCCTTTTCCATTTTTTGCATTCGAAATAGTGGCGTTTAAATTAGTAACTACTTTACTGATCTCCTCACTGGACTGATCTAAATTCACAACAATAGTTTTTATTTTTTGAGCAACAGCTGGATCATTCAACACCCCAATTACACTATTTTTATTTCCCAAAGACAAAACAATTTTATTTAAGTTGTCTACCGTTTCGGACGTTCCTTTGCTTGTCAATTTGAGGTTTCTCATTATTTTCCTCATATCGGATGCCATTACCGTATCGTAAACTAATGTTCCCAAACTTCCATTCCCTTCGGTAATCTGTTTGGTAATCTTAAGCAAATCAGCAGTGAGCAAGGCTGCATTATTATTCGTTACACTAAACGTATTTATGAGATCTTCGGTACCAATTCGTTCAGAAGATTGTAAAACATCATTAGGTTCAATTTGCGGTTGATTTCCTTTGCCTGGAACTATATTTATAACCATACTACCCACCAAACCATCTGAACCAATACCAGCAAGAGCATTTTTCTTGATATGTGGAAAAATAGACTTATCTATAATCATATCCACATTAATAACAGAATCATTTATCATTTCAATCCCACGAACTGTACCAATATTTATCCCAGAATATCTAACATTATTGCCCAGTTGCAATCCGTTTACATTTCTAAAAACTGCTGTAATATGATCCGTGCTACCAAACATTTTTTGCTTGTTGCCAATTAAATAAACAGCAACAATAAAAAGAGCTAATCCTGAGACAACAAAAATTCCTAATTTGATTTTTTCTGATGCTGATTTTTCCATTTTTTATATTTATTTAAAGAATGCTTGCACTTTAGGATCTTTGGAATTTGATAAAACTTCAAAAGTTCCTTCGGCATAATTAATACCATCTATTAATAAAATCATGCGATTTGAAATCATTCTAGCACAATCAACATCGTGCGTTATGATTATAGATGAGGTATTGTATTTTTTTTGAACTGAAACCATTAAGTTTAAAATTTCTTTGGATGTAATTGGATCCAATCCTGTTGTTGGTTCATCATACAAAATTATTTTAGGTTTTAAAATTAAAGTCCTTGCCAACGCAATTCTACGTTGCATACCGCCAGAAAGCTCATTGGGCATTAAATTAATTGTACTCCCCAAACCCACGCTTTCTAGCGCTTCCATGACCAGAGAAGTGGTGTCTTTGATACGGCCAAACTTTTTGCTGTGTCTTCTCAAAGGAAATTCTAGATTTTGTCTAACAGACATCGAATCGTACAGAGCACTTCCTTGAAAAAGAAAACCCACTTCGGTTCTGAGTTCATCTAATACTTCTCTCGAAAGTTGCTTAATGTCTTTCCCCATTACTTCGATACTTCCTTCATCTGCAGATTCTAAGCCAATCAAACATTTAATCATTACCGATTTTCCAGAACCTGATTTCCCCATAATTACAAGATTTTCACCTTGAAATAGTTCTAAATTAAATCCATCCAATACATGATTGTCACCATAACTTTTTTTCAAATTTTTGATGATTACAATCGCTTTTTTTTCGTCTATATTCGTTTCCATGGCATTAGACATTGTAAAAAACATTAGACAAAAAAACAGCTATAAAATCGATAACAAAAAGTAACATAGAGGATAAAACAACTGCGGTATTTGCTGCAACTCCAACACCTGCTGTACCTTTTTTGCAATAATATCCTTTGTAACAACCTACCAATCCGATCGCAAAACCAAAAAAGAAAGATTTAATTGTTGAAGGTAAAACATCAAAAAATTCAAGATGATTAAAAACCTGTGTGAAATATAACAAGAAGGAAACCTCTCCTTTTAAATTCTCTACTAAAAAAGATCCGAATAACGCTACCCCATCACCTATGAAAACTAAAATTGGAAGCATCAATGTAGTAGCTAGTATTCGTGTAACTACTAAATATTTAAAAGGATTTGTTCCCGAAACTTCCATAGCATCTATTTGTTCCGTAACCCGCATAGATCCTAATTCGGCTCCAATTCCAGAACCAATACGTCCCGCACAAATTAAAGCTGTAATTATAGGTCCAATTTCTCTAATAATAGAGACACTGACCATGGCAGGAATCCAAGATACTGCACCAAATTGTTGCAAAGTAGGTCTGGATTGCAAAGTAAATACCAAGCCAATAATAAATCCCGTTACAGCGACAAGAAGTAAGGAGCGGTTGCCCATATTATAACATTGCCTAAGAAATTCCTTGATTTCATAGGGAGGTTTAAACACTTCTTTGAAAAAACGTCCTGCAAAGTCGGATAGTTCGCCAATGCTTAGGAAGAAATTTTTGAAGCCTTGTACTATTCTAGCAATACTATTCATGCTTTTTATGAATTAATTTTTAATACAAATCATAGTCAAATACACATCGAAGTAATTCCTTTAATTACCTTTTGCAGGACAAATTAGATATTTCTTAATTTTCGTATAAACGCAACCTGTTTTTTGATTGTATTAAATCGTTTTGCAAATGTTCTATTTTTTCTAAAAGATTAAAAGCAACATCAATCCCTTCTGGATTTACATTTAATTCGAGATGTATCCGAATCATGCGTTCTAAATTGTGCATCTGATTTGTGTGAATATAGGGCGACTGCTGTTTAATTTCAATTTGAATTAAACCCAAATCTTGCAGCTGCGTAAAGAAAGAAAACTCAACTTCGTAGTGTGAGCTAACTGTTTGTAGAAGTATCCAATTATCAATTTCCATATCTAATTTGTTTTTTGTAGTCAAAAATTTTGACAGATTACTTGCTTTTTACTACTTAGTGCATCAGTATCGAATAATATAGCTATTATTTTGCTCTAAGCGAAGCGAGTTCAGTAAATAATTCTTTTTCTTTTTCAGTAAGATTAGTAGGCAATACGATTTGATACGATATATACAGATCCCCAAAATCACCTTCTTTTTTATAAATTGGAAAACCTTTTCCTTTTAGTTTTACCTTAGTGTCATTTTGTGTCCCTGGTTTCACCGTCAATTTTACTTTTCCATCAAAGGTATCGGCTGTAATTTCTCCACCTAATAAAGCCGTGTATAGATCCAAATCGACCGTAGTGTATAAATTGTGTTTGTCTATTTTAAAATTAGTGTGATTTTCAATATTGAATGTAAGGTACAAATCACCCTTTGGACCACCGTTTGCACCCTCTGCTCCTTGTCCGCTTATTTTAATTACCTGACCATTTTCAACACCTGCAGGAATGGTCAACCGAATGTTTTTTCCATTAACGGTCAGCGTTCGTTTGTGTGTCGTATAGACATCTTTTAAGTCCAACTGCAATTCGGCATTAAAGTCCTGTCCTTTAAAAGAACCATTTCGACGACCACCTCTGGTGGATTGACCTCCGAACATCGATCCAAAAAAATCAGAGTAATCACCACCTTCTGAGAAGCCTTCAAAACCACCTTGCTGTCTACTTCCGTTTTGCTGATGCTGTTGTTGTTTGGCTCTCTTATGTTGCTCGCCATTCTGCCAATGCTCACCATACTGATCGTACTTTTTACGATTCTCTGGATTGCTCAAAACCTCGTTAGCTTCATTGAGCTTTTTAAATTTCAGTTCCGCTTCAGAATTATTCGGATTCAAATCGGGATGGTATTTACGTGCCATTTTGCGGTACGCTTTTTTTATTTCTGTTTCCGTTGCATTTTTATCAATTTCCAATATTTTGTAATAATCTATAAATGCCATACTATATTTTTTCAGTTAGTTTTTCTATTAAAAACAAAAAGTGTCCTTGCTTTTAAAACTCAAGTCTTATTCCCTCAAATTTAATCAATTTTAAACCGTAAAACTATTTTAAACCATTTTATTAATACAAAGTGGACAAAATAAGAAAAGAATGGATTTAGGAATGAACGAATGGAATTTAATTTACTTAGTTATCTTAATTTCAGTTGAATCAAAGTTGACCTTGGAATTTAAAAAAAGAGATACCATACCATTTATTTTGATTTTTAACAATTATAAACCTTCATTAATTTAAAATAAAATGTATTTTTACTGTACTAACTTATAATCTATTTAAATGAAAAAACTAATTTTGGCATTGTCATTTGTTACTTTATTTGCAAATACTTCCTATTCTCAGGAACCCACTTTTGTAACCTCGGTAGAGGGAATAAAGGAATACAGCTTACCCAATGGGTTGAAAATTTTACTAATTCCTGACGCAGCGCAATCGAACGTCGTGGTGAATATTGTTTATGGAGTCGGTTCTCGTCACGAAGGATATGGAGAATCTGGTATGGCACATTTACTAGAACACATGTTGTTCAAGAAATCTTCAAAATTTACAGATATTAAAAAAACAATTGCCGATAAAGGGGCTCAAGCAAATGGTACTACGTATTATGACCGTACCAATTATTACGAAATTCTACCAGCTACAGATGAAAATTTAAAATGGGCACTCGAAATGGAGTCTGATAGAATGATAACTTCAGCAATACTTCAAACGGATTTAGACAGTGAATTTACTGTAGTTCGAAATGAGTTCGAAATCGGTGAAAATGATCCGTCATCAGTTTTAAATGATCGTATTCTTTCCACCGCCTATTTATGGCATAATTATGGAAAATCAACTATTGGAAGTAAAGAAGACATTGAGCGAGTTCCCGCTAGCCGACTAAAAGTATTTTATCAAAAATATTACCAACCCAATAATGCGACACTGATTATTGGCGGAAAATTTGATGAGAAGAAAACACTTTCGTGGATTAAAGAGTACTTTGCTCCTATTCCAAAAACGAAATTGCCAATTGAACAAACCTATACTGTTGAGCCTGCTCAAGACGGGGAACGTTTTGTAGAACTTAAAAGAAATGGAGATTTACAATTTATTGGCATGGCTTATCACACGCCAAGTTATTCTGGCAAAGATTATGCAGCCAATAACGCACTGATTTCCATACTTACAAACAATCCTTCAGGAGTACTATATAAAAAATTAGTCGAGACAAAATTATCTACTGGCGTTTACGGATACACGTTAACATTAAGAGATCCTGCCTTTAGTTATTTTGCTTGCGAAATCGCAAAAGATAAAGATATTACAACTGTTCAGAATGCTTTTTTAGAGACTATGAATGCCGTTCCTACGATGACTTTTACAGAAGAGGATTTGAAACGTGCAAAAAATGAGTTGTTAAAACAATTTGAAAACACCTACAACAAAACCTTAAATTTATCGGTTGCTATGACCGAATTTATTGGTGCTGGAGATTGGCGTTTGTTTTTTATTGACAGAGACAATATCGAAGCCTTAACGGCTGCTGATATTCAAAATGCTGCAAAAAAATATTACCTACAAAGCAACAGAACTTGGGGTCGTTTTATTCCAGAAGTAACCAGTGAAAGAACCACAGTAGGCGAAACTAAGGATATAGAAATCGTAGTTAAGGATTACAAAGGAAAAACGATGGAAGCCAACGTAGCTACTTTTGAGGCATCGATACCTAATATAATTAAATCTACCGAAGAAGGAAAGTTAACCTCTGGAGGAAAGTATGCTTTACTTGAAAAACCTACGAAAGGAAACAAAATTGAAGGTCGTATTTTGTTGAGAATGGGTGATGAAAAATCATTAAGCCAAAAAGCAATGATTGCTAAACTGACCGCAAGTATGTTAAAATTGGGTACTAAAACAAGATCTAAAAAACAAATCAACGACCAACTAGATCAGTACAAAATTAATCTGACTATTGGTGGAACTGTTGATGGTTTGTATGCAAATTTTAGTACTGACAAACCCAATTTAGAAAATGCATTAAACTTAGTTCAAGACATTTTAAGAAATCCTTCTTTTGATCCTACCGAATTTGAAAAATTAAAATTAGAAACCAAAAACGGAATAGAAGCCAACCGCAACGAACCCCAGGCAGTAGCTGTGGAAGAGCTAACAAAACTTACGTCATTATATCCTAAAACACATCCTTTTTATACGGAAACAACCGATGAAAGTTTGGCTACACTGAACAAAATTACTTTAGACGATCTTAAAAGCTTCTATGCCACTTTTTACGGTGGTGCAAATAGTAGTTCTTCATTTGTTGGAGGAATCGACAAACCACTACTAAAAAAATTCTTGAGTAGCACGCTTGATAAGTGGAATTCAAAAACTACATATAAACGAATTGCAGCCCAATATTTTGATCTTAAAGCTACTGATAAAACGATACAAATTAATGATAAAACAAATGCTGTTTTGTTAGGAAAAATCAATTTGAACGTTGGCGAAAAGAGTGCTGATTTTCCTGCAATACAAATGAGCAATGAGCTACTAGGTGGAGGTTCCTTTTTATCCTCAAGAATACCGCAACGTTTGCGCGAGACTGATGGATTGAGTTATGGTGCAGGTTCTTATTTACAGGCGAATGAACTAGATCCTACAACAGATTGGGGAGTTTACGCATTTTATAATCCAACAATGAAAGACAAGCTAGGTGCCGCTTTGAATGAAGAAATTCAAAAAGCAATTAGCAAAGGATTTACCAAAGAGGAGTTTGACAACTCTTTAAAATCGTGGTTACAAGGTAGACAGACAAATTTAGGAACGGATGAGTTTTTAGTTCGTGAACTTAGAAATAATTTAGACACTGGAAAAACATTTAAAGATTATGAAGATTTTGAAAACAAAGTAAAAAACTTAGATGTAGCAAAAGTCAATTCAGCATTAGTGAAGTATTTTGATCCAACCAAATTTGTGATTGTAAATACGGGTGACTTTATAAAAAAGTAATCCTATTACAAACTTTATTAAAAAAAATGTATTGAGCAATCAATACATTTTTTTATGTTAAAAACTAAAATTTTTGATAAAAAAAAGAGTAAATTGTATTGTACAAACAGTACGCAACTTTGTTTTTAATTATATTAAAAAATAATAAAATGGAATATAGAATAGAAAAAGATACCATGGGAGAAGTTCCCGTTCCTGCAGATAAATATTGGGGTGCGCAAACAGAGCGCTCCCGAAACAATTTTAAAATCGGTCCAACAGCATCTATGCCAACTGCGATTATAAAAGGTTTTGCTTATTTAAAAAAAGCAGCAGCCTATACCAATTGTGAATTGGGTATTTTATCTGCTGAAAAAAGAGATTATATCGCTTTAGTGTGTGAGGAAATTCTAGCAGGAGAACTTAAAGATCAGTTTCCGTTAGTCATTTGGCAAACAGGATCTGGAACGCAAAGCAATATGAATGTTAATGAAGTTATTGCCAATCGTGCTCAAGTTTTAAAAGAACTCATAATTGGGCAAGACGAAGCTTTCATAAAAGCAAATGATGATGTGAATAAGTCGCAATCCTCTAATGATACTTTCCCAACAGCCATGCACATTGCTGCATATAAAGTGGTAGTGGAAAATACAATACCAAATATCGAAAAATTAAGAGATACGCTTGTTGCTAAAGCGAATGAGTTTAAGTCTGTAGTTAAAATTGGTCGCACCCATTTAATGGATGCTACTCCCCTAACATTAGGTCAGGAAATTTCCGGTTATGCTGCTCAACTTACTTATGGTCTAAAAGCAGTTCGCAAGACATTAGCGCACTTATCCGAAATTGCTTTAGGCGGAACCGCTGTAGGTACTGGGCTGAACGCTCCAAAAGGCTATGATGTAAAGGTAGCCGCATATATTGCGCAATTTACTGGACATCCTTTTACAACGGCTCCCAACAAGTTTGAAGCACTTGCTGCACATGATGCGATTGTAGAAACCCATGGTGCATTAAAGCAATTAGCTGTTTCATTAAATAAAATTGCAAATGACATTAGAATGCTTGCTTCTGGACCACGTTCAGGAATTGGAGAAATACACATTCCCGAAAATGAACCTGGTTCTTCTATCATGCCAGGAAAAGTAAATCCAACACAATGTGAAGCACTCACGATGGTTTGCGCTCAAGTTATAGGAAATGATATGGCTATAACCGTTGGTGGTATGCAAGGGCAATATGAACTCAATGTTTTTAAACCAATGATGGCATATAACTTCCTTCAATCAGCGGAATTGCTAGGCGATGCGTGTCACTCATTCGACATTCATTGCGCACAGGGAATTGAACCCAATTACAAACGCATTCAGGAATTGGTTAGTAATTCTTTGATGCTAGTCACGGCTTTGAACACTAAAATTGGCTATTATAAATCAGCTGAAATTGCTCAAACGGCACATAAAAACGGAACTACATTAAAAGAGGAAGCAGTACGATTGGGTTACGTAACTTCCGAAGAATTCGACAAATGGGTAAAACCGGAGGATATGGTGGGGAATTAAATTGCAGATTTTAGAATTTAAATTTGAGATGGCAGTGGTGAGTTTTCAGTTTTCAGTTTTCAGTTTTCGAATGGCAAGCTATATTAAATCATAGTTCATAGAAGGATTAATCATCACGTTTTGTTAGATTTCCTGCACCGTCTTTTTTAGCCCAATATATAAATTTTAGAATTTGCCTGAGGGATTGAAGATGTCCGTCGCGGCGGAGCAAACGGACCGACCTATTATTTATTAAAATTGATGTTAAATTAAAAAACCTGCAAATTATTCATTTACAGGTTTCTTTTGAATTTTTAGTGCTTGTTATTTCCCATTTACGTAATCTTGTAAATAGCTAAAACGCTCGGTAAGTTTGCCGTTTTCGGTCATTTTGGCTCTTTGCAGAATTCCGTCTTTATCTCCATTAAAAAATGCAGGAACAACATGCTCTGAGAACATTTCGCCAAAACCTTCACTCGCATCTTTTGGCAATTCGCATGGCAGATTATCTACCGCCATAACTACGATAGCGGCTGGATGAAAAACATCTACTTCTTTGTTTTCGCTCGGTAAATAACCATACAAAGGCTCTGCAATGGTTGAAGAACGTATGGTAGAGGCAATTGGCCCATTGACGTCACAGGAGATATCGGCAACCACTTTTATCAAGCAATCATTGGCCTGCAACATAGTTTGGGTCAAAATCATTGGTGATTCATTGGCATGAAAATGCCCAGCTATATAAACATCAGAAACTTTGGTAAAGCGTTCAAAATCCGAAATATAGTCTGATGGATTATGATAAAAATCGGTAAAAGCTAATGATTGGCCGTCTTTACGTTTATTGTAATCGAGAACATCAATTTGGGTGTAAACAGGTTGAGCGTACTTTTTTGTCAAATAATCTTCAACAGAAACTTCCTTGATTTTCATGGCATCAAGGATTTCTTTTGCTCCATTACCCACTTTTCCTGTTCCAGTAACCACAAATTTTAACGGAGGTAGAATCACTCTTTTTAAATGAGTTACTAGCGCATCTTTTCCCGAAAGGGTTTCTGCTTTTGGCATTTTAAATAATTCGAATTTTATACCGAAAGCACGAACAGCATTATACGTACCAACAATTCCTGCATAACGACCAAAGCCTATTAAGCGTCGATTGTGGTTATCAACAATAGTTTCATGATCGTATAAAGTGATGTTTTTTTCTAAAATTGCTTTTAACAACTTTCTATTATACGGTTGTTTTTTTATGGTATGTGAAAAAAAGAAGTAGTCTTTATTGGGGATTAAACTTTCGACAGGGACTTCTTTTACTCCAAAAAAAACGTCGCAATCGGTTATATCAGTAGCGACCTCAATTCCCATACTTTGATATTGTACGTCCGTGAAAACACGAATGTCAGAACTCTCCACTTTTATGCTGCAATTATGATACAGCTGTTTTATTTTTGATAATTCGTTTGGAGCGAAAACAACTCTTCTGTCTGGTGGATTTTTTCTTTCTTTTATGATTCCGAATTTCATTTGTGGCTTTTTAAATTTAAAAAAATATAACTTTAGTCGCTCTTTTTGTTACAAATATAACAACAATTTTTTATTTTATTCTTTTTATAAAATAAATTAGCTTTGAAGAAGTTAGTACTGTGATGATTATTAAAAATTAAAAACAGCAATTAATAACTTTCTAAAAATTATCATAACAATAAAAAAAAAGCAAAACAAAACGAATGGTTTATTTATATTTGCTTTTTTACCATCACAAACATGAATTTTACAAAAAATGCAAATATAGCTTATTTACTGCTCCTAATGATGGCATTTGGTTCTTGCAAGAAAGAATCAAAAATCACATCTAAACCGGAGGTAGTAATAGAGATAAAAGATGCCGATCTTCCCAAAAATGTTTTGCCTAAAATGAAACCAATGGGTCCTGAAAAAGCCCCTACCGCTGATTATATTTTTCAGAAAAAACTTGAAATTGAAAATTTTTACAGAAAAAATTGGCCAAATAATAGCATGAACGGCGGATTCCTTGTAGCCAAAAATGGTCACATCCTTTATGAAAAATATGAAGGCTACTCCAACTTAAGAGACAAAACTCCGATGACAGATACGACTTCTATCCATCTTGCATCTGTGAGTAAAGTGCTTACCGCTACCGCTATTTTAAAATTAGTCAATGCGAAAAGAATTGACTTGGATCAAAAAGTAACTGATTTTTTATCTGAATTCCCTTATCCAGATGTAACGATTAGAATGTTGTTAACCCACAGAAGTGGCATGCGCAGTTATGCTTATTTCACCGATCGTGACAAAGACGTTTGGGACAGGAGCAAAACGTTGACCAATCAAGATATATTGACAATCATGGGAACCAAAAATATTCAATTAGAGCAAAAAACAGGTACTCGATTCGCTTACTGCAATACCAATTATGCCATGTTAGCTCTAGTTATTGAAAAGGTAACCAAACTCTCGTACAGAGAAGCTATGGCTCAAATGATATTCGAACCATTGGGAATGACGCATACTTTTGTTTTAGATTTCGACAAAGACAAACACAACGTAGCTCCATCCTACAAAGCAAATAAAGTCGAGATCGGCATTGATTATCTCGACAAAATATACGGTGATAAAAACATCTACTCTACTCCTAGAGACTTATTAAAATTTGATCGAGCTAGAAATTCCCCTTCCTTTTTAGAACCGGAATTGTTAGCCGAAGTATACAAAGGATACAGTAATGAACGAAAAGGAAGTAAAAATTATGGTTTAGGGATTCGAATGATTAATTGGGACACAGGCAAAAATTTCTATTTCCATAATGGTTGGTGGCACGGATTTACTTCATCCTACATTACTTTACAAGATGAAAATGTAACCATAATTGCTTTGTCTAATAAATTCTCGAGAAAGACGTATGCAGTTCGAAAACTTTCGGTTTTATTTGGAGATTATCCTTTTAAAGTAGAAGACGAATAAAATTTAGTATTCAGAAGGGAGTGTTCAGTTTGAAGATTAAAATTGATTTTTGAAATTGACATTGATTTTTGCAAATGATAGTGTATCTTTGCATGACATTTACTTTTTGGATAAATGAATACGTGATTTCTGAAATCTTAATTCTGCAATCTAAAATCTAAAATGAACTTGGGGTCGACTGGTTTTGACAGCAAGTCGAATTGAAAAGTAAGCACGCCGAGAACTGGGACAATTCTCGTAAATAAAAGGTTTCAAAACACATACACGGCGAAGGAAACTACGCTCTTGCTGCATAATCTGAATTAAAGTAAGATTAGCCTCGTCCTACCAGGTAGGAAAGCAGGATTTACCTCGAAAGCTTTGGTTTATAGCGGTCGATAAAGGTGAATCGTAAATTTAAACCTAGATTTCCATGAGCTTCGGGTGGATTTCGAAATTAAGAAGATAAGTGTGGAGTGGTTGTTTCTGACCTAGCTCTACATCGAAAATCTATTCAGAAAATAAACGTGTAGAAAGCTCTTTAATTGCTTGTTTGGACCCGGGTTCGATTCCCGGCGATTCCACAAGATGAATTTTAAAATCAATAGCCTGTAAATCATAAGATGTACAGGCTTTTTTTTTTGACTATTGATAATATTCAAAAAATCGCAAAACAAAAACCTTAAAATTGGTTATCAAAAAAAAATTATTTTTTAACTGGCTTAGTTGCTTTGGCATCATTAATATCTATAGATCCTTCTACGTCTTTATCGAAAGCTTTAATAAACCCATTTTTAAGAACATTTACAATAGTAGTCCATGTGAATTTTTCGCTTCCGTGTACATCACCTTTAAGAGGAATCCGAGTTGCTAAGCGATCTTTTGGATGATTTTTTACAACTGCAACACCGGCACCTACTATAAGTTCCCACACACGTTTAAAAAAGGGACGCTTTTTCTCTTTTTCAGTATCTGGTGTTAGATCAATAATTTTTATATTTTCTAATACTGGTTTTATATAGCCATTGTATTTTCCATCTTCCATAGCAAGTTCTGTCGAAAGATATAATTGTCCTCGTTTAAACGTAAAACTAGCGTACGCATCTGTAAAATCTTTAAGATACGTTAAGTCCATTCGCTTGAGTTCAAGGTTAAAATCAAAATCAGGAGTTTCTTTGAGGGCATTTAGTTTGGCGTTGCTTTTAATTTTTCCATTACCGCTGGTGTTAGCCGTTAGTGTGATGGATGATGGCAGTTTGGTATTTCCATCTTCTACATTTCGTAAATTTCTTGCAGTTGCAAAAACTTGTTTTGCTGCAATATCAATTTTGGGAGTTGAACTGCGATCAATATAATGCACCTCGCCATCGAGAAGTTCAACATAATTGATATTTACTGGGGATAGCTTTTTAACTGTTTCAATAAAATTATTATCGCCTCCTGTATCAACTTCGCTTCCTTTTTTTATAAAATTAAGTACAGGATGCTCTACAGAAAACTCGCCAACGATGGCTCCTTTAAACAACGATTTCCATTCTATAGAGATATCAATACCTGCTGCCTTAAAAAATGGTTTTGATTTTCCTTTTTCAATTTTATTTATTTCTAGGGTATCGATCCGATATGCTCCACGATACAGATGAATTTCAATATCTTTTACACTTCCTTTATACCCCTTTAATTCAGCAAGTGCTTTATTTACATAATGTAGCGCGACTGGCTCTAATGCAAAATTTATTGCTACAAGTAGTAAACAGCTACTTAAAAAAATAACGAGCGCTTTTTTAGGACCTTTCATATCTTTTTATTACAAAAATAGTATTAGTCGCGTCTGGATAAGTTACATTTTGTTGGTATTTATTTATAAAATAAACCCGTTGGATGCAATTAAACAATTTGAATTTTGATGTTATTAATAGGTCTTTCAAAGATAAATTTATTGATGTATTGAACTAATGTTAATGCTGTTATTTTTGCTAGAATTCTTGTTTTAAAACCTTGAAATGATTTAGCATAATTTCTT
>JBBSSR010000009.1:0-116051 GCA_038241955.1 Flavobacteriales bacterium | reverse complement strand
ACAAAATAAAAGGGAAATATCTACAATTATACCTAAATGAGTTTGTTTACAAGTTAAACCGAAGATATTTTGGAGAAAAACTCTTCGATAGACTAGTGATAGCAGGCATTACAGGATTATGATTGAAAGCGGAGAATCATATAATTTATTATCTTAAGCAAAGAAAACAATCAGCTTTTAATCTTTAAAAAAATACTTGTTTAAAACTCAAGTTGATTGTGAATAAGTTTGACTTTTATTATAGCTTATAAAACACAACCTTTGTATATTACAATTTGAGACAATGGGAAGCAAAGCAACAACAGTTGAAGAACAAATTCAAAAGCTTTCTAGTAGAGGGATGGTTTTTGAAAATAAGGAAGAAGAACTTAAAGCCAAAGAAATTTTAACTGATATTGGTTATTATAGATTGGGCTTTTATTGGAATCCTTTTGAAATAGATACTGATCACAATTTTGAGATAGGAACTAAGTTTTCTGATGTAGTATGTTTGTATTATTTAGATGTAGATTTAAAAAATATTTTAAATAAGGCTTTAAACAGAATTGAAATAAACCTTAGGACTCAATTAATTTACCATGTTTCAAATGCTTACCCAGATAATCCAACTTGGTTTGCAAGCAAAAAAGTAATGCATGCTAATTTTGTAGATGACTTCCCAAAAAAATGTTATACTGCTCAATTAAAATTTAATAATAAGCCTATAAAGAAGCACCACCAAAAATATCCAAATGATATTTATGCTCCAGCTTGGAAAACTTTAGAATTTTTAACTTTTGGGACTATTGAGAAAATTTATTTTTCATTAAAAGAAGATCATTTAAAAATGCAGATTGCTAATTTGTATGGAGTTAAAAAGATAAAAGTTTTTCAAAATTTTTTAAAAACAGTTATTTTTATTAGAAATATATGTGCTCATAGTGGTATACTTTTTGATTCAAATACACCAAAAGAAATTGAGACTACTCCATTAATAGTGTTTAATAATAATAACAGACACTCATTAGATTCATCAATAAAAGTGATTTTATATTTTCTTGGAACTATTTCTAATAGTAGAAAAAATATAATTGAAGATGAAATAGTTAACTTGTTTGATCAATATTCATGTAGTGATGCAATCCAAAAGATCATAACTGAAAAAATTGGCTATATTAAAAAATAAGTTAAATTGTTTTTTTATGTAATACAAATGACATATTTTTGTGCCCAAGTGCCCAACTATTCATTTGCAATAGCGCTGCACTATAAAATAGTAAATATAACCCAGACTAGCTCTGGGTTTTTTATTATAACCCAACACCTAATTAAAGGAGTTGGGTTCTTCTCAACTCAAAAACCAATGGTAATCTCCATTACCAATTAGTGCTTTCTGAATGCCTTGAGTAAAATCAAAAGCATTCACATTTCTGTCAAGAAAGGTATCAATGTAACTGCTTTTATTGGCTTGTGTGAAGAGATTATATACATTCCATAAGTTTATGTCACCCTGCTCATTTCTAGCAAAACTAGCATCCTCATAATAATCTTTTGCAATGGTGTTAACATGACCATCTGTGAAATTTAAATTAGGAATAGTAGCTTTTTCATTTTTTGGTAAATGTTGATACAGTTTAGTTCTACCAATTAACTGAGCAAATTGATTTTCAGTAAGTGAATGTTGAGCTAATTGTTTCATGCCTACCAAATGCTTTTCAGCATTATAACTTTCAATAACGGATAGAATCTTACTTTGAAGTTCCAGATAGGATGTGACTTTAATATCATCTACAAAGCCATCACTCCAAACACATAAATTGCAACATACCTTATTTTGAAAACCAATAAAAAACTTGAACTTTTCAAAGGATTTCTTGTTATACAAGTTCTCCAAATTATAGCTTCTAACTCCTCCTATTGTAAGAGCAAGTTCATTACCATTAATAGTATCTACAATACTTGGAATTCTAATTATGAATGCCATTCTCTCAAAGTATTGAGTTTTTTCATGATCTAACAAATCCTTTGCATTCTTATGAATTGCTCCTGGTGTTCTCCCTTTAATCTGATGACTGACTCTAATTTTAGGGTCTTCTATGTAATGATTAGGGAATAAATTTGAAACACAATCTTGAGCAATTTCAATAAATTCTTGATGAGCAATAGTCCTTTCATTATCCTTAGAAAAAACAGGAATAACACAATTGTCTTTTAGTTCCTCATACAGAATTTCACTTGTATTAGCTTCTATAAAGGGTTTGTTTGGGAATGATGATGTAACAATTGGTATAACATTTTTTTCAATTTCTACAGTACCAGGAGATGATAAAGTAGTGCTCCTACCAACAGGGACTAACTTATATTGCTCCTGGTGTAATTTAGTTTCTATGATTTGTAGTGCTTCCATTCAGGCTAAGTGTTTTAGGGTTTAACAATAATTCTTTGGTAGTAATAGTCTCTTTTTGCAATTGAAAATCATATTCTAATAATTCTCTCCAACTGCTATACTGATTATAAAGGACTCTCAAATCTTCTACTGTTGTAGTGTTTTGGATTTTCTCTCTAACATCTTGTAGATTAGTTCCACTATTACACCATTCCAAAATCTTTTTACCTGTATGAGAATTAATTATAAATTCTGGTTTACCCATAAATAAGCCTGTCCTGTCTTTACTTGACACAGCAAAATGCTTAATATCTACATCAAATACTAATGTAAACTCATAATCTAAATCATTTCTTTGTACAGCTTTTAATCCAACTTTTTCAGGTATGAACTTTCCATCTTTTTGATTCAGCACATAATCCTGTTTAGTCCTCATTGTAGCAATGATATGAGCATCTGCTTGTAGAATCTTATCTACAAAAGCATTTTGTCTTGGAGTAACTTTTGCCCAATTAGTAAATGAATTTCCTGCTAATGAACTGTGATATTCTAAAAGCTCTTCCCATGATTGGGATATAGAATCAATAATAATAACTTCCATTCCTGCTCTTTCACATACTTCAATAGCCTTAATATAATTTTCAGGGGTAAAAGGCGGCTTGAGTGTTAGCACATTATACTTACCTAAATGAGCATATAAGTCAGCACTTCCATTCTCACTGTCTATTACAGCTACTTTACTGTAATTTCCATTACTTAATCCATTTGCTAATAGCAATGCACTCATAGTTTTTCCAGAGCCACTGCTTCCTTGAAGAGCCATTTTAATTTTAGCCTTTTTTCTTTCTGATTGTCTTAATTGCATAGTTTAAAAATTAAAGGGTTAATAACATATTTTTTCTATCCTGGTGTTTTAGAAACAAAAAAAGCCAACCTCAAAATGAGATTGGCTTTGGTAAATTATTTTCCATCAGAGGAAAACCCTCAATAAAAGATAATGCACTTCTGTTTTAATTATAAATAATAACAGGCAGTTATCCTCCAATGGTAATTACTGCATTTTAGAAAGGGTATTCCTATCCAATGCAGGCATAAGGTATTCTCTTAATTTACTTTCTAGATCAACATTTTCTCTCTCTTTAAACATTTTTGGAGCTAGTTCTATAACTTTATATGCATCTAAATCATAATAGTTTATTTGCATAGGTCTGTTATTAATAAAACTTTTTCTAACTTCTTTTGAGATAATCCCAATTTTTATAAATTTATCTATAATTTTAGTGGATCTATCTTTTTTAATTCCAACCTCTTCCTGCATTTTCTCTTTTGACCAAAAAAATGATTTGAAATTAAATGACTTAAATTTAATAAGTAATGCTTCAAACATTACTCTTTCATCACATGTGAAGAAGTTATTGTCATATTTTATAAAAGTCAAAAATCTTAAGCCAAAAAATGTATCATAATCAATTGGTATGAATTCTAATGAGCTATATTCCTCAACTTTTTTGATATCAATAATACATTTACTTTGTGGTGTAGGCAATATTGAATCTGGTTGTACAATAGTAAAATGTTCATCTTTATTAACTTCTATAAGAATGTATTTTTTGTTTTGTCCCAACTCAAAATTTTTATCAAAACATTTGCAATTATCATAAAGTTCAATTTCTCGAAAACCCTCTGGTAACTTAAAAGAATATCTATCTTCTATTTCAGAATTGTATTCTACTTCTATCTTTGTTTCTTGTAATTTTTTGATTTTTTTAATATCTAACTCACTATCCCAAGAGCTTTTTTGATTTTTTCTTGAATTAGTAAAAAATGCAGGATCAGACTCACTACTGAGATCATAGTAGTCTTTTTTTGTTGGGTTTTGGCTTTGAAAGCTTTCAATGACCTCTATGTCTGTAATATGAGGGTCTAGGGATTGAAATAATGTTTTCATAATTATAAATAAATTAATGTTAAGCTAAAGGATCTTTTCCTCTAGACTAAATACTAAAAAACTCGGATTATAGAAAACTCAGAAATTCAATTTTGAAAAAAGGATTTGAGAATATCCTCCAACTGAATTACTGCAAAGGTAGGATAATATTTTAATTTTCACTCAATTTAATTTTTTTTTGTAGAGACTCAATATGTTCACTGACTTTTTTCGGTATTACTTTAGCATAATGCTCCTGTGTGGTAGATAATTTTGAATGTCCTAAAAGCTCAGAAACAATTTCCATTGGTATATCATTATAAAGTAAAACAGTTGAAGCAAAAGTTTTTCTAGCAACATGATGGGTTACTCTCTTGTTAATTCCAACAATTGTGCATATCTCTTTTAAATATGAGTTGAACTTTTGATTTGAAATTACAGGAAGAGGTTGAATGTCATCTTGGTAAATTTTTAATATTTCTTTTGCAGGTTGTAATAAAGGAATACTTACTATGCCTCTAGTTTTTTTTCTAGTCATTTTAATCCATACATTTCCATCAAATTCTTTTATAAGATGCTCCCTTGTAAATTGTTCCATCTCTGCAAATGCAAGACCTGTAAAACAACAAAAAATAAAGCAATCTTTGACTTTTTGTAATCTCTGATTATTAGTAAATTGATAATTTCTCAAAGATTTTAATTCATCATTGTTTAGGAAAATTATTGATTTTACAACCCTTTTTGGTATATAAAGTAAGAATGGGTCTTTTGTCAAAAAGTCTTCACTAATGGCAAGCTTAATAATCTTACGCAGTCTCTGAATGGTTTTGTTTATAGTGATTTGTTTCTGTCTGACTTCTGCTTTAAGATAAAAATCAAATTTCTCAAGAAAATTTAAATTTAAGTTTGCTAAAAGGTAATCTTTTCTTTTATACTCATTTTTAATAAAGTTTCTAATGTGATTATTTGTTTCTTTAAACTTGTAATAAGTAGCAACAGAGTAGCTTTTACCAATTAGTTTGTACATTTTGCTATTGTGCAATTCAAAGACTTCTAGAATGGTTTTTTCAGTTTTAATATTTTCTCCTTTAAAAGATAGATAAATATCCTCAACATTAAAATTAGAATTCTGAATCTTAAGCAATAAAAACACCTGGTTAATTCTATTTCTGATAAGACTAATTTCTGTATTTACATAATCAGTTTCTAAACCTCCTGGTGCAACTTGTTGTTGAGTGTTCTGCCAAGCTGAGGGCAGCATAAATAGACCGGTAGCAAATTCATGTCTTGTTTTTTTATAAGTCATTCTGCATCTTAGAGAACACTTGCCTGCTTTATTTTTTCTGCTTTTTGCTAAGACAAAGGTTATAGTAATTTTGGAAGTATTCATTGTTTTAGGATTTTAAAAAGATGCACACCTTTTTTTAACATTTGCACACCTAAAAGTTAGTCTTTTTTAAAAAGTTGCACACCTAAATGTACACCTCCAAAAAAAGAATTATTTCATTTTTGGTTGGGAATTAAATATTTAGAAGATTTTAGGAAGAAGGGTATTTAAAGGTCTGATAGAAATTTTAATCCATAAAAAAAGCTCCAGATTTCTCTGAAGCTTCTTAGTAGCGGGAACAGGACTCGAACCTGTGACCTTCGGGTTATGAGCCCGACGAGCTGCCTACTGCTCTATCCCGCGATGTGCGTTTGTATTTTCAATAAGATTACGTTTTCGAAACTGTGTCCGCCGCGGCGGATATGAGCCCGACGAGCTGCCTACTGCTCTATCCCGCGATGTGCGTTTTGTAATCTCAATAAGGCTACTTAGTAGCGGGAACAGGACTCGAACCTGTGACCTTCGGGTTATGAGCCCGACGAGCTGCCTACTGCTCTATCCCGCGATGTTTCGGGTGCAAAGATACGTCGAATTTAGAAAAAAACAAGAAAAACTTAAAAAAATGTTTTATTTCGTCTATTGACTTGATATGTCTACCTTTGCACCATAAATTTTAATAGAAATGTCACATAAAGCTGGTTTTGTAAACATCATAGGGAATCCAAACGTGGGGAAATCAACGTTAATGAATGCCTTTGTTGGTGAAAGATTGTCAATTATTACTTCGAAAGCACAAACAACTCGTCATAGAATCCTTGGGATCGTAAACGGTGAAGATTTTCAAATGATCTTGTCCGATACGCCCGGAATCATTAAACCAGCATACGAAATGCAGGAATCCATGATGAATTTTGTAAAGTCGGCTTTTGAAGATGCTGATATCTTAATTTACATGGTAGAAATAGGGGAGCAGGAACTGAAAGACGAAGCTTTTTTTAATAAAATCATTCATTCTAAAATTCCAGTGTTGCTGCTGTTGAATAAAATTGACAATTCCAATCAAATACAATTGGAAGAGCAAGTAGCTTTTTGGACTGCCAAAGTTCCGAATGCCGAAATTTATCCAATATCAGCTTTGCAGAACTTTAATGTGCCTGAGGTTTTTCAAAGGATTATATCTTTATTGCCAGAATCTCCAGCCTATTATCCTAAAGACCAATTGACGGATAAACCAGAACGTTTCTTTGTAAACGAAACGATTCGTGAAAAAATATTATTGAATTACAGCAAAGAGATTCCTTATGCAGTAGAAATTGTAACAGAAGAATTCTTTGAAGATGAAAATATCATCCGCATTCGTTCTCTTATTATGGTAGAGCGCGAAACTCAAAAAGGAATCGTTATTGGTCACAAAGGAGCTGCTTTGAAAAAAGTCGGAATGGATGCTCGTGCCGATTTAGAGAAATTCTTTGGAAAACAAATTCACATCGAATTGGTGGTGAAAGTCAATAAAAATTGGAGAAGCAATACGAATATGTTGAGACGATTTGGGTATAACCAATAAGGAAGTATTCAGTGTTCAGTTTTTAGTGTTCAGTAAAAAGTGGAAGCTTAAATATCAAGTAAATATAAAGTCAGTGTTGGAGTTTTTCTCTAATGCTGATTTTTTTTGCCACTGATTTAATGGATTAAACTGATTTCTTTTGTCTGTTCATTATCGCTCGGATCAAGAAAGCAGAAGAAATTTGACAAAGTATTGCTCACTTAAGCTGTGTTTTCCACGGTTGAAATCGTTGGTTATGCTAGTATTATCAGTATAGTCCACGGTTTCTTTTGGGGTTACTTTTTTTTTAGCCCAGATCGTAATGGAAACCCCGCAGTGAAAAAAGGGTATTGTTGCTGGGCTGGCAGAGCGACCAAAGGAAGCTCCTGACAGTGCATTGCAACAATTCCTTTTTGAACGAGGAGTTGTAATGTAGCGCTGGATTAGCTGCTAATGGTTAAGATTTTAAAATTTTTTCAAACAATTTCTCGAGTTCGTGCATTTGGTCATTTCCGTTATGTCTGATTTGTCTCGCGATGAAATAGAGTAAAAACCATGAAATTACCATTAACGCCAAAACAATATAGTTTGAAGTCAGCGGATTTTTAAGTACAAAATTCGAATATAAAATACCACAGAAAACCAAGAAAACGCCAGCGATTATAAAATGCAAGAACATGAAAAATGTCCATAAAGTGGGGTCAGGACCAAATAATCCTCTAATATGGGTTTCATTTTCTGAACGGTTTTCCAATTCCAAATGTAAGTGTGGAGAATAGTACTTTTTTTGCTCGCCGTTAATGAATATCCAAATATGAGTGCCACTAATTTTTAGGTTGTAGTTTGGTTTTTTTTCCTCTTTGTAAGCTTTAAATTTTTGAAGTACATTTTCTGTATTTTGTGGTACATCTTTGTAAAAGCGGAGGAGTAGGCGAACTTCATTATCGACTTCCATAAGTGGTTTGGTTTGGTGTTGATTAACTATGAATTGCGAATATATCAAAAAAATTGATATGCATGCTTTTATACACTACCTTTGCAACCCGAAACTGCAGAGCAGGTTATACGGGAAATAAATTTTTGAATTTAGATTATGAACAATATTGTTGCGATAGTAGGAAGACCTAATGTGGGGAAATCAACCCTTTTTAATAGGCTGATACAAAGAAGAGAAGCTATTGTAGATTCAGTTTCTGGAGTTACCAGAGATAGAAACTACGGTAAAAGCGAGTGGAACGGAAAAGAGTTTTCTGTGATTGATACCGGTGGGTACATACGTGGTTCGGACGACGTTTTTGAAGGCGAAATCCGTAAACAAGTAGAATTAGCTATCGATGAAGCTGATGTTATTATATTTGTGGTTGATGTTGAAGAGGGGATTACTCCTATGGACGATGTTGTTGCGAGATTGTTACGTAAGGTAACAAAACCAGTTTTACTTGCCGTAAATAAGGTTGATAACGCGATGCGTGAAAAAGATGCAATAGAGTTCTATAACCTTGGTTTAGGAGAATATTACACATTTGCCAGTATTTCTGGTAGTGGAACAGGAGATTTGTTGGACGCACTAATTGATGCTTTTCCTGTTAAACCAGAACCAGTTCAAGAAGAGGTAGTTTTACCACGTTTTGCAGTTGTAGGTCGTCCTAATGCTGGAAAATCTAGTTTTATAAACGCATTGATTGGTAAAGAAAGATTCATGGTGACTGACATCGCAGGAACTACTCGTGATTCTATTGATACCAAATTTGATCGTTTCGGTTTTGAATTTAACTTGGTCGATACGGCAGGAATTCGTCGTAAAGCGAAGGTAAAAGAAGATTTAGAGTTTTACTCGGTAATGCGTTCGGTACGTGCGATTGAACACGCTGATATTTGCATATTGATTATAGATGCAACTCGAGGATTTGAAGGACAGGACCAAAGTATTTTTTGGTTGGCTGAAAAAAATCGAAAAGGGGTTGTTATTTTAGTAAACAAATGGGATTTAGTCGAAAAGGAGACGATGTCTACTCGTGATTATGAAGCTAAGATTAGAGAAGAATTAATGCCATTTACGGATGTGCCTATTCTTTTTGTTTCGGCATTGACAAAACAACGTTTACTAAAAGCACTAGAAGCAACGGTTCAGGTTTATGAAAATAGACAACAACGTATTTCGACTTCAAAATTCAATGAGTTTATGTTGAAAGTGATTGAAGCTTATCCGCCGCCAGCAACTAAGGGGAAATATGTGAAAATTAAATATTGTATGCAATTGCCAACACCAACACCTCAATTTGTGTTTTTTGCCAATATGCCGCAATATGTTAAAGAACCTTATAAGAGATATCTCGAAAATAAAATTAGGGAAAATTGGGACTTTTCAGGAGTACCAATAGATATTTATATTAGAGAGAAATAAAAAAAAAGCGGTTGTCTTCAATGACAACCGCTTTTTTTTATTTTTAATTATGCCTTTTAGTTTCCAGAATCAAATCCCTTTATTTCTATCCAGGCTCAATTTTTAACTAAGGATGCAATTGTTATTCCTTCCATTGCTTTTAACGTTTCATCTCTAATTTTCATTAATCCGTGTCTAAGCACGCAATCAGATTCGTTTAGGCAATCAGCACAACGCTCATAAAAGTTTAATGAAGCACAGGGTAATAATGCAATGGCACCATCAAATAATCGATGAATATCTGCTAGAGTGATGTTTTCTTTTGATTTTAAAAGATAGTATCCTCCAAATTTACCTTGCTTGCTTCCAACAAATTGTCCTCTTTTTAGATCCAGTAAAATCTGTTCTAAGAACTTTTTAGGAATAGTTGCTGCTTCAGCAATTTCCATAGTTCTAGAAATATGATCTTCATCTTGCTGTGCTAAATAAAGTAGCGCTTTAAGGGCGTATTTTGTTTTTTGTGAAAGCATTATTGATGATTACTTTTTTTTGGTTACTGCGAAAATTAAAGTGCTATTTTTAATGAAAGATAGATCGTTTTATTTTTTGAAATAATTTAAATTGTTGTGTGTAATTAGTCATATTTTTTAAAGAAGGTTGCTTTTCTGTCTGACATCTTTCTGTTTAATTGCTTACCAACTTCCGCCAGAACCACCACCAGAAAAACCTCCACCGCCAAAACCACCGCCGAATCCTCCTCCGCCACCGCCGAAGCCACCGCCAGATGAACCGCCAAAACCACCACCACTTCGTCCTAAACTACTAAGTACAAGAACATCAAGTAAACTAGGGCCGCCGCCACGGTTCCCCGAATTTCCTCCGCCACTATTTCTGTTCTTAAATAGCATTACAAGGATAACGATAACGATTATAATGAAAGGCGCAAAAGGGAAATCTTGTCCTTTTTGTTTGCGTTCGCCTTTGTATTTTCCTTTAAAAACATCTATAATAGCATCTGTTCCTTTATCTAAACCTTGGTAATAACTTCCCGCTTTAAATTCGGGAATGATTATATTTCTAGTTATTTCTCCACCTATTCCCGCAGTTAACCGATCTTCTAGTCCGTATCCTGGAGAAATCCATATTTTTCTTTCGTCTCTTGCCAATAAGATCAGAACTCCATTGTCATCTTTTTTAGTGCCGCCAATTCCCCATTCTTGCGCCCATTTTGGCGTAAGGATGCCAATATCTTCATTTTTAAGACTTTCGATGGTGATAATTACAATCTGCGTAGTTGTTGAATCTGAGTATTGAATTAATTTACGCTCTAATTGTGCTTTTTCATCAGCACTCAAAACATTGGCATAATCATACACCGAAGTTTGAAAACTAGGTTTCTCTGGAATCTTAAATTGAGCGAAAAGAAAACCACTATTTAAAAATGCGATGAATAAAAGTAATGATTTCCAACCCAATTTTGCTTTGTATTTTCTATTTTCTGCCAATTGCCGAGTGGCAATTGATTTCTGCACTTTTTTCATTATCCTTTAGATATTTCGTTTGATAATTCGTCTGTGTCGCCTTCCTGCCAAGGAAAGTATTTTTTAAGTTGCTCGCCCGCTCTTAAAATCCCATCTACAATACCTTGCTTGTATTTGCCTTGTTTGAATTGAGTAATCATAACATCGCGAGTAGCGTCCCAAAAATCATTTTGAACAACATCATTGATTCCTTTGTCTCCGCATATTACAAATGTCTTGTCTTCTACAGATAAATAAATCAAAACTCCATTTTGCAACTGGGTTTGCTCCATTTTTAGCTCGTGAAAAACTTCCTTCGCGCGATCATACGCATCCAAAGTGGTTGTTTTTTCAATATGAATTCGGATCTCGCCAGAAGTATTTTTTTCCGCTATTCGTATAGCTTCAACAATTTCTTGCTCTTCTTCCTGGGTTAAAAAATCTTCTACTTTTGACATGGTAACTGTTTTTTAAATGAAATTAACGATTCATGCTTGTAGAATTATACATTCTACAAGCAAAAATCGTTAATAAAAAATCTGTATTTTTATATTTCATCCTATTTAATTCCCCCTTCGGGGGTTAGGGGGATATTAGAATTTTACTTCAACCGGTTTGTCAGCTCCTTCAACAGATTTGAAATATGCTTTTTCTTTGTAACTTCCTAAAAAGATACTTTGTGGCATTGCTAAAACATAACCATTATAATCTTGAACAGATTCGTTAAAACGAGTTCTAGCAGTTAAGATCTGATTTTCTGTACTAGCTAATTCGTCTTGTAATTTCAAGAAATTCGCGTTTGCTTTTAGCTCAGGATATCTTTCTACACTTACCAATAATCGTGATAAAGAAGATGAAAGTCCAGATTGTGCTTGTTGAAATTGCGCTAATTGCTCAGGAGAAATGTTCGATGGGTCAATCGTTACTGCTGTAGCTTTGGCTCTGGCCTCGATAACCGCTGTAAGAGTTCCTTTTTCAAAATCAGCAGCTCCTTTTACAGTGTTTACTAAATTTCCAATTAAATCATTTCTTCTTTGGTAGGCTGTTTCCACATTACCCCATTCTTTTCCAACTGCTTGATTGTAACGAAGAGCTGTATTTTTTACTCCTATTACATAAAAAACGATTGCTAATACTACTCCAATTCCGATAATCCAAGGCAAAAATCTTTTCATGTTTGTTTAATTTTAAGTTTGTTTGTTTTTAATGTACTGATTGTTATTGTTTTATATTTCTTTTTTAATATTGGTTAACTGCATCTTAATTGCTTCTAATTTACGAATTATTTCAAATTTATCTAAGGTTTTTTTCTGTCCTTCCTTTAAATGGGTTTTTGCACCTTCTAGCGTAAAACCTCGTTCCTTAACCAAATGGAAAATTAGTTGTAAATTTTTTATATCCTCAGGGGTAAACATGCGGTTACCCTTTGCATTTTTCTTTGGTTTTAGAATATCAAATTCACTATCCCAAAAACGGATCAAAGATGCATTTACATCAAATGCCTTGGCTACTTCTCCTATACTATAATATCTTTTATCTGGTGATAATTCTATGTGCATCTTTATTTTAAATTTTTTAATTATGCTATTCTTCGCTATCTAAAATATTAAGTCAGCAAGCTAAAATTGTTAATCCAGTGATTGATTCTCTTGATTGGCTAGTTTCGAGATAGCCACATATTCCACCGCCGATATATTACCATAATAAAAATTAAGAGGATTTACCACTCTATTATTTTTATGAACTTCGTAGTGCAAATGCGGCGCTTCAGAGCGTCCCGTGCTCCCAACAAATCCTATAATATCGCCTCGTTTAACTGCTTTACCCACCTTGCAATTGTAATTACTCATGTGACCGTATAACGTTTCATAACCGTACCCATGACTTATTACAACATGATTTCCATAACCAGATGCTGTGTTGTCTGCTCTCACAACAACTCCATCGCCTGTGGCGTATATGGGAGTTCCGGTATTTGCAGTAAAATCCATTCCTTCATGCATTTTTTTAGCTTTTGTAAACGGATCTGTTCTATATCCAAAACCCGATGCCATGTGCTTTAAATTTTCATTTTTCACTGGCTGAATAGCCGGAATAGCAGCTAATAATTTATCTTTAGCTTTGGCTAATTTTAAAATTTCATCCAATGACTTTGATTGAATCGCAAGTTCTTTACTCACCACATCAATTCTTTTTGTTGTATTTAGAACTAAATCAGAATTATTGAAACCCTGTAAATCGGCGTACCTCTTTTTATCAGGATACCCTGCTTTTCTATCTTTTTCGGCAATGGCTGCCGTATTAAAATAAACGCGGTATAAATTATTGTCTCGCTCTTCAATATCGTCAATAACATCATCAACTTGATCCATTTTTTTATTCAAAATGGCGTAATTTAATTTCAAATTTTCAATCTCACGAACTAGCAATCTGTCTTTTGGAGTATCAAAAAAAGGAGTATTTAATAGTATTATAAAACTGAAAAATCCAAAGATCGCTGCCGCCAATAAAAACAGAAAAAAAAAACCAAGTTTTATTCTTTTTCGTGTTTTAATCTTTCTATACGCTAGATTTTCCGAATCGTAATAATATTTTACTTTCGCCATATTTTAAAATACCCTATTTTTGCAAATTAGTAAAAAGGTTAGTCGAACAAACTTAAGAAATGTTTCAGTTGTTCGCCACTTTTTTTCAATAATTAAGATAATATTGTGCCTTATCCAGCTATTCGTTTCAAGTTCTCGTTTATAAATTTTTTTTTCTAATGAGACAGCATGAGCTTCCTTTGGTCGCTATGCCTTCTCAAGAAAAAATAAATGTATAAATCGTGAAGCTTTCCGCTATTATCTGGGGCAAAAAGCGTTACTGTATAGATTTGGCTGTTCGGTAATACGAAACGCTCAATTATACAAGTAACGAATAACCGAATAAAAAATTAAAATGAAATCACAAGACGTACGCCAGCAATTCCTAGATTTTTTTGAGAGCAAAGGACATTTAATCGTTCCTTCAGCTCCTATAGTTCTAAAAGATGATCCAACCCTAATGTTTAATAACTCTGGAATGGCTCAGTTCAAGGAGTATTTTCTGGGCAACGGAATTCCAAAAAGCAAAAGAATTGCGGATACTCAAAAATGCCTACGAGTTTCAGGAAAACACAATGACCTAGAGGAAGTAGGAATCGATACCTATCATCACACCATGTTTGAGATGCTAGGAAACTGGAGTTTTGGTGATTATTTCAAGAAAGAAGCCATCAATTGGGCATGGGAATTATTGACCGAAGTTTATAAAATTCCAAAAGACATTCTGTATGTTTCCGTTTTCGAAGGCAATCCAGAAGAAAACGTACCATTCGATCAAGAAGCTTGGGATATTTGGAAAACATTGATTGATGAAGACCGAATTATTTTAGGGAATAAAAAAGATAATTTTTGGGAAATGGGCGACCAAGGACCTTGTGGACCTTGTTCAGAAATTCACGTGGATATTCGCTCTGCCGAAGAAAAAGCATTGGTTTCAGGTAAAGACTTAGTAAATAACGATCATCCGCATGTGGTAGAAATCTGGAATAATGTATTCATGGAATTCAACCGTAAAGCAGATGGTTCTCTGGAAAAATTACCAGCGCAACATGTCGATACCGGAATGGGTTTCGAACGACTTTGTATGGTTTTACAAAACGTGCAGTCTAATTATGATACGGATGTGTTTACACCTATTATTAAGGAGATCGAAAATATTACAGGCTCCAAATACACCATCAAAGCGTCTAATGAAGAAGAAGATAAAGTAAATATTGCCATTCGTGTTATTGCCGATCACGTTCGTGCAGTGGCTTTTTCAATTGCCGACGGACAGCTTCCATCGAATACAGGAGCTGGTTATGTAATACGTAGAATTTTGCGTCGTGCCATTCGTTACGGATTCACATTTCTAAATACCAAAGAGCCTTTTATATACAAACTAGTTGAGGTTTTAAGCAATCAAATGGGCGGATCTTTTCCCGAAATTAGATCGCAAAAAGCACTTTGCGCCAATGTAATTCGCGAAGAAGAAAACTCCTTTTTACGAACATTAGATCAAGGCTTAATTTTATTAGATACAATTATCGCCAATTCTACCGAAAAAATTATTTCGGGTAAAAAAGCATTCGAATTGTATGATACCTATGGTTTTCCTATCGATTTAACTTCTTTAATTTTATCCGAAAAAGGATTGTCTCTAGACGAAGCAGCTTTCAATTCCGAGTTGCAAAAACAAAAGGAACGTTCTCGTGCAGCATCAAAAGTAAAAGCAGGCGATTGGCATATTTTGATTGAAGACGGTGACGAAGAATTTATTGGCTATGATCATACAGAAGCTTCGGTAAAAATCACACGATATAGAAAAGTAGAAAGTGTAAAAGACGGAGAAATCTACCAATTGGTCTTCAATATGACCCCTTTTTATCCAGAAGGTGGAGGACAAGTAGGAGACAAAGGCCATTTTGAAACTGCTAATGGTGATGTTATTTATATCATCGATACCAAAAAAGAAAACAATCTGATTATTCATTTTGCAAAAGAATTACCAAACAATTTAACGGAGACCTTTAGAGCTACTGTTGATACAAATCAGCGCAGTTTGTCTTCGGCAAATCATTCGGCTACACACTTAATGCATCAAGGTTTGAGAGCTATTTTAGGGACACATGTAGAGCAAAAAGGATCTTTGGTAAATCCAAAAAATTTGCGCTTTGACTTTTCTCATTTCTCTAAAGTTACTGATGAAGAGCTTCAACAAGTTGAAGATTTTGTAAACGAAAGAATTCAACAGCAATTGCCATTAATCGAAAGACGCAACGTACCTTTTGCGCAAGCAGTACAAGAAGGTGCCATGGCATTGTTCGGAGAAAAATATGGGGATAATGTGCGAGCTATAAAATTTGGTGACAGTATGGAATTGTGTGGTGGAATTCACGTGAACAATACCGCAGATATTTGGCATTTTAAAATCGTTTCCGAAGGCGCAGTTGCGGCAGGAATTCGACGTATCGAAGCAATAACTTCCAATGCGGTAAAAGACTATTTTTCGAGTCAAGCAGATAAGTTGATCGCTATAAATGGCGTTTTAAAAAATCCACAAGACACAATAAAAGCAGTAGTTTCATTGCAAGACGAAAATGCAAAACTCAAAAAACAATTGGAGGTTTTATTGAAAGACAAAGCCAAAAACATGAAAGGTGATTTAGCAAAAGAATTGCAAGAAGTAAATGGAATTCAGTTTCTAGCCAAACAAGTTGATTTGAGTCCAGAAGGAGCAAAAGATTTGGCGTATGAATTGGGATCTTTAGGAAAGAACATTTTTTTAGTTTTGGCTACAGCCGAAGAAGGAAAACCAATGTTAACCTGTTATATATCAAAAGAATTAGTTGCCGATAAAAACTTAAACGCAGGACAAGTAGTTCGCGAATTAGGAAAATACATTCAAGGTGGAGGAGGAGGTCAACCTTTCTTTGCAACGGCTGGCGGTAAAAATGTGGATGGAATCGCAGAGGCTTTGGAGAAAGCAGTGGGATTTTTGGTTTAAATAATGATTTTTTCCTGTTTTAGGAACAAAAAAATACCTAATGAATTAATTTATAATTCGTTAGGTATTTTTTTGTAGGATTAAAGTTTAATTTATGTAAATTTACAGTCTTTAAACCAACCTAACCATAAAAAAATCTAATGAAACATTTAAAATTAAAAATTCGTGCAGAGGAAAAAAAGCTATTTTTCTATTTCCTCTTTTTCTTAGTTTGCAATATAAATTTTGCACAAACATTTCCAACAAATTTTGCAGGCGTTCAACTCGCGACTGGATTAGATCCTGTAGGAATGGATGTAGTTCCAGATGGTAGAGTATTCTTGACAGAAAAAATAGGTAAAATTCGAATACTAAAAAATGGCGCACTTCTTTCTACACCTTTAATCACAATTCCAACAGTGGATAACTTTAGTGAAAGAGGATTAATGAAAGTTGTTGTCGATGAAAATTTTGCTACAAATGGTTATATCTATGTTTTTTACACCCACAAGGCAAATAATATAGTCAATAATAGGGTCAGTAGATTTACTGTTTCGGGCGATTTAGCTTCTCCCAACAGCGAGTTTGTCCTGATAAATATTGATCCTGTTGATGGAAATACGGGCTATCACAATGGTGGTGGTTTGGCAATCAAAAACAACCAAATTTATATATCAACAGGCGAAAGTACTGTAGGTGCTAATGCACAATCTTTTACTTCACTAAAAGGTAAAGTATTAAGGGTTAATACAGATGGAACAATACCAACAGATAATCCGTTTTATAACTCTGCAACTGGCTATTATAGAGCAATCTGGGCATTGGGTTTGAGAAATCCGTTTAAACTTTCTGTGCAAAATGGCACTGGTAAAATATGGTGCAACGATGTGGGTGCAGGAACATGGGAAGAGATTAATGAAATAGAAAAAGGTAAAAACTATGGTTGGCCTACTATAGAAGGTAAAAGAACCAACCAAACGGCGCCAGCAAATTATAAAGATCCATTTTATGCTTACAATCATAGCAACGAAACTTGTAGCATTACGGCAGGAGCATTTTATAACCCTACAACGGCATTGTTTCCAACATCTTATATCGGGAAATACTATTTTGGTGATTATTGCGCAGGCTGGTTAAAAACAATTGATGCAAACGGCACTGTAGCTACTTTTGCAACAGGGATAGACAGACCTCTTGATGTCGCCGTTAGCAAGGACGGTATTTTGTATTTTATAGCTAGAGGAGGAATACCAGGTGGATCTAATGATGCTAATACCTCTAGTAACCAAGGAGTTCTTTGGAAAGTAAATTATACAGGAAATGGGATTCCAGTTATTGGCGTTCAGCCTACGGATAGAACAGTTTCTATTGGTCAAAGTACGACATTTCAAATTGTAGCTTCTGGAAATCCAGCCCCTACTTTTCAATGGCAAAAAAACAATGTCAATATTGCTGGAGCGACTCAAAGTAGCTATACGTTTTCGAATCCTGCATTAGCGGATAATGGAGCACAATTTAAAGTTATAGTGACTAATTCTGCTGGCTCAGTAACAAGTACAGCTGCTACATTAACGGTTATAAATAATCAATCGCCAGTGCCAGTGATAGATGCTCCTACAAACGGAAAACAATACGTTGGGGGACAAATTATTAACTTTGCAGGAAGTGCTACCGACCAGGAAGATGGTGTGCTGCCAGCAAGTGCTTACACTTGGCGTATAGACTTATTTCATTTTGATGACCCTCAACATTCCCATCCTGCTCTAGACAACACATCAGGAATAAAGTCGGGTACATTTACAATACCTACTGATATGGAAACCTCTCCTAATGTATTGTTTCGAATATTCTTAACAGTAACTGACTCAAACGGTGCAAGTAAAACAGTTAGCAGAGATATAACGCCTATTATTTCAACAATTAGTCTTGTGAGCAATCCTCCAGGTTTAAAGTTAAAATTAGACGGAAGTCAAGTTACTGCTCCCTACAACTTTGATGGTGCCAAAGGAATTAATAGAGTGATTGAAGCACTTTCTCCGCAAACCTTAAATGGTACCACTTATGTTTTTTCTTCTTGGTCAGATAACGGTGAACAATCTCATACTATTGCTACCCCAAATAACGGATTTACTTATACAGCGAATTTTACCCAACAGCAGGGAGGAAACACTATTGTAGATGGTGCTATTTATGAAATGGAACCGCAGCATGCTCTAGGAAATCGCTTAGATGTTCAAGGTAATTCTGCAGAAAATGGAGCATTTGTAAACATGTACACTAGAAATGGGAACTTAAACCAAAAATGGAAATTTATTAGTTTAGGAAATGATACCTACCTTATAGAACCTCAAAATGCTATTGGTAAGCGTTTAGATGTAACAGGGAATAGCGCAGATAATAATGCATTACTTAATCTTTATCAAAATAACAATCAAAATAATCAAAAATGGAAAGCCTATCCTATTGCTGGACAACCAGGAATGTATCAATTTGAACCGCAAAACGCAATTGGAAAAAGGTTATCTATTGAATTTATTAATACTAGAAATAGAGCAACAAGTAGAACAGCAGACAACAATAACAGCCAAATCTGGAAATTGTACTCAGTAGCAATACTAAAAACGCAGTCAACTGTTGTGAGTAAACAACAAAGTGAGTTTTATGCCTACCCGAATCCATTTTCGACCAAAACGGCAATAGTTTTTCCTGTTGATAATGTGAAAGCTAAAAAATCAATACAAATTTTTAATTGGCAAGGGCAATTACTTAGAGCAATTGATGTTTCAGAAAATAAGTTAGGGGAAGTAACGATTGAACGTAATAATTTAGAAAAAGGAATTTATTTCTATAGCTTAAAAGTTAATGATGCTACAGTTTATACTAAAAAACTGCTAATAGAATAAAATACAGTTAATAAATAAATAAAATGGCTTTAGTACATCTTTATAAGATTGCTAAAGTCATTTTTTTTGTTTTTTGTTTTTTTTATAATGGTGGAGTAAAAAATGAAGATGAATTATTTTATTCTTAGATAAAACTACTTATTTTTTTAGTTATTTCTATAGCTTGACAAATATAGTTGCTATTTAAATTACAAAGATATTTCATATAATTTTTTATAATAAATGTGTTTTAGCGATTAAAGTAGCACTTTAACTTTTTTTGTATATTCGCAGCCTTAACAAAATGAATTGTTAATTTAAAATTTTAAAATGATGAAAAAATTACTTTATTTATTTACTGCTTCTTTATTAGTATTCACTTCTTGTTCGAAAGATGATGAAACTGCAGACGTACCAGCTGAAACATTATTGCCTAGAAAAATTGTTGAAACAACTGTTGATGACGGAAAATCAGGTAGTCTTACCTACACAATAACTTATGATGGTAATAAACTGAAAGATATTGCACTTACTGATGCCTCTAGATATGTTTATACCTACACAGGTGACGTTATAACTAAAGTTGAGTTTTTTACATCAGGCGATTTACATTTTACTGATGATTACGCTTATGAAAATGGAAAATTAATTTCTAAGATCACTAGTAGAGCTTCTAATGCCAATGTAAAACAAAAAATAACTTTTGTCTATAATTCAAACGGTACTGTAAATGCGAATAAATCTGAGATAATTAATGGGCAGGAAATTAAATATGATACGACTACTCTTTATACTTTTTTAAATGGGAATATTGCTTCTACTGAGTATATAGATGCTGAAAAAGATAAAATATCTTCTACATATGATGATAAAAAAAGCCCGTATTATAATGTGACAGGTGTAAAACTTTTGCTAGATTTGGACGATAATTTTAATCCGTCTGTTAATAATGAAGTAAAAATTTACACAGTAAGATATAATAGTTCAGGAGTTGTTGATGAAACGTTTACTGAAGATTTTACAAATAAATACAATGCAGCCGGTTTTCTTAGTGAAACTTTTACTGGTGATTCGCAAAATTCATATAAACTAGCGATTACTTATTAATTATTCTAAACAAGATAACAATCCCCATAATCATAAGATTTTGGGGATTTTTTTTGGTCTGTAAATGAATTTTAAGCTGTATTTTTGAATAAAATTAAAAAATGCAATTTACAACACAAATCCCCATTCCTAAAAGTTCAACTCCAATAGACTACAACTCTAAAATAGTCTCATTGGGTTCTTGCTTTGCAGAAAATATGGGTGCTAAATTCCACTATTTTAAATTTCAAAACAACACTAATCCTTTCGGGATTATTTTTAATCCTGTTTCGATTGAGCGACTTATTGATAGAGTTGTTAATGATCAAATATTTAAGGTGGAAGATATTTTTTATTATAATGAACAATGGCATTGTTATGAAGTACATTCTGATTTGAGTGATTCGAATAATGAGATTCTATTGCAGAATTTGAATCAATTTTTGATAGAAGCTAAAAAACAATTAATTGGAGCAACACATATAATTATTACGTACGGAACTTCTTGGGTATATCGTAATATCAAAAGCGACTCAATAGTTGCCAATTGTCATAAAGTACCTCAGAATCAATTTGCGAAAGAATTGTTGTCTGCTGAAACCATCGAAAAATCGATTCAAAATACTTTAGATGTAATCAAAAAGTTAAATCCAAATTGCACTATTATTTTTACCATTTCTCCAGTGCGTCATCTCAAAGATGGTTTTGTTGAAAATCAAGTTAGTAAGGCGAATTTGATTACCGCTTTATTTCGATCTTTAGAAGTTCACCCTTCGGGGGCGGAGGGGGATTATTTTCCTTCCTACGAAATCATGATGGACGAACTACGGGATTATCGGTTCTATGCGCCAGACATGATTCATCCTAGCCAAGTGGCGATTGATTATATTTGGCAACGATTCAAAGAAACTACAATTTCGGAAAATGCCTATGAAAATATGGGGGCTGTAGAAAGTATTCAGAGAAGCTTGCAACACCGACCTTTTAACCCTAATTCTGAAAGTCATCAAAAGTTCGAAATTAATTTAAAAGAAAAAATTGCTAATTTAGTGGCTCAATATTCATTTATGAAATTTTAATTATGTTAAGAAGAATTATAATAGGAGTTGCTATCGTTGGGATAATCGTCGTTTTATTCAAATTTTGTGAGTTCAAAAAAGGAGATGATTCTACTATGGATTACAATACGAATTTGATTCAACAACAAATTGTAAATGTGGGTAAATTAGTCGTTACCGAAGGCCATTTCTCTGAGGTTATTACCTATAAAAACCAGCAGAAATACTTGATGGATATGCTTTCTTTCGAGAAAAAAGCATTAATAATTGTCAATGCAGAGGTGACTGTGGCGTACGATTTACACCAAATGAAATATGATATTGATGAGAAAAATAAAACCATCACCATTTTAAGCATTCCCAAAGAAGAAATAAAAATTAATCCCGATATTCAGTTTTATGATGTAGAGCAAAGTAAGCTGAATCAATTTACGGGAGATGATTACAACAAAATCAACAAATCGGTTAAAGCAAATTTGGCTAAAAGGATTGAGAAATCCTCCTTAAAATCCAATGCGCAAAACCGTTTGATAAGTGAACTTTCTAAAATCTTAATCGTAACGAGTTCAATGGGTTGGAAATTGAACTACGGCGGTAAAGTGATCGAAAAAGAAAAAGATTTTCTGCCAAATTTAAAACTTTAAAAGCTTTTTTTATTTCCCTTAGAAGAGTCAAAGTAAACAATTATGCTCTTTTTAACACCTATAATCATTGGTAAAATTCGATAATTTTAAAAAATATTATTAAAATTATGTAATTTTTTCAAATGAAATTTTTGCAACTTTGCAGATTCGATTGTCGCAGACGATCCATTTATGAACACCATTTTCTAAAGTACTTTCTAATAAATTTTATATGAACAAAAAAGTAACTCATTTTGTAAAAAAAGCACTTCGTGTTATACTATGGATTGCGGTTACAATTGTCTGTTTTTTGTTGCTTATTATTGTTTTAATACAAGTTCCAGCCATCCAAAATTTCACAAAAGACAAGGCTCTTACGTATTTGAATAGTAAAATAAAAACCAAAAGTTCGCTAGATCGTATTGCTATCAGTTTTCCTAAAAACATAGTATTAGAAGGTTTTTATTTTGAAGACCAAAACAAGGATACTTTGTTAAGCGGTAAACGATTAGAAATTAACATTGACCTTTTCAAACTGCTCGATCATAAAGTCGAAATTAATGCCATAGAATTAGAAAATGTCACTGCCAATATATCTCGAAGTAAAGATTCTGTTTTTAATTTTGATTATATTATAAAAGCTTTTGCATCGAATGAGCCTAAAAATCCCGATAGCAAACCTTATTCAATATCGGTAGTAAATGTTGATTTAAAAAATATCAAGTTCAAGTTTGACGACGCTTTATCTAAAAATGACATAGCGGTGAAGTTGACTGATTTCAGCACAAAGTTCAAAAAGTTTGATTTGGATAAAATGGATTTCAACATTCCAAAGATTGAATTGAACGGGTTGAAAGTAGTTTTGAATCAAGATCTAGTAGAAAAAATAGCTGAAGTTTCGGTAAAAACGGCTGATACTATTGCTAAAAGACGCGATTTCAATTTAAAACTCGATGAGATTTCGTTATCAAAGATTGTCCTATTGTATGACAATAAGGATTCGAGAATGAATTCGGGTCTAACTTTAGGAAGTTTAAAATTGATGGTCAATGATTTGGATATAAAAAAACAGATGCTTGATTTTGATCAATTTGAAGTTAAAAACTTAAAAGGGAATTTGCTGCTTGGTAAGAAAGAGAAGCAATTAAAAGCTCCCAGATTAGATACTACTGCCGTTTCAAAAAAAGGGTGGAAGGTAAAATTAAAATCACTCGATTTACAGAATATTGCTTTTAAGTTTGATGATATGGAGTCGGCTGGTATTAAAAAAGGGATCGATTACAAACATTTAGATTTTAATGGATTAAGTACAAAAGCACAAAAAATCTATTTTGCAAATGACACTATTTCTGGTACTGTAAAATCATTTACTGTAAAAGAAAAAAGTGGTTTACAGGTACAACAATTTAAAGCTCAGTTTTTTTATGGTGTAAAGCAAGCCTATCTCACAGACTTGTATTTAAAAACACCACAGACTTTGTTAAAAGACAAAATAAAAGTTAATTATAAATCGATAACTTCTTTGTCGAAAAACCCTGGAGATTTACTACTAAATGCAAATTTAGATCAGGCGCAAATTGGCTTTAAAGATATTTTGCTTTTTGCGCCACAACTGCAAAAAACGAATCCATTTCAAGCCAATCCAAATGCAATTTTATTTGTGAATTCTCGGATTAATGGTGCAATAAAAGATTTGAATATTCCTTATTTTCAGATGCAAGGAATAGGAACTACAAAAGTTTCTGTTTCGGGAAAAATAAAAGGATTGCCAAACATGAAAAAAGCTTTTTTTGATTTAGATATAAAGAATATCAGTTCTTCATCTAAAGATATAATTACTTTCGTCCCTGCAGGGTCACTTCCTAAAACTATTCAGCTCCCAGAGCAATTTAATGTGAATGGTAAATTTAAGGGAACTATTGATAATTTTAAAACAAAACTATTATTAAACAGCAGTTATGGTAAAGCAGATGTAGACGCACTTTTTGATAAAAGAGTAAAGGATAAGGAAAAATACGATGCTACAATTGCTTTCGTGGATTTTAATTTAGGCAAATTAATTAAGAATGACTCTTTGGGCAAAATAACTGTAAATGCGAAGGTAAAGGGTCAAGGATTAAACCCAAAAACAGCAAATGCACAACTAGCAGCCATTGTAAGGAAAGCAGATTTTAATAAATATGTGTACACCAACGTAGGCATGAAAGGATCAATCGCTAATGGTGTTTTTGATTTAAAAGCAGATAGTAAAGATCCAAATCTAAAATTTAAGCTAGCAGCTAATGGTGGTTTTAAAAATAAATATCCTGCCGTAAAATTAAATCTTAATCTTGATATTGCAGATTTAGAGAAGCTGCATCTCCATGCTGGACCAATGAAACTGCGAGGTAATATTGATGCCGATATTCCGAACAGCAACCCTGATTTTCTGAATGGGATTGTTTCTTTATCTAATGTTCAAATTTTGCAAGATAAAGAGCCAATTGTTTTAGATGCAATTAAAATTACTGCTTTTGCAGATGACCAAAAAAATAATATTAAAATAACTTCTCAATTTATTAATGCAGAAATTGACGGTAAATTTAAGCTAACATCGCTTTCGAACAACATAAAAAATTCGCTGTCAAAATATATTAATCTACAAAAAGAGAAGTATAAAGCGAACAAGAATGAGCAGCGATTTACTTTTAATCTTTCTGTTCAAAATGATCCTGTGTTATTAGAATTGCTACCAAAATTAACAGGATTAGAACCTATCAATTTTACGGGTAAATACAATAGTATTGGCGATACCCTGCAAATAAAAGGAACGATTCCGAAAATTATTTATGGCGGAAACACAATAGCGAATGGTGTAGTGAATGTTGAAACTAAAGAGAAAGCACTAGAATATCAACTTTCTGTGGCAACTATTGAAGGCAGTCAATTTAAAATTCCGTATACAAGTTTGTCAGGAAAAATAGAAGATAATATTCTTACTTATGCATTGCAGGTTAAGGATAAGGAACAAAAAGATCAATATTACATTGCAGGTGAATTACTTCATGAAACGGCAAAAAACAGTATTAAGCTGAGTGCTGAAAATTTTGTTTTAAACTATGATAAGTGGAATATAAATGCAGATAACTCAATAGAAATTGGGGATAAACGACTTTACGTTAACAAGTTTTATTTAGACAATTCAGGAAATGAAATTAAAATTCAATCTCAAAGTAATAAACAAAATGCACCTCTGAAAATTGATTTTGTAAACTTCAAAATCGAAACTATTTTGAATCTAGTTAAAAAAGAAGAGTTGTTAATGGATGGTTTGATAAATGGATCAGCCTTAGTAGAAAACGTAATGACAAATCCTACTTTCACATCCGATTTAAAGATTGATAAATTTGCATTTAGAGGTGAAGCTGTTGGTGATATAGCACTAAAAATAAATAATAAAACGGCTAATTCACTAGCTATAAATATGAAGTTAACTGGTGAAGGAAATGACTTGAATCTTGCAGGTAATTATAAAACTGATAATGGGAATATTGATTTGAATTTAGATATTGATCATTTAAATGTGAAAAGCATTCAAGGATTCTCTATGGGAAATTTGACCGAAGGAAAAGGAGCTTTATCGGGGCAATTTAAAATTACCGGAAATGTTGCAGAACCAAAAGTAAATGGGGAACTTTTATTTAAAGATGCTGGTTTCCGAATTACGAAAATTAATTCTTATTTTGATATTGTAGAAGAAAAAATTACTTTAAGAAACGAAGTAATAGGTTTCGATACTTTTACACTTTATGATGAAAACAAAAATAAATTAGTTATAAACGGTAAAATAATCAGCAAAACTTTTAGAGATTTCGCATTTGATTTGGGTGTACAAGCCGATAATTTTAGAGCTATTCATTCTAAAGCTCCAGATAATGATTTGGTATATGGGGATTTATTTCTAAATACAAAATTGAAAATAGGAGGAACGCTAGATAGTCCTGTTGTAAGAGGAAATATCGCAATAAATGATGATACAAAACTTACCATTGTACTGCCGCAAAGTGATCCTTCCATTGTTGATAGAGAGGGAATTGTTGAATTTGTAGATGAAGAAAATATTTATTTAAAACAAACCGTTGATCTACAAAATAAACTAAATAAATCGAAGGTTTTAGGTATGGATGTAGCCGTAACTATAACTATAGATAAAGAAGCAGAACTAACTTTGGTGATCGACAAAGGAAATGGTGACTACTTAAATTTAAAAGGTGAAGCAGAATTAACTGGAGGAATTGATCCTTCAGGAAAAACGACTTTAACTGGTAAATATGAATTTAGTGGTGGCGCCTATGAAATGAATTTCAATATGATCCGACGAAAGTTTGATATTCAAAAAGGAAGTTATATTATATGGAATGGAGAGCCAACGTTGGCAAACGTGAATATTACTGCAGTTTATAAAGTAAAAGCAGCTCCTATAGAATTGTTAGGTGATCAGTTAACTGGACCTGCGGATGTTAAAAATACCTATAAGCAAAAGATACCTTTTGAAGCACTACTAAAAATGAATGGTGAGCTGCTTAAACCAGAAATTACTTTTGATATCGTTCTTCCAGATGGGAATTATGATGTTTCGGCTGATATTGTTGCTGCTTCACAAGCAAAATTAGAAAAATTGAGACAAGAGCCTTCGGAATTAAATAAGCAAGTATTTGCACTTTTAATATTAAATCGTTTCGTAGGTGAAAATCCTTTTAATAGTGAAAGTGGTGGAACAAGCGGTGAATTTTTGGCTAGACAAAGTGTTAGTAAAATACTTTCCCAACAATTAAATGATCTTGCTGGAGATTTAATTGCTGGAGTCGAATTGAATTTTGATTTAGAATCAACTGAAGATTATACCTCTGGAGCAAAAGAAAATAGAACTGATCTGAATGTAGGAATTTCCAAAAAATTACTTAACGATAGATTAAAGGTTACCGTTGGAAGCAGCTTTGGTGTGGAAGGTCAAGAAAGAGTAAATGAGGACTCCGCTAATATTGCTGGTGATGCGTCATTAGAATATCAATTAAGCAAGGATGGTAGATACACACTTCGTGTTTATAGAAAAAACGAATATCAAGTTGCCATTCAGGGCGAAGTGGTAGAGACAGGAGTTGCTTTTATTATAACGATGGAATACAACAAATTTAAGGAACTTTTTAAACGAAGTGCTGCTGATATTGAGATTACTAAGAAAGAGAAAATCCGCACCGAAAAAAGAAAAGCTGATAAAGAGAAGCTAAAAGAAAATGATAAGTTATCCTATGGAAATTAAATACGTAAAATATTGCTTAATAGTATGCTCCTTTTTTATTTTAGGATGTGGCAACGCTAAATATCTTGCTGAAGGTGATTTATTGTATACAGGCGGCTCAGTGAAAGTTAAAGACTCTGTAATAAAACGAACGGATAGAAAAAATCTTGAAAAGGACTTTAAAAATTTATTAAGACCTAAACCCAATAGTAAAATATTAGGTTTAAGACCAAAGTTGTTTTTTTATAATCTAGCAGGAGAGCCAAAGAAAGAAAAAGGTTTTTGGTATTGGTTGCGTACAAAAGTGGGTGAACCGCCCGTTTTGTTCAGTCAAGTAGATTTAGAATATAACGCTTCTGTACTACGAAATTATGCAGAGAATAAAGGATATTTTAAAACAAAAACACAAGCAGACTCCACAAAACGGGGTTATCATGCAACAGCCGAATATACTGTATTTCTTTCCAAGCAGTATAAAATTAAACATGTAACATTCCCAGATGATTCTTCGAGCTTGGGAAAATCTATAAGTAAAACGGCTAAAAGAAGTTTGCTTATTCCTGGTAATCCTTATAATTTAGATGTTATAAAAGCAGAACGTGACAGAATTGATGAGAGACTGAAACAAAAAGGATATTATTTTTTTAATGCCAATTATATTTTAGCTCAAGTCGACAGTATAAAAGGAGATCATGAAGTAAGTATCAAGTTAAAGATAAAAGAGGAAACGCCAGAAAAAGCAAAAGAGGCCTATAAGATAAATGATATCATAGTTTATCCTAATTATTCTATTGTAACAGACAGTATTGCCATTCGAGATCAAGATATAATAAAATACAAAGATTTCACCATAATTGATTCTGCGAAGACTTTTAATCCTAGAGTTTTTGATCGCACTTTGTATTTCAATAAGGGGGATTTATACAATAGGAAAAACCATAATCTTTCCTTAAGTCGTTTGATTAATTTAGGAACATTTAAGTTTGTGAAAAATGAATTTAAGGTTGATGAATCTATTCCCAATACACTTAATGCGTATTATTACCTTACTTTATTACCAAAAAAAGTTTTTCGTTTTGAAGTTGGCGCAAGCACAAATTCAGCAGGATATACTGGTACTGATCTAAAAATTAATTGGAGCAATAGAAACTTTTTTGGAGGAGCAGAATTATTTACACTTTCTTTATTTGGAGGTGCTGATTTTCAAGTTTCAGGAAAAAATGGGGGTTATGATATTTATAGTTTTGGGGGAGAAGCGAGTTTGGTATGGCCACGTTTAATTACTCCGTTCACGTTTAAAAATTCTAGTGAATTTGTTCCCAGAACAAAAGCCATGTTGAATTATGAACGTCAAAGTAGAGCACAACTGTACTCTTTAAATTCATTTAATGCTTCATTTGGATATTTGTGGAAACAAAACAGAAGAGTGGAACATGAATTAAAGGTACTGGATGTAAGTTATGTGAGTCCAAATAAAGTAACAGCTTTATATCAAGAAGAGGTGAATCAGGATGCTTCGTTGGGTAGAATAATAGAAAAGCAGTTTATATTTGGTCCTACTTACTCTTATAATTTTACCAATGCTATGCAGAAGTGGAAAAAACATACTTTCTATTTTAATGGAGAACTAGATTTAGCAGGAAATATTACTGGCTTGGTTACGGGTGCAAATGTAAAAAAAGGGGATACTATCAAATTTTTTGATGTTCCGTTCAGTCAGTATGTAAAAATAAAAGGCGATGTAAGGTATTATTTAAAGTTAAGCGAACATACTAAACTAGCCACGAGATTTATCGCTGGTGCAGGTTATGCTTATGGAAATAATACACAAATGCCTTCTTCTAAACAATTTGTTATAGGAGGGCCTAATAGTTTAAGGGCTTTTAGGTCACAATCTATTGGACCAGGAAGTTATCATAAAGTGGATAATACAGCTCGGTTTTTACCAACTCAAACTGGAGACATCAAATTAGAATTCAATACAGAGTATAGGGCAAAACTGTTCAGTGTTGTTGAGGGTGCTTTATTCGTTGATGCTGGTAATATTTGGTTATTAAATGAAAATACAGATGAGCCAGGCGGAAAATTTTCAAAAGACTTCATGAAAGAAATTGCTGTGGGAGCTGGTGCTGGTTTGCGCTTTGATTTTTCTTTTTTAATCTTAAGGACGGATCTTGCAATTCCCTTAAGACAACCTTATTTAGTTAACGGAAGCAATTGGGTCTTTGATAATGTTGATTTCGGTAGTGGCGCTTGGAGAAAGGACAATCTAATTCTAAATATTGCAATTGGATATCCTTTTTAAACGTAATTATTTTTACAAAACATAAAAAAACCGCACTATTTAAAGTGCGGTTACTGCCAAATAAAATTTTATTTTATTCAAAATATGTCCTTAAATAGCTTTTATACGTTCAGCTTTCCTTCTACACCTATGTCGTTTTTAGTGCCAAATAGAGCATCACTTGCTATTTTTAGCAAGGTGATTACCTTTCCATCTTTGGTGTCCCAATAATACGCATCGGCCGGAGTAACTTTAATTAGGGTTACTTTTGGATCTTTTTTTCCTTCCTCAAACCATGCTTTGGCTATCGGACTCCATAATTCATTAATTTTTTCTTGGTCTTTGTAAATAGTAGCATGACCGTAAACCGATAAGTATTGAGAACTACTTATTTTAGAGAAAAATAGCTGCACCTTATCGTCTTTTTTAATCTCAAAATTCTTATTGCTTTCTGTAGAGCTTATGAACCATAGATTTCCTTCATCATCAATGTCCTGAACGCTCATTGGTCTTGAATTAATAGGAAGTTGCGTTAGGTCTGTGCAAAAAATAGCTATTTTTATGTCTCCAGCGATAGCTTTTAATTTTTCAATTGCCTGTGTATTATTTAAATTCTCGTTCATGGTTTTTAATTTTATAAGTTTTCTAAATCAATTTTTTCTGCAGTCCAATCAATGGCTAATAAATAATCTTCTTTTTTAAATCCGCGAAAGGTGCCAGGCATTATTTTACTAAAGACATTCGTCACATTTATCACCGTATCTGAATCTGTCACAATTGCAGCCCTATTCCATTTTGTAATATTTTTAATTCCAAGTAAGGCATCTTGAATCCAGGCGCCAAACGTAAAATCACCGGGTGAATTGTCAAGAAATAGTAAGTAATTAAGTTGGCCTGTTTTCTCAACCAAATTAGTAACTTCTTTTATAACCGAATCAAAATCTTCTTTGACTATCGTTCCTTCACTACGAAATCCCACCATATTTGACGGTAAATCTTTAATTTTTTCTATCATTGCACTTCATTTTTTAATTATGTCTAAATTAAAAAAAAGAGCTACTAACTAATTTATACTAAATGCGTTAGTTGTTATATAATTCCAATAAGGGAGAAGTAGAAGTTTTAATACGTTTTAAATTAAAAAAAAAATAGGTTTGCGAAAGAATCGCAAACCTATTTTTATAAGATGATAGACTAATAATTATAGCCAATCTTATTTTATACTGTTTCGTTTTCGAATATTAATTCCAAACCATTCGAAATTAATTTGCCAATTTCAGGACGTTTTATTTTTAATTTTTCGAGGTAGAGGATAACAGTTTGTATAAGCTCAGCTTCGTTTCTACTGCTTAGTAATTCTACAATTTCTAAGGCTAGCAACCAATCATTCGGGTGGTTTTCTTGTAATTTTATAAAGATGGGCTCTAGCGATGTTTTGTTGTCCTTAGTCTCCCGAATGTTTCGTACAGTGTGATACAAAATTTCAAGATTGTCTCTTGTTACACTTTGTTTTGCCTTAATTGTTTGGCTGGAAGGAACGTGTGAAATTAAATCAAAACTATTTATATCTGCAGGACCAGAAAAAGCAGAAACTAGTTTTTTACCCACCGCCATATCATAATTTCCCCATTCCGGTTGAAATAAAATGGTATCTCTATGAGTTACGGTGCAGTTTTTAAAACTGATCAAAATAATTTCTCCATGTAAATTTCTTTTACCCGTAATTATTTCTCCAGTCACTTTAATATCTCCTTCAAACTCTAAAGTAACGGTTTCCGTTTCGTAAACACCGTATGCTTTTAAATCTCTAGGGCTCATGTCTTCAATTGCGAGATTGATGCCTTTTAGTTTTCCTATCGGACTGCCAAAGCCTTCGGCATGAGTATTTATTCCGTGACCTACCAATTCTTTTTCGCGGTAAGACAATGCTGTTTTACCAGTAGTTTGTATGTATATAGGTTTGCCTTCGTGTTCAATAACTTTCGAAAATATTCCAGAGATTTGCAATCCAGTACTCAGTTCTATAGTTCCCAAAGCATTTGAGTGTATCAATTTTTTTATACCAGACAGACCTCCTGTTCGCAGCGCCATAGTATTGGCAAACTCTTCTAAAATTAAACTCAAATAAGCAAAATCGGGTGTTACATACAGTTGAGGTTGCAATTTGGTAATGTCAAAATTCTGGTTCGCTGCCGAAAAGTCATAAGGAATCTTTGCAACAGCGTCAGTCATGCAATGCGCGCTTTCGCCAATAGAAGAAAGTAATCCCGCACCGTATATTTTTGGGTTTTCTAATGTTCCAATTAAGCCATATTCAACGGTCCACCAATGCAGGTTTCTAATCTGAGCCATTTCGGATAGTTCACCCATGTTATTTTGCAAATCTTCTACTGCTTTTTCGGCAGCTTCAATTTCTGCCTGTGGCGTGTGTTCTGCTTCTTTTAAAATAGAAAGCAATCGAATCGCTTCATACATTTGGTAATCCTGATGCGATGAAATGGCTTTGCATCCTATTTCGCCAAAACGACGTAGGTATTCTGCATATTCTGGATTTGCAATAATAGGAGCGTGGCCAGCACCTTCGTGAATGATGTCGGGAGCGGGGGTATATTCAATATTTTCGAGTTGACGAATGTCTGAGGCAATAACCAAAACATTATACGCTTGGAATTCCATAAAAGCATTTGGCGGAATAAATCCATCAACTGCGACAGCAGCCCAACCTATTTCAGTCAAAATTCGGTTCATTCCGTACATGCTAGGAATATTGTCAATTTCTATCCCAGTTTTTCTAAGTCCTTCTAAATAGGAACTATGTGCTACTTTCGAAAGATAATTGACGTTTTTTCGCATCACATAGCGCCAAACAGCTTGATTAATGGGTGTATAATCATTATAATCTTGTGGCTTAATAAATTGCTGTAAGTGTTTTGGCAATTTATCTAATAATGGATTTGTTTCAATAGTTGCATTCATAGCGAAAACGATATAGTTTGATGCAAAAGTACAATTTTAAGAAGCTATTTCCAGCTATTCGTTGTAAGATTTTGCAAAATCTCTCAACTCTTCTATAAAGGTGAATTCTTAGCTTCATTCCTATAATATTCAATTTTATAATTAAACATAAAAGCCATGTTTGCTGCGCGTGCTTTGGCTTCGTCAGCTATTTTTCCCGTAAATAAAGTGTCAACTGTCGCTGTCCAGATTTCCATCCAACGGTCAAAATGAGTTTGATCAATAGGTAAGTGTTTGTGCGGTGGAAATGGGCTTCCAGAATACGTGTGTTCTTCTAAAAGAATAGTCTGCCAAAAACGATACATTTTTGCTAAATGCTCCGGCCAAAGACCTCCAATTTTATCGTTAAAAATAGATCCTATTAATTCGTCTTTTTGTACTGTGGAGTAGAAAGTGTTTACCAGTAATTTTATATCTTCTAGGTTGCTAAGCTCTTTTTGTATCATGGTCTTTAATTTTCGTATGAAATATGCAAAAATATACTATTAAAATTTATTACAGATTTTACACATCCGCAGAAATTCTAAATTTAAAAAAAGAAGATAGTTGTTTTATGGTTTTTTAATTCGCTTTATTTCACAAATTTTTTACTGGGTAGGTTTGTTTTGTTATTAATAACGAGATGCTTAAATCATCTTTTAAGCTAAAAGTTATTTTTTGTAAAAATAAGATAATGTGGCTATTGGATGTGTTTTTGTAGTGTTTAGTGTAAGATTTGATGTGTTTTTGTAAAGTTTTTTTTAATGCATTATTATTGAATATTAACATAATTTTGTAATCTATTACTAAATAATTACTAAATATTTTACATTAACCAAAATTAATAAATCTTTAAAAAAATGGTAAAATCTACTAAAATCCCAGAAAATGCAACGAGCAGATTAATAATGCTGGTCCTTATTATGCTAACATTTATTTCAAAATCAGACGCTCAAACAGTCACACCATGGATGACTTCAGCAGATCAATCTAGGTTATTGCAACAACAGGGAAATGTAAGCTTTGGAGGAAATTCTGGCAACAATTCATCGACAATTACACTTAATGCTGGAAATACATACCAAACTATGGACGGATTTGGCTTTACACTTACTCAAGGTAGTTGTGAGCTTATAAGTGCAATGGACGGAACACAACAAAATCAGTTGCTAAATGATTTATACAATCCAAATACAGGCATAAATGCAGGTGTGATGCGTATAAGTATTGGAGCTTCTGATTTAAGTAGCTCTAATTATAGCTATAATGAATCTTCTGGTGATGTAAATATGAACAATTTTAGTCTTAACGGACCAGATTTAAATTATCTGATTCCTATGATTAAAAAAATTAAAAACATCAATCCTAATATTAAAATTCTAGCTACTCCGTGGTCACCTCCACGTTGGATGAAAACTAATAATTCTTGGGTTGGCGGAAATTTGCAGACACAATATTATGCAGCTTATGCAAAGTATTTTGTGAAATATTTTGATGCTATGAAAGCACAAGGTATAAGCATCTGGGGAATTACACCTCAAAATGAACCTGAAAACCCTTATAACAATCCAAGTTTGTCGATGAATTCGTCAGAACAAAAGAATTTTATTAATTCTCAACTTGGTCCACAAATGGCTAGTGCAGGATATGGTGGTATAAAAATTATTGCTTTTGATCACAATTGTGATAATCCTAATTATGCAATTGATGTATTAAATAATAGCAATTATGCAGAAGGAGCAGCTTTTCACCTTTACAAGGGAGACATTTCAGCTTTATCAACGGTTCACAATGCCACAAACAAAAATGTATATTTTACGGAACAATATACAGGTTCTCTTAATAGTTTTAATGATGATTTTGGATGGCATATACAAAATGTCATAATTGGTTCTGCAAATAACTGGGCAAAAGTAGCTTTAGAATGGAATGTCGCAAACAATCCAAACATGGGACCGCATACAGACGGAGGATGTGATACTTGTCTAGGTGCAATTACAGTTAATAATAATACAAGTTATACAAAAAATGTGGCGTTCTATATTATTGGTCAGATATCAAAGTTTGTAAAACCAGGAGCTGTTAGAATAGGTAGTTCAAGTTCTAATGGAACTGTGATGTCTTCAGCTTTTAAAAATCCTGACGGTTCCATTGCACTTGTAGTTTACAATAGTGGATCTTCTAATAAAATAAGAGTAGTCAACGGATCATCAGCGTTTGATTATAATATCCCAGGCTCAACGGCTGTGACATTTAATTGGGGAGCAACTTCAAATGTAAATGTAACAGGAGTAAGTGTGAATCCAACCACGGCTAGTGTGGCTGTAAATAATACAAAACAACTTAGCGCTACAGTTTCCCCAAATAATGCGACTAATCAAAATGTAAATTGGTCTTCAAGCAATTCAGCAATTGCAAATGTAAACGCAAGCGGGCTTGTAACTGGAGTTTCTGCAGGAACAGCTACGATAACAGCTACAACCCAAGACGGAAATAAAACGGCAACAGCTGCAATAACTGTAACTGGTACTGCAGTGCAATCACCTTATGGAGGTTCGGCAGCTACAATTCCTGGAGTAATTCAGGCAGAAAATTATGATTTAGGAGGCCAAAATGTTGCCTATAATGACGCTGATGTTGCAAATCAAGGCGGTGCATACCGTACAACAGAAGGAGTTGATATTTCTTCTCTTTCTGGATCAGGATACACCGTTGGTTGGGCAGCCGATGGCGAATGGCTTGAATATACAACAAATGTTACTGCAGGAACATATACAATTGATGCAACTGTTGCTTCTCCAAACTCTGGAAAACAATTGCGTGTTTTACTTGACGGAACAGTTTTAACAACGATTTCAATTCCTAATACAGGATCTTGGGATTCTTTTCAAACAGTTTCGGTTCCAAAAATCACTTTACCAGGAGGAAATAATAAAGTTTTACGTTTAGAAATTTTAGGCGGATTATTTAATATAGATAAAATCGAAGTAAAAAGTGTGGGATCAGTTCCGGTAACCTCTGTAGCATTGAATCCAACGACAGCCTCAATTTCAGTAGGAGGAAATACACAGTTAACTGCGACTCTTTCACCGAGCAATGCTACTAATAAAAATGTAACTTGGAGTTCAAGCAACACTGCTGTAGCAACTGTAAATGCATCAGGATTAGTCTCTGGTGTTGCAGCGGGTAGCGCAACTATAACTGTAACTACTTCTGATGGCGCTAAAACAGCGACAAGTGTTATTACAGTTACAACAATATCGTCAACCTTTCCGGGATATTATAACATTATTTCTAGAAATAGTAATAAAGGTTTAGATGTTGCGGGTTATTCCACCTCAAACGGAGCCAATGTTCAGCAATATGATATTGTCAATGGTGGCGGAAATAATCAACGTTGGAAATTTGAAACAGCTGGAGATGGAAATTTTTATATCATAGTAAAATCAAGCTTACTGTATTTGGCTACTGAAAATAACAGTACCGCCGATGGCGTAAATGTAGTGCAAAGAACTGCTTCAACTTCTAATGAATTTAAATGGACTGTTACAAGTCTTGGAGGAGGTTTTTATAAAATTATCAATTTAAATAGTGGTAAAGCGCTTGACGTTGATGGTGTGTCAACTTCTAATGGAGCCAACATACATTTGTGGACTTATGTAGGTGGTTTGAACCAGCAATGGCAATTTGTACAAGTGGAAACATCAGTTACTGGTAAAGGTTCTTCATCAAAAACTCTTTCTGGGGAAAATGGCGAAGAAACCACTGTATCTATTAATGCAACTAATGAATACTTAACAATTAACACTAATAATAAAGGAAATGGAACGGTTGAACTGTATTCAATTGCAGGATTACAAGTGTTGGAAAGCAATGTTGTTTTTGAAATAGGAAATTCATCTAAAGTAGATATTTCTAATCTTCCAAAAGGAATTTATATAGTTCGAATTACGAACAGCCAAGGCGCTTTTTCTAAAAAAATAATTAAGCAATAGCAAAGTAATCAAATAGTTAAAATAAAAAAACCCGGTAAGTCTTTTAAACTTACCGGGTTTTTTGCCTTAATTTTTATTTTTTAATTAAAGTAGGTGGATACTGAGCCAAAATTTTAGTCACAATATTAGTGATAACTTCGTCTTTGTGGTTCATATCTCTAGTAAGGGTGCCAATTCCTTCTCCTTGCCAAATAAGTTCTTTCTTTTTGGCGTCAATAAGATCAATGTACAATGTTCCTTCTGTAGAGGAAGTGACAGATGTTTGTCCGCCATACATGTAAGGATTCCAACCATAACCCCAACCATAACCCCATCCAGAATTAAATTGGTTTACGCTAACTTGCTCGCGGGATTTTGTAAAAATATTGATCAACAAATCTGGTGAATCACTTTTGGTAAATCCTTTTGCTTGTAATTGTTGGTCAATAGCGTTGAGAATTCTTTTTTTATCTAAATCGGAGATTTCGACTTTATCAATGCCTGATTTCATAAAAGCAAAAGTTTTATACTGCGTAAAATCGGCTGATTTGTCATAATCAGAATATACTCTTACAGAGTCGCAAGAGGCAACTATGAAAAGTAATAGTACGGGCAAAAGTTTAAATATTTTCATAATGTATGTATATTAGTTGTTTACAGTTTCTAGTACCCTTAATCAAAATTCATGCCGAGATCTCCTAAAAAATCTTCAAAATCTTCATTTTCATGTGATTGGTAAATTTCATTTAATATAACTTTAAAAGTCTTTGTTTTCTCGACATCAAGATGTCGTAATGTGGTCGTTTCTATGTTTCTATCAAGTACTTTTATATACTTTTCTATTTTCGTATTTATTCCTTTTTCAGTTGGTGCATGAAATTGATAATAAAAAGAAGTGTCGTCAAAACGAAATTTTATACGATAGGTTTCGGCTTCTATTTCGTTGATTTTTTGGTTTAATTGAGCAATTATATTTTTCTGATTCTTTTCGGTTATTTCTAGTTCAATGGTATTTTGTGGGTCGATTTCTAACCAAAGCATCAGCAATTCATAATAATCTCTTTCGTCCCAAGCTTTGGTAAGGCGTTGCATTTGTTCTTCCTTTTCTGTTTTATGCTTTTCAGATTTATGCAGATCGGGGTGCGCTAATTTGGCTAACTTTTTATAAATTTTTTGAAAATCAAAGTCCGTTTTTGCTATTTTTTTTTCTTTTTCGAATTGTTTTTGTTGCTCTTCGTGTTCTTTTTGTTTGGCTCTAATTTTTTCTTCGAATTGTTTCTTGAATGCTGGGTCGTTCATGTTTTCAAAATCTAAATCACTTTCTTCAAAATCCAAATCGAATTCATTCATCATATGTTTGTACCCTTCTTGCAGCATTGCCTTCTCGAAGCTATTCATATTTTCTTTCTGAAAAGCTATGTACTGGCTAATAGCGCTTTGTAGTGTTTCACTCGTATAATCATAGTTCGCTAACACATCTAATTCGTCCGTTATAAGGCTTGAAATAATATCTTTTTGCCATTTGGTAAAACTTTTCATGCTGTATTTCTTTATCAATAAAAGAACATACCTCTCTTTGGTTTCGCATAAAATCTTTTTGTTATTGGTTGTTTTTGTATCAACCAATTCCCGTAGGGTTTTTATTTTCGTTTTTAAAAGTTCAAAATCAGCATTTAGCTTTTCTATTTTTTGAAGTTTTTTGCTGATATCTTCAATTTTTTTATTCTTTTTTTCTCCAGATTTGTCTTGAAGTATAACTTTTAATTCGTTGTTCATCGATGTGTTTTTTTAGCCCCGATAGTAGCGGAAAGCATTTTTTGATAAATGATTATTTATTCTTGAACAAAAAGAGCGACTCCTCACCCCCAGCCCCTCTCCAAAAGAGAGGGTAGCAAAAAAGCTCCTTTTTGTTCTTAGAATAAAACGAATTTATGAAAAATATTGAAGCGAATAGCAGGATTAGCTCCCAAAAATTACTTAATTCAATAATTTATCATCTACTAAGTTTGGCAGTGTCACTTTCAATAGTGGTTCTACTTCCATAGCTCTTTTTATAGCAAAAACTGCCCCTTCATTACGAGCCCAACTTCGTCTTGAGATTCCGTTATTGACATCCCAAAACAACATTGATGCTATACGTCTCGAGGCTTCTTTACTACCATCCAATACCATTCCGAAACCACCATTAATAACTTCGCCCCAACCTACGCCACCACCATTGTGAATAGAAACCCAAGTTGCACCTCGAAAACTGTCTCCAATTACATTCTGAATTGCCATATCGGCCGTAAAACGGGAGCCATCATAAATATTGGATGTTTCTCTGTAAGGCGAATCTGTCCCTGAAACGTCATGATGGTCACGACCTAAAATAATGCTTCCAATCTCGCCTTTGGCAATAGCCTGATTAAAAGCTTCGGCAATTTTTACACGCCCTTCTGCATCGGCATAAAGGATTCGGGCTTGAGAACCGACCACTAACTTGTTTTTTTGCGCTCCTTTTATCCACTGAATATTATCCTGCATTTGTTGCTGAATTTCGATAGGTGCAGTCTTAGCCATTTCTTCTAAAACATCGCAAGCAATGGCATCTGTTTTGGCTAAATCTTCGGGTTTTCCAGAAGCGCAAACCCATCGGAAAGGACCAAAACCATAATCAAAACACATGGGTCCCATAATATCCTGAACGTAACTCGGATATCTAAAATCGATATTATTTTCTGCCATAATATCGGCTCCTGCTCGTGAAGCTTCTAGTAAGAAGGCATTTCCGTAATCAAAGAAATACGTTCCTTTGGCGGTATGTTTATTAATCGCTTTGGTATGGCGGCGCAATGTTTCTTGTACTTTTTCTTTAAACAAAGTTGGATTATTGGCCATCATATCATTGGCTTCTTCAAACGAAATTCCAACAGGATAATAACCGCCCGCCCACGGATTGTGAAGCGAAGTTTGATCTGAACCCAAATCTATATGAAGGTTTTCTTCGTCAAAGCGTTCCCAAACGTCAACTACATTTCCTAGATAGGCAATAGAAACGGTTTCGGAATTGGCTTTCGCCAGCGCCACTCTTTTGACCAAATCATCTATATTTTCGACCACTTCATTAATCCAACCTTGGCTGTGACGAATGTGTGTGATTTTTGCATTTACTTCGGCACAAACCGTAATACAACCAGCAATATTCCCCGCTTTGGGTTGCGCACCACTCATTCCACCAAGACCAGAAGTCACAAATAATCCACCTTTTGGCGAACGTTTTATTTTTCTAAAACCATTCAGAACCGTGATAGTCGTTCCGTGCACAATTCCTTGCGGACCAATGTACATATAACTTCCTGCCGTCATTTGCCCGTATTGGGAAACGCCCAAAGCATTCATTTTTTCCCAATCATCGGGTTTCGAGTAATTCGGAATCACCATTCCGTTGGTCACCACAACTCTCGGCGCTTCTTTGTGCGAAGGGAATAAACCCATAGGATGACCAGAATACATAGTCAAAGTTTGCTCATTAGTCATTTCCGACAAGTATTTCATTGTCAATAAATATTGCGCCCAGTTCGAGAAAACCGCACCATTTCCACCATACGTAATCAACTCATGCGGATGTTGCGCCACTGCATAATCCAGATTATTCTGAATCATTAGCATAATGGCCTTGGCTTGCTCGCTTTTCCCAGGATATTCCGAAATTGGTCGAGCATACATTTTATAATCAGGACGCAATCGGTACATATAAATACGACCGTACGTTTCTAATTCATGTCTAAATTCAGGAAGTAATTCCGCATGATGTTGAGGTTCAAAATAACGCAAAGCATTACGTAGCGCTAGCTTTTTCTCATCGTCAGATAAGATATCTTTTCGCTTTGGCGCATGATTAGTATCCGCATCAAATGGTTTTGGTTGCGGTAATATAGTCGGAATTCCTTGTTGTATCTGTTCTTGAAAAGTCATTTTTTTTAAATCTAAAAATTAATAGTAATCTAAATAATAATAATTTGGGCGTGACCCCCGCTATAAAAAAGGGCTAGTTTCGTTGTCGTCATTACCCTTTTTCCTATTGGCGGTCGGGCTGTTTGCGCTACTTCGGTAGCCAGCGTCCATCCCTCACGCGCTTCACGTAAATCGAGACCTTTTTCGTAAAACCAGAAAATCCTTTTTTGATTTCCTGCAAGGTCTTTTTTGACCTTGTAGGTACTCATTTTGGGATCCTTAAATCCTAAAGACCTACAAGGTTTGAAAAAAACGGTAGTTAATATTCCGCTCCTATGGAGCTCTGAGAATACTCTTGTTTTTGATTTCTATAAATATTTTGCCACGCTGTGGCTCTTTTGTATTGTTTGTCAAATAAACAAAACTCGGTAGTAATGAAATATTTACTTCTATATGTATTAAATATTTCGCTCCTATGGAGCTCTTAGAAATACATTTGCTTTTTAATTTCTATAAATATTTTGCCACGCTGTGGCTCTTTTGTATTGTTTGTCTACCATATTAAACTCGTAGTAGCGGAACATTGATTTCTATAAATATTTTGCCACGGTGTGACTCGTTCGTATTGTTTGACAAATAAAAAGAACTCCGTAGGAGTGAAATATTTATAGAATACAAATAATGTCCAATCTGAGCTCCATAGGAGCGACATATCTTGAAATTCAGCAATCTAAATTAAAATCCAATATTGAGGAAATGTATTGCGGAGTTCCCTCGTTCCTCGGGATGCCAATATTGCGGTTATACTTTGTGATGCTTCTTTGTTCAATATACTAATTCTGCAATCTGCAATCTGCATCCTAACCTTACTTCTTCAAAAGCCCCGTTTTCTTATCAAAACCATACGGACAATGACGGCAACCACTTTTACAACAATAACCACGTTTCAAATGATGCTTTTCGGTAAAACACTTATATCCTTCGGGCGTATAATAAAAATCTTCTCCTTCTATTAATTTATTTTCATTACTTTGCTCTGCCATTCTCTTTTAATACTTGAAGGGATTGTGTTTTTCTCTGATTCGGCTTAAATTGCCTTTACAAATTTATAAATTTTACAGCTAATGTTTCTGATTGTTGCTAAATATTTAATTCCGAATGGTTTTCGTGGAATGACCATATTTCCTTTTGTACTCCTAAAATACAATCATGATAGCAAAAATGCGACAATTATAAATCATGAAAAAATACATTTAAGACAGCAAGCAGAACTGTTGATCCTTCCTTTTTTTATTTGGTACTTTCTCGAATTTTTAATTCGTTTCCTTCAATACAAAAATAAAGATTTGGCCTATAGGAATATTAGTTTTGAACGAGAGGCTTACGAGAATGAATATACTTTAGATTATTTGCAAAAGCGACCTTTTTTTAGTTTTATCAGTTATTTAAAAACAAATAAATTTTAAGTTTTGAATCAATCTTTACCGCTTGAACTACCCAATGGAATTTCTCTTGAAATAAAAAGAGAGGATTTGCTTCATCCCTTTGTTTCAGGAAATAAATTCAGAAAATTAAAATACAATTTACTTCAGGCAAAAGCCGAAAATCAGGAAACAGTTCTGACTTTTGGTGGAGCCTATTCCAATCATATTGCAGCCGTGGCTTATGCGGGAAAAGAACAAGGATTCAAAACTATTGGAGTGATTCGTGGTGAGGAATTACGCGATAAAATTGCCGATAATCCAACTTTACAGTTTGCCCAAGAATGTGGAATGCAATTCGAGTTTGTAACCAGAGAAGCCTATCGTAATAAAACAGAAACAGATTTTATAGCCAATCTAAAACAGAAGTTTGGTTCTTTCTATTTAGTACCCGAGGGTGGAACTAATGAATATGCGATAAAAGGATGTGAAGAAATACTGACTGATGGAGATACTACCTTTGATTACATCTGTTCTGCGGTAGGAACAGGCGGAACTATTTCGGGAATTATCAATAGTGCATTGCCACATCAAAAAGTTTTGGGGTTTCCAGCGTTAAAAGGAGACTTTTTGCAAGATGAAATTCGTAAATTTGCCACCAATCAAAATTGGGATTTAGTAACCGACTATCATTTTGGTGGTTACGGGAAAGTGAATGAAGAACTTATAGCCTTTATTAACCAGTTTTATATGCAAACAAAAGTTCCTTTAGATCCCGTTTATACAGGCAAGATGGTTTTTGGGGTCTTAGATTTAATTCAGACAAATTATTTTCCTGATAATGCTAAAGTTCTGCTAATTCACACTGGTGGATTGCAAGGAATTCAAGGAATGAATGTACTTTTGAAAAAGAAGAATAAAACGGAGATTCAGTTTTAAGGACAATTTCAAAAATCTATTACAATATCAATTGTAATATCAATTGAAAAATAAAAAATATGTTAAAAAAAATAATTTTGCTGCTTCTCGTTGGAACTATTATAAGTTGTGGTGCTACAAAACCACAAATTCAAACCACAAAAAAACCAGTAGGATGGAAGTATTCTAAGCCCACTGCAACAAATAACAACAATACTAAGGTAGCAACACAGTCTGCTTCAAAGCCATTGTCTACAAATCAAGTTGTTCAAGCATACGTCGCGCAGTACAATGGTGTTGCTATGAGTAATATGAAGACATACGGAATTCCCGCCAGTATTATTTTGGCACAAGGAATTCTAGAATCTGGTGCGGGTAAAAGTGATTTAGCAGTAAATGCTAATAATCACTTCGGAATAAAATGCCATAACGATTGGATGGGTGCAAAGGTTTATAAAGATGATGACTCTCCAAATGAATGTTTTAGAAAATACAATCAGGCTTCAGAGTCTTACTATGATCATGCTATGGTTTTAACTGGGAAAACTAGATATGCGAGCTTGTTTACCTTACCTAAAGATGATTATAAAGGATGGGCAAAAGGATTGCGTGCAGCGGGATATGCAACCGATCCGAAATATCCTGAAAAATTAATAAACTATATCGAAACCTATAACTTAAGTCAATATGATTCTAAAGTTTTGGGAACTAAAGCAGGAAAAGAGGAGGTGAAAATTTTGGTTCAAGATGATTTTGGTTCGGATCAAATTGATTGGTATGAAATCCAGAAAGGAGATACTTTTTATAGTGTTTCCAAGAAATTCAATTTAACTGTCGATGATTTAAAAGCAAAAAATAATTTAACAGATAATGCACTTTCGATAGGACAGAAGCTGATAGTAAAATAATTTGGCAGTGTTCAGTTTTCAGAATGCAGTATAACAACACTAAAAGTGAATCATAAAATTTCAATTTTTACACAGTACGGTCAGTTTTATTTAGCTGATAAAGAAGTGTGCGGAGATACGAGTGGTACACATTTTTGGAATGATTTAGCTTTTAATGAAAGACTTGCAATTACAGAAGGATGCCTTGGTGTGCTCGTTGAAAATGATGAAGCAATTGCAAATATTGAAATAGAAATTCTTAGCAGAAGAAATGAAAATTTTGATTTAAATTTATACGACCATATTGTTGAAGGCAGTTTATATATTGGCTCAGGGATTTTACAGATTCTTGATTGTCCAAATTGGGAAGTAGTGCTAGAGTTAAAAGTTGATCCAAGTTGGTATAGAGTTCGAATATATTCAATGAATCTTAATTTAGCCTATCAAGTAGAACCCGAGGACAGTTATAGAATTGAGGTTTGGGAAGAAAAAGAATCAAATAGGAATATATTGAAAAATTGGAAAGGTAGTCAATAGTTGCTAAGGGAATGGTAGGTAAAATAAATCTAAAGTCTAAAATATAAAATCATAAATAATAATGATCTATAAAAGAAGTAGTCAGCTTTTTGCTGAAGCAGAAAAAGTAATCCCAGGAGGCGTAAATTCACCAGTAAGAGCTTTTAGAGCCGTGGGAGGAACTCCTATATTTGTAAAAAGTGCTAAAGGCGCTTATTTATATGATGAAGATGGAAACCGACTAATCGATTATATCAACTCTTGGGGGCCAATGATTTTGGGTCATGCTTACGAACCAGTTGTTCAGGCGGTTATTGAGAAAGCCAAATTAGGAACTTCGTTCGGTATGCCAACAGAATTGGAGACTCAAATTGCAGCACTTGCCGTTTCGATGGTACCAAATATTGACAAGATTCGTTTTGTGAATTCAGGAACAGAGGCCTGTATGAGTGCCGTGCGTTTGGCTCGTGGATTTACAAACAGAGATAAAATAATTAAGTTTGCGGGTTGTTATCACGGACACTCAGATTCCTTTTTGATTCAAGCGGGTAGTGGGGCAGTTACTTTTGGAACTCCAAATAGTCCAGGTGTTACGGAAGGAACAGCCAAAGATACTTTACTAGCCAAATACAATGATTTGGAAAGTGTGAAGACTTTAATTGAAGCGAATAAAGACCAAATTGCTACTATCATTGTGGAACCAGTTGCAGGAAATATGGGATGTATTCCACCTAACAAAGGTTTTTTAGAAGGAATGCGTGCGTTGTGTACAGCAAACGGAATTCTATTAATCTTTGATGAGGTAATGACAGGATTTAGGTTAGCAAGAGGTGGTGTTCAAGAATTACTTAACGTAGATGCTGATATTGTTTGTTTCGGGAAAGTAATTGGTGGGGGATTGCCAGTTGGCGCTTTTGCGGCTCGTGCTGAAATTATGAATTATCTTTCACCATTAGGCCCAGTGTATCAAGCAGGAACATTGTCGGGAAATCCATTGGCAATGGCTGCGGGACTAGCGATGTTAAAAGCTTTAGATACTGACAGAGCAATTTTTACAAGACTAGAAGAAAAAACAGCTTATTTAGCTGCGGGTATCAAAAAAGTTTTAAAAGCGAATAATGTAGTGTTTACTGTAAATACAATTGGTTCCATGATTTCGGTTCATTTTGATGCCAATCCTGTAACTGATTTTCAAACTGCTGCTGCAGGCGACAATGAAACTTTTAAGAAATTCTTCCACGGTCTTGTAGCCAAAGGGGTTTATATCGCGCCATCTGCTTATGAAACTTGGTTTATTACTGATGCATTAACATATGAAGATTTAGATTTTACTATTAATGCTATTGATAAAGTTTCTAAAACATTTTAATTAACTGGTCCTGGAAGGTTTTTTTAACCTTTATGTTTGGTTTTTTAAACAAATTATCAAGATTAAATAGAAAAGCAAATTCCACTAATTCGTGCAAATTAGTGGAATTTGTGTTTTACTTTTAGTTGTTACTTTTCTGCGCTTTCTTATTTTTCATTTTCTCTTGATTTTGTGCCTTCAATGTGTTCCACTTTTGATATTGATCGGCCGATAAAATGGCTTTCATTTTAGTGTCTACATCTGCTTTCTGAGCTTGTACTTGTGTTTTAAGTGCTGCTTTTTCTTCAGGAGTCATTTTAGTTGCACTCGCTTTTCTAGTCTGTTTTTGAGCTTGCATTTCTTGCATTTTTACACCTTTCTCAGCTAAAATTTGTTTTACTTCTATTTGTTGCTTGCTATCCAATTTTAATTCTTTAGTTAGGTAAGTCAACTTTTTTTCCTGACGTTGCTCTGGCGTCATTTTTTCCATTTGGGCTTTGGTCGGTTTTGTACCCTCTTGTGCAAATCCTGCAAAACCCGTTGCGAGTACTAAGGCAATTATTAATTTTTTCATTTTCTTTATATTTTAAGTTATATACATAAGACGATTATAATTCGCATAGGTTTAATTGTTTAACTTTTATTTAGTAAAACTGATAATTGTCATTTTTATCGAATCATGAAACGTTATCTTTGTCAAGTGAAAAACATCGTCTTCATACTGATCATTGCACTAATCTTAAAACCAATTTTTCCGGTTATTGAGTATGCAGTTAATTATGAATACATTTCAAAGGTACTTTGCGAAAACAAAGCAAAACCCAAGATGCACTGTAACGGGAAATGTCATTTGATGGAAGAATTGGCCAAAGCTTCTGACAGCGACCGACCAACCTCATCAGGTAAAAAAGGATACTCTTCTGCTCTTGAAGTGTTGTTTTTTCAAGAAATTAATTCTTTAGTATTCGCTCCTTTTTCAACTTTAGATAAAGAGAAAAGCAATGCCGAATATTCTAATCTATATTCCAAAACTCATTTGGAATCTATTTTTCGACCTCCCATTTTTATATCGTAAATTTTTAGGTTTCTAAGCGTTATACTATTTGATTTTTTTTTCAGATGGTAGGACTGTTATAGAATCAATTGTGCACTTTTTTTAAACCAAAAGTTCGTTTTCGAAAACTTTGGTAAGAGAAAAGCACCCCAACATTAAATTTAAAAATATAAAAAACACTAAAAATGAAATTTCAATTCAAAAAAAGTATTCTATTCCTACTAACTATTATAGCATTTGCTTCTTGTTCATCCGATTCTACTGAACCTACAATCAATGAGCTAGATGGTCTGACAAAGTTTAAGGAAATTGCAAATACTACGCACACCATCGAATTATACAAACAAAAGGGGGGTTTAGAACAAGGATATAACGAGGTTAACTTTAGAATAAAAAATAATGCAACAGGTGAATATGTAAAAAATGCAACGGCAAGTTGGATGCCTGTAATGCACATGACTTCAACGACGCATTCTTGTCCAAAATCTGCAATTACTAAAAACTCTAGTGATGGAACATTATACCAAGGTTATATGGTTTTTCAAATGGCACAAAATGCAACGGAGTATTGGGATTTAAAAATTGATTACACTATCAATGGAGCAGACTTTGCAATGACGTCTGTTATTGACGTTCCAGCTTCATTAAAACAAAGAGTTACCACTTTTAAAGGTACAGATGACACGAAATATATAATGGCATACGCTCAACCAACCACTCCCAAAGTTGCGGTAAATGACATGGAAGTTGTTGTTTTTAAAATGCAAGACATGATGAATTTTCCTGTGGTGGACAATTATAAATTAAAAATTGATCCAAGAATGCCAAGCATGGGGAATCATAGTTCTCCTAACAATGTAGATTTAACGCAAGTTGTAGCTGGCGGATTGTACAAAGGGAAATTAGCACTTACAATGACAGGATATTGGAAAATAAACCTACAATTATTGAATGCCAATAATGAAGTTTTAAAAGGAGAAGCCGTAACAGCTGCTGTTCCTGCAAGTAGCATTTACTTTGAAATAGAATTCTAATAGCATAAAAAAAGGTCAATTTTCGATTATGATTTTTGACCTTTTTTAAATTTTTAGTCGTTTTGAATTTAATCAAATGCGATAAACAACTACTATTAATATTTGTCGGTATCGAATGATACTATACGAATCAAAATTTTATTGCAATGCAAAAATCATTATTTTTCCTTTTGTATTTTTTTATATCTGTATCTCTTTTTGCCCAACAAGAAGCAACTGATTCTATTGTTCCCAAATCATTGAATGAAGTTATTGTTATTGGTAAAAAAACCAAATTGTATCAGAAACAAAGCAAGCCATTAGCTACAATCGATGAATATCTTCAGCAGTCTTCAAAAGTGGGTATGATTAAGAGAGGTGGTTATGCGTGGGAGCCTACAATTAATAGTATGACCACCGAGAGAACATTAATCACCCTTGACGGAATGCGGATTTTTGGAGCCTGTACGGATAAAATGGATCCAATTACTTCTTATGTTGAAGTCTCGAATTTGGCTGAAGCTACTGTGGTTTCAGGTCAGCAAGGAGGTTGCCATGGCGCTACAATTGGTGGAGCAATTGATTTGAAAAAAAACCAAAGCAGCTTCTCTACTGTAGGATGGAAAACCGATTTTAATACGGGTTATGAAACAAACGGTAATCAAAAAATTGTTGGATCTACTGTCAATTATGTAGACAAATCATTTTATATTGATACCGATTTTATGTTCCGAAAAGCAGATAATTATTTTGCTGGAAATAAAGAAGAAGTACTTTTTTCTCAATTTCAAAAGTTTAATGTTTCGGCTTCTACAGGGATTATGTTAGCTACCAATAAATTAGTAAAAGCATCGGTTATTTACGATAAAGCAACTGATGTGGGCTATCCCGCTTTGCCGATGGATGTTTCGAGTGCCGAAGCATTGATATCTTCGGTAAGCTATGATTATGTGCCTGTTGCGACCAATATTAAATCGTGGGAAACTAAGTTGTATTACAATACGATTACTCATATTATGGACGACACCAAGCGTCCCGATGTTCCGGTACACATGGATATGCCGGGTTGGAGTGATACTTACGGAATGTATTCTAAAGCAAAAGGTATTCTTGGACAACATAATTTTACGGCAGATGTTAGTTCCTTTTACAATCGTTCGATTGCCGAAATGACTATGTATCCAAGTGATCCGAATGAAAATCTAATGTTTATGTACACTTGGCCAGATGTTCGTACGTTGTATTACGGATTATTTTTGGCTGATAATCTAGCGCTAAGCGCAAATTCTAATTTGCAATTTACGGCTAGTTTTGCGAGTCATAATAACAAAGTTGCTAGTGAATTTGGATTGCAAAGTTTGCAGATTTTTTATCCCGATATGAGTGCTGACAAGCATAGAATCTTGGGTAGTTTTTCGACCCATTATACCTATACTAATAATGGTTTTGAATATGGTGTAGGAGCAGGCTATGGTGAACGTGCACCATCCGTTTCAGAAGGATATGGTTTTTACCTATTCAACAGTTTTGATGGTTATGATTATATAGGAAATCCAGAGTTAAAAAGTGAGCAATCAATAGAAGCGAGTATGTCTTTTGGATACTCAAAAAATAAGTGGAGTTCAAAACTATCGGGTAGTTTTTTTCATATTTCGAATTATATCGTAGGAACGCCAGATGCAAGTTTGATTAAGATGACAATTGGTGCCAATGGCGTAAAAATATATACTGCCCTCGATTATTCAACTCTTTTTAATGTAGACTTGAATTTAGACTATCAGCTTACAAAAAGCTTAAAATGGCAAGGACAGCTCGTATATGCGTATGGGAAAGATTGTGATAATAGAAATCTACCTTTTATAAGTCCGTTTAGTTATTCAAGTTCTTTTAATTACTTTAAGAACCGAATTTCAGGAGCCCTTACCGTTGTTGGAAACGCAACTCAATCGCAATTCAGTTCTTTTTATGGTGAAACTGAAAAACCCGCTTATGCTATTTTAAATGGTTTTGTTGGGTATTCTTTTTATGTTGAAAAAAGCAAATGGAACCTAAAAGGAGGTGTTGAGAATATTTTTGATGCTTTTTATACAACCTATTCAAGTTGGAATAACATTCCGAGCAAAGGCCGAAATTTTGTTTTGAATTTGAATTTTGGGTTTTAGGCGTTTACATTTATCATGAATTATAGAGTAACAATAGTTATTCAAAATGGTGAAATGGGATCCATTTATTATTTTGTCAATTTTTAAGTCAGACTATAAAAAAACAAAAAGCTTTTCTATGCAATATCCTTTGCTGCATATTTTACAAATCCGCCACAATTATTGTTTCTGTCTATAGATTGCTGAACAATTAAAGCGCCAATGTCGATCATATTATTCAATTCGAATAAATCCGTGGCGACAAGATGCGTTTTTATAGTTTGATCGATTTCGTCTTGCATTATTTTGAGTTCCTCTTTAGCTTGTAGTAAATCGGAATCAAAGCGTACAATTCCAGCATTAGTACGCATCAAGAGTTGTAGTTTGGCTTTAAATTTTGCAACGTATTCGGGAGCTATTTTTACTTTCGATTCAAGAGGCCATTTTGCAATTTCATTGTTTGATTTTGTAGGATTGAATTGATTATCAGCTAAATAATGATATATTTTATCTGAGTAAACCAAAGCTTCTAGCAAGGAATTTGAAGCCAATCTATTAGCACCATGCAAACCAGTTCTAGAACATTCGCCGCAAGCAAATAAGTTTTCAATCGAAGTTTTGCCATTTTTATCCACGACAATTCCACCACACAAATAGTGTTGCGCGGGAACTACAGGAATCCATTCTTTTTCAATGTTTATTCCAATTTTTTTACAATAGTTGTAAATCATAGGGAAGTGCTCCTTAAAACCTTCTATTTCCAAATGGGTGCAATCGAGGTACACGCAGTCATCTCCCGATTTTTTAAGTTCTAAGTCAATGCTTTGTGATACAATATCTCTTGAAGCTAAATCTCCTCTGGGATCATAATTATGCATAAAAAGATCTCCACTTTTGGTTCGTAGACGAGCACCAAAACCGCGCACCGCTTCCGAAATTAAAAATTTTGAACCTGTAGAATTAGTGTACAATGCCGTGGGATGAAATTGTATAAATTCCATATCTTTTATAATTGCGTTGGCTCGATACGCCATCGCAATTCCATCGCCAGTAGCAATAATAGGATTGGTGGTGTGACCATATAAATGACCAATTCCGCCTGTTGCCAACAATACCACATCTGCTTGGTACGTGATAATCTCGTTGGTTTTTTCGTCTAATGCATATGCGCCAATACAGCGATTGTCTTGCGTAATAAGGTCTAAAGCAAAATGATGATCGAGTACGGTTATGTTTTCTTTATGGAGAACTTGTTCAAGAATTGCTCTTTGAATTTCTTGTCCTGTTTGATCTTTATGATGTACAACTCTATTCTCAGAATGTCCGCCTTCTTTGCCTAAATCAAAAGTACCTTTTGAATTTTTATCAAAATTTGCCCCCCATGCGATCAATTCTTTTAGACGTTTAGGGCCTTCGGTAACAACCATTTTGACAACACTTTCGTCACACAGTCCGTCTCCACAAATGAGTGTGTCTTTGATGTGTTTTTGATACGAATCTTCCATTTTGTCGGTGACAATGGCAATTCCACCTTGAGCATATTTGGTATTAGACTCACCAGCATTGGCTTTAGTTAGAATCGTAATTTTTTTTTCTGGAAAGCGATTGGCTATTTTAATAGCGAACGTCAATCCTGCAACTCCTGAGCCTATAATTAGATAGTTAGTGGTAATCATTATTAAGACAATTCGAGCATGCGTTCTATCGGAATTAATGCTTTTTCTCTAATAGGATCAGGCACGTTAATTTCTGGAGATTCATTTAGTAAACAGTCGTATACTTTTTGCAATGTATTCATCTTCATATACGGACATTCACTGCAAGCACAGGTATTGTCTTCGTTAGAAGGCGCTGGAATAAGAATTTTATTAGGAACTTCTTGTTGCATTTTATACAAAATACCAGCTTCTGTAGCTACAATAAATTTATTGCTTGGACTGGTTTTTACATAATTAATCATTCCTGCGGTCGAACCAACATAATTGGCTGTTTTTAGAATGTGGGTTTCAGATTCCGGGTGTGCAATAATTTGTGCATCGGGATTTAATTTGTACAAAGCAATTAGTTTGTCTAGCGAAAAGGCTTCGTGAACCACGCAGGCGCCATCCCAAAGAAGCATTTCTCTGCCTGTTTGTTCCATTACATATTTTCCTAAATTTTTATCTGGAGCAAAAATAATTGGTTTGTCCTTTGGAATCGATTCTACTATTTTCACAGCATTCGATGAGGTAACTACAATATCTGTCAACGCTTTTACTTCGGCAGAACAGTTTACGTACGTAATTACAATATGGTCAGGATGCTCATCCGTAAATTTTTTAAAAAGATCTGCAGGACAACTTTCTGCGAGAGAGCAACCTGCATTAAGATCGGGAAGAATAACTTTTTTATTTGGATTTAAAATTTTAGCAGTTTCAGCCATAAAGTGAACACCAGCAAAAAGAATAATGTCAGCATCCACTTTCATTGCTTCTTGCGATAGTCCTAAACTATCCCCTACATAGTCTGCAACGTCTTGGATGTCGGCTTCTTGATAATAGTGCGCTAAAATCACCGCATTTTTTTCTTTTTTTAAGGCTATAATTCGTTCTTTAAGACTCTCCATTTTTGGCGACTTTTATTTTATTTCGAAACTCCGATTTTAATGCAAATATAAGGTAAAACTAATTATATATGGCTGCCTTAACACCACAGAAAACGGCATAAATTACCGATTTTGTTAAATATTTTGAAGGCAGAATATAAGAGCCGCAAATTTATTTCATTGTGTATCATTGCTGTATGATAATTATCAGTTTTTAAATCAATTACTTTTGGCATATTTGCTCAATAATTGCATTAATTTTTAAACGTATGAATACAATAAAACCATTACATACATTTCATATTCCCGTTATGGGACTAGCATTTACGATTGATAGTCCAATACGAGTGGCTCAATATGGAATATCTTCAGTGATTTCTATTATCGATGACGATTTAATAGAAAGAATGAACGCCTTTTACAGTGAAAAATTTAAAATTCCGTATCAGGAAATAACCGAAAAAATACAAGATCATCGTGCTAAACGAATTACTTCCTATTTGAATTTGGTTGATACAATTGTAAAAGAAAAGTTCGAAAACTTTAAAATAGAATTGACGGAAAGCAAACAGGCTTTAGAAAATTATATTGCAATGTTGCCTAACAAATCAGAGATCAAAAAAGGTTTGCAAAATTTTATTGAAAGCGGAACTTGTGTCAAAGACAATCTAAAAAATTATATCGAAAATAACCTTTTTGCAGGTGATATTGATGTAAATATTATGACCAAAGTTGACAAGGATAATTTCGATAAAGACGTGCAGCTTCCAGTAGAATTTAATGATGCTCATGCTTCTTTACGTGGTTTTGCTGATAGTAATTTAAATTCTTCCGTAGTACTTTCTGCTGGAATGAACCCTAGATTGTACGCGTATTTTGAAAATTTCAAAGCATTTTATCCCGATGCAGCAAATCGATTGCAAAAGAAAATTATCTTAAAAGTAAGTGATTTTCGTTCTGCGATGATTCAAGGTAACTTTTTGGCTAAAAAAGGACTTTGGGTTTCCGAATATCGAATTGAGTCAGGATTGAATTGTGGTGGTCATGCCTTCGCTACCGATGGTTTTTTATTGGGACCAATTTTAGAAGAATTCAAACAAAAGAAAGAGCAATTAGTGCAGTCAGCTCATGAGTTGATGGTAAAAGCTTTAGATATAAAAGGATTTCATGTTCCTGAAAAACCATTAGAACTAAAAATTACAGTGCAAGGCGGAGTAGGAACGGGTGAAGAGCATGACTTTTTATTAGAAAAGTATGAAGTTGATTCAGTAGGTTGGGGTTCTCCATTTTTATTAGTACCAGAAGCGACTTCTGTAGACATAGCCACAAGGAGATTACTAGAAAAAGCAAAAGAAGATGATTTTTATTTGAGTCATATTTCGCCTTTAGGTATTCCGTTTAACGCGGTAAAAGGAACTACAAATGAGTTTTTTAAACAAAAACGTATTGATGATGAAAAAGCAGGAAGTTCTTGTCCTAAAAAATTCTTGGCATTAAGCAAAGAATATGGTCCTAAAGGAATGTGTCCCGCTAGTAAAAAATACCAAGATTTAAAATTAGAAGAATTAGATGTTGTAAAAGACTCCATGTCTAACGAGTCATTCGAGAAAAAGAAAAATAGTATTACCGAGAAATCCTGTCTTTGTGTAGGTTTGGCAAATGCTTCTTATCTTGAAAATAATCTAAAAATTACGGGACAACAACAAGGAGTAGTGATCTGTCCCGGTCCTAATTTGGCTTATTTTGACAAGGAAGTTTCTCTTGCAAATATGATAAAACATATTTACGGGAACGCTTCTGTACTTGGGAACAATGATCGTCCTAATGTTTTTATCAATGAACTGAAGATGTACATGGATTATTTGAAAAATGAAATCAATGAATTTTCAGAGCAAATTACCGCTCCTCAAGTTAAGAAGTTAAAGGCATTCAAAAGTAATTTGAATGAGGGTATTGAGTATTATCAATCGCTATTGGCCTCTAATAATTGGTTTGAGAAAAGCAAAAAAACAATCGAAAATCAATTGGAATATTATAGAAAAGAATTGTTTGAACTTACAATTCCTGAATTAGCAATGGTTTAGGTAAAAACACAAAAGGCTTGAAAGTAATTCAAGCCTTTTTTTATACTTTAAAGTTTATTTAAATAAACACTGTTTTAGTATCTCAAGAAAGTATCTCCCGATTTTATGCCCAAAGCGAGTTCTTCCAAGTTTGTATTTTCAAGCATGAAAGCCAATTCGGTTCGTATGCTTGTAAATTTCTCATGCATCGGGCAAGGATGATCTTCAGAGCAGTGTGCTAATCCCAAGCCACAGCCCGTAAATACGCGATCACCGTCTAGAGCATTAACGATGTGCGTTAATTTAATATCCGCCATCGTCTCTCTCGGAACATCAAAACCGCCGCCAACGCCTTTAATAGATTTCACGATGTTATTTTTAGCTAAAATTTGAAGAATTTTGGCCGTAAAAGCTTCAGGAGAATCAATTTTTTGAGCAATGTCTTTCAATCCTGCTCTTCTATCTTGACAAGATTCTGAGGCTATAAAAATTGCAGCTCGAATTCCGTATTCACAGGTTTTAGAAAACATAATTAGCTTTTTATATATTTAAAAAATAATTTGTATTGACCGATACTAATTGTAAAAGACCATCTTTTTAATCAAAATTTTTATATGGGCGTGACCCGTAATCTCGTCTTTTAAGGACGAGACTAAGGGTCGGGCTTTACGTTCCCGCTTTTTTTATTTATCAATTGCCTTGGGGCAATTGATAAATAAAAAAGAGCTCCACTGCAATCCCTCACGCGAGCAACTGCTGAACACAAAGTGCTGCAAGATATTACTAATAAAGCATTATCGATCTATAGTTGTGCTTTAGAAACGGAACTATCTAATAATAAATGATGACTTATATCAATTTTGTTTTACGCTTAGCAATGCCAATTGTTAGCATCAATAATCCTACAGGCAAACAAACACTCGCCATAAAAAGATTCTCATAGTAGTCAGGAAACTGTCCTAGATTCAGGAATAACCAAATACCTTGAAGAAACAAAAGCACTTCTGTTAAAACAAATCCCAATAGGAAAATGGTAACTCCCGCTTTTTGAATTTTATTTTTTGAATCTAAAAAGTGATTTTGCAAAGCAAAGCCAAATAAGAAGCCAGTAATAATACCTAACATGCTCAAATGAATGTAGCCCACTACAAAATTCCGAATCTCATGTGAGACTTGTGCCAATTCAGGAACTATAACCACCAATTGAATCACGACTTTTAAAGCCAATGAAAACAAAGCGAAGCCGTAAACTGTTTTCTCTAAAGACGACAGCATACCATAAAATTTTTGAAAATGCGGTTTGATTATTTGTATAAAAATCACTGCTGCACCCAATTGCAGAAGAACACCCACTACATTTAACCAATAAAAAATAGGATTAGCCAGTGACCAACTCACAGGTAGTGCAAATGTTAATACCGTTGCGGGAATAAATAAATTATAAAACAAACGAAATTTTTTCTCCTCTATAACAATTTTTGATTGTTTAAAAAACAAAGCCAAAACCGCAATTAGAAACCATCCATTAAACTGAAAATGAAGAAAAAACTGAATAGCAATTTGATAAAAGGCACTTGCTTTTCCTAGAATTCCTACGGCAGGACCTAAACACCAAACACCCAATGTAGACAAAACCATAAAAAACAAAGCTGTGTGTAGCATTCTTTTTTCGGGAAATGTACTCGGTTTGGCATCTTTCCAAATTAAATAGCAAAAGTAATAACTGCAAAAAATGTGCAGCGTAGAAAATAGAATAGAAACAAAAACATATCCTTGCGCAGGAAAATCAATCATCATTCCAACTACTGCTAGTTCGGTGATCCAAAATAATCGATTGTAAATGCGTTTTTGTTGCTGCTCTTTTGGAACAAAAAAATAAAAAATCAAACAGTATAACATTAAATACAACCAACCCAACATGGCCGCATGCGAATGTCCGTGCATTAAAAACTGAAAATTAACTCCTCGAATTGGTGAAACATACATCCAGCGAAGGAATAATCCCATCAAAGAAGCAATGAAAAAATTGACGAAACATACCAAAATCCAGCTCTTTCTCATGATAATCCTCTAAAATGTATTTTTATTTTTTCTGTTGAAAGGTTTTCCTTTTCTAATTTTTTGAACGAATGCCCTAGCTTTTCTATTGTAGTCGCTCCATTCACAAAGTGTTGAATGTAGTAATTGCCAGTATAACCCACTTTTTCTAAATAAGAAATCATTTCCATAATATCTTCCTTAGTCAGTAAGTCAGAATGCACTGTGGTGCGTACTTCAAATGCCAAACCACTTTCTAGCAATAAAAGTAATGACTTTTCGAAAGGAATAAAAAGTTTTGACTGAGTAATCTTCTCAAAATTTGTTGGCATCGCTTTAAAATCGAGCGCCACATAATTAATGAGCTCTTTTTCAATGAGTTCTCGGAGAACCTCTGGCTTAGAACCATTGGTGTCTATTTTGACTAAAAAACCCATTTTTTTAACTTCGGTAATAAAGGAGACACTGTTTTTATGTAGCAAACATTCACCCCCACTAAACACAACTGCATCTAGTAAATTCTTTCTAGTGTTTAGGAATTGAAGGACTTTTTCAAAAGAAATACTGCCTTTGCCAAAAACAATTTCGGGATTGTAGCAATAAACACAACGCATATTACAGCCTGCAAACCAAAGAATGCAAGCTGATTTATGCGGGTAATCTAGTAATGTAAACGGAGTTAAGCTGTAAATAGGTTTAGTTACACTTTGCTTCTGTAAAATGAGTTCGTTGTTTGTGTTCACCTTTTTTTCCTATGTTAAAACTTTCTACTGGTCTGTGATAGCCCATTACTCGCGTGTACACCAAACATTTTGTACGTGATGCTTGGTTTTCTTCTAAAATCTGATCTGCTGTTTGTTTCATAGTTTTTATTTTTTTGTGTTAATTGTGTAATTTAACCGCAAAGACCACAATGAATTGCACTAAGAACGCTAAGCTTAGTTTGCCTTGCGTTTCCTTTGCGAACTTTGCGGTTAATTTTTTTACTTCTCAATAAGATGTCTTTTGTCTTCTATTAAAATTTCATCACATTTTGGACAAAATTCATGTTCACCATTCAAATAACCGTGTGTTGGGCAAACACTGAAAACTGGTGTTACTGTAATGTAGGGTAGTCTGAAATTTGTAATTACTTTTTTGACAAATTGTTTACAAGCTTCTGGAGAACTTATTTTTTCGCTCATGTATAAATGCAGCACGGTTCCTCCGGTGTATTTGCATTGCAATTGATCTTGCAATAACAAGGCTTCAAAAGGATCTTGTGTAAAATCTACTGGTATTTGTGAACTATTGGTGTAATAAATATTTTCACCTTGTCCGGCTTGTATAATGTCGTCAAAACGTTTTTTATCTTCTTTTGCAAAACGATAGGTTGTTCCTTCGGCAGGAGTGGCTTCTAGATTGTATAAATTACCAGTTTCTTCTTGGAATTCTTTCATTCTATTTCGAATATGATCCAAGATTTCTGCTGCAAATTCAATACCTGATTCAGAGGCTATGGTGTCTTGATCATTCGTGAAATTTTGAATCATTTCATTCATACCATTTACACCTATGGTCGAAAAATGGTTTCTAAAATGTTGCAAATAACGTTTGGTATACGGATACAAACCGCGATCATACATTTCTTGAACAAAGACTCTTTTTTTCTCCAAAGTAGACTTAGCTAGATATAAAAATTTGTCTAAGTCATTGTATAATTGACTTTTATCTCCTGCATGTAGATAGCCTAAACGTGCCATATTAATGGTTACAACGCCAATACTTCCTGTCATCTCAGCACTTCCAAAAAGTCCATTTCCTCGTTTTAGTAATTCGCGCAAGTCTAATTGCAAACGACAACACATACTACGAACAGCATTTGGTTTGTACGCGCTTTCATTTTCTATTTGATTGCCATTTTCATCTAAAATATATTGACTTCCTATGAAATTCTGGAAATAAGAAGACCCAATTTTTGCTGTATTTTCGAATAGTAATTCGGTATTTTCTCCATCCCAATCAAATTCTTCTGTGATATTCACCGTAGGAATAGGGAAGGTAAAGGGCTGGCCATTCGCATCTCCTTCGGTCATAACCGTATAATAAGCCTTATTGATGAGGTTCATTTCTTTTTGAAAGTGCTCGTATCTCAATTCGGTCAACTGATTTACCCCTCTTTCTTTGGCTCTAGCCAAAACTTCTTTATTAGAATTATTGGCAAAGAAATGCAAGTCATTTTTGGTTGGAATCTGAATTTTTAAATCGTCAGGTACAACCCAGTCCAAAGTGATGTTGGTAAAAGGTGATTGTCCCCAACGTGCAGGAACATTCAGATTGTAAACAAAACCACGAACCGCTTTTAGAACTTCGTCAAAACTCAAATCATCTGCAAAGACATAAGGAGCTAAATAGGTGTCAAAAGAGCTGAAGGCTTGCGCGCCAGCCCATTCGCTTTGTAAAATACCTAAAAAGTTAGCCATTTGTCCTAGGGCTTCTCTAAAGTGAGAAGGAGCCTTGCTTTCTACACGACCACGAACACCGTTAAAACCTTCGTTGAGCAATACACGCAAACTCCAGCCGGCGCAATAGCCTGTTAGACAATCTAAATCATGAATGTGAATATCAGCATTTCTATGCGCATAACCTTCTTCTTTACTATACACTTTATCTAGCCAATAATTGGCTATAACTTTTCCTGCTACATTATTAACTAAACCGGCGTTAGAATAAGAAGTATTTGCGTTGGCATTGATTCGCCAATCGGTTTGCTTGATGTATTCTTCAATGGTTTGGGTACTGTCTACATAGGTAGTATCCTCATTGAGTCCATTGATGTGTTCGCGTTGCAATTTGCGGGTATGGCGAAATAACATGAAAGACCGCATTACTTCAAAATACTCTTTCTCAAAAAGAGTTTTCTCAATTAAATCCTGAATTTCTTCTACTGACCAAACTTCTTTGGATTCAAGCTGAAGGCTAATATTTTCAAAAACACTTTCATCAACAACTATTGAGACACTTTTAAAACTTTTTTCGATTGCATCTTTAATTTTAAAAGATTCAAATGGTTTGTACTGACCATTTCTTTTGATAACATAATTTCTCATAGTTGTTGGTTTTAGTTTTTTTTTAAGTTTCTAAGTGACTAAGTTTCTGAGTTTCTAAGTTTTTTTTACACTTAGTAACTCAGAAACTTACTTTTAATTTTATTTTGAACTTAGCAGCTCAGATACTTAGTAACTTTTTTTAAACTTAGCATCTCAGCAACTTTTTTTATAATTGAGCAGAAAAATCTTTTTCTAGCTGTACTGCTTTTGGAAACAAAATATTATTTTCTAGATGAATGTGTTTGTGTAAATCTTGTTCAAATTCTTCGAGCATAGCAAAAGTTACTGTGTAAGTGTTGCAAGCGTCTGCTGGTGGAGTGTAATTATTACTTAGCGCAACAATTTTCTCAAAACGATCTCCTTCGGCTTCATGCTCTTCCATCATCATGGCAATAGGATTTTCTACCGTTCCAAAATGAGGTTGCTCAACTAATCCATCAGTGACAGAAGCTTTATATAATTTTTTGATAAAAGGAAACAAAATCAACTCTTCTTTTTTCATATGTTGCGCCATTTCGCCTGCGCAACCAATGAATAATTGATTGATTTCAAATAACTCAGGATGTTGATGTCCGTGTACTTTGCATAATTTATCTAAAAAAGGAAGTAATATTTGTGTTTTGTCTTCCACATAACGATGGTGCGTTTTCTCGATATAGTCTGCTAATAAATCCAAAGGCCAGGAATTAAAATCAATTCCTGAATCATTTTTTGAGTTCAAAATGACATCAATTTGTACTTGTAATTCTTCGGGTGTAATGTTTTTTTTCTCGCAAACTTCATCAACTGTTCTATTCCCTTTGCAACAAAAATCTATACCATATTTTGAAAATAAAGCAGCAGTTCTAAAATCTTTTGCTACATATTCACCTATTGTTATTTTTTCTAAAGTTTCCATATTTGTGTTTTTATAATTAAAATTGAAAGTACAAAACTAAGTACTTTTTTAATAAAAGACAAATTTATCCGTAATTAATTATTTTATTTTTACTTTACTTATAATATATTGACAATTAAAACAATGCTATTTTTAATTCTTCTTTTCCTCTTTTATAATTTTACGACTATTGCGAAGGATAGAACATGATTTTTATCATGTGCAAGGAAGAACTTAAGAACATTTTATTGTTGAAAACTATAAAAAAAGCAACATTTGAAACAGCAAAAAATAAAAAGAAAAATATTTTTAAAAAATGATAATAAAAGACAAAAATATCTTTTATATTTGCGCCATAATAAAAGATAAGTTTATCCTTTATTAAAAAAAGAAATTTATTAACTAACAAAAACAGATTATTATGCTTTCAAAATCACAAGCACGAGCATTTTTTCTGGGAGGAACATTGGTCACCTTTTTAATCTTTATCGGATTGACCATTTATTCGTTCATGCCCAGAAATGATCAAACCAACTACAAGGCTATTACAAAAGAAGTAGTGCGAGGAAAAGAAATTTGGGAAAACAACAATTGTATGGGTTGCCACTCCATTATGGGGGAAGGCGGATATTATGCCCCCGAATTGACAAAAGTACTAGAACGAAGGGGTGCGGGCTATGTAAAGGCCGTATTAATGTCTCCTATACCTTGGGCGCCAAATGGGCGAAAAATGGTGGTTTATAACATGAGTGAGCAAGATGCAAATGCAATGGTTGCTTATTTTGAATGGATTGGTAAACTCGATTTAAATGGGTTTGAGCATATCATTTCACCATTAGCAAAACAAGAAGAATAAAAATAGTGTGAAATTGCCATTAGTAATAAGTTTGATGCAAACAATTATTACTATATAAACGGCGATGCCATTTTTAACCTAACAAATAAATTTATACAAATATGAAATATAAATCACAAAAAGTAGCGTATTGGTTTTTTGCCTTATGTATGCTACTCTTTTCCCTGCAAATAGTCTACGGATTTATTATGGGATTTGATCGAATTGGAATTCAAGGATTACATGATGTTATTCCCTTTAATGTTGCTAGAGCAGTCCATACTAATCTATTAGTAGTGTGGTTATTAACGGGTTTTATGGGTGCCGCTTATTACATCATTCCAGAGGAAGCGCAACGCGAATTAATAAGTGTTAAATGGGCGTATGTACAATTAATTTCTCTCGCACTTGTTGGAGTTGTTGCAATTGTTGGGTTTCACTTTAACCACTGGGAAGGTAGAAAATTTCTTGAAATCCCTAGAGAGTTAGACTATTTGGTAGTCATCAATGTACTCTTGTTTTTAGGACTTATTTTAGGAACCCTATTTAAAGGAAAACGTCAAACAACTACTGCTTTAGTATTATCTATGGGATTGTTATTTGCAGCGTTGTTGTATATACCTGGAATGATTTGGTTTGACAGCCAAGTAATGGATTCTTTCTTCCGTTGGTGGGTAGTTCACTTGTGGGTTGAAGGTGTATGGGAATTAATTATGGGAGGTATTCTTTCGTATTTATTAATCAAATTAACTGGTGTAGATAGAGAAGTTATTGAAAAATGGTTGTACGTAATTGTTGGTTTAACTTTCCTTTCGGGAGTTTTAGGAACAGGACACCACTATTATTATATAGGAGTAAATAAAATTTGGTTAATCGTAGGAGGTATTTTCTCTGCCTTAGAACCATTGGCTTTCCTAGCTATGGCATTATTCGCAGTAAATATGTATCGTAAAGGAGAAAAAAGTCATCCTAATAAAATTGCATTGTTCTGGACAATTGGTTCTGCTATTGTTTCTTTTGTAGGTGCCGGTTTATTAGGTTTTGCTCACACCTTACCACAAACAAACTTGTACACACATGGAACTTTAGTAACTGCTATGCACGCGCATTATGCATTCTGGGGTGCTTATGCCATGATTGTCTTAGCAATAATTAGTTATGCTTTGCCAAATTTAACAGGGCGTAAAAGATACCAAAGTGCAACTGGAATGGCTGCCTTTTGGTTGTCTAACGTTGGAATACTAGGTATGACCGTAGCTTTTGGAGTTGCTGGAGTTGCGCAAGTGTATATGGAACGAAAAATGAAAATGGAATTCATGGTAGTACAAAACGAAGTTGCAATTCACTTTGTCGTTTTATTAATTTGTGCTACTCTGTTTACAGTTGGAATTGGAATGTTCATTTACGATTTTATAAAATACGGACGACCAACCGACGAAGCATTAACTGAAGAAGAATAATTATTAATTCAATTTATTTAAACCGAAACGCTTTAACGAAAGTTTTTAGAATCACATTTTCCTAAAACAATTGTTTTGTGTTTCGGTTTTTTTTTAAAATTTAAAAAATATGTTAGTAGAGATAGCAGTTCCGTATTACCAACCAGTAGGTAAAGAAATTGAGGTTTTTAACCAATCCTATAAAAATAAAATTCCTTTTTTATTAAAAGGTCCTACAGGAACGGGTAAATCTCGTTTTGTAGAATATATGGCGCATCAATTGCATAAAAGACTCATCACCATTAGTTGTCATGAAGAAACATCGGCTACTGATTTAGTTGGTCGATTTATTATAAAAGGTGCCGAAACCGTTTGGCTCGATGGTCCTTTGACCACTGCCGTGAAAGAAGGAGCGATCATTTACCTCGATGAAATAGCGGAAGCCCGACCAGATGTAATTGTTGCTATTCACTCTTTGACGGATCACAGAAGAGAGTTATTTATTGATAAACTAGGTGAAACCATAAAGGCACATGAAGATTTCATGCTTGTTGCGTCCTTTAATCCTGGTTACCAAAGAGGTTTTAAAGAATTGAAGCCCTCAACTCGTCAACGATTTATAGCAATTTCTTTTGATTATCCAGAAGCAAAAATTGAAATTGAAATTTTGGTTAATGAAACCAATATTGATCGCGACACAGCTAAAAAGCTAGTTGCTATTGGGAACAAAATCAGGAATTTAACCGAGTTAGGTTTAACGGAGACTGTTTCTACAAGACTATTAGTAGATGCTGCCAAAATCATTCACAGCGGTTTAGCGAAACGATTGTCAGTTCACGTGGCCATTGTAGAGCCTTTGACAGATGATTTGCAAACAATAGAAGCACTAAAAGATTTGTGCAACTTGATGATATAATCCCCCTAACCCCCGAAGGGGGAACTTAGTGTGCGTTAATATACTATCAATCTCTTTGCCATATAAAGAAATTAAGAATTGTTTTGATAAAGTTTTTAATAATCTAAAATCCTATTGACCCCTAATAGGAGTTCCCCCTTCGGGGGTTAGGGGGATTATTATGGGTTTCGAAATAGATGAATATTTAGTTGGGAAGTTTTTCAAACATTTGAAAAATCGAAAAAAAATAAACCCCGAAATAGAGGCGAAAACAATTTTTCTAGCCGATATAAAAGTACGATTGACCATAATGGCGCGCGCCTTGACAGGAAATCCTATCGAAATATTTCCTGCCGAACGAGAAGGAGGCTACAAAAACAATAACTTTTTTCTCCCGATTTCTTTTTCTGAATTTCCAACAATCGAAGAGAATCTTACTTTTTATCACTTCAGAATTTTATTTCTCAGTGTACAACAACGGTTAAACCTCAATTGGATTACCGAAGCAACAGAGTCCTCATTAGAACTTTCGCAGCAAAAAGCTTTGGAATCTTCCGAAGTAATTTTGCCAATCATATTTAACGAATTTGCAATCGATCCATGTTTCCTATCGAATGCAAAAGCACATTATATTCAAAATACACCAACCAAAAAAGAAACTGATTTATCGTGGCTGTTTGGCAAGTGGATGAAAAATGAAATCTTAGTTGACAAAGACGAAACCTTGAAAAACTTTTCGGATGCAACAAAAAAACCAAATGAAATTCAGCCTTTAACAACATTGAAAGCCAATGCAGTCGAGGAAGTCGTGACTTTAGAACTGGATAAAAAGCAACAAGAAGACTACGTAATGCTGCATAATTTTGAAAAAGCAGAAACTGCCGAAGAATTTAATGGAAGCTGGAGAGACTTTGATGGTTCCGATGAACTCGAAGACCATCAAGACGCTTTAGAAGAATTAAATATGAAATATACCGTTCGGGTAGATGACACTACGCATTCGGTTTATCAAGCTGATTTTATCGAAAATACAACCATTTCTGAAAGTGCTGAAGTGGACGAAAAAGGATACCACCATCGCTATGACGAATGGGATGGCGGTAAAAAAATTTACAAAGAGAATTTTTGTAAAGTGTATCCAAAGACACAACTCAAAACTGACGGAGATTATTACCTAAAAACAATTACAAAAAACGCTTCTACTTTGATGGGCTTGCGCAAAATGTTGACAAATGTTAACAACAAAATGCAGCAACAAAAGAAACAAACGCAAGGCGAAGAATTTGATATCGATGCATTGACCGATTTGTACGTTGATGTACATGCGAGAAGAACGCCTTCGGATAAAATTTATATTTCAAACCGAAAAAAAGAAAAAGATTTATCGATTCTAATGCTTTTAGATATTAGCCTTTCAAGCGATGGTTATGCCGCAGGAAACCGCGTAATTGATGTAGAAAAAGAGGTTTCGATTTTGTTCGGAGAAATTTTGCATGAATTCGATATTGATTTCTCGATAGACAGCTTTTATTCGAAAACTAGAAATTACTCGACTTATTTAACGGTCAAGGATTTTGATGAAAATTGGGACAAAGCCAAACTAAAAATTGGTGCCATAGAACCAAACGGATATACTCGAATTGGAGCCGCCTTGCGACATGCGGGTGCGCGATTGGATAAAAGAAGCACCAAAAACAAATGGGTTATTTTAATCTCTGATGGGAAACCCAATGATTACGACAAATATGAAGGTAAGTACGGAATTAGCGATGTAAAACAAGCGCTTCGTGAACTTAACTCCAAAAATATAAATTCTTATGCGTTGGCTATTGAAGCCGAAGCTAAGTATTATTTGCCACAAATGTTCGGACAAAATCACTATCAAATTTTGACAACTCCTGTTGAGTTATTGCAGTCGTTAGTTAAATTATATGAAAAAATAAAATATCAAAAATAAATGTAAAATAAGCAATTTTTTTATTCAACCATTAAGTAATTAAGTTTCATGAAGTTTAAAATCGAATGATTAAAAACATTCCTCAAATCTAAGTTTGCTTAATGTCTTAAGGGTTTAAAATAATTCTAGAATAAAAAAATGGTTCTAAAAAAAAACAGACCATGACAGATACAGTTCATTCTACAGCATTGCCCGAAGGCCACCCCGTTTGGATTTACTTTCAAGAAAAAGAGTTAATTAAGTCTCTTTTAGAGGAAATACAAGCTATAAATCCTTTGAAAGATTTGCTGAAATACACCAATGTTTTTCACCATCTTTTAACGATCGAAAAACGTTTTGCACGGAAGGAAAATCAACTTTTTCCTTTTTTAGAAAAAAGAGGTTGGACGGGACCATCACAAGGAATGTGGTCGTTTCATGACAATTTGAGAGAGCAATTTCGCTTGATTCAATATTACATAAAAACGAATAATCCTGAAAAGATAGCTACTAACACGCCACTACTTGTAGATGGAATTTATAGATTAATGGATGTTGAAGAAAATGTTCTATTTCCCAATTCTTTAGAACTATTGACCGAAAAAGACTGGATCGAAATGCGCAAAGGCGAAGAAGAAATTGGTTGGATGTTTACTGAAACACCGCCCGCTTTTCCTGAAGTAGCTTACATTCATCCAAGTGAAGATTTTACGCAGCGCGAATTATCTTTTTCACTCGAAAATACGTCACATTATGATGAGGGTTATATGACGGTGGAACAAGTTAATTTGCTTTTAAGAACAATGCCTTTAGACATCACTTATGTAGATGAAAATGATAAAGTGATTTTTTACAATCGAGGTGAAGAGCGTGTTTTCCCTAGAAGTGCAGGAATAATTGGAAGAGAAGTTAAATTTTGTCATCCACCAAAAAGTGTCGACACCGTTCTTAAAATTTTAGATGCCTTTAGAAAAGGAACTCAAAACGAATCTTCTTTCTGGATTAATTTCAAGGAACGCTTAATTTATATCCGCTATTTTGCTGTAAGAGACGCTAATAAGAACTACAAAGGCGTAATAGAAATGTCGCAAGATATTACAGATGTTAAAAAAATAGAAGGCGAAAAAAGATTGCTGGATTGGGTGTAAAATGATGTAAGAGCTAGGAATAACGATTTTAGATTTATTTAAAATTTTAAAGTTAAAATTCAATTTCCTTTCTCTTATTTTTTCAACTTCTAAAATCTAAAATTTAAAATCTAAAATTACTATTATGAGTACTTCAAAAATAGATTACAAAGACCTTTATTACCCGCCAGGAGGAATTCTGATGTGGATAATAATTTTTCTTGAACTTATTACTTTCGGAATGGCGTTGGTTGCTTTTGTGTACTATGGAAACGAACAGCCAGAGTTATTCCATACTTCTCGATTGCAATTAAACACCACTTTTGGTACTATAAATACCATTTTTCTTTTAACCAGCGGTTTTTTTATGGCAAATGCTGTACTAAACTTTAAAGAAAATGACAGAAAGAAATCTTCCTTTTATATAAAATTAGCTATGTTAGGAGGCTTTCTTTTTCTAGCACTAAAGAGTGTAGAATATTACTATAAATTAGAAGCAGGACTCACGGTTGAAACTAATGCTTTTTTTGCATTTTATTGGCTCTTAACAGGATTTCATATTTTGCATGTAGTTATGGGACTTGTAATATTGGCTTGGACGAATCACGGTATGATGAAAAAAAATAGTGATACTGCAGTTGAAGATGTTGAAGCTTGTGCTGCTTTCTGGCACATGTGTGATTTAATTTGGCTGCTGTTATTTCCTATTTTATATTTAATTTTTTAAGTCATGAAAAAAACACTTGTTTATAGTTACGGAATATTGATTTTATTGACGATTATAACAGCAATAATTTCAAAAGTATTGATGGGGAATGATTTTGTTGTATCTTTGATTCTAGCCCTCGCAGTTTTTAAATTTCTTCTGGTTTCCTTTCAATTTATGGAAATGAAAAAAGCAAATTCATTCTGGAAAATTAGTTTAATCGCTACTTTATGTTTAATCGTTGTGTTGATTATTGCAGTGAAATGACAGTCTTAAAAAAAAGTTAAAAACATGACATTTATCATTATTTTATTAAATCGTAAATTTTAATTTTACAGTATAATAAAAGACTAATTTATCCTTTAATATTTAGCCAATTTTAATACTTAGAATTATGAAACGACAATTCAAATTTAGCATGACGCACAAATTATTCGCATTCGCATTATTTTCTTCTGCTATTTTCTTTTCTTGTGAAAAGAAAACGGAAAAAGACGCTACTTACTATGAAAAAGTTAAGGTAGAAGGGCAAAAAGAAGCTGAGTTGACATCGCCACCATTGGTTCCAAAACCTGTTGGAGATAGACCTCCGATGCACTTGGTTGTAAACATGGATATCTTAGAGCAAGAAGGTGAAATGGTTGATGGAACAAAATATATGTATTGGACTTTTGGAGGATCAGTTCCTGGAAGTTTCATTAGAACTAGAGTGGGTGATGAGATCGAATTTCATTTAAAAAACCATGCTGAGAACAAATTACCACATAATATCGATTTACATGCTGTTACAGGTCCAGGAGGAGGAGCTTCTTCTTCAGTTGTGGCGCCAGGACATGAAAAGGTATTTAATTTTAAAACATTAAATCCAGGTTTATATGTGTACCATTGTGCAACAGCTCCTGTGGGGATGCACATTGCAAACGGGATGTACGGATTAATTTTGGTAGAGCCAGAAGGTGGTCTACCTCCAGTTGATAAGGAATACTACGTAATGCAAGGTGATTTCTATACAAAAGGAGGTTACGGAGAACAAGGTATGCAAGCCTTTGATATGAATAAAGCGATCAAAGAGCAAGCTGATTATGTAGTTTTTAATGGAAAAGTGGGAGCCATTGCGGGAGATAACGCATTAACAGCTAAAGTAGGGGAAACAGTAAGGATCTTCATGGGTAATGGTGGACCAGGTTTAGTTTCTTCTTTTCATATTATTGGTGAGATTTTCGACAAAGTCCATATAGAAGGGGGTAGTGCAATTAATGAAAATGTGCAAACTACTTTAATTCCTGCTGGTGGTGCTGCTATTGTAGAATTAAAAGTAGATGTTCCTGGAACTTTTATATTAGTAGATCACTCTATTTTTAGAGCATTTAATAAAGGAGCCTTAGGAATGTTGAAAGTAGAAGGAAAAGAGAACAAAAAAATATACTCTGGAACTACTCAAGAGGGAATTCTACTACCTGAAGGTGGAACAATTCAAACAATGCCTTTAGGCAAAAAAGTAGACAAACCTATTGTAATTAAAACGCTTCCTGAACAAATTAAAGCTGGAAAAGGAATCTATGAGTCAACTTGTTTTGCATGTCACCAATCCGAAGGTCAAGGTATTCCTCATGCATTCCCTCCATTGGCAAAATCAGATTTCTTAAATGCTGACGCTAACCGTGCTATACATGCTGTGATGAAAGGTCTAAGTGGTGAAATAACAGTAAATGGACAAAAAATAAACAGTGTAATGCCTAGTCAAAATTTAACTGATGAAGAAATTGCTGATGTTCTAACATATGTTTACAGTAGTTGGGGTAATAATAAAACTGTAGTTTCACCAGTAATGGTAAAAGCACAAAGAGGTAAATAAAAACAATTTTAAATATTTATAAGTCATGAAAAAATACATTTTAGGAATCGCATTCATCGGATTTAGTTTGGCGGGTTATAGTCAAGACGTTAACAAGGGTAAGGTAGTTTACTCAAAGACTTGTGTTGCTTGTCATCAAGCTACAGGAGCTGGAATCCCAGGTGCGTTTCCTCCACTGGCAAAAGCAGATTATTTGAATGCAGACGTTAATCGCGCCATTAAACAAGTAATCAAAGGCTCAAATGGAGCAATTACCGTAAATGGTAAAAAATACACTGGAGCTATGCCTGCTCAAGCATTAAGCGATCAACAAATTGCAGACGTATTAACCTACGTGTACGCAAGTTGGGGTAATAGCAAAAAAGTGGTTACACTAGCAATGGTGAAAGCACAAAGAAAATAAGAATCTAAAGCTAAAAGAGTTCCGATGTGTCCATTAAAAAAAACAGTTATCTTCTTTTTATTGTTGATAGGTTGTACTCTTTATGCACAAGAAGCTAAAATGGTACTTGTAGGAGGGGGCAGTTTTGTCCCCCTCTATGGTGCTACCACTAAAAAACCTGTAAAGATAGCTGCATTTAATATGGATGTATATCCAGTTACGAATGCGCAATATCTTGCTTTTGTAAAAAAGTATCCACAATACAGTCGTTCGAAAATGAAAGGGTTATTTGCTGATAAAAGTTATTTGAGTCAGTGGGCAAACGATTTTAATTATGGTGCCAATAATCGAAGTGACGCTCCAATTACCAATGTTTCGTGGTTTGCTGCCAAAAAATATTGTGAATGTGAAGGAAAGCGATTGCCGACAATGGACGAGTGGGAATATGTTGCAATGGCTGATGAGAAACGAAGTGATGCTCGTACCAAAGAAGAATTTAATAAATATATTTTATCATGGTATGAAAAATCAAATACGTATGCTAATCCTATTGGGCATACTTTTAAAAATTACTGGGGTGTTTATGATATGCACGGTTTAGTCTGGGAATGGACTTCTGACTTCAACAGTATTTTCCTTTCTGGAGAATCTAGGAAAGATACAGATACTGATAAGAACCTCTTTTGCGGAAGCGGATCTATAAATGCTACCGATCTAATGAATTATGCAGCTTTTATGCGTTATGCATTTAGAGCTAGTCTCAAAGCAAATTATACTACAAAAAATTTAGGTTTTCGATGTGCCAAGGATAGTAAATAGCATTCGGGAGCAGTTGTTAATTAAAATCAATTAAATTATGAAAACGCAAAAACAAAAAGGTATTCTTACAAATAGGATATCCTTATTACTTCTAGTGCCTATTTTGATGCTTTTTCTAATTTTAGAAAGCTGTCGCAAAAATGAATCTAAAGCAACTGTCGAATCAAAACCTATTTCGGAATTATCTATTTATAATTTGCCTTCTAAATGGACCAATCAGAATGGAGATAATATCGAAATGAAAGATTTGAGAGGTAAAGTGCTAGTAATGGTTATGATTTACACGTCATGCAAAGCAGCTTGTCCTCGATTGGTTGCTGATATGCGCAATATTGAAGCTCGCCTACCTGAGAATATTAAGGAAAATGTAAAATTTGTTTTACTGAGTATTGATCCAGAAGTGGATACTCCAGAAAGATTAAAAAAGTTTGCTATTGATAATAAAATGGATGGTAAACAATGGGAGTTCCTACGTTCTACTGAAGAAAATACTAGAGAATTTGCAGCGGTTTTGGCTGTAAACTACAAGAAAATAGCGCCTTTAGATTTCTCTCATTCTAATATTATAAGTGTTTTTAATGCTGAAGGGGAACTTACTTTTCAACAAGAAGGTCTAGGTGTAAACTCAGATGAGACGATCAAAAAAATAACCGAAGAAGCAGTTAAATTAAATTAAACTTTCACCACATGAATTTAGTAAAAAAAATGTTGATGACCGCTGTGATAATGGTTAGTGCGACTACTGTTGCGCAAGAATTTGATGCCAATTTGCAAATTAGACCTCGGTATGAACTTCGAAATGGTTATAAAGCACCGATTCCTTATGGCGAAACACCCGCTCAATTTATTTCGGGAAGAACTCGTCTGAATTTAAACTTCAAACAAGATAAATTCGTTACCAAACTTACCATGCAAAATGTTCGTGTTTGGGGAGATGTTCCAACCACGGCAAAATCGGATGTGAATAGTATCGAATTATTCGAAGCCTGGGTACAATACAATTTCAATGAAAACTGGAGCACGCGTTTGGGACGTCAAGTCATTTCGTATGACAACCAGCGTATTTTTGGCGAAATTGACTGGTCACAACAAGGGCAAAGTCATGATGCTGCATTGGTAACATATAAAAATAAAAAATCACAATTGGATCTAGCAGTTGCTTATAATGCCAATGGTGAAACAGATATCGCAATACCTTACACCGTTGCAAGTTACAAAGCCATGCAGTATGCTTGGTATCATACCGCTTTAGGAAAGATAAATATGAGTTTGTTATTCTTAAATACGGGTTATGAAAATAAATTGACAGCACCAATCCCAGTACCTCTTCCAGAGCTGAAAGTAGATTACATGCAAACCTTTGGAACCTATCTAAGTACAAAAGAAAGTAATTGGGATGCCAACCTGTGGTTTTATGGACAAACAGGTAAGAGCAATACATTTAATGTAAGTGCTTTTGATGGTGGTCTAACTTTTAATTATGCGCTAACAGATAAGTTTAAAGCAGGTCTTGGATTTGAATTTTTATCAGGGAAAAGTCAAAAAGATGGCAGCACTAACGTCAAATCATTTTATCCCTTATTTGGAACGAATCATGGATTCAATGGATTTATGGATTATTTCTATGTAGGCAATTATAAAAATACGGTTGGTTTGCAAGATGCCTTTTTGAAATTGGGTTATGTTGTTAATAAATGGCAATTTAACTTATCACCTCATATTTTTAATGCTGCGAACACCGTTTTAGATGCGAATGGTGATGAGATGAATAACTATCTTGGGACCGAAGTAGATTTTACGATGGGTTATGCTGTTCATAAATATGTAAATGTTTCAGGAGGTTATTCTCAAATGTTCGGAACAGACACCATGCAAAGGGTAAAAGGGGGTGAAGTAGATCACACTAATAATTGGGCATTTATAATGATTAACGTCAATCCTCAGATTTTTTCGTTTAAATAAAAATTCTTCCTTCTATAACTATTCACAAGAAATTATAGGATTCCCGAAGTGTTTTTTACACAGAATTTTAAATTATTTGATTTTTAATATTGGCAACCATACTTAAATTTATAAAACAAAAAAAGAAGTTTCGATCGAAACTTCTTTTTTTTTTGAAATAAGATAAAAATGACTTTCTATAGCCAAAAAGTATCTCTATCATATTCTATAAACTTTTCTTCACCGTGCGCCTCAGCAATTTTTTGTAATTGTTCTGCTGTGGCTATATTTTGAATTTCAGTAAACAATTCTCTTTCTTCAAAGCGTATATGGGCCTTAAGATCTACTTCTATTTTTTCTAAAATTTCTTTAGTATTTGACGCTGAAGTAAATAAATCGATTAATCTTTGGTGATCAGCGATGGCTTTTTTTACCATTTCATTATTAGATTCTAAAACTGTAAAAACAACTTTTTCTTCCAACTTAAAATGTTCCGACAGGTGATTTTTGAAAAACCAATCTGTATATACCTTTATACGTTCAGGAGCGATATCTTTAGATAAACCAGTTCTGATTTTCCAGCACAATTGCAGTGCGTGATGATGGTCGTGGCTTAGAGTTTGTAACTCGCATGCTCTTTTTATCGGTTTATTAGCTTCCATAATTTTGTTTTTATAAAAATACAATTAATTCCTCAGGTTTTAGATCCTATTTTTTTCATTGTTGTCAAAAAAAAGGAACTCCTTTACGAAGTTCCTCTTAAAATATATTTACTCGGATAAATATCTACTCTTTTAATCTACAAGATTTCACATCACCTTCCACAACAACCTCAGTCATTCCAAGTGCCGAAAGATTTTTCATTGCTTTGTCCCATTTTTTACCGCTCAATTCCGATTTGATTTTTAGTAAGCCAAACTCCATAATATTGGCAGTAGCTTGCAAGATAGAAACAATTAATTTTTCATCTTCTTCTAGTTGTACTTGTTTTTTCTCCGGCCTCATTTGAGGGAAAAACAACACTTCCTGAATCGACGCATTATTCGTCAAGAACATCATCAAACGATCCATTCCAATTCCTAACCCAGAGGTTGGTGGCATTCCGTATTCTAACGCTCTCAAGAAGTCTTCGTCAATAATTCCAGTTGCTTCATCATCACCTTTGGCTGCCAAACGCATTTGATCTTCAAAACGCTCTCTTTGGTCAATAGGGTCATTCAATTCGGAGTATGCATTTGCAACTTCTTTACCGCAAACCATCAATTCAAAACGTTCTGTCAGTTCAGGATTGTCACGGTGTTCTTTACAAAGTGGGGACATTTCCTTCGGATAATCCGTGATGAATGTCGGCTGAATGTAATTCCCTTCGCATTTTGCTCCAAAAATTTCATCAATCAATTTTCCTTTCCCCATAGTGTTATCCACGTCAATTCCCATTCCTCTAGCAGCATCAAAAAGTTCCGCTTCGCTTTTACCCGAAATATCAAAACCAGTAAAATGTTTGATAGAATCCGTCATTGTCACACGAGCATAAGGCGCTTTGAAGTTAATTTGGTGTTCGCCAAAAGTCGCTTCGCTAGTTCCGTTTACGCCAATGGCACAATGCTCTAACAATTTCTCCGTAAATTCCATCATCCAGTTGTAGTCTTTGTAGGCTACATATATTTCCATAGCAGTAAATTCGGGGTTGTGCGTTCTGTCCATTCCTTCATTACGGAAGTTTTTCGAGAATTCATATACACCATCAAAACCACCAACGATTAATCTTTTTAAATACAATTCATTCGCAATACGCATGTACAAAGGCATGTCTAGCGAGTTGTGATGCGTAATAAACGGACGCGCCGCAGCTCCACCAGGAATGGATTGCAAAACCGGAGTTTCTACTTCTAGATATCCAGCCTCGTTAAAGAAACCACGCATTGCATTGAACAATTTGGTACGCTTAATAAACGTTTCTTTTACATTTTGATTCACGGTCAAATCTACATAACGCATTCTGTAACGCAATTCAGCATCATTAAAAGCATCATGTACTTTACCGTCTTCATCCACTTTTGGCAAAGGTAACGGACGTAATGTTTTACTCAAAAAAGTAAATTTATCCACGCGAATACATTGTGCACCCACTTTCGTAGTAAATAATTCTCCTTCAATTCCAATAAAATCTCCCAAATCGGTTAATTTTTTAAATACTTGATTGTACAATGTTTTATCGTCACCTTCACACAAAACATCGCGATTCACGTACAATTGTATACGGCCTTCGCTATCCTGCAATTCGGCAAAACAAGCTTTTCCTTGGTCACGAACACTCATCAAACGACCAGCAACAATAACCTTTTTACCTTCTTCAAAAGTTTCCTTTATTTGCTTCGAAGTATGATTTACAGGAAAAAGATTGGCAGGATAAGGATTGATTCCTAAATTACGTAACGATTGAAGTTTTTCTCTTCGGATGATTTCTTGTTCAGATAAGGCCATTATATTCGGTTTTTTAAGTGTGCAAAGATAACAAATAGATTGCAGATTTCAGAATGCAGTTTTTAGATTTTTTAGGAGCAAGAAATTTTGTTTTTTCATCACCATTAGTCCCGCTATTCGCTATATCCCCGCAAAAAAAAGCGGGGGATGCCGCTACTATCGGGGCTACACTAAAACTTTAGTTTTTATAAAACCATCGCCAAAGCTGCACACAACAATTAAGTCGATTTTTTTAATTTGCTACCGTGTAATTGTGTAGTTACTTGGCCGCTATACTGAGATTTGATTTTCTTTACGCCTTTGTATGATCTCAATTTTGTAGTATTTTGCCTTGTAGATATCCTCAGACAGGACAGCTTTGATAGCAGTAATTTCAAAAACAATCGGATAATCCGTATGAAATAATGTAACTTTGCTTTTAGAACTTCAAAATTTAATGTCTTAAAATTACATCAAATGAGAAAACTGTACCTACTATTATTACCATTTCTAACTATTAGTTGCCAAGTCACCGAAACCATACGTCTCAATGCAGATGGTAGCGGAACTATTGAAGTTGTTGGGCTACGAGACGAAAATAGCTACATGCAAATCACCGGAGAAAACTATTCTAAGGAAGAGATTTATAAGGATACCACCTATGTATTTGGTGATTATATCAAGAAGCATCAAGAAACATTTTCTAGAACTCCTGTCGCAGATCAAAATCTGTTTTTAAGATATTCCCAAGTAAAAGTGCATCAAAAATCGAATTCGTATGAAAAAGAATTTAGCACTACCTACAGTCAAAATTTTAAAAAAGTAGCTGATATAGTTGATCTTTCAAAAGCAGATCATTATTTAGACGACGTTAAAAATAATTATGCTTTAAGTGCCGAAGAACATTATTATAAAGTAAGCTATAATTATAGTGGAGATCATTTTAGCAGAATTGTGACGATAACAGATCCTGTAGCGCTAAAAAAAGAATTTGCTGAAATTGAACAATGGAAAGCCAAGTTAAAAGGATATAAAGTGGTTCAAAAATATAGTATGAACTATCATTTTCCTCGAAAAATTCAATCGGTTTCTAATCCACTTGCTAAAATTAGTGCCGACAAAAAATCAGTAGTGCTGGAGATGACCATCTTTGATTGTCTGCAGAACCCCGAGAGCACCAATCTTGAAGTGATTTTAGAATCAAATTCCGTGGATTAAAACGACAACTTATATCTAAATTAAAAAGCTTTTCGTGTGAATATATCTCCTTCCAAACTTTTGTATATTTGTACATGAAAAAATAAGTGAGCGAAAAAAGACACTTCGTTCCTCGATAACCCATGAACAAAAACATACAACTTCAAGATTTAGGAACAAAAGACTACAAGGAAACTTGGGAATATCAGGAAGAATTATTCAAAGGAATAGTTGATTTAAAAATCCAAAATAGAAGAGAAGAAACACAATTTCCGACAACTAATTATTTTCTATTTGTCGAACATCCGCATGTTTATACTTTGGGGAAAAGCGGTCACTTAGAAAATTTATTACTTTCAGAAAAACAACTTGAATCCAAAGAAGCTACTTTCTATAAAATCAATCGTGGTGGCGACATCACCTATCACGGACCCGGACAAATTGTGGGTTATCCCATCTTAGATTTAGAAAATTTCTTTTCCGATATTCATAAATATTTGCGCTTTCTTGAAGAAGCTATCATTTTAACTTTGCAAGAATACGGCGTAGAATGTGGTAGGAGCGAAGGAGAAACAGGAGTTTGGCTAGGAGCAGGGACGCCATTTGCTCGCAAAATATGTGCACTGGGTGTACGCGCTTCTCGCTGGGTAACGATGCATGGTTTTGCACTAAACGTCAATGCTGATTTGGGTTATTTTGACAACATAATTCCTTGCGGAATTCGTGGTAAAGCCGTTACTTCATTAAATGTAGAACTCGGTGTAGAAAAAGTAGATGAAGCAGAAGTGAAAGTAAAGATCATAAAACATTTTGCTGCCTTATTCGAAGCTAAATTTGTAGAGTAGTAATTATCAAATCTAGCGCAGTCGAGATTAAATACTGAATCTCAACTACGACTGATTTGAATGTACAAAAGCATTACTGTGAACTGCTTCAATCACTTTTATTTGTAGCAACTAGGAAGCGCCTTTGAGTGAAACTTCACTGATCGTTTAAAATCTATCTATCGCTTTTCGGCAATTGTAGCTTTCTTAAGTTTGATTACTTTAATATTTTGATTCGTGTTATCAGATAAAAAAATACGATCAGTAAGCTGTGCAGTACTGACAATCGTACCAAAAGAACTTTGGCCCATTATATCAGAACTATTAACAACTGAATTATAATTTTTATTGATAAAATCATCTTTACTATACATACGCAAGAAATTTGCTCCTTTAGCGTTTTCGGAAGTGATTGTCCAATCCGTACTAAAATATATAGACATTGGTTTGTTATCAGGCAAAACTGTTGTGGTAGGAAGTAAAGGTGTGGTTAATGAAGCAGCAGCATTTGCTTTAATATCACTAATTTTATAGTATAAAAAGCCATTTGCATTTTGACCCGCAACAACAAGATTTCCTGAATAAACATCCATAGAATAATTTTCATCAAAACCCTTTAGCGTATTTAATTTGGCAATTGGAGCTAAATTCCAATCGCTGCTTTCAGTGATTTGGGCAACCTCATAAACTTTAATAGTCGTTTCTTTTTCTTTTACAAATACAAGTCCGTCTTTTACCACAAGACCAAATACATGCACGAAAGTGGTCCACCATTGTCCGTTTCCTACTGTATTTATTCCAGCGTTTGTTTTTTCATCGATTACGAAAATTCGGGAATCAACACTTCCTATATAAATTCTGCCATCAGCAATAGAAACCGAAGAAAGTTTCGTTAGTGGGATAGTCGTGGTTCCTTTTATAAAAGTGCGAATTGTTTTCTCAAACGCTAAAGTCTGCGCGTTAAAAATATCCAACTGATCGCCGTTGCACACATACAATTTGTCATTTGCAATTGTGATTCCTTTTGGATCTAATTGACCAGTACCGTCACCAATTTGTTTAGCTGTAATTGTAGCTTCCTCTGTAGGATAGTAATAGTTATAATCGGTAGTGTTAGCCATATCATCAGCATCTTTGCTGCAATTGGTAAAAACACAAAGCAATAGAACGAAGAATGTTATTTTATTCATTTTTGTTTTTAATTTTATTTCCATTTTCCTTCTCCTTTATATTTTAGTAAAAACGGATTCTTAGCGTTGATTTTAAAAGCGGGTTTTTTATAACTTCCCGTTAGGTATTTTGTTTTTGTCCAGCTCTGTAGGATGTCAGGATTTGTAAAAGGCAGATCATTTAAGTAAATCAAATACTTATAGAAATCGGTTAGCATTTCTTGTTGACCACCACCTTCGCCGCTATTGGCTAAATTACTGTCATGACTGTATCCTGTGTGATGTGAATACTCGTGCGACCAAACTGACATTTCACCCTTCCAATGACCAGTAATGTAGCCGTCTTCCCATTGTGAAGCTAAATCACCACCGCCCCAAGCAGATTCGCCACCTACCATTGCCATGTTTAAGTTTCTTCCATCAATGTATTTCAAATATTGTTGTTCAATTTCTGCTTTGGTAAAGTAATCATACGTTCCATTCGCATCTGCGGTATTACCATGCCAATTTGTAGCTCCATTAATAGCAATTCCTGCAGCAGTAGCTTGCTCTTGTTTGTATTTATCGAAATTAACAAAGGTTTCATAGTACAACGGATGGCTCAATGCATACGAATAATTAAGAATCATGGTAATTGCTTCTTTTGCCAAAACGGGATTCATTGGTAAATACTTTCCAGGTTCAGCCAAATGATATTGATCACTGAAGCGCACCAACTGTGACGATTTAATTTTCTTTAATTTTATAAATAAAGTATCACTTGATTCTACAGAAAATTCAATTGCTCCAGACGAAAACCCATCTATTTTGTCAATTGTAACTGTTTTTCCATTTTCTAATAAATAGTCGTTTTTACCTTCTACCAAAGGCAATAGATGTGATGAACGATGAAAAGCCGGCACTTTTGAAAATTGATAAATTACAAATCGTTTTTCATAATTTGGAAGTTTGGCATAAATTTTTACATCGCTTAAAGCAACGGGACAATAAAGGGATAATTGTATAGAGTCTTTTCCTTTTTGAATGACTTGTAATGGCTCATTAACGCGAAACCATCGGTCTTTTTTATCATACATTTTGGAAGGACTTTCGTCATCTGCAAATAATGTCATTGGGTGATTTCCTGCTGGTAAATTGCTAGCATCAATGCTAGGTGCATAGTTACCGTTATCATTTGTTTCACTACTGTCATCACTACAGCTAGTGAAGAAGAGAAAATTGGCTAGAAGTAAGCTTAAAACAAGCCACTTGTTTGTTTGTGAATTCATCGGTAGGTGTTAAGTTTATAAATTTGGAATTACTGTTAAACGCTAAAGATTGTTATTTCTTACATTTTATTTTTATTTATCTAAATTTCTGCAAAAGTAAGTATACTTTTTCTTTTTTCAATCAAATTTTATTTGACAGTGACTATGTAAGTGGCAATGGATTTGACATAAGAATCATAAGTCTAATTCTAATTGCTTCGGCAATAATCGAAAGCTCATTCGGTGGTACTTTGTGATACCGTATTTACGAATGGCTTCACGATGCTCTTTGGTGGGATATCCTTTATTTTTTTTCCAATTGTACATAGGGAATTCATCATGAATTTTATTCATATAATCGTCTCGATAGGTTTTTGCTAATATAGAAGCTGCCGCTATGCTCATAAATTTAGAATCTCCTTTTACAATACTTTTATTTGGAATTGAATTTAGTATTTCGATTTCTTCCTTCGTAAAAATTTTTCCGCAATTGTTTTTTATTCCGTTTTTATGAATCAGTGGCGCATTGCCGTCGACTATAATGTATTCGGGTTGCGGATTAAGTTTTAAGATGCTTTCCTGCATCGCTTTTATGGATGCGTTCAGTATATTAATTTCATCAATTACTAGTGGTTCTAGATGTGTTACAGCAAATGATATGGCAAACTCCTCTATAATTGGTCTGAGTTTTTCCCGCGCTTTTTCGGTTAATAGTTTGCTGTCGGTTAAGATTGTATTTTGAAAATTAAATGGAAGAATAACTGCTGCCGCTGTAACAGGACCCGCAAGACAACCACGACCGGCTTCATCGGTGCCACTTTCGAGAAGAAATGTAGAGAAATTATTGAGCAGCATATTGAAATCTTTTCGTTCGGCAAATATTGTAATTTTTTATCGATTTTCTTTTTGATTGCGGCAAGTGATTTTGAAAAAGATAATTCGTGATTAAATTGTGAAGTTGTTTGCGACCGCGAGAAGGATAGAAGCTGGCTACCGAAGTAGCGTGTATAGCCTGACAGCAGTAGGGAAAGGGGGCGAATAAGCATTCTTAGAAGTTGCCCCCTTTTTCTACTGGTGGCTCGCCCTGATTATTTGGCTATAAATTTTGTGGTTTATTTATTTATACGTTTTTATAATTTACCTTTGTATGGTAAAACCCGTAAAAATAGTTGCCTAATTATATCCATTTCAAATGAGAATTTTCTTTTCTTTATTTCTTTTAGCGTTCCCGGTAGTTCTGTTTTCTCAAGATAAAAAGGCCAATGGGATGGATTATAATACGAAATATAATGCTTCGGATTCGATAAAAAAAGCAGCTGCACCTCTCGCAACTCGGGATATGTACCAAGTAATAACTTTGGATCGTGATACAACATATATTGACACTTCGCTTACTATACAAAAGGAATACAGCCATAATTATTTGAGAAAAGATGTTTTTGGTCTTTTGCGTTTTACCAATGTTGGACAAACCTACAATACGTTGCAATATAGTTTGAAAGGTTTTAATCCGTATCCGGCATTTGGTTTTACGGCAAAACAATTTGATTATATTCAGGCTGATGAGATTAAGTATTACAGTGTGGCGACTCCTGTAACAGAGCTGTATTTTAAAAGTGTGATTCAGCAGGGTCAATCTCTAGATGCTTTTTTTACTTTAAATATTTCGCCAAGATTGAATTTATCTGTCGCGTATAAAGGATTGCGCTCACAGGGGCGCTATATTAATCAGCTATCGAGTACTGGAAATTTTAGATTTACTACGAGTTATAATACAAAAAACGGACGCTATATTGCTAATGCTCATTTTACTTCGCAGGATATTTCGAATGAAGAGAATGGCGGTATTACCTCTGTTGTGGATTTTGAAAGTGGTAGCTCGGCTTTTAAAAATCGAGCACGATTGCAGGTTTATTTTGAAGATGCAACCTCTTTTCTAAAAGGAACACGTGGCTTTATTGATCAAACCTTTAGAATTAATGCGAATAAAGGAGAGAATAATTTGTATGTTACAGATCAGTTTAGTTATGAGAATATGTATCATGATTATACACAAGTTACGATTCCATCAACCGTAGGAGGTAATACAGTGTATCGCTATGGCCAGTCTTTTGTCACGGGTAATATAAATGATAGAACAAAGTACAATAAAATGTACAATAAGGTGGGACTGGTGTATGAGAATATGACTCTAGGTAAGTTTACTTTTTTTATAGATGATGTACATTCTAATTATTACTACAATAAAATACTATATTTAGATACGGAAATAGTGCCAAGTTTATTAAGTCAGGCAATCAATACTGTTGGCGGACAATACAACTACAGCAAGAACAACTGGAGTGGAAAATTTCTTTATTCGAGAGCGATTACAGATCAAAATTTAAATAACATAGATGCTTCGGCTCAATATGTTATTAACGAAGATACGCAGGTTTCATTTCAGTACCAAAGCGTAAATAAACTAGCTAATAATAACTATAACTTGTTCCAGAGTAGTTATTTTAAGTACAATTGGTCGAATGATTTTCAGACTGAAAAAATCAATTCTTTAAGCGCAAACGGAACATCAAAATGGGTTAATCTATCGTTGCAACTTAATGTAATCAAAGACCATTTGTACTTTGAGGATGTTACAACTGTAGCCGAAAGGAGAGATAGCATGCAAATAGTGGCACCTGCACAATACGGAAAAGTGATTAAATATGCATCGCTTAAAGTGAGTCGAGAATTTGTTTTGGGTAAATTCGCATTAGACAATACCTTTTTATTTCAAAAAACAGATCAATCTGATTTAATTTTGAATGTGCCTGATTTCGTTACTAGAAATACTTTCTACTTTTCAGATTATATTTTTAAAAAGAGATTGTTCCTTCAAACAGGAATAGAATTTAATTACTTTACAAGTTATTATAGTGACAGCTATAATTCGTTGATAGGAGAATTTTTTGTTCAAGATAAAGTCAAAATTGGCAATTATCCCAATTTTGATTTCTTTGTGAATGCGCGGATTCTTAGAACACGAATTTATTTTAAAGCAGAACACGTTAATTCGTTGTTTTCTAAAGATAATTACTTTTCTGCACCCAATTATCCATATCGTGATTTCTTGATCCGTTTTGGATTGGTGTGGAATTTCTTTAATTAGTTCCGAAGGCCAGACTCTTAAAAAAATACATAATAAGTAAAAATATACTAATTTTGCTAAATCAAATAAACGATATAGTAAATTACATAGTGTATAATAAATAATTCAACAATAAAAATGGAATATTCAGAAAATATATTAGGGACAATTGGTAATACTCCATTAGTAAAACTAAATAGAGTAACGGCAGGAGTTGAGGCTTTGGTCTTGGCGAAAGTAGAAACCTTTAACCCAGGAAACTCTGTAAAAGACAGGATGGCAGTGAAAATGATTGAAGATGCAGAGGCAGATGGTCGTTTGAAACCAGGAGGTACTATTATAGAAGGTACATCAGGAAACACAGGAATGGGTTTGGCGCTAGTGGCGATCATAAAAAGATATAAATTAATCTGTGTTATTTCGGACAAACAATCGAAAGAAAAAATGGATATATTGCGAGCTGTTGGCGCCAAAGTAGTAGTTTGTCCTACTGATGTTGAGCCTACAGATCCTCGCTCGTATTATTCAGTTTCTAAAAGATTGGCAGAGGAAACACCTAACTCTTGGTATGTGAACCAATACGATAATATGTCGAATTCACTGGCACATTACGAACAAACGGGACCGGAAATTTGGAAACAAACGGAAGGAAAAATTACTCATTTTGTATCGGGAGTGGGAACAGGAGGAACGATTTCGGGCGTTGGAAAATACTTGAAAGAGAAAAATCCGAATATCAAAATCTGGGGAATTGATACGTATGGTTCCGTTTTTAAAAAATACCATGAAACAGGAATTTTTGATGAAAATGAAATCTATTCCTATATCACCGAGGGAATTGGAGAAGATATTTTGCCAAAAAATGTAGATTTTTCATTAATAGATGGATTTACAAAAGTAACAGATAAAGATGCAGCAGTTTACACCCGAAAAATTGCTTTGGAAGAAGGAATATTTGTTGGTAATTCGGCTGGAGCAGCTATAAAAGGATTGTTACAGTTAAAGGAACATTTTAAAGCCCATGATGTAGTTGTAGTATTATTTCATGATTCAGGAAGCCGTTATGTTGGTAAGATGTTCAATGACGACTGGATGCGAGAGCGTGGTTTTCTTGACGAAAATATTACAAAAGCAGAGGACGTAATTAAAGATCATATAGACAAGCAATTAATTGTAGTACGTACCGAAGAATTGGTTTCGCATGCAATTGACCGTATGCGTAAATATAATATATCGCAAATTCCTGTGGTTGACATTTCTGGATTTGTAGGGTCTGTGGATGAAACAGATTTGTTTAGAAGTTATGTAGCCGACAAAAATGTGGCCGATAAACCTATTAAAGAAGTAATGGGCAAGCCTTTTCCTATTGTGAAATTAGCGACTTCAATTGAGGAAGTATCTAAATTGTTTACCAAAGAAAATGACGCCGTTTTGGTTGCATTAGAGAATGGAAATCATCAAATTATTACTAAGTCGGATATAATTAAATCGATGAAGTAATTTTATTCTGGATTGCAGATTTTTATATATGATGAAAATCTGTAATCTATATTCTAAAACACCCATGACTTTTACTGCTATAGATTTTGAAACTGCAACTGCTTTTCATCCGTGTTCCGTAGGAATAGTGACGGTCGAAAATGGTATTATTACAGAGGAGTTTGTCACTCTAATCAAACCACCCAATAACGAATACAATCCGTATACAATACAAGTGCATGGTATATATCCAAGAGATACCGTAAATGCCAAAACGTTTTCTCAGGTTTTTCCTGAAATTCAAAAAAGACTGCAAAACAGGATCGTAGTTGCTCACAACGAAAGTTTCGATCGCAATGTTTTAACTAAATCAATGGCATTGTATGGGCTAAATTATGATGATTTAAATATTGGTTCTCGCTGGGAATGTACTGTAAAAATTTACAAAGCAAGAGGTTTAAAGCCTACAAAATTAAGCGATTGTTGTCGCGAAATGAAAATTCAATTAAATCACCATGAAGCATTATCAGATGCTAGAGCCTGTGCCAAATTGTATTTGTTGAGGTGATTTTTTTGATGTATCTTATTTTTGAAAAGGGTAGGATACAATTTTTTTTATTTTTGTAAGGTATTTTATTCTTTTTTATAGTACTTTAGTCTTAAAGTCTGAGGATCTTGTATCTAAAGAGTCTAAAATTCTAAAAAATGAAAGAAGATTTTCTTCATTACCTATGGAAGTTCAAAAAATTCGATACTTTAAATCTAAAAACTACAAATCAAGAAGAAATCACAATTACAAATGTTGGGCAATATCTTGAATTAGCAGGACCAGATTTTTTTAATGCCCAAATTACGATTGCTGATCAAAAATGGGCTGGAAATGTAGAAATTCATCTTAAATCTTCGGATTGGTACGTGCATCATCACGAAAAAGATGCAGGTTATGAAAATGTGATTTTACATGTAGTTTGGGAGCATGATGCCGAGATTTATAGAAGTAACAATACTTCAATTCCAGTGTTGGAACTTAAAAATTATGTAGATGCAATAACAATCGCGAACTATCAAAAATTGCTAACGCCAAAATCTTGGATTTTTTGTGAAAAGCAGTTGAAAGATATTCCACAATTCACGTTAACGAATTGGCAAGAACGTTTGTTTTTTGAACGTTTAGAAAGAAAGTCAAAACCTATTTTTGAGTTACTAAAGCAAACAAATAATGATTGGGAAGCCGTTTTATTTTGGCTTTTAGCAAAGAATTTTGGATTGAATACCAACGGGGAAATATTCATGAAAATTGCCCAATCTATTCCTTTTTCTGTCATTCGAAAAAAAAGCTTTGCAGTAGAGAACATGGAAGCTTTATTATTTGGTTCGGCTGGACTTTTAGATTCAGACAAAGAAGATAATTATTTTAAAGATTTAAAATTTCGATATTTTTATTTGCTTCATAAATATAAAATTGAAAAAGCTTGTATTGAACCTGTTCAATTTTTTAAACATCGACCAGATAATTTTCCTACGATCCGACTTTCGCAGTTAGCTAATTTATATCATGAACATCACAATTTATTTTCGAAAGTAGCTACTTTAACTTCAATGGAAGCTATTTATGATTTATTCCAAATTTCGGCAGCTCCTTATTGGTTAACTCATTACCAATTTGATAAGGAAAGTAGAAAAAAAAATAAAACAACATCGAAGTCGTTCGTAGACTTAATTGTTTTAAATACCATTATTCCTTTGCAGTTTGCGTATGCAAAAAGTCAGGGAAAAGAAGTCTGTGAGGAATTGATAATGGTTTTAAATGAGGTAAGTCCAGAGAAAAATTCTATTATTAGCAAGTTTGATTCTTTTGGATTAAAAGCAAAGAATGCCTTTGATTCTCAAAGTTTGCTGCAACTTAAAAACGAATATTGCAATAAGTTCAGATGCTTAGAATGTGCAATTGGAATGGAATTATTAAAGAAGTAATCTAGAATTTAACTAATTTTGCACATCATTAAAGGAATGTCGAATGAGGAATATAGTCAAATTGAAATTTTTTTTAGAGAAATATGGTTTTCATGTTTCCTCTCGACTTGCTGATAAACTCGGAATGAGAGTAACGAGTGTGCGTTTGTTTTTTATTTATATCTCGTTTGTGACCGCAGGTTTAGGGTTTGGAGTCTATCTTACATTAGCCTTCTGGATTAGGCTTAAAGATTTAGTGCGGGCCAAAAGAACTTCTGTATTCGATTTGTAACGCTAATTTTAGTTATAAAATAGTTCTACTGTGATTTTCAGTCGAATGAGTAGCCTATTTTATCCCGATAGCATTACATTTGTAAATATTAAATTAGTTTACAATGCATTGATTTTTTGGTAAAAGTATAATTTTCAAACATAAAAAAAAGGATTATAAAGTATTGCTACTCTATAATCCTTTTTATTTTACTTTAAATAAATTATTTCTCTGGATTGTTTAATTTACTGTGTTTTTTGCTGTAAAAGAAATAGATAGCAACTCCAATTATCATCCAAATTGCTAATCTTTCCCAACTTTCGATAGGTAAACCAGCCATTAGAACTAGACAGATAAGAACACCTATAATCGGGAATACTGGAACAAAAGGGACTCTGAAACCTCGTTCTGCATCTGGATTAGATTTTCTCATAACAATTACACCTATGCACACAAGGACAAATGCAAATAAAGTACCTATACTCACCATGTGCCCAAGATCTGAGACTGGAACAAATCCCGCAAATAAACTAACGAATATCATAAAAACAATATTTGTTTTATAAGGAGTTCTGTTCTTAGTATGTAAAATACTGAAAAATTTAGGTAACAAACCATCTACACTCATACTATAAAAAACTCTACTTTGCCCCATCAACATTACCAACATTACAGAAGTGTAACCAGCAATAATTGCAATTGTCAGTGCAGAATTTAAAAAAGTGTAACCCGTGTTAGCAAATGCAGTCGTTACAGGACTAGCATCACCTTTAAAATTAATATAATTTTCTAAACCAGTTAAAACATAAGCAAAAAGAACGTATAGAATAGTACAAATTACTAATGAACCTAAAATACCAATTGGCATACCTTTCTGTGGGTCTTTTGCTTCTTGTGCGGCAGTAGAAACGGCATCAAAACCAATGAAAGCAAAAAATACAACACCTGCACCTCGTAAAATACCACTCCAACCATAATGACCAAAGTAATCACTGCTGAAGAAATTAAGGAAAGACATTTTTCCTGAGCTTAAAAGTACTTCACCTTCATTAACAGGAATGAATGGAGTGTGATTGGCACTATTAATAAAACCCCATCCTAAACCGATAAATACAATTACCACAGTTACTTTTAAAATAACTAAAATATTATTTAGTAAAGCAGATTCTTTTGTACCTCTTATTAATAAGATAGAAAGTAAACAAATGATTAAAATTGAGGGTAAATTAATAATTCCTGGTGTGGCGTCCCAAGGACCATGCAATACAGATTGAGGAATGTGAATGCCGTAATTTCCAAGAAATTTATTGACATATTGAGACCAACTTACGGCTACAGTTGCGGCTCCTAAAGCGTATTCTAATACTAAATCCCAACCTATTATCCAAGCGACAAATTCACCCATTGTGGCGTAAGAATAAGTATAAGCGCTACCTGCAACAGGTATCATCGAAGCAAATTCAGCATAACATAATCCTGCAAAAGCACATCCAACTGCGGCTAATATAAATGATAGTGTAACTGCTGGACCTGCATTATCTGCTGCTGCTATACCTGTTAAAGAGAATAATCCGGCTCCAATAATGGCTCCAATTCCCAATGCAACTAGCGATCGTGCTGATAAAGTTCGTTTTAATCCTTTTTCAGAATCAGCAGCTTCTGATAATAATTGAGCTAATGGTTTTACTTTCCAAATAGACATGGTTTATGGTTTAAGTGTTATTAAGCTTCAAATGTATAATTTTTTATAAAAAAATAAAACAATAATTTAAATTAACTAACAAATTAATAATGTAATCGGTTTTTTGTTTACCAAAAAAATGGTAGTGATGGTCTTCAAAATAGTCAATCAAAAATGATGAAATAATATTTTTCCTATAAACGAGATTGGTCTGTGTTTTTTTTATTATTTTTAAAATTCAAAGATGCAAAGCAATGAATTTCAATAGTCTTCATACATTTTTTATATTTTCAAAGGAGCAGCGTAAAGGAATACTGATATTACTTACATTAATTGTTCTTTTACAAATGGTCAATTTTTTTATTTCTTTCGATACAATTGAAAAAGAAATTCCCGATAAACAAAAATGGCTCGCTTTCCAGTCGAGTATGGATAGTGCTAAAACAGAAAAACAGAATAGTAGTTTTAAGATATACCCATTCAATCCAAATTTCATCACCGATTATAAAGGGTATAAACTCGGAATGTCGGTAGAGCAAATTGACAGACTACTAGCCTTTAGAAAACAAAACAAATATGTTAGTACAGCAAAGGAGTTTCAAAATATAACCAAAGTTTCAGATTCCTTATTGAACACAATGTCTTCTTTATTTAAATTTCCAGAATGGGTTAGCCAAAAAAAAGTTTTTAAGGAATATAAGTCATATCCACATTTGGCTTCCGTCAAAAAACAGAAAATCATTCTTATCGACATTAATCAAGCCACAAAAGAGGACTTAATTAAAGTGTATGGCATAGGAGAAGCACTTTCAATTCGAATTTTAAGTCAAAAAGAGAAACTAGGTGGCTTTGTTTCGATGGAGCAAATGAAAGATATTTGGGGTTTATCGCCAGAAGTGATAGTTAATTTAAAGGCTCAATTTACTATTGCTAAGCTTCCTAATCTTACTAAAATTAATATTAATAATGCATCAATAAAAGAGCTTTCTCAGTTTTTTTATTTTAAATATGATCTGGCTAAACAAATCATAAAATATCGGAGTATGAACGGTGATTTTAAAAATATTGAGGATTTGACAAAAATTAACGGCTTTCCTGTTGAAAAAGCAGATTTTATTGCCTTATATTTGGACTTTTAATATAAAACAATTTTACGATGAACTTTGATTACAATGAAACGCAGTCTATGATTGCGCAATCTATAAAAGATTTTGCCGAAAAAAACATAAGACCTTTTATAATGGAGTGGGATGAAGCGCAAACTTTTCCTGTCTCTTTGTTTAAAAAATTGGGAGAAATGGGTTTTATGGGAGTTCTTGTTCCTGAAGAATTAGGAGGTTCCGGATTGGGATATCACGAATACATTACCGTAGTCGAAGAGATTTCGAAAGTAGATCCTTCAATAGGATTATCTGTTGCGGCACACAATTCGTTATGTACAAATCACATTCTTACATTTGGTAGCGAAGAGCAAAAGAAAAAGTGGATTCCAAAGTTGGCTACAGCCGAACATATTGGAGCTTGGGGATTAACAGAACACAATACAGGATCAGATGCCGGCGGAATGAATACAACTGCTGTGCGTGATGGTGATTTCTGGGTAGTTAATGGAGCGAAAAATTTTATTACACATGCCATTTCTGGAGATGTTGCAGTTGTAATTGTTCGAACAGGAGAAAAAGGAGACTCAAAAGGAATGACTGCTTTTGTTTTCGAAAAAGGAATGCCAGGATTTACATCTGGAAAAAAAGAAAATAAATTAGGAATGCGTGCGAGTGAAACCGCTGAATTGGTTTTTGACAACTGTCGTGTTCCAGACGCTAATAGATTAGGAGAAGTTGGGCAAGGATTTATTCAAGCCATGAAAATCCTAGACGGTGGCCGAATTTCAATTGGAGCATTATCATTAGGAATTGCAAAAGGAGCGTATGAAGCGGCACTAAAATATTCTAAAGAAAGATTTCAATTTGGTAAAGCTATTTCAGAATTCCAAGGAATCTCATTTAAGTTGGCAGATATGGCGACGGAAATCGAGGCTTCGGAGCTACTACTTCATAAAGCAGCTTTCTTAAAACAACAGCACAGACCCGTAACTACATTAGGAGCAATGGCCAAAATGTTTTCATCAGAGGTATGTGTAAAAGTAGCTAACGATGCCGTGCAAATTCATGGTGGCTATGGTTATACTAAAGATTATCCTGTAGAGAAATTTTACAGAGACTCAAAATTATGCACGATTGGCGAAGGTACTACTGAAATTCAAAAGGTCGTTATTTCTCGAAATTTGTTGAAATAAGATTTGGGCGTGCCCTAGTTAAGCAAAGGGGCTTACTTATGGCAACGGTCATAAGCCCCTTTACTAAACAAGGTCAGGCTATCCGCGCTACTTCGGTAGCTAGCTTCTATCCTTCACGCGAAAGCAAGAGCATCTGTGTTGAAAATGTAGTTAAGGAATATTCAGTAAAAAAATTTAAAAAATAATTGCAATAAAGTACGCAACATTCAAAATAATGTTTACTTTTGCGCACTTAACGAAAGGGGGTGATAAAATTATGTTAATTATACCAATTAAAGACGGAGAAAATATCGATAGAGCATTAAAGCGCTATAAAAGAAAGTTTGATAAAACTGGAACTGTAAGACAATTAAGAGCACGTACTGCTTTTATAAAGCCATCAGTTGTAAACAGAATCAAGATTCAAAAAGCAGCTTATATCCAAAACATGAAAGATAACTTAGAAAACTAAGTCAATATCTTTTAAATAAAATACCGTTAGTCATTTAAGTTTCTTAACTTTGATGCTAACGGTTTTTTTATGGCTACAAATAAAGACGCATTCAGAGATTATCTTCAATTAGAGAAAAAATATTCCCCACATACTGTAAATGCTTATCTGAATGATATCTGTTTTTTTGAGTCGTTTAACAAAGAGCATTTTGAACAAGATACGATAGAGCAAGTAAATTACAGTCAAATTAGAACTTGGATCGTTTCGCTTGTTGATGATACAATATCAAATGTTTCTGTAAACAGAAAAATAGCTTCTTTAAAAGCATACTATAAATTTCTATTAAAAACCAAGCAAATAGAAGTTAGTCCACTGTTAAAGCACAAAGCTTTAAAAACTCCAAAGAAATTACAAATCCCTTTTTCAGAAAATGAACTGGTGGCTGTTTTAGATCGATTTGAGGAATCTGTCGGTTTTCAAGAAATCAGAGACAAGCTCATTATTGATTTGTTCTATACAACGGGAATGCGAAGGACAGAGTTGATTCATTTACAATTAGCGAATATAAGTTTGTCTACTAACACTTTAAAAGTACTAGGAAAAAGAAATAAAGAAAGAATTCTTCCTATTTTACCTATAATAGTAGAACAGTTGAAAGTGTATTTTAAAGAAAGATCTTCTTTAGAAACTATTGTAGATCAGGATTATCTGCTACTTACTAAAAAAGGATTAAAATTGAATGATTCTTTTGTGTATCGATTAATAAATTCTTACTTTAGTACAGTCTCCGAAAAAGTAAAAAAAAGTCCGCACATATTAAGACATACATTTGCGACTCACTTATTAAATAACGGAGCCGATTTAAATTCAGTAAAAGAATTATTAGGACACTCTAGTTTGGCTTCTACTCAAATTTACACACATAGTAGTTTGTCGGAACTTAAAAAAGTATATCAAGAGGCGCATCCTAGAAATAAAAAATAATTCAATAAAATTTTTAACCATTAAAACAGATTGATTATGAAGGTAAATGTTCACGCTGTAAACTTTACTATTGACAAAAAGTTGATAGATTTCGTTCAAGAAAGAATGGATAGGTTGGAGAAATATTATGATAAAGTGGTGTCATCCGATGTCTTTTTAAAGGTAGAAAAGACAAGTGATAAGGAAAACAAAATTGTTGAAATGAAAATCAATGTTCCTGGGGATGATTTTTTAGTCAAAAAACAGTGCAAAACCTTTGAAGAAGCGACTGATCAAGCAGCAGAATCAATAGAGCGATTATTGGTAAAACGTAAAGAAAAGTTAAGAACACATATTTAATGAAAATTTTTTTCGAAAAATGTTTTAATTAAAAGATAAAATCTCTACATTTGCAGTCCGTTAGAAATAGCGGACTTTTTTTATTGAAATCGCCAGCGTAGCTCAGTTGGCTAGAGCAGCTGATTTGTAATCAGCAGGTCGTGGGTTCGAGTCCCTCCGCCGGCTCAAATGATTTAAGAATTCTAATTTTAGATTTCTGATTTAAGAGTTGAAATTACCTATAAATAGGTTGGGTTTTGAAATGATGAAAAGTGGTTTTATTTTGTAGATGTTTTTTTTTTTAGAATTAAAAAATCTGTAATCTAAAATCAAATGGGGAGATACTCAAGCGGCCAACGAGGGCAGACTGTAAATCTGCTGTGTAAACTTCGCAGGTTCGAATCCTGCTCTCCCCACAAAACTGATTTGAGATTTAGATTCTAAATTAAAAATCATCGATCCTTAACAAGGATTCTGCCGACTTAGCTCAGAGGTAGAGTGCTTCCTTGGTAAGGAAGAGGTCACGGGTTCAATTCCCGTAGTTGGCTCAAGTAAGTAGGAAATTGAAATAAATATATAACAAGATTAAAAATTAAGTAAAATGGCAAAAGAAACCTTTAACCGTAACAAGCCCCACTTAAACATTGGAACAATTGGGCACGTGGATCACGGAAAAACTACATTAACTGCAGCAATCACTAAAGTATTATCTGATGCTGGTTACTGTCAAGCAAAATCATTTGATCAAATTGATAATGCTCCTGAAGAAAAAGAAAGAGGTATTACAATTAATACATCACACGTTGAGTATGAAACTGCTAACCGTCATTACGCTCACGTTGACTGTCCAGGTCACGCGGATTACGTAAAAAACATGGTTACTGGTGCTGCTCAAATGGATGGTGCTATTCTTGTTGTAGCTGCAACTGATGGACCAATGCCACAAACACGTGAGCATATCCTTTTAGGTCGTCAAGTAGGTATTCCTAGAATGGTTGTATTCATGAATAAAGTGGATATGGTTGATGATGAGGAATTATTGGAACTTGTTGAAATGGAAATTAGAGACTTATTGTCTTTCTATGAATATGATGGTGATAATTGTCCAGTTGTTCAAGGGTCTGCTCTTGGAGGATTGAATAGTGATCCAGTTTGGGTACCAAAAATTATTGAATTAATGGCAGCTGTTGATGCTTGGATCGAAGAACCAATTCGTGATACTGCAAAACCATTCTTGATGCCAGTTGAGGATGTATTTACAATTACTGGACGTGGAACTGTAGCTACAGGTCGTATCGAAACTGGTATTGCTAATACAGGAGATGCAGTTGAAATCATTGGTATGGGAGCTGAAAAATTAACTTCTACTATTACAGGAGTTGAGATGTTCCGTAAAATCCTTGATAGAGGTGAAGCTGGAGATAACGTAGGTTTATTATTAAGAGGTGTTGATAAAGAATCTATCAAAAGAGGAATGGTTATTATTAAGCCAGGATCAGTTAAACCGCACGCTACTTTTAAAGCGGAAGTTTATATCTTGAAAAAAGAAGAAGGTGGACGTCATACTCCATTTCATAATAACTACCGTCCACAGTTCTACGTACGTACAACTGACGTAACAGGAGTTATTACTTTACCAGAAGGAGTAGAGATGGTAATGCCAGGAGACAACTTAACTATTAATGTTACTTTGTTAAGCCCAATCGCAATGAGCGTTGGTCTACGTTTTGCAATCCGTGAAGGTGGTAGAACAGTAGGTGCAGGTCAGGTAACTGAGATTGTAGGTTAATACTATATATAATGTAAGGCCAGTGTCGTTTTTTAATGACACTGGTTTTTATTAACTACGGGCGTAGTTCAAGGGTAGAATAGCGGTCTCCAAAACCGTTGATGGGGGTTCGAATCCCTCCGCCCGTGCAAAATAAAACTAAATTACGATGACAAAAGCTTTTAATTATATATCGGAATCATTTGAAGAATTAAAATCAAATGTTAGTTGGCCGGAGTGGGCTGAAGTACAACGTCTAACGATTGTTGTTGCTGTTTTTTCAGTAATATTTGCTTTAGCAACATGGGGAGTAGACGAAGTTTTTGCAAAATCATTAGCCGTGTTTTTTAACTGGATAAAAGCGTAATTTTTGTAATGGCAGATAATAATATAAAAAAGTGGTATGTCGTTCGTGCAGTAAGCGGACAAGAAAATAAAGTGAAAGCTTATATCGAAACTGAGATTGCTCGTTTAGAAATGGGTGATTATGTTTCGCAAGTTCTTGTGCCTACTGAAAAAGTAGTTACTGTAAAAGAAGGTAAAAAACTATCTAAGGATAAAGTATATTTTCCTGGATATGTTATGATAGAAGCAAATCTAGTTGGAGAAATACCTCATATTATTAAGTCTATAACTAGTGTAATTGGTTTTTTAGGTGAAACTAAAGGAGGAGAACCAGTTCCTCTTAGAATTTCAGAAGTAAATAGAATGTTAGGTAAAGTAGATGAGTTAGCTGTTAATACAGATACTCGTTCTATTCCTTTTAACTTAGGAGAAACGATTAAGGTTGTTGATGGGCCTTTTAATGGTTTTAACGGAACGGTTGAAAAAATAAATGAAGAAAAGCGTAAACTAGAAGTAATGGTCAAGATTTTCGGAAGAAAGACACCATTAGAATTGAGTTTTATGCAAGTTGAAAAAGTATAATTTTTGTTACATCTATAATATCCACCACAATCGCTTCCAATGATTGTCGTGTTAAATTTTTTAAAAAATGGCTAAAGAAATTAGTAAGGTAGTTAAACTACAAGTTAAGGGAGGTGCTGCGAATCCGTCGCCACCGGTTGGACCTGCTTTAGGAGCTGCTGGGGTAAACATCATGGAGTTCTGTAAGCAATTTAATGCTAGAACTCAAGATAAACCTGGCAAAATATGCCCAGTACAAATTACTGTGTATAAAGACAAATCATTTGATTTTGTTGTAAAAACTCCTCCAGCTGCTGTCCAATTATTGGAAGCTGCAAAGCTAAAGTCTGGATCAGGTGAACCAAATCGTAAAAAAGTAGCTAGCGTTACTTGGGATGTTATCAAGGCAATAGCTGAAGATAAAATGGTAGATTTAAATGCGTTCACAATCGAATCTGCTATGAGTATGATCGCTGGAACAGCTAGATCTATGGGTATAACTGTATCAGGAGATTCTCCTTTTTAATTAAGAGAAAAACATGGCAAAATTGACAAAAAAGCAAAAAGAGGCTGCTTCAAAAATTGAAAAGAATAAACTATACTCTTTAAAAGATGCTGCGGCATTAATAAAAGTAGTTTCTTCTGCAAAATTTGATGAGTCTGTTGATATCGCAGTTCGTTTGGGTGTAGATCCAAGAAAAGCGAATCAAATGGTGAGAGGTGTAGTTACTTTACCTCATGGTACTGGTAAAGACGTAAAAGTTCTTGCATTAGTTACTCCAGATAAAGAAGCGGAAGCTAAAGAAGCTGGTGCAGACTACGTAGGTCTTGACGATTACTTACAAAAAATTAAAGACGGATGGACAGATGTTGATGTTATCATCACGATGCCTTCTGTAATGGGTAAATTAGGTCCATTAGGTCGTATTTTAGGACCTAGAGGTTTAATGCCTAACCCTAAAACAGGTACTGTAACTATGGATGTTGCAAAAGCTGTTCAAGAGGTAAAAGCTGGTAAAATCGATTTCAAAGTTGATAAAACTGGTATAGTGCATGCAGGAATTGGTAAAGTTTCTTTTGGAGCTGAACAAATTGTTGACAATGCTCACGAAATTATTCAAACATTAATCAAACTTAAGCCAACTGCTGCTAAAGGTGTATATATCAAAAGTATTTACCTAACTAGCACAATGAGTCCTGCAATTGCTTTGGACCCTAAAGCGGTATAATTGGTAGTTAAAAATTTTTAGTATGACTAGAGAAGAAAAATCAATCGCGATTGAAGATTTAACTGCACAGTTAGCTGGTACAAATATTATTTATGTATCTGATATTTCTGGATTAAACGCAGAAACGACTTCAAACTTGAGAAGAGCTTGTTACAAAGCAGGTATAAAATTAGAGGTAGTAAAAAATACGTTGCTTGCAAAAGCAATGGAAATGTCTGCTAATGATTATGGAGATCTACCTACTGTATTGACAGGTAACAGTGCTATCTTTATTTCAGATGTTGCAAATGCGCCTGGAAAAATTATTAAAGATTTCAGAAAAAAATCAGATAAGCCTGTATTAAAGGGTGCTTACATTAATTCTGAAATTTACATTGGAGATAATCAATTAGATGCCTTGGCAACTATTAAATCTAAAGAAGAGCTTATTGGCGAAATCATTGGATTATTGCAATCACCAGCACAAAGAGTTATTTCTGCACTTCAAAATCAGTTTTCAAAAGAGACTGTTGAAACAGAAGCATAATAAAAAAGAAGTTTATCTCTTTTTTATTTTAAAAAGCGCACAATAAATAAATTATATTTTACAAATCATTTTAAAACGATAGAAAAAATGGCAGATTTGAAACAATTCGCAGAACAATTAGTTAACCTAACAGTAAAAGAAGTTAACGAGTTAGCAACAATATTAAAAGATGAGTACGGAATCGAACCAGCTGCTGCAGCTGTAGTAGTTTCAGGTGGTGGAGAAGCTGTTGCTGAAGAAGCTCAAACAGAATTTACAGTTGTATTGAAAGAAGCTGGTTCTTCTAAATTAGCAGTTGTAAAATTAGTTAAAGAACTTACTGGTTTAGGTTTGAAAGAAGCTAAAGATGTAGTTGATAGCGCTCCTAGCAACGTTAAAGAAGGTGTAACTAAAGAAGAGGCTGAAGGTCTTAAAAAATCTTTAGAAGAAGCTGGAGCTGTTGTTGAACTTAAATAGTAAAACACAGTTTTAAGAATTAGGTTTAGGTCTTGAGTTTAGTTACTCAAAGACCTAAACCATTTTTCGTATAACAAAAGTCTATCTTATTTTCGTATAAAGTAGCTTTTGAAATTAGATTCATTTTACCCATTACGAGGAAAGAAAATTGACAGATAATAAGAAAGTAGTTATCTTAAAATTGGTTTTTAAAGATGTAGTGGTTGTAAAAGAAACGTATAAATACAATGCTGTTTATACAAAAAAAATTACTTTTTTTAATCAAAATTTCTCCATTGATGATTACAAATCAGACCGAAAGATTGAATTTTGCCTCAACTAAAAACATACCTCAATATCCAGATTTTTTAGATGTTCAGGTTAAATCGTTTAAAGATTTTTTTCAATTAGAAACTAAATCAGACGAAAGAGGCGACGAAGGGTTGTACAATACCTTCATGGAAAACTTTCCAATTACAGACACAAGAAACAACTTTGTGTTGGAATTCCTAGATTATTTTGTAGATCCACCACGTTACACCATTCAAGAATGCATAGAAAGAGGACTTACTTATAGTGTACCGTTAAAAGCGAGGTTAAAACTATATTGTACAGATCCTGAGCATGAAGATTTTGAAACTATTGTTCAAGATGTTTATCTTGGTACAATTCCTTATATGACTCCTAGTGGTACTTTTGTTATCAACGGCGCTGAACGTGTTGTTGTTTCTCAATTGCACCGTTCTCCAGGGGTTTTCTTTGGTCAATCATTCCATGCAAATGGAACTAAACTTTATTCTGCCAGAGTAATTCCTTTTAAAGGATCTTGGATAGAATTTTCTACAGATATCAATAGCGTAATGTATGCTTATATCGATAGAAAGAAAAAATTACCTGTTACAACTTTATTCCGTGCTATTGGTTTTGAAAGAGACAAGGATATCCTTGAAATTTTCGACCTTGCTGAAGAAATTAAAGTTTCAAAAACGGGACTTAAAAAATATATTGGTAGAAAATTAGCTGCTCGTGTTTTGAACACTTGGCATGAAGATTTCGTGGATGAAGATACTGGCGAAGTTGTTTCTATCGAGCGTAACGAAATAATCCTTGATAGAGATACTATTATCGACAAAGATAATGTTGAAGAAATCATCGATTCTAACGTTAAATCTATTTTGTTGCATAAAGAAGATAATAATCTTGTAGATTATTCTATCATCCACAATACATTACAAAAAGATCCAACAAATTCTGAAAAAGAAGCTGTTGAGCATATTTACAGACAATTGCGTAACGCAGAACCGCCTGATGAAGAAACTGCTCGTGGTATTATAGATAAATTATTCTTCTCTGATCAACGTTATAACTTAGGTGAAGTTGGTCGTTATAGAATAAACAAAAAATTGGGTCTTGATACTCCAATGGAAAAGCAAGTGCTTACCAAAGAAGACATCATTACTATTGTTAAGTATTTGATCGAATTGATCAACTCTAAAGCAGAGATTGATGATATTGATCACTTATCAAACCGTCGTGTTAGAACAGTTGGAGAACAATTGTCTCAACAATTCGGTGTTGGTTTAGCGCGTATGGCAAGAACTATTCGTGAGAGAATGAACGTTAGAGATAACGAGGTGTTTACACCAATTGATTTGATTAATGCTAAAACATTGTCATCAGTTATCAACTCTTTCTTTGGTACTAACCAGTTGTCTCAATTTATGGATCAAACGAATCCATTAGCTGAGATTACACACAAAAGAAGATTATCTGCACTAGGACCAGGTGGACTTTCGAGAGAAAGAGCTGGATTTGAGGTTCGTGACGTTCACTATACACACTACGGACGTTTATGTCCTATTGAAACTCCTGAGGGACCAAACATTGGTTTGATATCTTCTCTTGGTGTTTATGCTAAAGTAAACGGAATGGGTTTCATTGAAACACCTTATCGTAAAGTAACTAATGGAGTTGTAGATTTAGAATCTACTCCGATTTATTTAAGTGCTGAAGAAGAAGAAGGAATGTTAATTGCTCAAGCAAACATCAAAATGGATGCTTCGGGTAAAATTACTGCCGAAAACGTAATTGCCCGTCAAGAGGGTGATTTCCCAGTAATTGATCCTTCTCAAGTACATTACACAGATGTTGCACCAAATCAAATTGCTTCGATTTCGGCTTCATTAATTCCTTTCTTGGAACATGATGATGCGAATAGAGCCTTGATGGGATCTAACATGATGCGTCAGGCCGTACCATTAATTCGTCCTGAAGCACCAATTGTTGGAACTGGTTTGGAGCGTCAAGTAGCTTCGGATTCTAGAGTTTTAATCAACGCTGAAGGTGATGGAGTTATAGAATATGTTGATGCTAATATCATCACTATCAAATACGACCGTACTGAAGAAGAAAGAATGGTTAGTTTTGACGAGGATGATAAAACATACAATTTAATTAAATTTAGAAAAACCAATCAAGGTACAAGTATTAACCTAAAACCTATTGTAAGAAAAGGAGATAGAGTTGTTCTTGGCCAAGTATTGTCTGAAGGATATGCTACGCAAAATGGAGAATTAGCTTTAGGTCGTAACCTAAAAGTTGCGTTTATGCCATGGAAAGGGTACAACTTTGAGGATGCGATTGTAATTTCTGAAAAAGTGGTTCGTGACGATATTTTTACCTCTATTCACGTTGATGATTATTCGTTAGAAGTTAGAGATACTAAATTAGGTAACGAAGAATTGACAAATGATATTCCGAACGTTTCTGAGGAAGCTACTAAAGATTTAGATGAAAACGGAATGATTAGAATTGGAGCCGAAGTTAAACCTGGTGACATTCTTATCGGAAAAATTACTCCAAAAGGGGAATCAGATCCTACTCCAGAAGAGAAATTGCTTCGTGCAATCTTCGGGGACAAAGCAGGTGATGTAAAAGATGCTTCATTAAAAGCGTCTCCATCTTTACACGGTGTAGTTTTAGATAAAAAACTATTTGCAAGAGCGGTAAAAGACAAGCGTAAACGTACTCAAGATAAAGATGCTTTAGGAGCTCTTGAAATGGAGTTTGAAGTTAAGTTTGTTGAGCTTAAAGATAAATTGATTGAGAAACTTTTCACTATCGTAAACGGAAAAACTTCTCAAGGTGTAATGAATGATTTGGGTGAAGAAGTTTTACCAAAAGGTAAAAAATATACTCAAAAAATGCTTTATGCTGTAGAAGATTTTGCTCACTTAAGTAAAGGTCAATGGGTTGCAGATGATGTAACTAATAAAATGGTTAATGATTTAATTCATAACTATAAAATTAAATTGAACGATTTACAAGGAGCTTTACGTAGAGAGAAATTCACAATTACTGTAGGTGATGAATTGCCAGCAGGAATTTTGAAATTGGCTAAAGTGTATATCGCTAAAAAACGTAAACTTAAAGTTGGGGATAAAATGGCGGGACGTCACGGTAACAAAGGTATTGTTGCTCGTATCGTTCGTCATGAAGATATGCCTTTCCTTGAAGACGGAACTCCTGTTGATATCGTGTTGAACCCACTTGGAGTACCTTCACGTATGAACATTGGTCAAATTTATGAAACGGTACTTGGTTGGGCTGGACAAAACTTGGGTAGAAAATTTGCTACACCAATTTTTGACGGAGCAAGTTTGGATCAAATAAATGAATTGACTGACGAAGCTGGAGTACCACGTTTTGGACATACACATCTTTATGATGGTGGTACTGGAGAACGTTTCCATCAAGCAGCAACAGTAGGTGTAATCTATATGTTAAAATTAGGTCACATGGTTGATGATAAGATGCACGCACGTTCTATCGGACCATACTCTTTAATTACGCAACAACCATTGGGTGGTAAAGCTCAATTTGGAGGTCAACGTTTTGGAGAGATGGAGGTTTGGGCACTTGAAGCTTATGGAGCATCTAGTACACTTCGCGAAATCTTGACTGTGAAGTCGGATGATGTTATTGGTAGAGCTAAAACTTACGAAGCAATCGTAAAAGGAGAATCAATGCCAGAACCAGGATTACCTGAATCATTCAATGTATTAATGCATGAATTAAAAGGTCTTGGTCTTGACATTCGTTTAGAAGAATAAAAAAGAGTTTGCAGTATTCAGTTTTCAGGTAGTAACATCTGAAAACTGATTACTCATTTATAAGAGTTTTTAAGATTTATACCCGTCAATCGTTCCGATTTTTTATAAAATAAGTTTTATAATTAGCACTTCAATTTTAGTTTTGAAGTTTAGAGAAGTAATCCGAGGTATTGTAAATAGTTGAAAAGGAATTGTTTTAAATCACTATTGATTTAAATTTTAAACCTTCAACTTAAACAAAATCAATTTTTAATTGCAAATAAATCAATAGTAAAAACTATGATGAATAATAGAAATAATAATAAAGATAAGAATCCTGTTAAAAGATTTAGTAAAATCTCTATCGGATTAGCTTCACCAGAATCTATTTTAAAAGAATCAAGAGGTGAAGTATTAAAACCAGAAACCATTAACTACAGAACGCACAAACCAGAGCGTGATGGTCTTTTCTGCGAACGTATTTTCGGACCAGTTAAAGATTTTGAATGTGCTTGTGGTAAGTACAAAAGAATACGTTACAAAGGAATCATCTGCGACCGTTGTGGTGTAGAAGTTACTGAGAAAAAAGTACGTAGAGATAGAGTGGGTCACATCAATCTTGTTGTGCCAATTGCTCATATTTGGTATTTCCGTTCTCTTCCTAATAAAATTGGATACATACTTGGTCTTCCTTCTAAGAAATTAGATATGATCATTTACTATGAAAGATATGTAGTAATTCAAGCAGGTATCGCTCAAAATGCAGAAGGAGAATCAGTACAAAGATTAGATTTCTTAACTGAAGAAGAATATTTGAATATTTTAGATACACTTCCTGCAGACAACCAATATCTTGATGATTTTGATCCTAATAAATTTGTTGCCAAAATGGGAGCAGAGTGTATTATGGACTTATTAGCTCGTATCAATCTTGACGAATTGTCATACGATTTGAGACATAAAGCAAATAACGAAACATCAAAACAACGTAAAACAGAAGCTTTAAAAAGATTACAAGTAGTTGAGTCTTTCCGTGAGTCTAACTTGAACAGAGAAAATCGTCCGGAATGGATGATCATGAAAGTGGTTCCTGTTATTCCACCAGAATTGCGTCCACTTGTACCACTTGATGGAGGTCGTTTTGCAACTTCAGATTTAAATGATTTATACCGTCGTGTAATCATCCGTAATAACCGTTTGAAAAGATTAATTGAGATTAAAGCTCCAGAGGTAATTCTTCGTAACGAGAAACGTATGTTGCAAGAATCTGTAGATTCACTTTTCGATAATACTCGTAAAGCATCTGCAGTAAAAACAGAATCAAACAGACCATTAAAATCATTATCTGATTCCCTTAAAGGTAAGCAAGGACGTTTCCGTCAAAACTTACTTGGAAAGCGTGTGGATTATTCTGCTCGTTCGGTAATTGTTGTTGGGCCAGAATTGAAATTGTTCGAATGTGGTATCCCTAAAGATATGGCTGCGGAACTTTACAAACCTTTTGTTATCCGTAAATTGATTGAAAGAGGAATTGTAAAAACAGTTAAATCTGCCAAAAAAATAATAGATAAGAAAGAGCCAGTAGTTTGGGATATCCTTGAAAATGTAATTAAAGGTCACCCAATATTACTAAATCGTGCTCCTACTTTGCACAGATTAGGTATCCAAGCATTCCAACCAAAATTAATTGAAGGAAAAGCAATCCAATTGCACCCTTTAGTTTGTACTGCATTTAATGCGGATTTTGATGGGGATCAAATGGCAGTTCACTTACCTTTAGGACCAGAAGCTATTTTAGAAGCACAATTGTTAATGTTGGCTTCTCATAATATCTTAAATCCTGCGAATGGTGCACCAATCACGGTACCTTCTCAAGACATGGTGCTTGGTCTATACTATATGACCAAAGAACGTTTGTCTACTCCAGAAAGAAAAATTTTAGGTCAAGATTTGACTTTCTATTCTGCGGAAGAAGTAAATATTGCATTAAATGAAGGTCAATTAGAATTGAATGCTAGAGTGAAAATTAGAGCAAAAGATTTTAACGAAGCAGGCGAATTAGTTTACAAAATTATTCAAACAACAGCGGGTCGTGTATTATTTAATGAAGTAGTACCAGAAGCTGCTGGATATATCAATGATGTCTTAACTAAGAAAAACTTAAGAGATATTATCGGACACGTTCTTAATGTGACTGATGTGCCTACTACAGCTGCCTTCTTAGATAATATGAAAGATATGGGTTATAAATTTGCCTTTAAAGGTGGTTTATCATTCTCTCTTGGGGATATTAGAATTCCAGATCAAAAACCAAAATTAATTGCAGATGCTAGAGAGCAAGTCGAAGGTATTTCTGTGAATTATAATATGGGTCTTATTACGAATAACGAACGTTACAACCAAGTTATTGATGTATGGACCTCTGCGAATGCTCAGCTTACGGAATTGGCAATGAAAAACATTAGAGAAGACCAACAAGGTTTCAACTCTGTGTACATGATGCTTGATTCTGGAGCAAGGGGTTCCAAAGAACAAATTCGTCAATTAACTGGTATGCGTGGTTTGATGGCTAAGCCTAAAAAATCTACTGCTGGTGGTGGTGAAATTATTGAAAACCCGATTCTTTCTAACTTTAAGGAAGGGCTTTCGATTCTTGAGTACTTTATTTCTACTCACGGTGCTCGTAAAGGACTTGCAGATACAGCTTTGAAAACGGCCGATGCGGGTTACTTAACAAGAAGACTGCACGACGTTTCTCAAGATGTTATTGTTAACATTGAGGACTGTGGTACACTTAGAGGTGTTGAAGTTTCTGCATTGAAGAAAAATGAGGAAATCGTTGAAACTTTAGGAGAAAGAATTTTAGGACGTGTTGCATTACAAGATGTTGTTAATCCTTTAACTAACGAAATATTAGTCAAATCTGGAGAGCAAATCACTGAAGTATTAATGAAAGCAATCGAAGCTTCTCCTATTGAGAAAGTGGAAGTGCGTTCACCACTAGTTTGTGAGGCCTTGAAAGGTATTTGTGCTAAATGTTACGGTAGAAATTTAGCTACTGGAAAAATGACACAAAGAGGTGAAGCAGTTGGTGTAATTGCAGCTCAGTCTATTGGAGAGCCAGGAACACAGTTAACATTGCGTACTTTCCACGTTGGAGGGGTTGCGGGTGGAATATCTGAAGAGTCTAGTATTGTTACAAGATTCGGTGGTAAACTAGAAATCGAAGATTTAAAAACGGTTAAAGGTGAAGATAGTGATGGTAATGCTGTAGATATTGTAGTTTCTCGTTCGACTGAATTAAAATTAATTGATGAGAAAACAGGTATTTTATTAAGTACTAATAATATTCCTTACGGTTCTAGTATTTTTGTTAATGATGGTCAATCTGTTACAAAAGGAACTACAATTTGTAAATGGGATCCATATAATGGAGTTATCGTTTCTGAGTTTACTGGTAAAATTGCTTACGAAGATTTAGAGCAAGGACAATCATTCATGGTTGAAATTGATGAGCAGACTGGTTTCCAAGAGAAAGTAATTTCTGAATCAAGAGCTAAAAAATTAATTCCAACTTTATTGGTATACGGTAAAGAGGGTGAGTTAATACGTTCTTATAACTTACCAGTTGGAGCCCACTTGATGGTTGAAAACGGTGAGAAAATTAAAGCAGGTAAAGTATTGGTAAAAATTCCACGTCGTTCTTCTAAGTCAGGAGATATTACAGGAGGTTTACCAAGAATTACAGAGTTGCTAGAAGCTCGTAATCCTTCTAATCCAGCTGTTGTTTCTGAGATTGATGGTGTTGTTTCTTTTGGAAAAATCAAAAGAGGAAATCGCGAGATCGTTATCGAATCTAAATTTGGTGATGTTAGAAAATACTTGGTTAAATTATCAAGCCAAATTCTAGTTCAGGAAAATGACTTTGTAAGAGCAGGTGTGCCATTGTCTGATGGTGCAATTACTCCAGATGATATTTTAAGAATTCAAGGACCAGCTGCTGTTCAACAGTACTTGGTTAATGAAATTCAAGAAGTGTATCGTTTACAAGGGGTAAAAATCAACGACAAACACTTTGAAGTTGTTATTCGTCAGATGATGCGTAAAGTTAGAGTTCAAGATCCAGGTGATACTTTATTCCTAGAAGATCAATTAATTCATACTAAAGATTTTATTGTTCAAAATGATAATTTATACGGAATGAAAGTTGTTGAGGATGCTGGAGATTCAAGTGCATTAAAAGCAGGGCAAATTATTACGCCTCGTGAATTGCGTGATGAAAACTCATTATTGAAACGTACTGACAAAAACTTAGTTGTAGCTCGTGATGTTATTACAGCAACTGCAACTCCAGTTTTACAAGGTATTACAAGAGCATCGCTTCAAACGAAATCGTTTATCTCTGCTGCATCGTTCCAAGAAACAACTAAAGTATTAAATGAAGCTGCTGTTGCAGGTAAAATTGATTACTTAGAAGGATTGAAAGAAAATGTCATTGTTGGACATAGAATCCCTGCCGGAACTGGTATGAGAGAATATGATAACACAATTGTAGGATCTAGAGAAGATTACAACGATATGATGGCTAATAAAGAAGAGTATATTTATTAATTCTTTCCCAAAAAATCTCTCCGTTTCGGCGGAGAGACTATTGGAAAATCTATAGAAGTATGAACAATTCTAAACCACAGCAAGAACAAATTAATATTGAACTGGATGAGAAAATTGCTGAAGGAATTTATTCCAATTTAGCAATTATTAATCATTCGTCATCAGAGTTTGTTTTAGATTTTGTATGCATAATGCCTGGTGTTCCTAAAGCAAAAGTGAAATCACGGATAGTCTTGACCCCTCAACATGCTAAAAGATTATTGAAAGCGATAGGAGAAAATATTCATCGTTTTGAACTCGCTCATGGTGAAATCAAAGATGTTGAACAGCCTGCAATTCCGCTTAATTTTGGTCCAACAGGACAAGCATAATTTATTATAAAAGGCTTCATATATTGAAGCCTTTTTTTATATCTTTTAATTTTAGGAGTACATTTAATATAGAAACGGATTATAAAAATTTACGGAACATTACACTTCATCGGATTTATATGCATTTTGTCGATTAATTTTTTTAATTTATTGATGATAAACTAATTTTGCGCTCTGAAAAACAAGTAATTACAGTTTAAGAGCAAAACATGAGTAAACTTTATAAAAAAGTAAATTTTAGTGCAAATTTCAAAAAATCCCTTTTTTTATTTCTATTTATTTTTTTATTAAATTTTTCTTCTGCTTTCGCACAATCAACGGTTGTCGATAATGATCTTATTGAAAATTCTGAGAACGGTGATACTTCAACAAATACTACAGTTACTACTTCTAGTACAAATTCCAATGTAAATTTTATTCTTTGGTTCATGGGTACTAAAGAAGATCCGAATAAAGTTATTTCGAATGATGGTTTGTATACTAAAAAACAAGTTATTTCTTCTGGAACTGTTCCCAATCATTTATTATTAAGAATTCTTTTGAGAAAAACAGTAAATAGTAAATTTTGCTAATATTTAGGTTAAATTAATTCAGTCACTATAAAAAAAAACGCCAACATTTCATTGGCGTTTTTTTTATTTTCTAATTTTTTATTATTCAAATTCTGATGTGAAAAATAATTTAACATTTGGATATTTATTTTGTGTCATTTGAATCGTAAAATCAGAATCGGCAAGAAATACTAACTGACCATATTTGTCATGCGCTAAGAATTTTTGTTTAATTCGTCTAAATTCTTTAAACTCTTCACTTTTTGGATCGTTTGGTTTTACCCAACATGCTTTGTGCACGGGAAAATTTTCATAGGTACATTTGGCACCATATTCATGTTCTAATCGATACTGTATTACTTCATATTGTAATGCACCAACAGTTCCTATTATTTTTCTATTATTCATTTCTAGCGTAAATAACTGTGCAACACCTTCGTCCATAAGCTGGTCAACTCCTTTGTCAAGTTGTTTCGCTTTCATAGGATCGGCATTGTTTATGTATCTAAAATGCTCAGGAGAAAAACTTGGAATTCCTTTAAAGCTCATGATTTCTCCCTCAGTCAGGGTATCTCCAATTTTGAAATTCCCGGTATCATGCAATCCTACAATGTCGCCAGGGTAGGAGATGTCTACTATCTCTTTCTTTTCAGCAAAAAAAGCATTTGGACTAGAGAATTTTAAATTCTTTTTTTGGCGAACGTGGTAATACGGTTTGTTTCTTTCAAAAGTGCCTGAAACAATTTTTATAAATGCTAAACGGTCTCTGTGTTTTGGATCCATATTGGCGTGGATTTTAAATACAAATCCAGTCATCTTTTCTTCTTTTGGGTCAACCAACCTTGTTTCTGAATCTTTAGGCCTTGGAGACGGAGCAATTTGTACAAAACAATCTAACAATTCGCGTACACCAAAATTGTTTAATGCAGAACCAAAAAATACGGGTTGTAGTTTTCCGTCTAAATATTCCTGACGATCAAATTTTGGATACACTTCGTCGATCAATTCTAATTCTTCACGTAGTCTATCTGCTGGTTTTTGACCGATTATTTTTTCTAATTCGGGACTTTGAACATCTGAAAAAGCAATCGTTTCTTCTATATTTTTGCGACTATCTCCGCTGAATAAGTTGATGTTTTTTTCCCAAAGATTATAAATTCCTTGAAAATCATAACCCATTCCTATTGGGAAACTTAATGGTGTAACTTTTAAGCTCAATTTTTGCTCTACTTCATCCATTAAGTCAAAAGCATCTTTTCCTTCTCGATCTAATTTATTTATGAAAACAATGATAGGAATATTTCTCATTCTACAAACAGCTACTAATTTTTCCGTTTGTTCTTCGACTCCTTTTGCAACATCTATTACAACAATTACACTGTCTACTGCTGTTAATGTTCGAAAGGTGTCTTCGGCAAAATCCTTATGACCGGGTGTGTCAAGAATGTTTATTTTTTTATCTTGGTAATTAAAAGCTAAAACAGATGTAGATACAGAAATTCCTCTCTGACGCTCAATTTCCATAAAGTCACTGGTGGCGCCTTTCTTGATTTTATTATTTTTTACTGCTCCAGCTTCTTGAATCGCACCTCCAAACAGCAATAATTTTTCAGTTAATGTCGTTTTTCCAGCATCGGGATGGGAGATGATGCCAAAAGTTCTTCTTCGTTGTATTTCTTTTAAAAAACTCATATTTTTATTTCAATAGTTTGCAAAAGTACTATTTATATATGCTAATTAAAAAAATTAAAAGCGCTAAATGCAACTAGTGTATTTAAATTTAGATACAACTTTTTAAAATGAGGAAAGCACTTTTTGAAGATTTTACTTTCAAGTATTTCTTGAGCAAAAAAAAGAAGCTATCTTTTTAGACAGCTTCCAATTTAAAGAATATTAATTTATTACATGTTTATAGACCAAACGGAGTAACCATTTGGTGGACATTGAATTTTCACTCTTTTATCAGGTGACGTAGTAGGAATCCAGCTTGAACTTCCTGTAAAATCTTTAATAGCAGCGTTCGACCAATTTGTGTCGATCCATTTTTCTTGCCAAGTGCTAGAGTTGTTAATGTATACGATTAAACCAGGATTTCCATTGTAGCCATTTCTTCTAGCAATGTATTCATCATTATCCGTATACAAAATAGATGTAGTTCCTGTTGCTTTGTTATTATGAATCCAAATTAAATTATTAAGTTTTGTTTTGTTTAACCACTCTTCATAATCTCTGTAAAAAATTGTTGGATATCCTTCATGAGTTAAGATATAAGCGTATGCTAGCTCTTTTTTAGAAATTTCATCTGTATCATGATTAGTGACAAAAGTGACTGCTTTGTATGGATTTCTTTTCCACATCATGTCATCATTAAGTATGTTAAGATTATTTCCGTCAAAAGCATCGTTCATTTTGTAGTAACATGCAAAATCAAATACTGAACTGTTAGCGTTATTTGCCCACCATTCTAAAGTATTTACGTTTGCATCCCAATATTCTCCTACAGAAAATCCACCAACGTTTGCATTCCAGTCTTTTACAACCCATGGAGCAAATCCTTTTACATAATCAAATCGCCATCCGTCAAATTTCATTGTATTTTTATAATATTTCCCCACGCCATCAGCTCTTAACCAAAGCCAATTTTGCACATTAGGTGCGGCATGACACAAATCCGGAAATCCTCCAAAAGAACCTTCGTCATTATTTCCGTAGGAGTTTTTATAAAAATCGGCACTGGTTCTTTTGAATTTACCTGAAGACACTCCATTAAAATTGGTATAAGTTTGAGTTCCTGTAAAAGGATTGCTCTCTAATTGTCCGCCACTGTTGTGATTGATTACTATATCCGCATATACTTTAAGATTTTCTGCATGCGCTGTGGTTATTAAACTTACTAATTCTGTTTTTGAACCAAAACGGGTTTCTACTGTGCCATTTTGATTAAAATCTCCAAAATCAAAATAGTCTGTAGGGTCATATCCCATAGAAAAAGGACCATTTTGAGCTTTTGAAACAGGAGGTAACCAGATGGAACCGATTCCAGCATTTCCCCAGGCTGCTACTTTTCCTTTTACAGTATTCCACCAATTCCCACCCGCTGGGACATCCCAATAGAATGCCTGCATCATAACACCACCGCCAGGATTATTAACATATTTGCCAGTTAAAGAATGAGTTTCACCAGTACTAAAGGGACGCCCGTCATGATTTGTAACATTATTAATTTTGCTGTGTACAACTTGTAGGGAAGGATCTTGTTCGATTTCATCATTTGAACTACAGGAATACAATCCTAGAAATAATATTCCTAAGAAATAGATTTTAAAATTCATTTTTTTCATAGTTGGTTATTTTGGTTGATTAATAGATTAAATTCTTTATCTGTCATTTATTTGCTTATAAAATTACGATTTACATATTTTTTTCATTAATTTATAAGAAAAGTGTTTTGTTTTAGCTAAAGTATGTAATTTTTAAGTACACATAATCGTGCGAGATTAATACAATATCACTACAACGTTGTAGTGTTTAAAACTTGCTTTTTTATAAGATTTAACACATTGAATAATAGATTTTTAATTTAAATTTTTAACTATATTTAAATTTTTGATGCTGAATTTCAACTTCCTTATCAAGGAATCGGCTTGGCAATTAAGACTAAAAGTATTCCGGAAGTTTCTACAGTCAAGAAATTGTGCGCAAATGAAATAAAATACTGTTGGTAAAAAAAAGAGGTAGTAAAATAAAACGATATATTTTTTCGTAAAAGCAAGTTATTTTATTTAACCATTTTAAATTTAGAGCTAAGCATCCAAATTCTAAGTACTACGAGCTTAATAATTTTTTGTTAATAGTAGTAGGGAAACTTGTATAATGCGAGCGAATTGTTATTTTTGTTCGCTTTAAGTTTTCTAAATTGTATGTGTTTTAGACGATGAATACATTAGTAAAACCATAAAGGGCAAACTCATAAAAAATTTTGGATTAAATTGTTTAATTTGAATTATTTATGTTTTATTAAACTCAAAATTTCTTTAAAATAATATTATAAATTATATAAAATGTCTTTAAAATTAATTCGATTACAATCCCTTACCAGTAAAGTTGTCCTTACACTCTTTCTTTTGTTTTTCGCGTCAGCAACAATAAATGCTCAAGAAATAATAAAAGATAGTGTTGTTGCAGCTACACCCTTAAAATTACCGTCTGGAAAAAAATTAAAAGTGGATGGCGTTGTAGCAACTGTAGGTGATTATATTGTTTTGGATTCGGATATTGATAAATCATTTTTGGAAATTGCCAGCGGTGGTGGCTCTATTAAGGACATCACTAGATGTCAGGTTTTAGGAAGATTGCTAGAAGATAAATTATACGCGCATCAAGCTGTTCAGGATAGTATTATAGTAAGCGATTCTGAAGTTAAAGGAATGATGGACGAAAGATTAAGCTATATGGTAGAACAAATTGGTTCTATGGATAAAGTGGTGGCCTACTATCAGAAAGATTCTGAGGAAGAATTCAGAACCTATTTTTTTGATGTTTTGAAAGAGCAAAAACTCACAGGAGAAATGCAAAAGAAAATTGTCGAAAAAGTAACAATTACTCCAGAGGAAGTTCGTGAGTTTTTTAAAAAAATACCAACAGCAGACTTGCCCTTGTTTGGAGCAGAACTAGAAGTAGCGCAAATTGTCATTAAGCCAAAAGTTACCGAAGCGGATAAGCAAAAAGTTATAGACAAGCTTAATGGTTTTAGAAAGGAATGTCTGGAAGGATCTAGTTTTTCAACGAAAGCGGTCTTGTATTCTGAAGATCCAGGGAGTAGTAAAAATGGTGGATATTATAAAATGACTCGTAAAACGCCATTTGTAAAAGAGTTTAAAGATGTCGCTTTTAGTCTTGCCGAAGGTGAAATTTCTCAACCTTTTGAAACCACGTTTGGATTCCATATTATATACGTTGAAAAAATTAAAGGGCAAGAAGTCGAGCTCAGACATATTTTGATAACACCAACGGTGACTCAAGAGTCTTTAAAAGAAGCTAAAGACAAGATCACCTTGATTAGACAAAAAATTCTAGACAAAGAAATTACGTTTGCAGAAGCAGCAAGAACTACGTCGGATGAAAAAGAAACCAGAGCAAATGGTGGAGCTTTAGTGAATCCTAAAACTCAAGACACACATTTTGAATTGACTAAAATGGATCCATCGTTGTACAGTCAGGTTTCTAATTTGAAAGATAACGAAATTTCATTGCCGTTCCTTGAAGACGTTCAAGGTAAGAAGGATTATAAAATAATGATCGTTACCAATAGAATTGACGAGCACACCGCAGATTATGCTAAAGATTATATCAAAATTAAGGACTTAGCGTTAAAAGAAAAACAGTTTAAAGCCATAGAAAAATGGTTTGATTTAAAAGTGAAAGACACCTATGTAAAAGTATTAGACGAGTACAAAGATTGCGCTTTTACAATCAACTGGTTGAAAAAATAATTTTATTAAATAAAAAGGCTTAGATTTATAATTCCATAATAATAAGCCTTTTTTAATTTAAATATAATAGCAAATGTCGGATGTAGCAGCTATACAGCAATTGGTTCAGAAACGTAATGAATTAAAGAACGAAATTGCAAAAATCATTGTTGGTCAAGATGCAGTAGTAGATCAAATTTTACTTTGTATTTTTTCTGGAGGACATGCTTTATTAGTGGGCGTTCCAGGATTGGCGAAAACCTTGTTGGTAAACACTTTGGCGCAAGCTTTAGGACTTGATTTTAAGAGAATACAGTTCACGCCCGATTTAATGCCTTCGGATATATTAGGAAGCGAAATTTTAGATGAAAACAGACAATTTAAATTTATAAAAGGTCCAATTTTCTCTAATATTATTTTGGCAGATGAAATCAATAGAACGCCGCCTAAAACACAAGCTGCTTTATTAGAGGCGATGCAAGAACGTTCTGTGACAATTGCAGGTGAAAACCATAAATTAAGTTTGCCCTATTTTGTATTAGCCACTCAAAACCCAATTGAGCAAGAAGGAACATACCCGTTGCCAGAAGCCCAATTAGACCGATTTATGTTTGCTATAAAATTAGAGTATCCCTCGTTTCAGGAAGAAGTTTTAGTAGTAAAACGAACCACTTCTGATACTAGCGCTACTATAAATCCATTATTTTCGTCTCAGGAAATTATTGATTTTCAGCATTTAATCCGACGTATTCCCGTTGCAGATAATGTGGTGGAATATGCAGTAACATTAGTGAGTAAAACACGTCCTGATAATGCGCTGTCTAATGAGTTTGTCAAAAATTATTTGGACTGGGGCGCAGGACCAAGAGCTTCGCAAAATTTAATTTTGGCAGCAAAAGCGAACGCTGCTTTCAATGGTAAATTCTCACCAGATATAGAAGATGTGCAAGCTGTTGCAGTAGGGATATTGCGTCATAGAATTATTAAAAACTACAAAGCAGATGCAGAAGGAATAACTGAGGAAATGATAATAGGAAAGCTGATTTAAAGTATAAAAATATTTTATTATTAAAGAGTGCTATGTTCAAATAAGAATGTAGCACTTTTTGCTTTAGTTCTAAATTGTCTTTTTGTTAAAATGCTTTTTTTAAATTACCAAATGTTCAATTTTGAATAATGTAAATTGCTAATTTATCATTTTAAGGCAGTGAAATTTATTATTTTGTAATAATAATTTTTAAAAACAGGTCTTCTATTAAATTTTTTTTAATTCTCATCTTTAATTATTAAATTTGCAGTACAACAATTTAAAAACACCTATTTATTATGGCTTTTGATATTGAAATGATTAAAAAAGTGTATGACAACATGACCGTTCGTGTTGATGCAGCACGTGAAATAGTTGGTCGTCCACTTACTTTAACAGAGAAAATTTTGTACAGTCATCTTTGGGATGGTATTGCAAATAAAGCTTTTAAAAGAGGGGCTGACTATGTTGATTTTGCTCCAGATAGAGTAGCGTGTCAAGATGCAACTGCGCAAATGGCATTGTTACAATTTATGCATGCGGGTAAGAAAACTGTTGCCGTTCCTACAACGGTACACTGCGATCACTTGATTTTGGCTAAAGTAGGTGCTGAGAAGGATCTCGCTTTCGCAAAGCAACAATCAAGTGAAGTTTTTGATTTTCTATCATCAGTTTCTAATAAATATGGTATTGGTTTTTGGAAACCAGGTTCAGGTATTATACACCAAATTGTTTTAGAAAACTACGCTTTCCCTGGAGGAATGATGATAGGTACTGATTCACATACTGTAAATGCAGGTGGATTAGGAATGTTAGCTATTGGAGTTGGTGGAGCAGATGCGGTAGATGTAATGTCAGGAATGGGTTGGGAATTAAAGTTTCCGAAATTAATTGGAGTAAAACTAACAGGTAAACTATCTGGTTGGACAGCTCCTAAAGATGTAATCTTAAAAGTAGCCGATATTCTTACTGTAAAAGGGGGAACGGGTGCTATTGTTGAATATTTTGGTGAAGGTGCAACGTCAATGTCGTGTACAGGAAAAGGAACTATTTGTAATATGGGCGCTGAGATCGGTGCAACAACATCTACATTTGGTTACGATGATTCTATGCGCAGGTATTTGGCAGCTACTGGACGTCAAGACGTAGTAGATGCTGCAGATAAAGTAGCTTCTTACTTAACTGCAGATTCAGAAGTATATGCTAATCCAGAAACTTATTTTGATCAAGTTATCGAGATCAATTTATCAGAATTAGAGCCTCATATCAACGGACCGTTTACGCCAGACCGCGGAACTCCAGTTTCACAAATGAAAGCAGAAGCTGCTGCAAATGGTTGGCCAGTAAAAGTAGAATGGGGACTAATAGGTTCTTGTACAAACTCTTCTTACGAAGATATGGCTCGTGCTGTTTCTATAGTAAATCAAGCAGTTGAGCATGGAATTACTCCAAAAGCTGAATTCGGAATCAATCCAGGTTCTGAGCAAATTCGTTACACTATTGAAAGAGACGGTATGATCGCTGCTTTCGAAAAATTAGGAACTAAAGTATTTACGAATGCTTGCGGACCGTGTATTGGACAGTGGGATAGAGAAGGTGCTGATAAACAAGAGAAAAACACAATCGTACATTCCTTCAACCGTAACTTCTCTAAAAGAGCAGACGGTAATCCAAACACACACGCTTTTGTAACATCGCCAGAAATGGTTGCTGCATTAGCAATTGCAGGACGATTGGATTTCAATCCTTTAACGGATACTTTGTTGAATGACAAAGGAGAAGCAATAAAACTAACCGCTCCTTTTGGTGATGAGTTACCAAAAAGAGGTTTTGAAGTGGAAGATGCAGGTTTTCAAGCACCAGCCGAGGATGGTTCTAATGTACAAATTGCGGTAAGCGCAACGTCTGATCGTTTGCAATTATTGGCTCCATTTGATGCTTGGGACGGAAGAAATCTTACAGGAGCTAAATTATTGATCAAAGCTTTTGGAAAATGTACTACTGATCACATCTCTATGGCAGGACCATGGTTGCGTTTCCGCGGACATTTAGACAACATCTCAAACAATATGTTGATTGGCGCTGTAAATGCATTCAATCAAAAAACAAATACAGTTAAAAATCAATTGACTGGAGCCTACGATGCAGTTCCTGCAGTAGCGCGTGCCTACAAAGCCGCAGGTGTTCCTTCAGTAGTAGTTGGTGATCATAATTATGGCGAAGGATCTTCTCGTGAACATGCTGCTATGGAACCTCGTTTCTTAGGTGTAAAAGCAGTTTTAGTAAAATCATTTGCTCGTATACACGAAACAAACCTTAAAAAACAAGGAATGTTAGGATTGACATTTGCAAACGAAGCAGATTATGACAAAATTCAGGAAGATGATGTAATTAACTTCACTGATTTAGTTGATTTTGCTCCAGGAAAACCTTTAACAGTAGAATTTGTTCACGCTGATGGAACCAAAGATGTCATCTTAGCAAATCACACTTATAACGAAGGACAAATTGGTTGGTACAAAGCAGGTTCAGCACTTAATTTAATTGCTGCTCACGCATAAGTATTCATCCAGTTATATATCAAAAACGCTCAAGGTAACTTGGGCGTTTTTTTTGTTTTCATTCAAAGTATAATCCTATTTTTTGTTTAAAAGTTCGTTTAATCCTTCCTTATCGAATAAAATTCGTCCAACTTTAATATTTGACCAACCTTCTTTTAGTTTGTAAGTAAATGTTGGTGTATCCTCAATTAATTCACAATCTAAATAAAAAGTTGAAATACTACTATTTGTCAAATTTTTTAATTCCTGAATATGGGTTGAGAAAAAGAAATAGGAATTTGTATATGCACCGACTCCATTGATAGTTGGGCGGATTCAAGGACCTATCGCAACAAGTCCATTAGTTATTTAGTTATTCAAAGTTAGTTTTTTTGTTGCATATTGTCGTCAAATTCAGAATAACTTTTTTGGCTTTTTAAGGAGCCAAAAGTTATTTCCGAATTGGCCTT
>JBBSSR010000008.1:0-120746 GCA_038241955.1 Flavobacteriales bacterium | reverse complement strand
CAGATGCACTAGCAGCAGACAAACTAGCTGCTGAAAATAATGCAAAAGCCGATGCTGCTGCACAGCTTAAACTAGCTGCGGATAACAAAGCAAAAGCAGATGCACTGGCAGCAGACAAACTAGCTGCTGAAAATAATGCAAAAGCCGATGCTGCTGCGCAACTTAAACTAGTTGCGGATAACAAAGCAAAAGCAGATGCACTAGCAGCAGACAAACTAGCTGCAGAAAATAATGCAAAAGCCGATGCTGCTGCGCAACTTAAACTTGCTGCGGATAACAAAGCAAAAGCAGATGCACTAGCAGTAGAGAAACTAGCAGCAGAAAATAATGCAAAAGCCGATGCTGCTGCGCAACTTAAACTTGCTGCGGATAACAAAGCAAAAGCAGATGCACTAGTTGCTGAGAAACTAGCTGCTGAAAATAATGCAAAAGCCGATGCTGCTGCACAACTTAAACTAGCTGCAGATAACAAAGCAAAAGCAGATGCACTCGTAGCAGAGAAACTAGCTGCTGAAAATAATGCAAAAGCTGATGCTGCTGCGCAACTTAAACTAGTTGCGGATAACAAAGCAAAAGCAGATGCACTTGCAGCAGAGAAACTAGCTGCTGAAAATAATGCAAAAGCCGATGCTGCTGCACAGCTTAAACTAGCTGCGGATAACAAAGCAAAAGCAGATGCACTTGCAGCAGACAAACTAGCTGCAGACAATAAAGCAAAAGCCGATGCTGCTGCAGAAGCAAAACTAGCAGCAGATAATAAAGCGAAAGTTGATGCTGCCGCTGTCGCGAAATTAATTGCCGATGCTAAAGCGAAAGCCGATGCCGACGCGCAAGCTAAGCTAACTGCAGATGCGAAAGTCAAAGCAGATGCTATTGCCGCTGCTAAACTAGCTGCCGATACCAAAGCAAAAGGGGATGCCGATGCAATAGCGGCTGCAAAATTAGCTGCTGATAATAAAACGAAAGCGGATGCTGAGGGGAAAGCAAAACTAGCAGCGGATGCTAAATCAAAAGCCGATGCAGCTGCTCAAATTGAGCAAGACAAAATTGATGCTGCAGCAGCTGCCAAACTTGCTGTGGAAGCGCTTGCTAAAGCGAAAGCAGATGCAATGCCTAAAGATGAATATGGTAAATCGATGGATCTTTTGACCAAGACATTAGAAGACTCTAAAAAGAAACAACAACAATTATTAAATAGATTGGATGTTTCCGTGGCAAATAAACAAAAGGCGCTGAAAGAGATGAAAGATGAAAATGATCAGAGCGATCAAGGAATTGTTAAAACTACAGTTGAATTTAAAAGTACGACTGGTGAAAACAATGAATTGGAAGCAATCCGAGCTCAAATTGATGAAGTAAACAAATCGAGAGCAGCATCATTGGCAGAATTCAATAGACTGTATAATGAGCGACTTAAAAAAGCGCCGAAAAATGATTTAATTAATCAAAATTATTTGAGAACAATTGAATCTATAAAAGCCGACCAAGTAAAAGCTGATCAGGCAAATGCACTATTGATAGCTACTTTGGAGCAAATTAAAGTTGAAACGGAGATTGAGAAAAAACGTAGAATTAAACGTGCCGCCTCATTTAATGATGATGATAGATACGCACAAGATATGGCAACTTTAAATCGATTAAAACAAACTACAAAAGTTAGCACCACGCCACTTAAGGCAGCAGATTTCGATTTTGGAGACAGCCAATCTAATATGCAGATTATTAAAAACAATAAAAATGTCGAGACTGGTTATTACGTAATCTTAGCTGTACACAGTGATGTTCAAAAAAGAGATGCTTTTGTGGTCAAAACGTTATCAGCGGGACAAAAAAATGTGAGCTTCTTCTACGATGCAAATTCAAGTAAATATTATATTTATACGGAAAAATTCGATTACCTAGATGAGGCTACCAGCGCGTTGCAAGAGAAGGGAACAAAACCGTATAATGGTAAAATGACCATTGTTAAAATCGAGAAATAAAATAGCTATTTTTAGCGATTTGAAATAGCGTATAATTTGTTGTTGTTTAGGTTTTTTAATAAATACAGCAGCTATTTATACGCTATTTATTTTTTTAGGTAGCTAAGAAATGTAAGGTGAATTATAGTAAATTACTAAAATTTTTTCTTTGAAATAATATCCATTTTCATTAGTTTAAAAGGAGTGAAAACAAAATAATTTGTATTTCTATTTGAATTTCATTTAAAATGTTTAATTTTAGTTTTTTAAGATAGTATTTGTAATATAAATCATAGGAAAATTGATTTAAAAAAATACACATAGATTAGATTTTTTTTTAATTAATATACAAATATTAATTGATTTTAATATCAAATAGCACAATATTACAAGCATTTAAGTTAAAAATATAGCATTTACATAAAATTTTCTTTACAGCGTTTTTGTTCGATGGCCTCGTTGAATTTAAAGGTAGTAAGGGAAAAAATATTTATACATTATGAAAAAACCTACCTTTTCTAAATTGATCACCTTTTTGTCAGGAATTTATTTTTCTGCAAAAATTTCTAGTAGTCTTACTATTAGAAAAGCAATGAGCGATTTCAAAAATTATATTTTTGAAAAAAAATCATTGTCAGTGGCAAGTATTCTGACTGTTGGACTTTTTTTACTGTTTTTTTTACAGACATCAGTAGTTGTAGGACAAAATCTTAAACCTTTCTCGCCACCAAGATTTGATGCTCGTTTAAAAGGAGATATGTTGCTAATAGGGAACAATATCTTAAATAGGAATGAGAATACGGCTGGGACGAGACCTAACGATTCGTATGACGGATCGTCCTACAACCATTTGTTCAGTATGGAATATGTGAATGTAGATACTGACGGTGGTAAAAACTTTAGTTCAAGTACAGCTAAGTTGACAATACCAAAACCAGCCTGTTATAAAATTGTTTATGCAGGATTGTATTGGGGTGCGATTTTACAACAAACGGATCGTTCTAATATTGAAAAGGTAAGACTAAAATTACCAAATGCAACATCCTATCAAGATATAACAGGAAGCGTTATCTATGATGCAAATGCCGCACCTATTGGTGGTGACAAGAATAAAGCCTATGCGTGTTATGCTGATATCACAAGTTTAATTACTGGTTTAGCGGATGCGCAAGGAAATTATACTGTTGCAAACGTAAAATCTAGCACAGGTTATAATGGTGGTACTGGCCTTTCTGCAGGGTGGTCCATTTTTGTGGTTTATGAAGATCCTACTTTATCAGCTAAATATATAACCACATTTGATGGTTTCAGTGGGATCGGAAGTGCTACAACTTTAGATATTCCAATTTCTGGATTTAAAACAATTCCTACAGGTCCAGTAAGAGTTAAATTTGCTTTTGCCGCTCTTGAAGGAGATCAGCCAATAACGGGCGATTATTTGCAAATTAATGGTACTTCAGTTAGTGCAGTAAATGCTGCTAATGTTACGCTTCGTGCTACGAATAATTTTTTTAATAGTAGTGTAACTTATATAGATCCTGCAACAGGAATAACAGAAAATTTTCTGGATAGAACACCTAAGAGTAAGAATACTTTGGGTTATGATGCGGGTATTTTAAATATTGATAATCCTAGTAATTCAATTATTGCAAATAATGCAACTTCTGCCACAATCCGACTCGGTAGTACGCAAGATGTTTATTTTTATTACTTTAATGCTTTTGCTGTTGACATTATTGAACCAAAAATTGTACTGACTAAAATTGTTAAGAATGATTTAGGTGTTGATATTGGTAATCAAAATGTAACTTTAGGTCAGCAATTATTTTATGAAGTAACGTTGCAAAATACAGGTAATGACGATGCGACACAATTAACCATTCGTGATCAATTACCTATTAACGTTATTTTCAATCCAGCTACTGATTTAAATACTTTGCCAGCAGGAATAACAGTTCAAAGTTATAATGCTGCTACTCGTGATATTGTTTTTAAAATAGACGATAACATCGTTAAAAAAGGAAGTTCTTTAAAGACTATTAGTTTCAAAGTTAAAGTTGTACCTGATTGTAATTCGTTAAGTGAAGCATGTTCGAACAGTATTGATAACTCTGCTTACGCAACCTATAAAGGAAAAGAAAACACAACTTTTACCATATCAGATGATCCGAGTGTAAATACAAATACGGGTTGTCTTTTAACACCAAAAGCCACAAACTTTTTGGTGGGAATAGATAACTGTAAGTTCACCAAAACTGAAGTATTGTGTGGTGACACGGTAGTTATTAAAGCTGCAAATGGTTATAATAGTTACCAATGGTCGGACAAGCCTTATGTATCAGGAGTGACAACTGGTACTATTCTTGGTAATTTACAATCGCTTACTGTATCAAATGCTGGAGTATATTATGTTTACAACACAGCTCTTGCACCTTGTTTATCAATCAGTCAAGAAGTAACAGTTTCTCGTTTTGGAACTGTTATGAACAACCCTGTAATTCCGTTTGCTAATGAAGTTGTAAAATGTCCAAATGATGGTAAGCTACTGCCAAATATTTTTTTATGTGGTGCTAAATCCACGAAAGAAATTGACACTAAAGTTTCGGATGGTTCCACTATAATTTGGGAACAATTAAATGAAGGTAGTTGTACTGCCGTGACCAATCCTAACTGTGCTAATGAAAGTGCATCTTGTACTTGGACTCAAGTAGGTACGGGAGCAAAATACACAGCTAATATTTCTGGGCAATTTAGAGTTACCTTTAATTATCCTGGAGGTTGTTTTAACCGCTTCTATTTTAATGTGTATCAAAACTTATTAAACCCTACTGAAACGCATAGAGATATTATTTGTACTACCAAAGGTAACATCACGATAGGTGGTGTGCCAGCTGGTTATGAATACAGTCTTGATGGAACAACCTATCAAGCTAGTAATAGTTTTGTGATTAATACCGCGGGATCTTATACTGCATTTGTCAGACAAGTGGGCGTTACTACTAATCCTTGTGTTTTTACAGTTCCTAATATATTGATTAGACTAAGAGATTTTACGGTAACAACAACGGTAACGCCGATTCTATGTTTTGGTGGAAAAGCAAGCATAAACGTTGCCGCAAATGATGCTTATCCGCAATATAATTTTAGTATATTTAAAGGTGCCACTCAAGTAGCTGCTGTTGGACCCATCACAGCAAATGAGTATACCTTTCCAAATTTAACTCCTGCAACCTATACGGTTAAGGTTACTACAGCCGATGGTTGTAGTATTTCTAAAGATGTAGTAATTACGCAGCCTGCAGTATTGTCCGCTACTACTACTTTAAGTAAGCCTTTAACGGACTGTTCAGATGGAGAAATAAAGGTAGTGCCAAAAGGAGGGACTGCGCCTTATTTTTATTTTGTTAATGGATCGGCTACTTTTCAATCGACAGGTATTATTCCAGTTACAACTGCAGGAACATATTCGATTAGAGTTGTTGATAGTAACAATTGTGAAGTAACTACTTCAATAGTTGTTGCAAAAAATTTAAAACCAGTTTATACCGTTACTTCGCTTAATAATAATGATTGTTATGGAGTTAATGGTGGCGAAATTAAATTTAATGTCACTAATGCAAATGGATATACTTTAAGTTATAGTATTAACAATGGAGTAAGTTTTCAAAGTGGTAGTACTTTTTCAAATTTACCAGCTGGTACCTATACTCCTGTTTTAAAATATACTCTTAGTGGAGCGGTTTGTACGAGCAATGAGACTGTAATTAATTTTGCAGGACCAGCATCAGCTATAACAGCTTCTGGAGGAGTTGGAGAATTAGCTGGTTGTGGTGCTGGCGGAGAAGGACTTCTTCGTATAACCAATGCGCAAGGAGGAACTCCTTTTCCTGCTCCAAATTATTATGAATATAGTTTTGATGGTGGAGCAACTTGGCAGACTTCAAAAGAAAAGTACGTAATGCCAGGGACCTATACTTTGGTAATTAGGGATGCTAAAGGGTGTACTTTTACTATGCCAGGCATTATTTTAGACCCTAAACCTACAGATCCTACAATCGCAGTAGATCCTCCAACTTTTAGTTGTAACGGAAGTGCTACAACTACGGTTACCGTTACTAATCCTGCAAATGCAAATTATAGTTATGAATACTACTTAGATGGATTACTTAATACTAATGTACCTTCAAACGTTTTTACAAATGTTCCTACTGGAAATCATACTGTAAGTGTGAAGTATAAATTAGTGTCGGTTCCTACCTATAGTAATTTATTGAATGAGGATTTTGGTGTAGGAGCAAACACTACTACTTCTGGAATAGCCGCGGCATATTGTTTCCACAATTTAGATATCGTTCCATCTACTTGTCCTAATAAACAATTAACACTTGAAGATAATCAATATGTAGTTACAAGAGGTTTGGTTCCAAACAATCCTGCTTGGTATCCTTTTAAAGACCATACTTCAAACGGCACCGTTGCAAATGGTCGTTTTTTAGCGGTTAATATAGGATCTGCAGCTGGACCCTATGGCGTTTTATACAGCAAACCTATTGTTGATGTAATTCCAAATCAAGATGTAAAAGTTGACTTATACGTTGCTAACTTAATACTTTCTTCATTTACTGCAGCGATACCAGATTTCATAATAGAATTGGTTACTCCCGGAGGAGTAGTGGTGGCTTCACAGGCTACTGGTGCTATACCAAATAATCAAATTTGGAATTTAAAATCCTTATCATTAAATCCTGGAAATAATACAAGTCTAACTTTTAAAATCCGTTCAGGTAGCGTTAGATATGACGGAAACGATGCCCTTATTGACGATATTAAAGTATACCAATTACCAAAATCGTGTATCACGCAAAAAGATTTTCCTATTACTGTTGATAGTAATAAAGCATTCACTGCTTCGGTTACTGGTTTTAAAGATATAACCTGTGCAGGAGCTAATAATGGTGAAATAACAATTGTTGCTCAAAATTTTGCACCAGTTGGTTTTTATTATTCTTTGGATGGAGCTGCTTTTCAATTACAAGCAACTTCTCCTTTAGTTATTCAAAATTTAGCTGCAGGTTCTCATAGTGTACGTGTACAATATGATTTAACGGCAAGTCCATGTTTGTTTACCTTACCGCAAACCATTAAAACACCAGCAGCTGTTACACTTACTGCAAGTGTAACTAAAACAGCTACTTGTACTACAGGAGCTTCAATTACTGCTGTAGGCGGAGGAGGAACACCTGCTTATCAATATGAACTACGTGCTGCTGATGGAGTTACTGTAATCAAACCATTCAGTACGAATGCAGTATTTACAAATCTAACTTCTGCTACTTATACTGTATTTATACGAGATGCCAATTTATGTGTGGCTACAACTGCGGGTGTATCTGTAATTGTTACGGCTCCACCAACGTTAACAGCTGCTTTGGACGCTAGTTCCGATTTATGTTATGATACTGTAAATAAAGTTACTTTTGTAGTGAATGTAACAGGAGGAACTGCTCCATTTTCTTATAGCCTAGACGGACAAGCAGGGCAAACTTCGAACACTTTTACTAATGTTCTTCCAGGGACACATTCTATTTTAGTTACGGATAGCAATAATTGTACTTCTACTATTGCTAATATTGAGATCGCTCCAGAACTTAAAGCGGTTACGAATGCAACAAAAGCATTAGACTGTTCTGCTTCATCAGCAGCAATTATAACTGGTACAATGACAGGAGGAAAAGCTCCTTTTACTGTAACTGTACTTTCGGGAACTGGACCAGGAACAATTTCATACCCTACGACAACTACTTTTACCTATACAACAGCAGTTGCAAGTACGTATAAATTTCAAATTACGGATGCCAAAGGTTGTACTACAACTACAACCGCCACTATCGATCCAATAACGAATCCAACCGCTTCTGCAGTTGCTACTAATCCAAGCTGTAATAATGGTACAGATGGTCAAATAACAATAACTGGTGCAGGTGGTTCAGGAGGATTTACTTATAGTTTTAATGGAGGGCCATTTACCGCACCTGCTATTAATACAGGTTTAAATGCTTTTGTAGGAGCTGTAAACACTAAGGATTACACCTATCAAGTAAAAGATAGTAAAGGGTGTCTTTCACCAGTTTATACTATTACTTTAAATAATCCAACTCTAGTTGTCGCTTCGGCTTCAATCGTACCAAATACAACTTGTAGTACTACTACAGTTATAACTTCTGCCGGAACTGGTGGCTCAGGAACTTATACGTATAGCTTTAACGGAAGTGCCACTTATACTTCTACTAATACATTATCAGTTACTAATACAACTGCAGCTCAAACTATCACCTATTCAGTAAAAGATGCTAAAGGTTGTATTGATACTAAAACAATTATCATCCCTGCATACAATCCTCCAACTGATATTACATTTTCAGTACCGGCTGCGATTACGTGTACCGCTACGTCTACAAGTATTACATTGACTCCAGTTGGTGGAGTTGCACCGTTTACCTACGTTATAATTTCTGGTCCTACAGTAGGTTCTTCGGTAACGGGTACCTTTACTGGCTTGACCCCAGGTAATTATGTATTTGAAGTAAAAGACGCTAACGGTTGTACCAAACAAGCTTCTAAAACTATTGCTGCGGCACCTACAATTGCAGTAGCTGGAGCAAAAACAGATATAAAATGTTTTGGAACTACAGACGGAACAGCAACCTTTACAGTTACTGGAGCAAGTAGTTTAGGTAATTATAATTATACTTTAAGTCCAAATGTAGGAACAATAACTAAAACAGGAAATGTGGTAACCGTAACAGGATTACCGGCTAACACTTATACACTTACAGTTACAGATATAACAACGGGTTGTATTTCTAATACAGCTTCGGTAACAGTAATTGCACCAACTCAGATCGCTTTTACATTAGATGCAAGTAAAATTAGTTGTAATAATAAAATTTCAACCATTAGTTTCCCAACTTTATCTGGAGGAACACCAGGTTATACTTATGCTTACGCAAAAAGTCCTTCTGCGGTACCAAATACTGCTTATGGAAGTTTGACAACTGTTGATACAGCAATTCTAACCAATACTATTGATGTATATGTAAAAGACATTAATGGTTGTATTGAGAAGAGAAGTATCGTTATTGGTTTAGAAGCGGTGCCAACGATTGATCCACAAACGCCAGCTTGTTATGCAGGAACTCCTATCACAGTTACTATCACAGGTACTGCTACAGGAACTACTACCTACAGTAAAGATGGTATAAACTTTCAATCAAGCCCGACTTTTACTTTATCACCAGGAAGTTATACGCTAACAATCAAAGATGGTTTTGGTTGTATTGCTTCTATTCCTTATGTAATCGCACCGCAATTAACAATCACAGCTACACCAGTAGTAGATGTTACTTGTACTGCAGATACTACTATTAACTTCGCTGCTACTGGAGGAACAGGTGCGTATACATATGCAGTTTCATTCAACGGAGGCGCTTATTCGCCAACTACAAGTCCTTACGTAACTGCAATAGCAGGAACGTATACTTTTAGAGTTACTGATTCTGCTACACCAGCTTGTCAAGCAGTTTCTACAGATATTATTGTTATTACTAAAGCGACTGTTTTAACGCTAACAACTACTAAAGTCGATGTAAAATGTAAAGGAGACAGTACAGGAAGCATTACGGTTACCGCTACTTCTGGAAAAGCACCTTTTACATATAGTATAAATGGTGGAGCTTATGTAACTTCAAATGTATTTGCTAATTTAATTGCGGGTACTTACAACATAATGATCAAAGATGATCTAGGTTGTACGTCAGCATCTACTCCAATTACTATTTCTGAGCCATTGATTGCATTATCAGCTACGGCAGCTGCTCCTGCTACTACAACTTGTAGTACAGCAACTACTGTAACAGTAACTGCTTCAAATGGAACGCCAGGATATACGTTTAGTTTTAATGGAGGTGCGTTTACGACTACCAATACGTATGTAGTAAATGACAATGGAACTTCAGATCAAACTGTAGCATACCAAGTAAAAGATGCTAATGGTTGTCTTACCGTTTCTCAAAATATCATAGTTAAAAAATTAAATCCTCCAACTGGAATTACCTTCTCAGGTCTTACTCCAATTACGTGTAATGCAACAACAACAAACATTACGCTTACGACTGTTAATGGATTGGCACCATTTAGCTACATCATTGTTTCAGGAACAACAATCAATACAACTGGTGTTACTTCTGGAACATTTACAGGTTTATTGCCTGGGGATTATATTTTCCAAGTAACCGATGCAAATGGTTGCTCTAAACAAGAAGCCAAAAAAATTGCTCCAGTTGCACCAATTGTAGCAACAGCAACTAAGTTAGCAGACGTAAAATGTTTTGGCGATGCAACAGGTTCAATTAGTTATAACGTTAGTGGTTTTGCGACAACTTATAGTTATAAAGTAAATGCTGCTGCTGCAGTTACAGGTCAAACAGCAACGACCTTTATACTACCTAACTTAGCTCAAGGCATTTACTCAGTAGTTTTTACTGATGAAACTACGCTTTGTACAGCGACTACATCAATAACTATTACCCAGCCAACTGCGGTTTTATCTGCTAGTTTGCTAAGTAATGTCAATGCAAATTGTAAAACGCCTTATGCGGTAGTCACTATTACTGCAACAGGAGGTACACCAAATTATAAATATGCTTTTGTGCAAAATGGTGTTCCACCAGTTGCATCTGATTATGTTATTTCGAATATTGCCAATTTAGATCCAACGGTTAATACACAATGGGATGTTTGGGTACAAGATGCTAATGGATGTACTACTGCTGCGCCTATAGATGTTACTGTTGTGTTAGATCCAACACCTACTGTTACTACTTCGGTAGTCGGTCAATGTACTGCTTCGGGAAGTACTTTCCAGGTTGTAGCTGTTGGTGCTGGCGGTGTTGCTCCTTATATTTATAACATAAATACAGGTGTTGCTCCTAGTCCAGCAAACACCTTTACGGTTGCTCCAGGAACCTATACGGTTACAGTTACCGATGCTAACGGTTGTATAGGAACATCTACCGTTACAGTTAATGAAGTATTGAGTGCTACTGCTATTTTGACAAAAGATTTAGATTGTACAGCTACTCCAGACGGAACTATTGCTGTTACAGTTCTTGGTGGTCTTGGACCATTTTCTTATCAAGTAAAAATTGGAGCGGGTTCTTATGGTGCTCTTGTACCTTTTGCTGGTACTACATTTAATTATACCGCAACAACGGCAAATACGTATCAATTTCAAATTACGGATTCTAATGTACCAGCTTGTACTAAAGTGTCTAATGTAATAACTGTAAAACCAATTGTGTATCCTCTAGTTACTTTAGTAGCAGAAACACAAAAGATCAAATGTAATGGTGACAATACTGGAATTATTACAGTTACTATTGATGCAACTCAAGGAGTTGGTCCTTTTGAGTATAGTATTAATGGTGGTGCATACCAAGTATCAAATATTTTTACAGGTCTTACTGCAGGATTGTATAATGTTACAGTTAGAGATACTAAAGGGTGTGTAAACACTGTGCCTGCTAGTATAACTATAACTCAACCAGATGCTATTACTTTTGACTTAACAAATATTGATATCACTTGTGATGCTCTTTTAGGATCTACATTGGGTTCAATTACAATATCTAATGTTTTAGGAGGTACTGCATCAATTGCAAATCCATTCAGGTATTTTATAACTAATAATTTTGGAGATGTAATTGCTGGTAATCCATATAGTGCTGTCACTACTGGTCGTGAAGATCACACTTTTACTATTATTAATTATGGAGTCTATACTGTAAATGCAATAGATGCAAATGGATGTAGTTTTTCTAAATCTATAACAATGGCGTCTCCACCTTCGGATTTAACTATTGATGTTACTACAATAACATCAGATTGTACGAGTGGTGGAACTGCAATTGTTAAAGCAATTTCTCTAGTAGGTAGCGGTAATTATGCATTTGGTATTTTAGAATTTAACACTGCTCCTTATACCACTACTTGGTTTACTCCTGACGTTGCTGGTGGAGATACTAGAACTTTTACAAACCTTGTTCCTGGAGTTACTTATACTTTTGTAGTACATGATCTTACAACAGATTGTTATTTTGTTAAAGGTGCTGATCAGCCTATCGCTCCCGCATCATCAATGGTTTCTACCCCTACACCTAATAATGTTACTTGTAAAAATGCACATGATGGTAGCGTTACGTTTGTAATTAGTGGATTTGACGGTTCAACAACTAGTGTTGACTATCAATTATTTACTGCTTTTACTAATGTTGCTGTAGGAGGAATTGGTAATATTGATGTTACTGTTGCTGGGCCATATGGAACTACAATTCCAAGTCCTGGTAGTTTATTCCCTGGGCAGTATTATATTCAATTTACTGAGAATGGCACTGGTGCATTCAATGGATGTAAATCGGCATCAGCAATTTTTGAGATTAAAGAATCCGCTGTTGCTCTTAGCTTAACAGCTTCTGTTATTAAAAATGAAAATTGTAATAAGTTAGGAATAATAAATGCGTTAGCGAAAGACGGAACGGCACCTTATTTATATATGGTTACCACTTCTGCAACTGCGCCATTGGCGACAGATCCTTTGTGGGCTGCGACAAGTACATTTACTAAAGACGCAGGAACATATTATGTTCATGCCAAAGATGCCTATGGTTGTATTCAACCAAGTGCAATGGTTACTTTAGTTAAAGATCCTACACCATTAATTGACCTAACCGTTACTGATAATTGTGTTGTAGAAGGTGCATTTGAACTAAATGTTGCTTTGACTACACCAGGAATTGCGCCATACACTATAGTGGTTAACGGAAGCGCTGCTCAAAATGTAGCTGCTTTCCCTTATGTAGTTTCTGGATTGAATTCAGGTTTACAGTCGGTGACAGTTATGGATGCAAATGGTTGTCCAATAACAGCAACGATAACTATCGCTAAACCTTTAGTAGCAACACCAGCAATTACAGCATTGCCAACATGTGATGATGATGATGGTGTAATTACTATGTCAGGTACTGGTGGTACAGGAACTTATAGCTATACTATTTCTCCAATGCCAGTAGGTGTTGCTATAGATAATACTACTGGTATTATTTCTAAATTACCAGCAGGAACGTATACTGTAACAATGACGGATACTGCTACTCCTATTAATTGCAGTACTACTGCGGTTGTTACATTAATCAAACCAACTCCAGTAGTCTTCAGTACTACTACAAAACCTGCTTTATGTGTGGGTGATGCCAATGGTAGTATTACAGTTATTCTAGGTGCTAGTAACGATAATCCTACTTACACCTATGCAATTATAGCTGGCCCTCAATTGGCTGTAGCTCAGTCATCAAATATTTTCAATGGTTTACTTGCTGGTACTTATACCGTAAGGGTAACTTCAGGAAGAGGTTGTTCTACAGATGATGCTACTGTGGTTGTTGCTCCGGCTACTCCAATAGTTGCTACGGCTACAATTACCACTAAATTAACTTGTGATACAGGAAATAATGCTCAAAAGGCAATTGTGACTGTTACAGGAAGCGGCGGTTCAGGTGCGTACGAATATAGTTTTGATGGAATTAATTATTCTACATTAAACACGTATGAAACGTATACTCCAGGACTAGTTACAGGTTATGTACGTGATGCAAATAAATGTGTAGCGAGTGATTCAAAAACAGTTAATACATTGAATCCTCCTACAGAGATGGACATTGCTGGTACTCCAGTGTATTGTGCACCAATTGCAAATACAACTAGTACCGTTACTATTACTAACATAGTAAATGGTGTTGGTCCATACACATATCAAAATATTACGTCAGGTACTTCAAACGCAACTGGTATTTTCCCTGGGTTAGCTCCTGGAGAGTATGTTTTCCAAGTTACGGATGATAACGGTTGTACCTATAAAGAAACGTACAAAGTAAATGATGTTACACCTATTGTTGTACTAGGAGCCATTGATACAAACATTTCTTGTAATGGTTCAAACGGTAACAATGGTAATGGTTCAGCTGAATATACTGTTACAGGATTTAGTGCTACTGGTAATTATAGTATTGTAGTAACAAGTGTTCCAGCAGCACTACCTTTTGTACAAGCAGTAACAGGAGATGTTATAACCTTAACTGGTCTTTCTGCAGGAAAGTATACAGTTACAGTTACCGATCTTACAACAGGATGTCAAAATGCAAGTTCTGTTATACTAATTGAGCCTGTTGCAATTACTTTCACAGCAACACCATCAAATGTGTTCTGTACACAAACCGTCTCGCAAATTACTGTAAGTGGAGTAAGTGGAGGCACAGGAATTTATACCTATGCAGCTGTAAAAGCTGGAGATCCTGCACCAACTGTATTTGATACTAATCCAGTAATTTCAGTAGAAACTAATTTGACTGATTTGGTTTGGGATGTATATGTACAAGATGCTAATGGTTGCGTTTCTGCAAAAGTTATTACAACAGTGATAAGAGATGCAGCACCAACGATTACGATTCCAGTAGGGCAATGTTTTACAGGAGCTCCTTTGACGACAGATTTAAGTATTGTAACCACTACTTATAATGGCGTTAAATCGTACACTGTAAATGGTTTCCCTATTGCAAGTGCTATAGCAACATTTAATGGTGCTGGTACTTATACAGTAGGTATTAAAGATGATCATGGTTGTGAAGCTTTTGTAGATTTTATAATTGAAAAACAATTACTAGCGACGGCTACGTTGACGAAAGATCTGTATTGTGCTGCGCCTATTGATGCTACGATAGAAGTAGAAATACAAGATGGAGTTGCTCCTTATTCATACCAAATGTACTTGGGTGCTGCTACCGTAGGAGTTTTAACTCCAGTAGTAGGAAACAGTTTCACAGCAACTGCAACAGCGGCTGGTACATATCATTTTGTTATTACAGATAGCAACGGAGCTAGTTGTTCGGTTAATACTAATGATGTTATTGTAACGACACCGATAACTCCAACGTTTACCTATTCTCAAATTAACGTAAGTTGTACGGGTGGTAATGACGGTAGTTTTACTGTTATTGCAGCTGACGGACTAGTTCCTTACACTTATAAAATTACTGCAGGTGCTGCTAATACAACGGGAGATACTTCTGGAATTTACACTGGTTTAGCTGCAGGAGTTTATACAGTACAAGTTACTGATGGGAAAGGTTGTGTTTCTGCTACTCAAAATATAACAATTACTGAACCTATTCAATTGACTGCTACTGCAACCCCTTCAATTAATACTACTTGTAGTGTTGAAACGATTATTACCGTAGTAGGTCATGATGGTACGCCAACAGGAACGGGTACAGGTTATTACTATAGTTTTGATAATGGTGTTACTTATGACACATCAAATACATTTACAGTAAATGATAATGGAGCAATTCAAACAATTAAGTATTCTGTAAAAGATGCTAATGGTTGTACAACGGTACCTCAAGATATTGTTGTAAACCCGTTGAACAAACCTACTGATTTAGATTTTGCTCTTACAGTTGCTCCAACGTGTCCAGTGCCAACAGCAACGGTAACACTTACTGCAACAAATGGAGTTGGGGCATTACAATATGAAACTATTGCTCCATCTGTATTGATTATTGCTAAACAACTTTCTAATATTTTTGCAGGTTTAAGCCCTGGTGATTATACTTTTCAAGTAACAGACGCCAATGGTTGTACCTACCAAGAATTATATAAAGTAGAAGCTGTTGTCAATATTGAAGTTTCAGGTCAGTTAATTGCAGACATGACATGTAATACTGGTGATGATGGTAAAGTTACTTTTGATGTTTCTAAATTCTCAGGAAATTATAATTATTCAGTAACTAAAGATGGTAATCCGTTTATTGCTACTGTTTCTAATAGTACGCTTGCTTCAATTCCATTAACTGGTTTAGGTTTTGGAGTTTATGAAATAACAGTATTTGATAATACTACATTATGTGATGAAACTGCAAGTGTAACTGTAGGACAACCTACTATAGCTACAGTTACCTTAGTATCGAATGTAAATGCTAACTGTAAAACCAATGCGTTAGTTCAAGTTATTGGTGGAGGCGGAACTCCTGATTATACGTATGCTTATGTTATTTCGGGCGCAGGTTTGGGTAGCGCTGTTTTCAGTACTTCTGATTCAGCTTCACTTGATCCAGCGATAAGTAACACATGGGATTTCTATGCTAAAGATGCTCATGGTTGTATTTCTGCACCATTGTTGGTTACAATTGCTATGGATCCGTTGCCAGCAGGATTTACTGCTGCTGCAACAAATTGTCCTACTCCAACTGGAGAGTATACTATTACGGTAACAGATGGTCCAACAGGAATGGGACCATATACTTACAGCATTGGAACAGGTTTCCAAACAAGTAAGGTATTTATCGTAAATGCTCCTGGTACTTATGACCTTATTGTTAAAGATAAATTTGGTTGTGAAGTTACATTCCCTGCAGCTGTTACCATATTACAGCCTATTGCTTTAGATACTAATATTACGGCTTTACCAAGTTGTACAATTAATAATGGTAGCATTACGGCTTCAGCAACTGGTGGTTCTGGAAATTATAGTTATCAAATAGATGGAGGTCTTGCTGTTGCTGGTGCAACTGCTACTTTCCCTGGTTTAGCTTCAGGTGTTCATACTATTTTGGTTACTGACATCAATACTGGTTGTACCGATACGGTAACGCTTAATTTGAGTGCGGCTACTATTGTTACTGGTTTTGGTTTAACTATGACGCCAGTTACTTGTAACGGAGGTAACGATGGTACAATTACAGCTAGTATGGCTACACCAGCAGCTGGTGTTAATGATAACCCAGTGTATATGTATACTTTAACTGGAACAGATGTTAATGGTGCAGTACTTGTAGGGCCACAATCTTCTAATCTATTTACTGGTTTAAAAGCTTCTATAGGCAACTATACTGTTGATGTAGTTTCAGGAAGAGGGTGTCCAGCAACAGCTGTACTCGCTGTTACAGAACCGGATATTATTACAGTTCCTGCTCCAACAGTAGTTCAGTTTGGATGTACTGCAGGAACGAATGGTGCTAATTTTGCTACTATTACAGTTGCAGGAGTAATAGGAGGTTCAGGAACGTATACTATTTACGATTTCATCAAAAATGGTGTGAGCGTTCAAAAGGGTGCTAGCACTTCTTATATAGAATCTAATTTTGCTGGTGGTACTTATGTTGTCACTGTATTTGATAATAAAGGTTGTCAAGGAAGTACTGTAGCTAATGTAGTAATCGATGCATTTATTCCTATGGTTAAAATAAATGTAGTGGTTAATAACTTTATCACTTGTGCTACTCTTGAAGACATTACTGCTACGGCTGTAGATGCAGCTAACAATCCTATTTTAGGACTTACATACGTGATTACGGAAACGACGACAGCTGTTACACAAACAAATAACACAGGTATATTTACAGGTTTATTAATTGGTAACTATAGAATTACGGCTACTAATGCATTGACATCTTGTACTATCGAAACGGTTCATTATGTTATAAATCCAAACACTTTCCAATTGAAAGTGGCTAAAAACAGTGATGTAATTTGTTATGGTTCAGATGAAGGACAAGTAAAGGTGACTCTTGTAGATCTATTGACTCCTCCTGATAATGCTGGTATTTATAAGTATGTTGTTACAGGACCAGTACCTAGTAACGGAACGACTACTTCAGTAGATCTTACGCTTTCTAATTTAACAGCTGGTTTGTATACCGTTACAGCAGAATTGGTAAATACTCCTTTCTGTTCTGTTTCTACTAGTTTTACTATCGATCAACCAGTAGCTGCTTTAGTACTTTCCGAAACACATACTGAAATAACATGTGTTCCTGGAAATGACGGTACTATTACTGTTTCTGCCATTGGTGGATGGGATGGTGGTTATGAATTTGCAGTATTGAAAGATGGAAATCCATTCTCTCCTTACTCTACGACTACTTATTATGAAAACTTAAGTGTAGGTGTATATACAATAAATGTTAAAGACAGTAAAGGTTGTGTTAAAACAACAACTGTGATCCTAGCTAATCCTACAGCAATAACAGTAACTGCAGCCGCAATTACGCCAACTGTTTCTTGTTTTGGCGATAAATCTGCGACAATTACAGCTTCTGGAGTTACAGGTGGTGATGGAAGTAATTATTCATATACTTTAAATTATACGTCTCTTACACCAGTAGAGTCGTCTGGTCCTCAAACGAATCCTGCATTTACAGGATTAGGAGCGGGTACTTATACTATTACAGTGACGGATGGTTGGGGTTGTACAGCAACTTCTGCTGTAGTTACCATTACAGAACCTACCATTGTAGAAGCTAGTTTGGTTTTAGCAACTTCGCAAACTTGTTTAACGCAATCTACATTGACGCTTACAGCGACTGGAGGAACTGCTCCTTATACGTACAGTGCAGATGCAAGTTTTGCAGCGCCTATTGCTATGGTTGGAAATACAGCTACTTTCCCAGTAGCAAATGGTACATTCCATTACTATGTACGTGACTTTAATAATTGTGTTAGTTTAGTTTCTAATGACATTAAAAACGATCCATTAGAACCATTAGACTTTGATACCGATGTTAAAAACGCAGTTGTTAAATGTAGAGATGACTTAACAGGTGTTATTGTGGCTGTTGCCAAAGGTGGTCTAGGTAATTACCTTTACACTTTAGTAGATGCTACGAATACGCCAATTGCTGGAGTAACACAGGATTCTCCTGGAAACTTCACTAAATTGCCTGCAGGAATTTATTATGTTAATGTAGTAAGTGGTGGTGATTGTGAATTAACTAAAGGACCTTTCGAAATTAAGCAACCTGATACTGTATTGAGTGCAACAGCTATAGCTGTATCTGTTACATGTAATGGTAATGGTGATGGTAAAATAGTGATTACGGCCTCAGGTGGTACAGGAATCATTAAGTATGCGATTTCTCCTAATTTAAATCAGTTCTTTACTGGTAACATGACAGGAGGTCACAGTTTTAACAATTTGGCGCCAGGAATATATGATTTTATAACTCAAGATGAAAACGGTTGCTTTATTCCAGATCAAATCGAGATTAAAGAACCAGTTTCAATTAACGCTTCTGTAGTTCCTGGGTCTATTGACCAAGAGTATTGTGCTGGAGACAAAACAGGAGCTTTCACTATTACAATCTCGGGAGGTACTGCGCCATATAGCACTAGTTTAGACGAACCTAAAGGAACGTTTGTTCAAGATAAAGTAAGGTTTACTGGTTTAACAGGTGGTACACATACGGTGTACATTAAAGATGCCAATAAGTGTACATTTGAATTGATTGTGCAATTAGATAAAGCCGTTACTTTAAATCCAATTGCAACCGTTGATTATGACTGTGTAAATGACATGCCTGCAAATAAGGTTATTGTGAAGATTGACCCAAGTAATAACCCTGCTGATGTGACGTACTCTCTAGATGGAACGGGTGTCGAGCAAGCTAGTAATGTATTTACTAATCTTAGTCCTGGCCCTCACTTTATAATGGCACACCATAAAAACACTTGTATTGATGCGACGGATCCATTCACAATCGATCAAGTAGATCCTCTTACTATGACTTTGGCACAGGGAGGTTTAAATGAGATTGTAGCTACTGCAACAGGTGGATCTGGTGTGTATCAATACACTTTTAATGGTGAGGATAATGGTTCTAACAATAAATACATTTATTATCATACTGGTGACTATACGGTTACTGTGACAGATACTAATGGATGTACGTTTACCGTTACACAACCGTTCGTATTTATAGATATTAAAATACCAAATATCTTTACGCCAAATGGAGATGGTACGAATGATACTTGGGAACCTACAAACACAAATAACTATCCAGATATAGAGTTCGTAGTGTACGATCGTTATAGTCGTGAAGTAGGTCGTTTTGGAGCCGGTCAGTCTTGGGATGGTAAATACAAAGGTACAGAGCTTCCGATGGGGGATTACTGGTATATCTTGAAACTTAAAAACAGCAAAGATGATCGTGAGTTTATTGGTCACTTCACGCTGTATAGATAACGAATTGTGAGCCTGTTATCTAACTAATTAAATTCTATAAAATGAAAAAATATATTATATACTTTTCACTCTTAGCTGTAACGTATAGTTACAGCCAAGAGTTGAATGTTCCAGTAGCCACTCAATATTTAGCCGATAATCCTTTTATTGTATCACCCAGTTATGCTGGAATTGGTGATAATTTCAGGATAAATCTAAACGGCTACATGCAATGGGTCGGTGTAAAAGACGCTCCCAGAAGTCAGGCACTTTATGCCGATTTTAGGGTCTTAGAAAAGTCAGGTGTGGGATTGTCATTGTATAATGACAGCAATGGGTATACCAAGCAAGCTGGTGCGAAAGTAACTTTTGCACACCACATTATTTTAGATTATTATTCTAAACAATATTTATCTTTTGGTATTTCGTATATTTATAATTCTTTTAAATTAGATATTTCTAATATGGACCCTTCTAGCCCAGATTCAGGAATTACTGATGATAGATCAACAAACAATAATAATTTTGAGGTTGGTTTATTGTATCGTTTCGGACCATTCTATGCTAGTTTGAACGCTACCAATATTTTGCAGAAAAACCTCGATTTTACAACTACTAAATTGGAGCCTAATTTGCTTACGAATTACCAATTGTATACTGGTTACACTTTTAATATTGGAAACAGAGCCGAGATAGAACCATCTGCGTTTTACCAATTGTTTCAAAGTGATGGACGTTCTAGTACGGATTTAAACATTAAATATAGAAAATTCAACAGGTATGAGGAGTACTATTGGGTAGGAGCTTCGTATCGTTTTTTAAATGATCAGATTGGCAAGCCACTTGGTGTAGGTCCTATTGTAGGTTTTCAAAAAGGAATATTTACTATGGGTTATTCGTATCAAATAACCTTAAATGATCTAGCATCTTATAATTCTGGTACGCATTCGTTAACAATAGGACTTAGATTCTTACAAGGGGTCAGTAATTGTCCATGTACTGAGAATCCGGTCCATGATTAGTAAACCCAGATAATTATTATAGATATATAAAGATGCACATTGTGCATCTTTTTTTTAGAGCTCTTTTTTTAACTTAAAATGTATGATTTTATTAGATTTATATCGATTTCGTTACCAATTTCTCATTTTGTTTTGGATTAGGAACTTTAATTATTCTATATTTGTTATAAAATTAGATCAATAATTCATTCTATCTGCGTAGTTTAGAAATTAGCAGAGCAGATTAGACTGGATTTTAAAGATGTAATTTACTCACTAAAGTCAAATAATTAAAAAACATTATTTATGAAAAAAGTTAGTTTTTATATCATCCCTCTAATTGCCGTTTTATTTTTTGTTTCATGCAGTAAGGACGGGGAAGTTGGTCCTGAAGGAAATGCGAATGTAAAAACAGATGTTTTCTCTTTAACATCAGCCGACTGGCTTTGGAACTCCAGCTACTCATTTAAAACCTCTCCATCTAGTAGCTCTTCGTATTATTCCCGATACTATGTAAGAAACAATAGTTCCATTACACAAGATGTACTTGATAATGGTATGGTCTTGGTTTATTTTACGCCTAATTCCTCTAATAATGACCAATGGGAACCGCTGCCTTATCAGTTTACAGATTTCAGTCTAGCATTTGATTACAACATTGCCTTTGAAACAGTTCCAGGCAGTGTGAAATTACATTATTTCTTTGTTAGACGAAATGCAACTGCTACTTTACCAGAGTTATCCATTTATAAAATCACTGATTATAAATTTAAGATTGTGGCAGTTGGCGGCAATCTTGGAACTTTTATGTTGGCTCAGAAAGTTGATCTTAAGAATTACAATGAGGTAAGTAAGGCTATGGAACTATGGCAACAAAATAAAAAGGAATAAACAAGTAATCACTTAAAAAGCGTTATAAATCAAAAAATTATAGCGCTTTATTTTTTTGAAACAGCTTAAAATATGCGAATTGATGTTAGTGTTTCTATTGATTACATATAACATTTTTTAAACAATACTTTTTAGAATTTAAAAGCAGGTTTAGATATATTTTAAATTAAAGTAAAATCTTAAAATAAAACAAAAATAAAAACAATGAAAACGTTACATAATTTTGATTTCAAGAATAAAAAAGCAATAATTCGTGTAGATTTTAATGTTCCATTAGATGAGAACTTCAAGGTTACCGATGCTACTCGTATTGAAGCGGCAAAACCGACTATAGTTGCAATTCTTGCACAAGGCGGCAGTGTGATCTTAATGTCACATTTAGGCCGACCAAAAGGAGTTCAAGAAAAATACTCTTTAAAACATATATTAAAGACTACCTCAGAAGTTTTAGGTGTTCCTGTTCAGTTTGTGTCTGACTGTGTTGGTGAAGAAGCTAAAAAGGCTGATAAAAATTTACAGCCAGGTGAAGTTTTGTTATTAGAAAATTTGCGTTTTCATGATGAAGAAGAAGCTGGAGATGTTGATTTTGCAAAAGAATTGGCTTCACTAGGTGATATTTATGTCAATGACGCTTTTGGAACGGCACATAGAGCGCATGCCTCAACAACGATTATTGCTCAATTTTTTCCGGAGAATAAATGTTTTGGTCTTTTGCTAGCTAAAGAAATTGAAAGCTTGAATAAAGTTTTAAAGAATAGCGAAAAACCGGTAACGGCAGTTCTTGGTGGCTCCAAAGTATCTTCGAAAATTACAGTGATTGAAAACATTTTAGACAAGGTAGATCACATGATTATTGGTGGCGGAATGACGTTTACTTTCGTAAAAGCGTTAGGAGGAAAAATAGGAGACTCTATCTGTGAAGATGATAAACAGGAATTAGCATTAGAGATATTGCGATTAGCGAAAGAAAAAGGCGTGCAAATTCATATTCCTGTTGACGTTATTGCAGCAAATGATTTTTCGAATACTGCTGAAACTCAAATTGTAGACGTTGATAAAATACCAGACGGTTGGCAAGGTCTTGATGCAGGGCCTAAATCATTAGCAATTTTTGAAAAAGTCATTATGGAATCTAAAACTATTCTTTGGAACGGACCTCTTGGTGTTTTTGAAATGGAAAATTTTGCAAAAGGTACCATTGCTCTAGGTAATTATATTGCGAATTCGACTGAAAAAGGTGCTTTCTCACTAGTGGGAGGTGGCGACTCTGTTGCTGCCGTGAAGCAATTTGGACTAGAAGAAAAAATGAGTTACGTTTCTACAGGTGGTGGTGCTATGTTAGAAATGCTTGAAGGGAAAACATTGCCCGGAATAGCGGCTATTTTAGAGTAAGACAATTTTGATTTTACTAAAAAGTTTAATTTTATTTTTAAAGATATTGATGGTTTAAAGAGAAATCCCTTGGCATTGTTTTGTGCTTAGGGATTTTTTTGTATATTTAATTTTTTAGGGTACTTTAATGATTTATAACTAATTATAATATATTTCTTTTTTATTTTTAACATTTGTTTGATTGTTATTACTTACAAATATCTTACGTTCACGTAGTTCAACGGTTTTATTAGTTCTTTTAACATGTTTCATTTTTGTTTCTAAAATATTCCTAGTATGTTTGCAACCCAAGATTTTGTAATTCAGTGAATAATAGCACTTTGAAAATATATTTATGACTTTAAAAAATACCACTACAGCCTTTTTGTTTTTTCTTTCATTTGTTGGTTTTTCTCAAAATTATTCGACAAAGGATGGAAGTTCAAATGTAAATGGTTCAGAATCTTATCTAGACTCGATTAAGAACAGTTTTGTTTCGTATGACACTACACAGAGAGTAGATAGTTTATGGATGAATCAAGTTATTAATTTTGATTTGTATGCTGATGTTGATACCGAAATCAATACGGTTAACATTGATAAGGATATAGACAATGAGTTACCTACAACATTATTAAAAGAGCGTTTAGCGGCTATGGATGCTAAGTCTCCTTTTAACATTGAATACAATCAAGGTCTAGAGAATTTAATTAAATCATTTTTAAAGCATAGAAGAAAAGCATTTGAAAATCAAATGGCAATCTCAGAATATTACTTTCCTATTTTTGAAGAAGCATTGGCAAAGTTAAATGTGCCTTTAGAAATTAAATATTTGGCCGTTGTAGAATCAGCTTTAAATCCGAAAGCAGTTTCAAAAATGGGTTCTACAGGACTGTGGCAATTTATGTATCATACTGGAAAACAATTTAATTTAAATATTGATTCCTATGTTGATGAAAGAAGTGATCCATTAAAATCATCGACAGCAGCAGCCCAGTATATGAGCAATATGTTTAGTATTTTTAACGATTGGGATTTAGTACTTGCCTCATATAATTCTGGACCTGGAAATGTTACCAAAGCTATTCGACGTTCTGGTGGTCTGCGTAATTTTTGGAATATAAAGAAAAATTTACCGAAGGAAACGCAAGGCTACGTTCCAGCTTTTCTAGCGACAATGTATATTTATGAGTACCACACAGCACATGGTATTGTTCCTAAAAAAGCAGTTGTACAGCATTTTGAGACTGATACGATTATGATAAAGAGAGAAATGTCTTTTGCACAGATATCAGATTTACTGGATGTTCCTGTCGCACAACTAGAAGCACTTAACCCTTCATACAAAAGAAATGTTGTGCCGTATTATAACGATAGAAATCACTTTTTAACATTACCTATAAAAAAAGCGGCTGTATTTGCTGCAAATGAAGATAAAATTTATGCCTACGCAGCGTATCAAGGAAATAAAAAAGAGAAAACGATTGACTGGAGAAACTCTAATAGTGTCAATAGTTCATCTAGAACAAGCTATGTTGCTAGAACTAAGTTTTACAAAGTAAAGCGCGGAGATAATTTAGGAGCTATTGCTGACAAAAATAATGTTTCTGTTGCTGATCTTAAGAAATGGAATCATTTAAAAGGTAATACGATTGCTTATGGTAAATCTTTAAAGATAATGACCGCGGGTACAACTGATAAGGCCATTGCTATCATGGCGAAAAGTAGTAGTGTTGTAGCTGAAGCTCCTAAAGTTGTTCTTGCAGAATCTAAAGTCAGAAACAATGATAGTTTAAGTTCTTGTTCGGTTGGATTTTATACTGTAGTGAAAGGTGATAATCTAGGCGCTATAGCTAGTAAAAATAATGTCACTGTAGCAGAACTTAAAGAATGGAATAACCTTACGACTAATAACGTTAGATTAGGGGCATTTTTGCAAGTTTCAAGCAATCAAATTAATAATGAAGGTCAAATTGTTGAAGTTTCTGATGATAAAATCGCACACTACGTGGTTCAAAAAGGAGACAATTTAGAAAGCATTGCTAAAAAATTCGGTTCATCTCTTAAGGATATCAAACAATGGAATAATTTATCAGGCGCTACACTTGCGATTGGAAAGTCTTTAATTGTGACTAAAAATGAAGCTGTCGTTGTTACAAACAATGCTAATGCTGATTCCTTTAAGAAAAAAGATAAGTCTATTGTTGATGTTAAAAGTCAAGAAGCTAATTACTTAGTAAAGAAAGGAGATTCACTGTTTAGCATTTCTAAACAATATCCGGGTGTTACTGTTTCTGACTTAAAAGAATGGAATAATATTACTGGTGACGAATTAAAACCAGGAATGGGACTTAAAATTCTGCTATAATACAATAAACTTCTATAAATTTGAAGTCTATTCGATAATTAGCTTTCAATGAATAAATCATTAGTTTTAGTATTCTTTTGTATTGGAGCCCTTTTTTCTTGTTCTAAGAAAAAAGATAAAATACCTACTGCTTCTTCAGGAAAAATCAATTCCATTTCCCTAGTTATTGACGAAAAGTTATGGAATGGTGTTATTGGTGATAGCATTCGAAATAAATTTGCCAATCCTGTTGACGGCTTACAAAAAGAAGAGCCGCAATTTGACATTAATCAATATCCAATCAATTTGATGGAAGGGTTTATGACCAAAAGCAGGACGATTATCGTAATAAAAACAGACGATAGGAATTCTTTTGTAATAAAAAAAAATCAATACGCTTCTCCTCAAACTGTCTTTCATATTTTCGGAAGAACAAGGTCGCGAATTCTTGACATCATTGAACAAAATGCTCCTAAAATGATTCAGATCATTAAATTAGGAGAATTAACGGAGCACCAAAGACTACTCAATGATTCGATACTTAGTCCAAGAATTATTGCCAAACAATTTAAGATCGGTATAAAAGTTCCCATCGGTTTCAACTATGTTCTTCAAAAAGATCATTTTATATGGCTAAAGAGAGAATTCATGAGTGGCAGCTCAAGCTTACTGATTACTCAAGTGCCTATAGCTACTACCTATAGTGATAGAACTATAACCGAAAGGATGTTGAAAGTTCAAGATTCTATTGGTGCTTTGTACATAAAGGGTGCTGAATCTATTTCAACTATGTCTGTTGACCGAACGTATCCAACATATTTTTCCACAGCGACTATTGATGGAAGAGTTACCTTTCAAGTAAAAGGAACTTGGAGATTAAAGGACAGTTTTATGTCGGGGCCTTTTGTAAATTATATGATTTTAGATCCAGATAAAAACAAAGCATTACTATTAATAGGCTTTACCTATTCACCTTCGAGAGATAAGCGCAATTTCATGCATGAATTACAAGCTATTATCGAAGGTGTTCACGTTCAATAATTTCAAGTAATATTCCCATTTAATTGCAATGTGCGTTTATTGTTCTTTACAATAATTTTAAAATAAGTTACGAATGTCTATAGTATGGAAAATAAAGCCGTTTGAGTCACTAACTGTCTTCGAATTGTATGATATACTACAATTGCGGAGTACGATCTTTGTAGTCGAACAAAACTGTGTCTATCTTGATCTTGATGGTAAGGACAAAGTAGCGCTACATCTTTTTGGAATCTTTGAGAATAAAATTGTTGCTCACGCTAGACTCTTTCAAGCAGGAATTAGTTTCGAGAATGCGTCGATAGGAAGAGTAACGGTTGATGCCAATTATCGCGATAAAAAATGGGGTCATGAATTAATGCAAGAAGCCATTGCCGCGATCTTGCTTCACTTTGGCGAAAGCCGCATTACCATTGGCGCACAATTGTATCTCAAAAAATTCTACGAAAGTCATGGATTTGTTCAAACGAGCGAAATGTATCTTGAAGATGATATTCCGCATATTGAGATGATTAAAATAAAATAAGTATTCGTTTTGATGACGGTCCAGCTTTTCGAAGAGGACTGATAGCAAATTTTTTTGCCACAGATTCACAGATTAAAGAAAATCATTTTTAATCTGTGGCGATATTTTTATAATGTTTCTGTTACTTGCCTATTAAGTAGTTTAATTTTTCAAAATCGTATTGTACTCTACCGGATTACTTAAAATAGTAACTGCTTTTTTGATTTCAGGGTTGTTTTTTATGTAATAATTGTACAGTCCTTCTTGATATTGATAGCGTTTTATGATCTCATCAAGCAATAAACCTTTAATTTCTTTTTGGTTTTTATCTAATAATGCATTCTCACTTTTTTGAAGTGTCGTTAGCAATTGCTGATATTCTGGTGCAATCGATTCGTCTAATTTTTCCTTTGTGGCTGTAGCTAAAGTATTTTTCAAGGCAATTTCCGTCTCTGTATCGAAAGTAAGATTTTGTGCTTTCAGAAACTTTTTAAAATCAAGATAATCCGCATCCGTAAGAACTGGAATTTTAGTTCCTAGATCTGGGTTTTTGTAATAATACGCTGTTGCAAAATTAAAAATACCGTCATTTTTTAGCAACGCATTCGCTATAGGACTCGTTTTTGTGTCTTCCATTTCAACGTCTGGCAATATCCCACCACCATCATAAACGACTCTTCCTTTTATTGTTTTAAAAGCATTGTAATTCTTAGTATCTGTTCGAATGGCGACTCCATTTTTGTCTTTATGGGCATAATCTAATGCTTGAATACATCTGCCAGACGGCGTGTAATAGCGGGAAATAGTCACTTTGAGTTGGGTGCCATACGTTAATTCTACAGGTCTTTGCACTAATCCTTTTCCAAAACTACGGCTTCCTAGCACTACGGCTCGATCCATATCCTGCAAAGCACCTGCAACAATTTCGGAGGCCGAAGCACTTCTACCATTCACCAAAATCACTAAAGGAATTCTTGTGTCTATCGGCTCTTTAGAAGTTTTGTAGGTGTTGTTGTGTTTCTCTATCTTCGATTTTGTGGTTACAATAACCTCATTTCTTGGTACAAAAAGATTGCAAATATTTACCGCTTCATTTAGTAAACCACCAGGATTGTCTCTCAAATCAAGTACAATTCGTTCCGCACCTTCTCTTTTTAATTGTTCTAATGCTTCTCTAGTTTCATTTGAAGCTTTATTGTTAAAACGTGCTAGAACAATGTAACCTGTTTTGTCATCTATCTTGCCAAAATAGGGAACCGATTTTATTTCAACTTCATCCAAGATTATTACTGTTGAAAGTGTTTTCCCTTGACGAACGTATTTAATGTCTATTTTGGTGTTTTTTGATCCTTTTAAAAGCTGAGAAGCATCGTCTTTAAAGTCGGACAATGGTGTGTCGCCAATTTGAATGATTTCATCTCCAGGCTTCAGTCCCGCTTTGTCCGCAGGAAAATTTTTGTAGGTTTCTCTAAGGATTAATTTATCGTTCTTGCGAGTTATCAAAGCTCCGATACCTGTATATTCGCCAGTATTATTTATTTTAAACTTCAGCACTTCCTGCTCGTTAAAATAAACGGTGTAAGGATCTAGCGAACTGAGCATACCTTTTATAGCATTATTCATTAGTTCCGCAGGTGTGGTTTCATCTACGTAATTTTTATTCAATTCTTTGAATAGCGTAGTGAATATTTCAAGCTGTTTCGCGATTTCAAAGTAGTCGTCTTTAAAACTAACGCCCACGTACAAAAATGCAGAGGCAACAAGTGGAATGATATATTTTTTTTGAAAAAATTTCGTTTTCATTTTATGGGGATTGATTTTAATTGTACTAAAATAAGAATTAAATACAATACGTTTGGTATTTTATTGCTTTCAGTTATAATTTAACGCGTTGGGCGTAATTCACTTTTTGTCTTTTTTAAACCAGATAGGTAGAAGATTTGTATTCGTTTTGAAAGACGTTTCACTTTATTTATAGAAAACAGAGCTATGTGAATCCAATCCCGATAGCTATCTGGAGGGGTATTATACTCTTTTTTTTCTATGATTCTATGTGGTTAAATTTTTATATTTCGCTTTAAAGTCTTTCATGTGTACTTGCAGTCCACGGGTTAATTTAGTTTTAACTTAAAGTAAAAAAAGTATGAACTAGTTTGTACTTTTAGTAACAACCATTTAGTAAACTTCAAATTTAAATAATATGCTTATTTGCGGTAAAAATAAATTCATCAGAGATTAAAAATCCTCTTTCTTTTATACTTTTTTCTCTGCGTTGATTTGAAGCAAAAATTTCTCAAACAACTGAATTGTTTTACGGTTGATTTCTTCGTAAGTAAGTCGGTCTTTACTTTGGTAAAAAAACATAAACGAATACGTTTGGTCAAGATTATCAATCAGTAAATGTTTATTGAGGCGATATGTTTCACGCAAAACCCGTTTGAAATAGTTGCGGTCTACGGCTTTCTTGAAATTCTTTTTGGATACTGAAACGCCTATTTTTATTTTTTCTCCCTCCCCAAAAGTCCCTGTATTATAAACCAAACGCAACGGATACTTAGAAACCGACTTGCCTTCAGTAAATAATAATCCTATTGCGATTTTGCTTTTGAGTTTTTCGTTTTTGGGATAAGTAAAATTCATTTTATAATAAATGGTATCAGGTTTCAAAGGTACAATTTATGTTTTGCCATACAATAGGATAGTTTACTGCAATTGTGACTCTTTTTTTGAAACGATTTTCGATCTAGATACTCCATTAAATTTTGAAACAATTTCTAAAACATTGTATTTCAACAAGGTGTTGTTTGTGTTATTAATTTTTTTGATATAAATACTCCTAAAAATATATTTCTTACTTTTGTTCTAAATTTGATAGTATGCAAAAGTTAATTTCGTATCCCTTATCTTTTATCGTTTTAAGTCTTATATTATTAGTGCTAGTCGTTTTCCATCCTATTCAATGGGTTTGTTTGAACGTTTTTGGATATCAAGCACATAAGAAAAGTGTCGATTACCTTAATTTAGTGCTATTAAGAATTGTTCATTTATTGGGTACTACTTTCAGTATTTCTAACAGAGAGCGTATTCCTAAAGGAGTGCCTATTATTTTTGTTGCCAATCACCAGAGCTTGTATGATATTATTGCAATGTTTTGGTTCTTAAGAGCCTTTCATCCCAAGTTTGTAAGCAAGAAAGAGTTAGGGAAAGGAATACCTAGCGTGTCATTTAATTTGCGTCACGGCGGCTCTGTTGTAATTGATAGGAAAGACCCGAAACAGGCAATTCCGGCAATAAAGCGACTATCAGAGTACATAGAAAAAAATAAAAGATCGGCGGTAATTTTCCCAGAAGGGACAAGAAGTAAAGATGGAAAGCCAAAGCAATTCGCACAAAGTGGATTGAAAATCTTGTGCAAGTATGCACCTTCTGCTTATGTGGTGCCAATAAGCATAAATAACTCGTGGAAACTCGTAAAATATGGATCTTTTCCCTATGGTTTAGGAAATCGCATTACCTTTGTAATTCATGAAGCAATCGCTGTTAAAGAGCACGATTTTGCCACAATCATGGAACAAACAGAAGCAGCAATTGTAAAAGGAATAAAAATTTAATATTTAAATAAAATGTCTATAAAGAACATTCGTCTAGAAGTAATGCAATTTCTAGAAAATAAGGTTGATGGTTTTGTTGATCAATACCTAATACCAGTAGAAGAAATTTGGCAGCCATCGGACTTTTTACCTAATTCTGAAAGTGATAACTTTTTGGAGGAAGTAAAAGAACTTAGAGAGATATCAAAAGATTTACCTTATGATTTTTGGGTAGCGATGGTTGGAGATATGATCACCGAGGAAGCTTTACCTACTTACGAAAATTGGTTAATGGAAGTTGAGGGAGTCGATAATTTAGAAAGAAATGGTTGGGCCAAATGGGTTCGCCAATGGACAGGTGAAGAAAACCGTCATGGTGATTTACTAAATAAATACTTGTATTTATCCGGTCGCGTCAACATGCGCGAAATCGAAATGACTACACAGCATTTAATCAACGATGGTTTTGATATCGGAACCGGTAGAGATCCTTACAAAAACTTTATTTATACTTCTTTCCAAGAATTAGCTACTTATGTTTCGCACAATCGTGTTTCACAACTAGCTAAAAGCTATGGCGATAAGAAATTGGCTAAAATGTGCAAAATGATTGCTGGTGACGAAATGCGTCATCATCATGCGTATAGTCAATTTGTCACCGAAATATTCAAAATTGATCCAAGCGAAATGATGCTTGCTTTTCAATACATGATGAAAGCCAAAATTGTGATGCCCGCTCATTTCTTGAGGGAATCAGGAAATAAAATTAGTTCCGCTTTTGAACATTTTTCAGATTCTGCGCAACGTATTGGTGTATATACAGCCAGTGATTATGTAGATATCATGCAAAAACTAATAGAGAAATGGGAAATAGATAAATTTTCAGGCTTGACTGATGAAGCCGAGAAAGCACGTGATTATTTAATGAAATTGCCTGCTAGAATGGCAAGAATCTCTGAAAGATTAGTTATTCCTTCCGAATCTTTTCAGTTTAAATGGGTAGAACCAGCGAGATTATAGATTTTACAATGCAGATTTAGATTTCAGATTTGTTACAACGGATTATTAATTTAGAATTAACAATTTTCCCATTCAAATTGAAATTGATTTTTTAATATATTGAAATTGCTGATTTTTGAGGCTTAGACTTTAAAAATCAGCTTTTTTGTACAAATAAACAACACATGATTAATCCAGATTTAGTAAACAAGACAATACTTTTTGTAAAAGAAAAATTAGCAAACGCCGAGAGCGGGCACGATTGGTTTCACATCCAGAGAGTGTATCGAAATGCATTGCTGATCGCTATTAACGAAACCTGCGATGAAGATGTTGTAAAACTTGGCGCTTTGCTTCATGATATTGCCGACAGTAAATTTCATGGCGGTGATGAAACAGTAGGCCCTAGAATTGCCCGCGAATTTTTAGAAAAAGAAGCCGCTCCGGAAGAAGTAATTGCACATGTTATCCAGATTATAAATAACATCTCTTTTAAGGGCGGAAAAACCGAAAGAACCTTCTCGTCAATAGAACTAGATATCGTTCAGGATGCGGATCGCTTAGACGCAATAGGCGCGATTGGTATCGCACGCGCGTTCAATTATGGTGGGTTCAAGAATAGATTATTACACGATCCTAACATTGCACCCAACTTAAACATGACCAAAGAAGTTTATAAAAACAGTCAAGCCCCGACAATCAATCACTTTTACGAAAAATTACTGTTGCTAAAAGACAAAATGAATACCGAAACAGGAAAAGAGATTGCGCTACAAAGACACAAGTACATGCAAGGTTTCCTAGCACAATTTTACGCCGAATGGGACGGGGAATTATAGTGACTCGTATCTAGAAATTTAACTGATTTAGATTTTTTTTAGGACCAAATCAATAGTAATTTTCAGTAAGCATGTTTCCCGCTCTTCGTTTTATCTCTACTTTTTTAAAGAAAAAAAGTAAAGGATATCACTGCGATCGGGGCTAGTGAGAAACATTGTTTATTTTTGATAACATCTTTAATTACAACACAATAGACTACTGCGTTGAAATAATTAATTTACATTAAGATCACAACTTAAATCTGCATTCTGCCGCCTCAAGACTGAACACTGCAAACTAAAGCCCCTTCTCCTTCATCTCCAAAATCACATCCGAAGCATTTTTAAAAGTTGGATGTTGTTCAATAATACTTGCAACACGTTTTTTATTTAATTTAAAGGTGATGTCATTTTCTGTTGTAAATAAAAGTGCTGTCAAAAATGGATTATTCATATAAGGAGCCAACACAATAAAGGCTTCATCAAGTGTATGAAAACTTTCTATTTCTTCGGTTTTGTATCGCGCCATAATCGAAAGGCTAAAAATACCGTCGTTTAAGACAGGACGCACGTAAATGTTTTTCAGTTCAGTATCACCAATAGTTTTAGCCAAAGTCAATTTGGCATACGTTTTATTGGCAATGCTCTCTTTTACTTTTTCCCAAAATTCAGCAAATACAGGTTGAAAGGACATAATTTATTTTTTTTGATGATTGTTATTGGAAACAAACTTCCAAGTGTATATTGTTTTAATTGTAAAGTAACTTAGAACAGTAATAAGCCTCCATTATCTGCAATCTGAAACTGCAATCTGACCACTGCCAACTTCCTCTTTATTTTCCCGTAAAAACAGCTTTTCTTTTCTCTAAAAACGCTTTAGTTCCTTCGCTAAAGTCTTCGGTACCAAAACACTTTCCAAAATTCTTAATTTCGATATCATAACCGTTTTTTCCGTCTACAAAATTGGCATTTATTGATTTTATCGCTTTACCAATTGCAAAAGGAGAATTATTTATTATTTTTTGAGCAATGGTATAGCAAAACGCTAAGAGTTCTGTTTGCAGTACGACGTGATTAACTAATCCAAATTGTTTGGCTTCATCAGCTGTTATCATTCCTGCTGTCATAATCATCTCCATAGCACGTCCTTTACCAACAAGTTGTGGCAAACGTTGTGTTCCTCCGTATCCTGGAATAACTCCAAGAGAAACTTCCGGCAGACCCATTTTGGCATTTTCGGACGCTACTCTAAAATGACACGCCATAGCAAGTTCTAAACCACCACCTAGTGCAAAGCCATTAACGGCTGCAATCACAGGAGTCTTTAAGTTTTCTATAAAGTTAAATAACAGCACTTGTCCTTGAAACGCAAGTTGAGTTCCTTCTACACTTGTAAAATGAGCAAATTCGGAGATGTCAGCGCCCGCAACAAATGCCTTTTCGCCACTTCCTGTTAAAACAATCACTCTAACAGCTTCGTTTTTACTTAATCCTTTAAGCGCTGTATGCAACTCTTTTATGGTTGCAATGTTCAACGCATTTAGTTTTGTAGGGCGATTGATAACCACAGTTGCAATGTTATTTTCTATTGTAATTAAGAGATTTTCGTAGTTCATTTTAGAATATTATGAGTTAATTATGGGTAGAATTACAGTAAAAGCAGTTCCTTTTCCAAATTCTGTTTCAAAGGTAATAGTTCCATTGTAGTTTTCTATGATATTTTTTATAATTCCTAAGCCTAAACCCATACCGCTGCTTTTGGTGGTGAATTTAGGTTCGAATATATTTTCGATATTATGTCTTTGAATACCAATTCCGTTGTCTTTAATAGTGATCTCTACTTGATTTTCGATTCTTTTTATGGTCACTAAAACGAGCTTATACTTTTGGTTCTCCGGTATGGCCTGGGTGGCATTTTTAACTAGGTTTGTTATGACCCTAATGAGTTGTGTACGATCCATTTTCGAAACAATTTCTTCTTCTTGACTTTCAAATACTATGTAGTCCTCATTAAAAATGTCCAAAGTTAATTCTACAACTTCAACTACATTCAAGACCTCATTTTGTTGAGATGGCATGGAGGCAAAACTAGAAAATGCAGAAGCAACCGAATTCATGGTATCTATTTGCTGAATTAAAGAGTCCGAAAAATCATTTAATTTTTGTTTTATATGTGCATCTTCAGGATTGAATTTCCTTTGAAAACTCTGTACGGTCAATCTCATAGGAGTAAGCGGATTTTTAATCTCGTGTGCCACTTGCTTCGCCATTTCACGCCAAGCCAAGTCGCGTTCGTTCTGTGCCAATTTAATGGCGTTACGTTCTAGTTCTTCAATCATTCTGTTATAAGCTACTAACAGCATGTTTATTTCTTTAATTCTGGCCGAAAATGGAATCTTTTCATTTTTTTGCTTTAAGCTGGTTTCGCTCAATTTTTCGGCAAAATCATTGATAGGCTTGGTAATAAAAGCAGATAAAAAATAAGCCAAAGCAAAAGCCACAATAATCATAAAGGTGTACACTTGTGCCAAATGAATAAGAAAATTGTTCAGTTCTTTTTCGTAATATCCGTCATCGGGAATGTTGGGTAGAAGCAGTATACCAATGGGTTTGAATTTTTTGTTCTTTATAAGGCTATAAGAAGAGCGGTATTTAATTCCATTAATGGTCTTAACGTCTACATATCGCTTGTTAATAGAAGACATAACAAGCCTTAAAATAAATTTTGGAATTGCAGGTGATTTTTTCTCTACAGAAAAGGCTTCTTTGGATGATTTAATTAATTCGCCATCTAAGGTGTAGATGTTTATTTCAGCATTTTGTATGTCAGATACTTCGTTAATTTTATCCTTGAAAATTATTTTAATATTTTCGCTAGTCAGCGGATAGGTAGAATTCGAAAGCATGTAATTGATATGCTTTTTTACAAAATACTCTTTGTTTTCTACTCGTTTTTGATTGTATTCTTTAGCTACGCTCTTGTATTGGATGATAGAAATACTTAACAACAAAAAGGAAGCCACGATAATTAAAATAATCATTGACATAAAAATTCTTATGCGCAAAGAAAACATGGGAACCTTGAGGTTTTTAAACATAACTACGATTTATTTCGCTCTCTAATTTTTTTATAAAATTTAAAACCTAACATAATAGTAATCGAAAACAAAAAGATACCAACGACGCCATAAATCCAATTGACAGCATTTTTTAAGATTACTAAAAAAACAACTGCAAACAGTATAATTGTGGCAACTTCGTTCCACAAGCGCATAAAATTGGTGGTGTATTTTACTTCGTCTCTTTGTAATTGACTAAAAATTTGCTGACATTTTAAATGATATAAATACAACACAAAAACAAAGCCAAGTTTTACGTGCATCCAAGGCATTTGCAACCAAGCATTTCCCATGGGAGTAAAAAACAACATCCAAAAAGCAAAAATACTAGCCAAAACCGCAGATGGCCAAGTGATAATGTACCATAAGCGGTACGTCATTATTTTGTATTGTTTTTGCAAAATTTCTTTTTCTGGTGACGGTTTACCAGCAGCTTCAATTTGGTATACAAACAAACGCACTATATAAAAAAGTCCGGCGAACCAAGTAATCACAAAGATGAGGTGCAGGGATTTTAGGTATTCGTACATAATTTAAAATTAATTATTATTAAATAAATCTAAATAGTCTTTAAAAACATATAGTTTATTTCTTTGTGTGCCAGATATTTCTTTTAGTATCTCTAATTTTTCTAAATCGGCAATCAATTTATAATGAGTTGCTTTTGATTTGCCTATTATTTTTCCAACTTTAGAAGCATCAAGTACTGGGTTTGTGTATAAAAAATCTATTATTTTTTGAGCTTCTACTCTTCTAATACCTAATGTTTTTAATTTAAGATCAAGATTTTTTTGCAGCTGCATAATTCCGTTAAAAGTTTCAACGCCATTTTTTGCAATCTCAATCACACCAGTCAAAAAAAACTTTAACCATTGATTAATATCATTATGGGTTCTTGCTCTGGTTAGATTGTCATAATAAAGCATCCTATTTCTTTCAAAAAAATCAGACAAATAAAGGATAGGTTGTTTTAAAATTCCTTTATCAACTAGATATAACGTTATAAGCAACCTACCAACTCTACCGTTTCCATCTAAAAATGGATGGATAGTTTCGAATTGAAAATGAATTATTGCGATTTTTATTAAATCAGGTAGTGGATTTAGTTCGTCATTAGCAAATTTTTCTAAATCCGACATTAGTTCATTAATATCTGTAAAATTTGGGGGAATAAAAACTGCATCATTTATACTTGCTCCACCTATCCAGTTTTGACTTGTTCTATATTCTCCTGGTAGTTTTTGTTTTCCTCTTACTCCCTGTAATAAAATATTATGTGTTTGCTTGATCAATCTTGATGAGAATGGTAAAGTATGCAATAATCTTACAGCTTCATTCATTGCATTTATATAATTTTGAACTTCTTCCCAATCATTTCTTTTTTCTTCAGATATTTCATCTTTATTAAAAAAAACTTCTTCTACATTGGTTTGCGTTCCCTCAATTTTTGAAGACTGAGTCGCTTCTTTGGCAATGTGCATTCGAATAAATAAGTCAATATTTACATATTCGGAATACATATCCAGTCTTCCTAAAAAGCGATCCGCCTTGCTTAATAACTGGAGGACTGCCATGTCATCAATTTGCCAATCTCTATTAATAAAGTTAGGTTGAAAACTTTTGTAATATCCTTGATTTATATATTTTCCAGCTACAAATGAATTCATTTTGTAATATTTTCTTTTTGCAAATATAGACTAATAATTAGTTAAGTATAGGTATTCGTCAAAAAACTAAACTTAATTAAAAGCTAGTTTAAAAAAACTAAACAAACTAAACTTAATGACGATTTAGTTTATAAATGCGTTAAAAACTACATCAGTTGAAAGTGAGTTTAATTTCCAACCCACTCATTTATCCAATTTCCAACTGTTTGACACCATTCGTCACTATCATTCAAGCAAGGAACTGCGAAGAAGTTTTCGCCTCCATTTTCTTTGAATTGGTGGTTGGCTTCCATGGCGATTTCTTCGAGTGTTTCTAAACAATCCGAAACAAATGCTGGCGTTACTACGGCTAAACTCTTAATTCCCTTTTCTGGCATTTTGTTTATTTCAACATCAGTATAAGGTGTGAGCCATTTGTCACCCGCCAATCGTGACTGAAAAGTTTGGCTGTATTTACCTTCAGGAATTCCCAATAGTTTTACAACTTGTTTGGTCGTTTCATAACATTGGTGGCGGTAGCAAAATTCATGTGCTGGTGATGGTGTGTTGCAGCAAGACCCATCTATTTTGCAATGTGATTTGGTTACATCCGTTTTACGAATATGTCGTTCCGGAATACCGTGATACGAAAACAAAAGATGATCGTATTCAAAAGTTTCTAAGCTCTTTTTAATAGAATCAGCTACATTTTTTATATAATCTGGTTTGTTATAAAAGGCGGGAACAATGGTAAATTTCATTTCTGGGAAATGCTTTTTACGCAATTCTTCGGCTAAAACTAGTATTGTTGTAGTAGAAGCCATGGCATGTTGTGGATACAAAGGGAAAAGCATCACTTCATTTACTCCTTTGTCGTGCAATTCTTGAAGTCCTGCAAGCATAGAAGGATTTCCGTAACGCATCGCCAAAGCAACAGGAACGTTTACCAAAGGTTTTACTTTTTCGTGCATTCTTTTTGAAATAACGACAAGTGGTGAACCTTCATCCCACCATATTTTTGCGTAAGCGGCGGCTGATTTTTTGGGTCTAGTTCTAAGAATAATTCCACGTACCAACAATGCTCTTAATAAAAACGGAACATCTATTACGTATTTATCCATTAAAAACTCATCTAAATATGGCTTTACATCTTTTGGAGTTGGACTTTCTGGAGAACCTAAGTTTACTAATAATACGCCTTTCATATGCAGATTTTTAATTTTGTTCAAAAGTAGCGAAACCCACTTTTTTGAAATATGATAAATGTTATTTTTTTCTTATAATTTAATATCTAAAACTGATGCACATTTAAACATTGCTATTCAAAGACATCAGGTATTTTTTTGGAGTAGTAGCAAATTTCTTCTTAAATGCTGCAATGAAATGACTTCCTGTGCTGTAGCCAATTTTAAGACCAACTTCGTTTACATTATACGAACCGCTATCGAGTAATTTTCGAGCGGTATCCATTTTATAATCGAATAGAAATCCGTAAACGGTATCGCCATAAATTTGCTTAAAACCCATTTTGAGTTTCTTTAATGTCAACCCTATTTGATCTGCTAATTCTTGTAAACTTGGCGGTTCGGCCATATTTGCAATTATGATTTCTTTGGCTTTTTTAATTTTAAGTACATTTTCTTCATCAACTAAAAAAGGACATTGTTCGGCGTTCGGATCTTGATTTCTATTGAAAAACAAACTCAATAGTTCGTAGCCTTTACCTTTATAATATAAGTTCTTTATTGATGGATTCAAATTATAATGAAACATTTGATTCAGAACAATCGCCATTGAGGGACTAATGTCACTTTCGTTATAGTATTTTTTCTCTTTGTTTTCTTTGCTTAAAAAAGGTATGTGTTCCGCATCTGTAGTAAATAAGCCATGGAACTTTTTGATAGAAACAAAGATAGAAATCAACCAAGATTTTGGAGCCATTTCAACATGCAACGGCAATTCTTTTTCAGTATTATAAAAAAGTAGTGCTTTTTCTTCGTTGAGCTTTAGGTTATAATTTCCCTGATTGAAAATATAATTGGCATTTCCTTTTAAACCAAAATGAAATTGAATCAATCCCAATTCAATTGGACGTTGAAAAGTTTTTATTTCATTGGTATTATTTTGAAAACGAATCAAAATAAAATCATCATCAATTTTAATTTCTTCCTGCATTTTATTGATCTTCGTTAGTAAAGTTACAATTGTCTTTCTTATGACAATGAATAATTTTTCTTTCAAAATTAGATATTTTTCGTGGTTTATCCTTTGTTTGATCCTAAATTTATAGAATCTTTATTGTTTTAAGGATAAAACGAATGCAAGGTTGCTGCTAAGCAAAAGTTCTAAATTTTAATACTACGTTTCGAATGGCGTTTTGGCTAAAGATTTCATCATCTTTTATCCAATTTTTAAAAGAATTGTACAACGACTATTACTGCTGAAATGACTTTTTTTCTTTAAAAAATTGATATAAACGAATCATTATCATTTGTAATCAAGGATCATAACAGCGCTAATTTGAACATTTACTTTACTAGCCAATTTATATTTTATAAGCGTTGGAATTGGAATGCTGTAATCACTTGTATTTACCGAGAATGTAGAAACAATTTTAATTCTAGGTCCAACCTTGCTAATCTGCGCAATAACGTTGATGTCTTTAGATTTACCATGCAGTTCTAACTTTCCTATTAACGTGTAGTCTTTTGCATTGGTGGTAAGTGTTTTTTGGTCAAATTCTTGTATTTGTCCTCTAAAAATTGCTTTGGGATATTGGTCGGTTTCCATATAATTCTCATTAAAATGTTCCTCCATCAACGCGATTTCAAAATGGAAAGCTTTCATTAACGCCAAACAGGCTACTTCTCCCGTCTCTTGATTTAAAATAAAAGTCACGCTATTATTAGTGGCCTTTACTTCATCAAAAGTAGGAAAAGAAGCGTCGAACGTTATTGTTCCTGATTTGGTAAGCATTTTCTCTTGGGAAAACACATTCAAAGAGAGGAGTAGCATTGTTACAAGTAAAATTTTTTTCATAATTCTACTTTTAATTATTGTTCTAGTAATCCGTCTTTTTCCCATTTAACAATAACATCTATTGTGGCTTGTGGCATTCTTGGTCCACCATTTGGCATTAAAGAACTGTTGCCGTTTTCTAATGAAATTCTGTTAAGTAAACCACGATTTAAAATAGCTTCTTTCACTTGGCCGTAGGTCACTAAGGACATTGGAGCTCCATTTTTTGGAACCGCTGCGTGGCATACAACACAATTGTTGTCGATTATCGATTTTACATTTTGGGTATACGTTGTTACGCCCGTAGAAGGGGTATCAGCCATTAAACTGTTTGGGTTTTCATCAGTACAACCCACAAGAAGTACGGAAAATGATAAGGCAAAAAAAATAGTTTTCAAATTCATAAGAACTGGTTTTAAAAATTAAATAAGGAGGCATAAAGGCGATTCTAGAACATATACGGTAAAATGTATCCTGTAGTTTTTTTGAAGTGCATATTTATTATTTAAAACCAAAACATAGTTTTTAACGTAGATAGTTCAAACACAATTAAAACTTGTTATGAAAAAGAAAATACTTCTAGGAATCGCGATTTGCTTGACAGCTGGAATCTTGGTTTACAGCTATACGTATAAAGCGCATAGAGATATAAGCAATGAAACGGCCGATTATGTGGTAACAATTGATGGACTTGAAAAAGAGTTCACAGTAAATGATTCGCTAGCTTATAATAAGTATCAAAATAAAACGGTCGAATTAACAGCAACAATATCGGCTGTAGATATGGCAAATAAGGGAATCGTTTTGGGTAAGAAAGTTTTTGCAACCTTCAAATCCAACTTGCCAAAAAATCTAGAAGCGGGTAAAACGGTAAAAATCAAAGCACGCTTTTTAGGATACGATGAGCTACTTGGAGAATTTAAAATAGATCAAAGCTCTGTTGTTCGTTAAACCTTAAACACAAATAATTTAAAATATAATCTCATGAAAAAACTTTTCCTATTAGTATTATTATTACCATTATTGACTTTTTCCCAAAATGATTTGTTGGCAGGTGTTGATATTCCTGTTACCAACGAAAAAGTAGCTTCTGCATTTAAAGCTTTAAAAATTGTTAATCTAGAGTCTACAAAAGTAGCAGCAAAAGGCGATATGTATTTTGTTGTAGCACACCGATTTGGCTCTTTGAAGGATGGCTTTGAAGGTTTCTACGGATTAGATAACGCAAATACTCAAATTAAATTCATTTACGGAGTAATTGACGGACTTCAAGTAAGTGCTGGAAGAAGTCAACTAGCTTATGACTTAGCTGTAAAGTACACTTTGTTTCCTCAAGTTAAAGGTGGTTTGCCCGTAGCCATAGTTGGATTTAACAGTTTATCTATCAATAATACACTTAAAGAAAGTAATTATCCGAAACTGCAATTCGAAGATCGGTTTACGTATGTCGCTCAATTATTAATTTCTAGAAAATTTACTGAAAAACTTTCTTTGGAAATAGCGCCTACGTTTTTTCATGAAAATTTTGTAGATGATGAAGCACAAAGTAATACACAATATGCTTTAGGTTTTGGTGGAAGGTATAAGTTCTCTAAACGCTGGTCTTTAAACATGGATTATGCAGCACATTTAAATAGAGCACCAGGTTCTCTTTATGTTAATGAGTTTTCTATTGGTTTTGATTTAGAAACGGGGGGACACGTTTTTCAAATGCATTTTACCAATTCTCAAGGTATTGACGAAGCTGGATATCTAGCAAGAACAACTGGAGACTGGAAAACAGGAGATGTATTTTTTGGTTTTAATCTCGCTAGAGTTTTCTAAAATAAATTTAAAAATTTAAGTACAGTAGAATTCAAGCCTTAAATAATTTAGATGTATAAAAAAGCATGAGATTATTTTTGTTTTAATTATTTAAAGTAATTCTAAATAAATATTTTTTGTTGTAAAAACAAACCAAAATTAAAAAGTCCTCGTATATCATTTTAACATCAAAGCAATTTTAAAGAATAACGATATGAAAAATAACAAAATAATAAAAAGAGGACTATGGACAGCAGTAGTAGTTGTTGTGCTATTTATTGGAATTATGCTTTTTCACATTATTACGGCTAAACCCGCAGTTTATGAAAGTCCTAATCTGCAAGTTAGTCGTATTGACTTTAAGGAAGCTATAGACGCTGATCAAGCCAAACAAATTTGTGCAGATTTAAGATCGATTAAAGGATTAACCTCCGATTCTATAATTGTAAAAAAGAATGTTGTGGTGTACTTCCATAACAATACGGTCACTAATTCGAAAAAGGTCTATGACGAATTAATGACTAAAAGGCCGTATAACGCTCATCGTTATATTTTGGCTGCAAATCTGGCAAACAAAGAAGTATGTCCAATAGACCAAAACAGCTTCAGCTATAAAATGGCTAGATCTTTAAATCAAATTTTTAATTAACCTTTAATACTTTTTATCATGAAAAATTTCTCAAAAATCACCTTAGGTGTATTACTAGTAACGGCTGCGGCTTTTACATCTTGTAGCAAGGATGAAGACGCTCCAGTTATCCCAATGGAAAAAGCGTCAATCTACGAACGATTGGGCGGAACAAAAATGGTTCCTGATCCTGATAATACTGGAAAAATGATCGAAGCAGGAAGATTGTCTTACCGTAAAGTTGTTAATAGAACAATAGGATTGATTGTTGCCGATGTGCAAGCGAATGCTACAGGAAATTTAAGCGCTCATTTTGCACCTCTTTTGGCAGAAACAGGCGATACGCAAGCAACAAATATTGCTAAATTATCTGACAATTTAACGGATTTCTTCTCGTACAATACAGGAGGAACCAATGCAGTAAACACGTATTCTGGTTTGAATATGGTTGCTACTCACGATCCAGCAAAAAACCCACGTATGGGAACTAAAATTAATGCTGCTGAGTACACAAAATTCGAAGGATATGTTGGTGCCGCTGCTAATGAAAATGGAGTTGCTGCAAACACAGAACTGTATACTGATATTGTTGCAGTTTTAGAATCTTTAAGAACTCCAATTGTTCAGAAATAATTTTGTTATTTATTAAAAACGCTATCTTTTTCAGATAGCGTTTTTATTTAAAACTGATAGTGGAATAATTTATTCAATACTCTTATATAATTATAAGTTAAGGAATTATAAATTTTAACACTTCTCCTAAGAACCCTAAGCGATATTTTCTCGTATATAATTTAAAGCAAAAGCGAAGGAGTTATTTAGAACGAATCTACATAACTATCTATTGAAGGCTTGATTTGACTATAAGTGGCAATAATTACTATTTAGAATTGCTGTTTTGAATCAATAAATTTCATAGCGACACAAAAAGTACCTCTAGCGTTGTTTTTATAGAATAGATAGTAATAATTTTGTTGAACTTTTTAAGAAAAGTATAATATGGAAAATTTTAACATGTCCAGAACGACCACTTTTTACGCTTTAGGTTTAAGTTATAAAAAAGCTGATGCTACAATTAGAGGAAAGTTTAGTTTAAATGCAGAAGCACAATCTAATTTACTAGCTCAAGCTCAAGTCGAAGGAATAGAATCATTAATCGTTACTTCTACTTGTAATAGAACAGAGATTTATGGTTTTGCCAATCACCCATATGAGTTAATAAAATTACTTTGCGAAAATAGTAATGGTACGGTAGAAGAATTTAGAGAAGTTGCTTTTATTTATAAAAATCAAGAAGCTGTTAATCACATGTTTCGCGTGGGAACTGGTTTAGATAGTCAGATTTTAGGTGATTTTGAAATCATCAGCCAAATTAAAAATGCTTTTAATCAAAGTAAATCACTAAATTTAGTAAACACTTTTTTAGATCGTTTAGTAAATTCTGTCATACAAGCGAGCAAAAAAATCAAAACAGATACTGAAATATCTTCTGGTGCAACATCGGTTTCGTTTGCATCGGTTCAATATATTATCCGCAATGTAGAAAACGTCGGAGATAAAAACATTCTATTATTCGGAACAGGAAAAATTGGTCGTAATACCTGTGAAAATTTAGTAAAACACACTAAAAACGGGCACATCACTTTGGTGAATAGAACCAAGAATAAAGCCGAAAAAATAGCTGGAAAACTAAATGTTATTGTAAAAGATTATGCAAATCTGCAAGAAGAAATACACCAAACGGATGTATTGGTTGTTGCCACTGGCGCTCAAAATCCAACAATTGACAAAGCACTGTTAAATTTAAAAAAACCGCTACTAATTTTAGATTTATCCATTCCAAGAAATGTAAATCCAGATGTAGCTGAAATCGAAGGTGTAACTTTAATTCACCTGGATTATTTGTCTCAAATGACAGATGATACTTTAGAAAGAAGAAAAAATCACATTCCTGCCGCCGAAGCAATTATCGAAGACATGAAATTAGAATTCAATACCTGGATGAATGGTCGCAAATATGCCCCAACTATCCACGCATTAAAAGCTAAATTAAACGATATTGTAACGACAGAATTGGCTTTTCAAAGAAAAAAATTATCTAATTTTGATGAAGAGCAAGCCGAATTGATTAGTTCTAGAATTATTCAAAAAATCACTAATCATTTTGCAAGTCACTTAAAAGAAGAGAATACTACTGTAGATGAAAGCATCGAATGGATCGAAAAAGTATTCAAAATTGGACAATTGGCACCAAAAAACGCACGTTCAGAAGTCGAAGAAAAATATAAAATTAATTTGTCTTAAATGATTAACCATTAAGATATTAAGAAAATTAAGTTTTACAGAAACAGTGAATTTAAGTTATAAATGGTTTTTAAAAATCTATGACAAAAAAAGACGTTACCAAGTTGTCTTATGAAATTACTGGATTTGCCATAAAGGTTCATAAAGAACTTGGACCTGGACTTTTAGAAAGTATTTATGAGCAATGTTTGAAATATGAATTAGAACGAAACGGATATGACGTAAAACAACAATTGGAAGTCAAGATTGATTATTATGATCTTGAATTGGAATCAAATTTAAGAATCGATTTACTAGTGAATGATTGTGTTGTTGTTGAATTAAAAGCAATAGAGACTCTATTACCTATTCATGAAGCACAATTATTAACCTATATGAAATTATTGCAAAGACCTCAAGGGTTATTGATTAATTTTAATTCAACAAACATAACAAAGTCAATGAAGCCATTTGTAAACGAATTCTTTTCTAGATTAGAAGATTAAGAAATTTGTAAAATTTAATATAACTCTTACTGAAACTTAATTTCTTAATGGTTAAAAAATAAAAAGGTTCAAGATTAAATATAAATTTTTCACAATTAGGAGTCGTACAGGATATAAGAATGCTCTCAAAATTTTTTTAATAAAAGAATAACTCTTAATGAAGCTTAATTTCTTAATGGTTAAAAAATAAAACAATGTTTTAATATAATATGGCTCAAAAAGTTATTAGAATAGGAACACGCGATAGCGATTTGGCACTTTGGCAAGCGCATGCCGTCGAAAAAAAACTAAACGATTTAGGTTATAAAACAGAGATTATAGCTGTAAAATCTCAAGGTGATATACTTCTTGACAAACCCCTGTACGAACTCGGAATCACAGGAATTTTTACCAAAACTTTAGACCTTGCCATGATCAATGGTCAAATAGATATCGCCGTTCATTCCATGAAAGACGTTCCTACTGCTTTACCAGCAGGAATTGTTCAAGCAGCGGTTCTCGAAAGAGCAAACACTGTAGATATTTTACTTCACAAAGGCAATCTCGATTTTTTAATTACAACAGGAACAATCGCAACGGGTAGTTTGCGTCGCCAAGCACAATGGTGGCATAAATATCCAAATCATACCGTTGTAGATTTACGTGGAAACGTAAATACTAGGATGCAAAAACTGAAAGATAATGATTGGAATGGAGCTATATTTGCTGCTGCAGGTCTAGAACGCCTCAACTTAAAACCAGAAAATTACATCAATCTCGATTGGATGATTCCCGCACCTGCACAAGGAGCAATGGTGGTTGTAGCAATGGCAAATGATGAATTTTCACGTCAAGCAGTAGCCGAATTAAACGATATTGATACCGAAGTATGTACGCATATCGAAAGACAATTTCTAAAAACACTAGAAGGTGGTTGTACCGCACCAATTGGTGCTTTGGCTGTATTTGTAGAGGATGATATTTTGTTCAAAGGCGTATTGTTTTCTATAGACGGTAAACAAAAAATGGAAGTTGAGAAAACAATTCCAATGCAAGAATGGAAGAAATTCGGTTATTATATGGCTAAAGAAATTCTTGATAACGGAGGAGCGCAATTGATGACGGAAATTAAAAATAATTTGGAAAAATAATGAGCCAAATAAGTATTTTATCAACCAAAACATTGTCAGCAGAACAAAGACAAGCATTCCTTGATGCTAATTTTGATCTTTTAGAACAAGATTTTATCGAAATTAAAAACAACCTTTTTGAATTAAATAAAATCAATGATAATTTGATTTTTAGTAGCCAAAATGCGGTGTTAAGTTTAATGGAACAAAACGGTTGGGAAATCCTTAAAACCAAAAAAGTCTTTTGTGTAGGAATTAAAACAAAAGATTTACTTGAACATAATGGTTTTAAAGTTGACGTGTACATGGATTATGCATCCGAATTAGCGGAGATAATTACTTTAATATACAATAAGGAAACTTATACCTTTTTAAGCGGAAATTTACGAATGGAAACGTTACCAAATGCTTTAAAAAGTGCAGGAATAATATTTAATGAAATAGAAGTTTATCAAACCACATTAGCACCTTTCAAAATATCAGATCAGGAAAAATTTGATGGAGTTCTGTTTTTTAGTCCATCGGCCATTGAAAGTTATTTAAAAAATAACAAAATTAAAAAAGAAATTTGTTTTTGCATAGGCAATACGACCGCAAAAGCATTAGAATTAAGCAAAGTTAAAAACATTGTAATTGCCCAAATACCAACAATCGATTCTGTTGTTACGGAAGTTTTAGACTATTATAATACGGAAAGTATCGAGCCACAAGCTAAAATTTAAAGACATGATTAAGAACGACTTATTTTTAAGAGCACTAAAAGGAGAAACAGTACAACGCCCACCAGTTTGGATGATGCGTCAAGCAGGAAGATATTTGCCTGAATTTATTGCTTTGCGCGACAAATATGATTTTTTCACTCGTTGTCAAACGCCTGAATTAGCTGCAGAAATTACGGTACAACCCATTCGTAGAATTGCACCCGATGCGGCAATTTTGTTTTCAGATATTTTGGTAATTCCTCAAGCAATGGGAATTGACGTCATAATGAAAGAAAATTTTGGACCCTTTGTTCCACATCCTATTCGTACGATTCAAGATGTAGAAAAAGTAATTGTTCCTGATGTACATGAAACTTTAGGATATGTTTTTGAAGCGATCAAATTAACCAAACAAATGTTGAATGATGAGGTTCCATTAATTGGTTTCGCAGGTTCGCCATGGACAATCATGTGTTATGCTGTAGAAGGTCAAGGTTCTAAAAGTTTTGATAAAGCAAAAGGGTTTTGTTTTTCACATCCAGAGGCAGCACATGTTTTATTGCAAAAAATCACAGATACGACTATTTTATATCTAAAAGAAAAAGTAAAATCGGGTGTAGATGCCGTTCAGATTTTTGATTCTTGGGGCGGGATGTTATCTCCAGCTGATTATAAAGAGTTTTCTTGGAAATACATCAATCAAATTGTGGAAGCATTGGCAGATGATGCTCCAGTAATTGTTTTCGGAAAAGGATGTTGGTTTGCTCTTGGCGAAATGGGCAAGAGCCGTGCTTCTGCTTTAGGAGTAGATTGGACTTGCTCACCTACAAATGCAAGATATTTATCGGGTGGAAAAATTCCTTTACAAGGTAATTTCGATCCTTCAAGATTGTTATCTCCAATTCCTGTAATCAAGAAATTAGTTCACGAAATGATTGACGAATTTGGTAAAGACAAATACATCGTAAACTTGGGTCATGGAATTTTACCTAATATTCCTGTTGATCACGCTAAGGCATTCATTGACGCGGTGAAGGAATACGGAAATTAGTAACAGTTTTCAGTTTTATCTGAAAACTGCGACTGCGACTGAAAACTCAAATAACATGCTAAACAAAGGCTTAAGAGACCAAGAAAGTATTAGAATAGACAACACTCTCAAAAAATTGATGTCATTGGTTTATGTACCTAAATTTTGGAATTTAGAAGATCTACTTTACCTTGAAAATGATTTAAAAGATTTGGCGATGAATATCGAAAGTCTAGACAATTTCAAAGAAGAAGAATTGATTCTTCATTTACAAACTCTTCATTTGGATTGGAATCAGTTAGAACTATTTGCTGATTTTTTGATTACTTTTTCGAAAGATAGTCAATATGATTTTATACCAAAAGGAATAGCTGTTTACAATTACATTCAATCAGAAAGCAAGACTTTTTCGTTTGGAATTAGTAGTAAAATTGCTTCTGCAAAAGCTAATTCATAATGGAAATGATACTAAATGAGAATTTCATTATTGATAAATTGAAACCATCCGATGCAAATCAGTTGCATCAGTTTATTTTTGAGAATAGTGAACGGTTTAGTAGATTCTTTCCAGTTACACTTTCGAGTAATATAACAACTGAAAAATCTACAGAATATATTACAATTAAGAACAAAGAAATTCAAGACAGAACAAACTTTACTTTTGCAATCAGAGCAATAAATTCTCAAGACATTGTTGGTTTGATTATTCTTAAGAAGATTAATTGGGAAACAAAAATAGGAGAATTCGCCTATTGTATCGGAGGGAATTCCGAAGGAAAAGGCTTGGTTACAAATGCTGTCCTTGAAAACGAATTACATAATTATTTAAAAACTAACTTTCCAATCGAGAATGAAAAATGCGAATGGAAAGAGTTTAAGTCTTTAAAAAGTGCTGTTTCTGGCAGAACTGGTGATGATATTATTTCGTATATTTCTGCTATCGCCAATATGCAGGGTGGTAATTTAATAATTGGGATTCAAGACAAAACACATGCCGTTGTTGGAATTCAAGAATTTGCAGACTATTCGATTGAAAATATTAAGTTTCGAATTATTGGTAATTGTTTAAATTTAAATTCAGATCTTTTTAAAATTGAAGAAATTATTTCATCAGACACAAATAAAACCGTTTGGATTTTTCATATCCCAAAACATCAATTCAGATTACCCGTTTATGCACATAAAAAAACATGGCAAAGAATAGATGATAATTTGGTTGAAATGACCAAAGCCAGATTGGATGCTATATTAACTCAAGTCCAAATCAATGAAGATTGGTCCAAAGTCATTATCAAAGAGGCTACAATTGACGATTTAGATGAAAATGCAATACAAAAAGCTAAAATAGAGTTTAAAAAAAGAAATCCTAAATATTCTGAAGAAGTAGATAATTGGAATACAATCGATTTTCTTAACAAAGCCAAACTCACTATAAAAGAAAAAATTACCAGAACTGCTTTGATCCTTTTAGGTAAAGATCAATCAGAACATTTTTTAGATTCCTCTGTAAAAATCAGATGGAATCTAAAAACACTTGATAATCAAGATAAAGATTTTGAGATTTTCTCCATTCCTCTTTTGTTGTCTGTTGATGAGGTTTATAAAAAAATCAGAAATTTAAAATACCGTTATTTACGTGATGGGACTTTATTCCCAGATGAAGTTTTGCGATATGAGCCATTCAATATTAGAGAGTCATTAAACAATGCTATTGCGCATCAAGATTATTCAAAAGGTGCAAGAATTAATGTTGTTGAATTTGAAGATGACCATTTAGTTTTTTCTAATTACGGTTCTTTTTTACCAAAATCAGTCGAAGATGTGGTTTTGAATGACACTCCAGAGGAAGTATATCGTAATCCATTTTTAGTTGAAGCGATGAAAAACTTGGATATGATTGAAACACAAGGCGGAGGTATTCGAAAAATATTCAATTTTCAAAAACAACGCTTTTTCCCTTTACCAGATTATGATTTTAATGATAATAAAGTTAAAGTAACGATTACGGGGAAGATTTTAGATGAAAATTTTGCTAAAATTATTATCCAAAATGCGGATTTAGGTTTAGATGAAATTATTCTATTGGACAAAGTTCAAAAACAAAAAGAGATTTCTGAAGAAGAGTCTAAACATTTAAGAAAATTGAAATATATAGAAGGCCGAAGACCCAATAGCTATTTGTCATTCAAAATTGTTGAATCTACAAATGATGAAGGTTTACAAGCTGAATATTTAGCCAATCGAAGTTTTGATGATGCTCATTTTAAGAAAATGATTATTGAATATCTCAAAAAATGGGGAAAAACAAAACGAGATAAAATTGATAATTTAATTATCCCAAAATTATCAATGGTTCTTTCGGAAGACAAAAAAAGAAACAAAGTCACTAATTATTTATCTGCTTTAAGAATGGAAGGTAAGATTATAAATACTCCCGGTTATTATTGGCAAATCGTTTAAACGCTTTTAAATACGTTTAAACGCTTTACACACCTTTAAATAAATAAAAACCGCCACAAACCGCCACAAACCGCCACTTTTCTTTAAATACTTTTAAATACTTTTAAACATTTTTAAACATTTTATTTCAATTGAAATAAACACAAATAGATGAAAAATAAATTTTACACCTACATACAAAACCTGCAAGACCAAATCGTCGCAGGATTAGAAGCTGTTGATAGCGAAGCCAAATTCAAAGAAGATCTTTGGGAACGCCCAGAAGGTGGTGGCGGAAGAACGCGCGTCATTGAGAACGGAAAAGTTTTTGAAAAAGGCGGAGTGAATATCTCGGCTGTTCACGGTAAATTACCTGAAGCAATGCAAAAAATGTTTGGTGTAGGTGAAGCTGATTTTTTTGCTTGCGGATTGAGTTTAGTTATTCATCCTAAAAGTCCGATGGTGCCTACTGTACATGCGAATTGGCGCTATTTCGAAATGTATGATGATAACGGGAATGTTATCCAACAGTGGTTTGGTGGCGGACAAGATTTAACACCTTATTATTTGTTCGAAGAAGATGCAAAACACTTTCATCAAACGTGCAAAACCGCTTGCGACAAGCACAATTTTGATTTTTATCCAAAATATAAAAAACAATGTGATTCTTATTTCTGGAACGCACATCGCCTTGAAGCTCGTGGAATAGGTGGTTTGTTTTTTGACTATTGCAAAGCAACAGAAGAGATGAGCATGGAAAATTGGTTTAACTTTGTTTCAGAAGTCGGCAATAGTTTTCTAGAAGCTTATGTTCCTATTGTAGAAAGAAGAAAAGAACTGCCTTATAATCCACAACAAAAAACATGGCAAGAAATACGTCGTGGTCGATATGTAGAATTCAATTTAGTTCATGACAAAGGAACTTTATTCGGTTTAAGAACCAACGGAAGAATCGAGAGTATTTTGATGTCTTTACCACCTCATGTGCAATGGGTTTACGACCATCATCCAGAAGCTGGAAGTGAAGAAGAGAAATTAATTCAAGTATTAGAAAATCCGATTGATTGGATTTAAATCTTAAGTGAAGCGCTATAGTTATAGAATAGAAAATCCGATTGATTTGTTTAAGGTTCATAGAGGCGTTATACTTATAGAAAAATAATTTTACGTATTCATTTGAGCTTCAGAGAAGCGCTATATTTATAGAAAATAAGTAGTAATAGCAGTAGAGCTCCACAGGAGCGTAATATTCATACGTATATTAATATGGCAAATACCTATTCTCAAATATACATTCAAATTGTTTTTGCTGTCAAAGGCAGGCAAAATTTGATTTCCAATAATTGGAAAGATGAATTATTTAAATATATAACGGGAATTATTATAAATGAAGGCCAAAAATTAATTGCCATAAATGGGATGCCTGATCATGTTCACGTTTTAATTGGATTGAAACCTAATAAAGCATTATCAGATTTGGTTAGAGATATCAAAGCAAATTCCTCTAGATTTATTAATGAAAAAGGATGGATTAATGGCAAATTCGAATGGCAAACAGGATTCGGAGCGTTTTCATATAGTCATTCGCAATTGACGAATGTTATCAATTACATTGAGAATCAAGAAGAACATCACAAGACAAAAACATTCAAAGAAGAATATATAGATTTTTTAAAATTGTTTAATGTTGATTTTAAAAATGAATATCTATTCGAAGACATATAAAATGTCGCTCCTCTGGAGCTCAACTTAAATTTCACAAAACTATTCTATAAATATTACACTCCTCTGGAGCTAAAATCATAAATAAACTACGATTGATGATTTCAGATTTATGAAACTACAAATTTGTTTTAAATCTTAAATCGTTAATCAGCAATCTAAAATCATAAATAATTATGTTCCCATTACACCGAGGTAGAAGATTACGCACCAATGAATCCATTAGAAGTTTAGTTCGTGAAACCACATTAAGTCCAACCGATTTTATGTTTCCTATGTTTATTGCAGAAGGCGAAAACGTAAATGTCGCAATTCCATCAATGCCAGGGATTTTTCGTCGTTCGATAGATCTAACGGTAAAAGAAGTTAAAGAAATTTATGCTTTAGGAATACGAGCGGTAAATATATATGTAAAAATTAGTGAAGATTTAAAAGATAACGCGGGTGTTGAAGCATGGAATCCAAATGGATTGATGCAACAGGCCATTCGTGCTATCAAAACGGCTTGTCCCGATATGATTGTCATGCCCGATGTGGCTTTAGATCCGTATTCGATATATGGTCACGACGGAATCATCGCCAACGGGGATGTCGAAAACGATTCTACCGTAGCGGCTTTAGTAAAAATGGCAGTTTCTCACGCCGAGGCGGGTGCTGATTTTGTTGCACCTTCGGATATGATGGACGGTCGTGTGTTGCGTTTGCGTCAAGGATTGGATGCTGCAGGTTTTCATAATGTTGGTATTATGAGTTATGCCGCAAAATATGCTTCAGCAAATTATGGCCCTTTTAGAGATGCTTTAGATAGTGCTCCGAGAGATGCAGATGTTGTAGTCCCAGAAGACAAAAAAGCCTACCAAATGGACTATGCTAACCGTATTGAAGCCATAAAGGAAGCCGTTTGGGATGTTGAAGAAGGTGCTGATATGGTAATGGTAAAACCTGGAATTGCTTATTTAGACATCGTTCGCGAAGTAAGAAACGCAGTCAATGTTCCCGTTACTGTTTTTCACGTTTCAGGAGAATATGCGATGATTAAGGCTGCCGTCGAAAGAGGTTGGTTAGACAATGACAAAATTATGATGGAGCAATTAATATGCATCAAAAGGGCAGGGGCGAGTCTAATTTCAACTTATTTCGCCAAAGAAGCAGCGATACTTTTGCAGAAATAATTTTAACATATAAATTAATTCATGCTCTACACCGGTCAAATAAATGAGTTTATACGATTAGACGAAGTAAGTTCGTTAAATTGTCACCTTCTGAAAGAAAAAATTTCGGAGGGTTTGAGCGTTATTTGGACTGTAGACGAATTAATAATTAAATTGGATGGTGTAGAAAGGCATTTCAAAGCCAATGATATTCTATTTTTAACCGAATTTCACACCATTGAAGTACTTAAAATTGAAAGTGTAAAACTAGTTCGATTCAATAGAGCTTTTTATTGCATATCGGACCATGATAACGAAGTGGGATGTAAAGGGATTTTGTTTTTTGGAGCATCGCATTTACCTAAAATTTCCATTCCTGATACCGAATTAGAAAAGTTTGAAACGCTGTGGAAAATGTTTTCTATCGAAATGGAATCTAGTGATGATTTGAAAAATGAAATGCTTCAAATGATGTTGAAACGCTTGTTAATTCTCTGTACTCGTATTTATAAGGAAGAGACAGAGCTTACTAGTTTCGATAAAAATCAATTAGACATTGTTAGAGAATACAATTATTTAGTCGAGAACCATTTCAAAACGAAGCATCAAGTGGTCGATTATGCCAATTTGCTTAATAAAAGTCCAAAAACGCTTTCCAACCTTTTTAAAAAGTACGGAAACAAATCACCATTACAAATCATTCAAGACAGAAAAGTGTTAGAAGCAAGACGATTGCTTTATTACACGGATAAGTCTGTCAAAGAAATAGCTTATGAAATCGGATTTGAAGATATTCAAACTTTTAGCCGATTTTTCAAGAAAATAGAAGGTGTTTCTCCTTCCAACTACAAGAAATAACATTTTCGGGAAAAATTACCTACATATTAGGAAAAACTGCATAGTTCTAATAGGTTGCTTTGCTACACCTTTGTACCAAGAAATAAGAGAACGATTTTAAGTTCCTTTTCAGATACAATTTTTAGCAACTATTAAAACAATTAAACATGGAAAATTTTTCAGTCCCAACAAGAAATGAAGTTTCGCAAACCAATCAAGCTATTTTTGACAACCTTGAAAAATCATTAGGTTTCGTACCGAATTTATATGCCTATTATGGTAAAAATGAAACTGCATTAGCTGATTATTTAGCGTTACAAAACAGAAAAAGTACTCTAAAAGCGAAAGAAAGAGAAGTGGTTAACATAGTGACTAGCCAAATAAATGGTTGTCGTTATTGTCAATCTGCACATACTGTTTTAGGAAAAATGAATGGCTTCACAGACGAGCAAGTTTTAGAATTAAGAAAAGGAAATGCTTCATTCGATGCAAAATTGGACGCTTTGGTAAAATTCACCGCTTCTGTTGTACAAAACAGAGGAAATGCAACACAAGAATCAAAAGATGCTTTTTTTGCAGCAGGTTACACAGAAGTAAATATGATTGATGTGGTAATTGTTGTTGGTGATAAAATCATTAGTAATTACATTCATAATTTAACTGGTTTTGCTATCGATTTTCCGTTAGCACCTGAACTATAATTATAAAACTAAAAAAATAAATAACCATTAAATTATAAAATTATGAAACTAGGAAATACAATTATTAGAATAGGTTTTGGACTGCTTTTTGTTTGGGGTGGATTAGAAAAACTAATTGAAGGCTTTATGGGAGGTGTTGGTCTACACAATATGTCCGAATTCTTAAAATCTAGCGGATTAGGATTTTTAGGTGATAACGGAACTTATGTTTTGGGTGCAATTGTAGCACTTATTGAATTGGCTGCAGGTATATTATTGTTCGCTAATAAAAAATTATTCTATGCGTATGCTGCACTAACAGGAATAATTGCAGTGGCTTTATTTTTAGTTCATGTTCCTTCTGGAAACTGGATGAATATAATGATTCACGTTGCATTATTGACCACTTTACTGGGTTTAACTTTACAAAATAAAGAGGATAGAAATATTATCTAATAAATCTCAATTCGATTATTGTATTTTTATATTTCGCTCCTAATGAGCTCGTGATATCATTAACTTTTGCCAATTGCTATAAATATAGTGCCACTTTGTGGCTCTAGTTAATAGTAACTAAATTTTTTAAGCTCCATAAGAGTGCAATCTTTATAGAAATTAGGAATAGTAATAGCTACCAAGCTCCTTAGGAGCGACATTTTTTAATAATCGAGCTCAATTAAAAATAAAAACATAAATTTACAAGCCTTTTGTGACTATAACAAAAGGCTTTTTTGTTTTTTTAAATTTAAAATAATTATGAAAAATATTATAATTCTTGCCTTAATTTTAGGTTCTAATTCCATTTTCGCACAGCATTTAGTTGTCGATACTTTTGTTGAAAAATGGCACAATTCAAAAACATATTTAGTTCAAATGGCAGAAGCAATGCCAGAAGATAAATACGATTTTAAACCTAGCGAAAGAGAAATGAGTTTCAAAGAACAAGTTTTTCATATTCTACAAAATATGGATTGGTTGAGTACGACTTACTTTTCAAAAGAGAAATACAAAAAAAATGATTTTGCTACAGTTAAAACTAAAAAAGAAATTATCGAACAAATAAGTTTATCATTTGATAGTGCAAAATCAAAAATTATTGAAAATAAAGATATAAATTTATCTGAAAAAGTTGATTTTTTTGCTGGTCCAAAATCAAAGTTACAAATCCTTAATTTAATGCAAGACCACGTTACGCATCATCGCGGTCAACTTATTGTTTATTTAAACTTGTGTCAAATTCAACCGCCAAAGTATGTAGGTTGGTAGTTTATAAATTTTACTTACTTTCATTTTCAGTACTACTGATTTATAAAAAAAGGACTAATGACAAATTTATAAAATCTATTGAAAAAAGAAACCTTGAAGTGTGAAAGTTTCTTTCTGATATTGAATAATTTATCTTGTTGTAAGTCTGTAATTGCAATGTTTAATTTCGATTTATGAAGCCAAAGAGATACAACATTAAGAAAATAAAGTAAGCAGAAAAAGTGTATTTTTGCAAAAATTTAAATTTAAAATATATGAAAACAATAATTGTGGCATTAATGATTTTTGCTTCTTTAACAGCTGAGGCCCAAAAGATTAAAATAAAGAAAAATAAAATCACTATTGATGAAGTGGAGGTTGGAATTCTAGATAAAGAGAAGTTAGTCTATAAAGTTATTTCGTTAGACAACAGACCTATCTTTTCTATTGAAAGAAAAATGACCTCATTACTTGATGGTAGAACTGTTTATTGGAGTGTGCTTACCGATTTAACAACTAATAAAACAAATGAAGTATTGGATTATGGTAAAGAACATGGTATGAGTTTTCAAAATTCAGTTGTAGCTAGTGTTTGTAATGATAAATATAAGTTTATCAGTGCATCAGGAATTGATGAAAAAGGAGTTTTAGAATTTATAAATGGAACACCCACAGATATTGAAAATGTTTTTGCTGAGGCCAATTTAAAAACAAAAAACGAACTAATAGCAGAAAATGATGCTATGATAAAGTCAAGAATATCGGTTAGAAACAGTGCTATTTATCAACTTCAAGAAAAAGATGGTAAAGATAAGAATGTTGTTATCGGTTCAATTACTTATAAAAGCGTGACGACTATGACTGGTTTTCCGCCAACACTATCTTATGAAGTAAATTCTTTATTTAGCGAAAAAGACAATAACAATAGAGAACAAAATAAAGTCAGAAATGTAGCAAGTTGGTATGCTACAAAAACAGGTTACACCAATCCTAATACAGATAAAGACATCAAAAATGAAATAATTACTTGGGATAATAAATATTTAAATTTGAGAGGTACACTTTCAGGAATGGAAAGAGTGAGTTCTGCAGGTTTAGAAAAAGGGGATTTACAAATCTATGGTGGTCCAGACACAATTCCTAGCCGAATTGTAGCAAAATTATTGTTTAATGGTTACACTTTTGAAGCAATGAACTAAAATTTTTATAATAGTGAAAAAAATAGTAATAGTAGCGATAATTCTACTTGCAGTTGCCTGCAAAAACAAAATAAAGGAACCGATTGGTAATCAAGCAACTGCAACAGCTTCAGCCTCCATAAAAACGCCGGAAGCTCTAGGAAAAGAAATTTTCGAAGACAGAGGAAATTGTTTTTCTTGTCATTTGCCAGAACAAAAGCTTATTGGCCCTAGTTTGCAAGAAATCGCCAAAATATACAAAGATAAAAAAGGTGATATAGTTTCCTTCTTAAAAGGTGAGGCAACTCCAATAGTCGACCCAAGTCAATACGAAGTGATGAAAACTAATTTTCCAATTACTGAGGAAATGTCCGACGAAGAATTAAAAGCATTAGAAGCGTATGTTTATTCTAATTTAAAATAGTTTTTAGGAGCTATTTTTCATTATTCATTGCAAATGAAATGCACTGAAACCAATATAAAGAAATTTATGATGCAGTACTGCTTTGCCTTTTAAAAAAAAGCAGAAGGACTTTCACTGCTGTCAGTCCTAAAAATAAGAACCATTTGGTGATTCAAATGGTTCTGCTTGTTTCTATTCTTGCGTAAATTTGTGATTGTAAATAAGTATATAGTAGTATAAAATGTAATTAAGTAATAAGGTATTTTTTTTATTAGAAAAAAGTAGTACTTTACACTTTAGAAAAGTGCATTTACCAATGAAACAATTTAAGATACTATTCTTTTTTAGTCTTTTATTATTTTCTTCTTTTAGTTCGTATAGCCAAAATGAGTCTTCATTTAAGAACGATCAAGAAAAGGAGGAGAAAATATTGCAATTTCATTCCGATATTTTAATTAAGGAAAACGGAAATATCGTCGTTACCGAAACGATCAAATTATATGTTAGTGGATTGAAAATCGAACATGGTATTTTTAGAGAACTCCCTATGAAAAATTATTCTTATAAAGTGTCTAGAAATAGTTTCTATACGCTGTTGAGTGTAACCAAAAATGGATTGTTAGAATCATTTCATACTAAAATACAGGATGATAAATATGCGATTTACATAGGCGATAAAGATAGGACATTAAGTGAAGGGCTTTACACCTACGTGTTGACATATGAGGTAGAAGCTCAAATACATTCGGATGTTGATTTCGATGAAATTTATTGGAATGTCACAGGAAATTATTGGGCATTAGAAATTGAGAAAGTTACAGCAACAGTAATTTTACCTGAATCTGCAACCGCACTACAAACCCATTGCTATACGGGAGTTGAGGGATCAAAAGAAAGTGAATGCAATGTAAAAACCAGTGACAATTTCGTTTATTTCGATGGACGAAACTTAAAAGTAGGAGAAGGATTTACCATTGCAGTAGGATTTCCAAAAGGATTTGTTAAGCAATCTTCTTTTTTGCCGCATTACAAAATGGAGGAATTTCTATCCGTAGAAAAAGTAGTTGCGGGACTATTGGCAGTATTTATTTGTTTTGCTTTTTATTTATTTTCATGGAAAAGACATGGAAAAGATGCGGTATATGCTGCAACTAACGAAACACTCGATTTAAGAAATATTTATTCTGCTGCAGCACTGCAATACATTAAAGAAAGATATTCAAACAGTAAAACGCTTTTAACAGCTATAATTAGTCTGTCAATCAAAGGAGCGATGGAGATTGGAACGAATGGAAAAAAAAATTGGGAAAATGGATTCGAATATGTACTCGAAAAAAGAGATAATACAGTTATTCTTGACCAAGAAGAACAAATAGTGTTGGATCATCTTTTTAAAGTAAGTGATAGTTTTTCTCTAAACCCCCAAAGCTATCTCACATTTGAAACTGCCGAGAAAGCGTTAGAAAATTCGCTTAAAAGCCAAATTAACTTAAAGGATTACTTTTCTGCAAATTGGCAACAAATTGCGATTGGTTTCCTTATTACAATTGCCACAATTGTTGGTTATTGTTACTATGCAAAAGGAACTATTTTGGGATGGCCAATTTTTGGTTTTATTTTTTTAGTATGTACCGTTTTACTACTAAGAGCTATTGTCAAACTACTCGTAAGAAAGCAGTTTTTGGGCGCTTTTGGTGCTTTACTTATGACATTTTTTTCTGGTACTTTTTGTTATGCTAGTTTCTTTGCCATTAATGTCGATAAGGATTATTCGGTTTTAAACGCATTAGTTTTATTTCTCATAATTGGAGGCTTTAGTATTTATCTGCACTTAATTACTGCTTATACGAGTTTTGGTATTATAACCAAATACCACACTGAAAAATTAAAACAACAATTGCTAGATTATCCTATAGTGCGCAATACAACTGCAATAGTAGCTTATGAAGAAAACCTTCCTTACGCCTTTGCTTTGGGTATTCAAGAAGAATGGAATATAAAGTTCAATTCAGTCTTACAGGATTTAAATTACACTAGTAACTGGATACAAAACAGCAATAGTTCGCCTGGTTTTTCAACGGACATACTAGTTCATTTTAGTAGTAATTACAACGCGACTTCTACTAGCTCTAGTCGTGCAAGCTCTGGCGGTGGTAGTTCAGGCGGAGGTTGGTAAATTTACTGCCATAAAAAACAGATTAAATTATTTTTATAAATGAATCAGATAGCATATATCAAAACATCTATTGGGATTGCCGAAATCGTAGGAGATGAGAATGGTATTTCCTCCATTTCTGTCTCTGATGAGGGTACAATCTCCAGTACTGTTCCAGCTGAATTGCAACCTGCCGTAGACCAAATAAATGAGTATTTTAATGGAGAAAGAACCAATTTTGATTTCAAAATAAACCCAAAAGGAACTGATTTTCAGCAAAAAGTATGGAAGGGATTAATAGAGATTCCATATGGGAAAACTAGAACATACCTTGAACAGTCTAAAGTTTTAGGAGATGCAAAAGCAATTCGAGCCGTAGCTTCGGCAAATGGTAAAAACCCACTTTGGATTGTAATCCCTTGCCACCGAGTGATTGGGAGCGATGGTTCGCTCACTGGTTATGCAGGTGGTTTGTGGCGGAAAAAATGGTTACTGGAACACGAAAATCCAACAACGCAACAAAGTTTATTTTAAGAAAATAAAAGTAGCTCAAAAATCAAACTTAATTTTATGTAAATTCGTCTCCAAACCTAAATTTATTTTCTATGAAATGGTTCAAAAGGCTCCTAATCGGACTGTTCTCTTTTATTGCAATTGTAATAGTTATTTTATATGTTTTTAAAGTTGATTATTTAATAACAGCCGTTCGCATAACGTATATGAATGGCCATAAGACTGCATTTCTAGAAGATTACAAGTATTTTTCGAATAGAATAATTGAAAACAGTACAGTTCCACAACCGTGGAAGATTGCCAAAAATTGTAACCAAATTAAAACTACGCCAAAACTTGATAAATTACACCAAGAAATTGGTACAGTCGCTTTTTTAATTATAAAAAATGATAGTATTTGGCATGAAAGCTATTATGATAATTATATTAAAGACAGTAAATCGAACTCTTTTTCAATGGCCAAAAGCATCGTTTCTGCTTCATTGGGAAAAGCAATTATGCAAGGGAAAATTAAAAGTTTAGACCAGAAAGTTTCTGATTTTTTTCCTGACTTTAAAGACGGAACTGCCGCTAGACTCACAGTTGGGGACTTATCCTCTATGGCTTCGGGCTTAAATTGGGATGAGTCCTATTACAATCCACTATCGATAACTACACGTGCTTATTTTGACACGGATTTAAATGCTGTTATTTTAGGATTGAAAGGTGTTGAAGAACCTGGAAAATCATACAAATACTTAAGTGGAAACACCCAACTCTTGGCTATGTGTATCGAAAAAGCCGTTGGCGAAAGTTTAGCAAACTATGTTGCTGAATCATTCTGGAAGCCTATGGGAGCAGAAAGTGATGCATTTTGGCAAACTGACAAACAAAACGGAATAGTCAAAGCCTACTGTTGTATTGCCAGCAATGCTCGGGATTTTGCTCGTTTCGGTAAATTGTATCTACAAAATGGTAAATGGAATGGAAAACAAATTTTAGATAGTTCTTTTGTTGCAAAATCGATAACTCCAAGATTTAAAGCTTCGCCAGAATATGGATACGGCTGGTGGTTGAGCAGTTATAAAAATAAAAAAGTATTTTATATGCGCGGTCATTTAGGACAGTACGTAATTGTGGTGCCAGAAGATGATTTAATTATTGTTCGATTAGGACATCGTAGTAAACTAAGCACAAATGGAACACCACATAGCGATGATTTTTATGTCTATTTAGAGGAAAGCTACAAAATGTTGGAACAAGAAATTGCGAAAAAGAAATAAGCAAATGATTGAAAAAATAAACCTTAATAATATTCTGTTCTTAGATATAGAAACAGTTCCAGAAGCCGAAGATTACCAACATCTTGATTCCGAAGTACAAATGCTGTACGAGCAAAAAACACAGTACCAACGCAAAGACGATTTTACAGCAGAGGAATTTTACGATCGTGCAGGAATTTGGGCCGAGTTTGGCAAAATTGTTTGTATTTCTGTTGGTTATTTTACAATTAAAGGAGACATTCGGAATTTTAGAGTGACCTCCTTTTTTGGCGAAGAAGATAAACTTTTAAAAGATTTTAATAATTTATTGAATAGCCATTTCAATGGTCGTCAACATGTTTTGTGCGGTCATAATGCTAAAGAATTTGACATTCCTTTTCTAGCGCGCCGAATGATTATAAACCAAATTCCTATTCCAGATAAATTGAATTTGTTTGGAAAAAAACCATGGGAAATTGCACATCTTGACACATTGGAGTTATGGAAATTTGGTGATTATAAGCATTACACCTCTTTAAAATTAATGTGTAAAGTACTCGGAATTCCTTCTCCAAAAGGTGATATTGACGGTAGTCAAGTGGGCCATGTTTTCTACGTAGATAAAGATATTGATCGAATTGTGACGTATTGCGAGAAAGATACAATTGCAGTAGCGCAAATATTTTTACGACTACGAAGAGAAGATTTGCTAGATGACGACGAAATTATTCATGTTTAAAAGACTTTAAAAATCTATATCAATTGCAAAAATCAATGACAATTTCAAATATTAATTTTAATAGCAAAAATCAATTAAAATTCTAATTTTAAAAGAAGAAATTCGGTGGAACAAATATTTTGGTCATATGTCATTAAAAAATAAACTTAATTTTTGAGTTTGAGATTAATTTTTGAGATTGCCATTGTCATTGATTTTTGCCATTGCCATTGCAATTGATTTATTACATTTACAAAAATTACAAATTATGGTACTAAGTAGATTTTGGCTTGTTATTTTCATTTCTTCGATTGTTTTTGTTGTCATCAGCTTGTTTACGGCGAACACATATACTATTGATTATGTTTTGAATGGTCATAAAGGCGATCCTGTTTTAATCTCTGAAAAATATATAGATCAAGTCCCGATGTTTATTAGAGACAGCATCGAATTGAAAGAAAATAAAACTATGATTGTTAATCGTGATCTATCAAATAGTGACACGACTTACGTTTACAAAAATAAAACAGTACAAATTTATAGTGGCGTTCAAAAATCCGATGGATTATTGGCGACTTGCAAAAGCAGTTTAGTTGATATTATTATTCCATTGATTGCCTATTTGGCCTTCTTTTGCGGACTAATGGAACTTTTGATTATTTCAGGGGTTTCTGGAAAACTAGCGAAAGTATTGAGCCCGGTATTTGTAAAGGTGTTTCCAAGTATTCCGAAAGATCATCCTTCTATTTCGTATATGACGTTAAATTTTGCAGCTAATTTTTTAGGTTTAGATTCTGCCGCAACGCCTTTTGGTTTGAAGGCTATGGAGAGTTTACAAGAGCTAAATCCTGATAAGGATAGGGCCAGTGATGCACAAATTATGTTCATGTGTCTGCATGCGTCAGGTTTAACTTTAATTGCCACTTCTATTATTGGGTATCGTGCTGCAGCGGGATCAGCTAATCCTGCTGATGTCATGTTACCTTGTATTATCACTTCTTTTATTGGTACCATAGCCGCCTTTCTAATTGTTGGAATTAAACAAAAAATTAATTTCAAGAGCGCATCGCTAGTTGTTGGTTTAATGGTTTTGATTGGAGCGATTATCGGTCTATTGATGTATGTTAATCATTTGGATTTAATAGGAAAGAACTATTTTACTTCGAATCTATCCGGATTAATATTATTAGCTATAATTGGTTTTACATTGATTTTTTCATTTCGTCAGGAGAAAAAATTTGCTGCTGCAAATACAACTGTTTTTGATTCTTTTGTAGTGGGTGCTAACAATGGTGTAAAAACGGGAGTTACGATTTTTCCTTATGTGTTGGGAATGCTAGTTGCTATTTCTTTATTTAGAAATAGTGGTTTGTTTGATATTATAAGCAATGGTTTGGCATTCATATTTTCGAATTTAGGAGTGAATAAACAAATTGTTGATGCGTTACCTGTTGCGTTGCTCAGACCCTTTAGCTCTGCTGGATCAAGAGGATTTTTGATTGATTCTATGAATACTTTTGGGGCTGATTCTTTAACAGGAAGGTTGAGTAGTATTTTTCAATGTAGTGCCGAAAGTACTTTTTACGTCATTGCTGTTTATTTTGGTTCTGTACACATCAAAAATACTCGTTATGCACTTACTACAATGCTTTTGGTCGACTTGATTTGTGTTATTACTGCTATTTTTGTGGCTAGTTGGTTTTTTTAAAAAGAGTTAAAAAAGCAGATGTTAATTTGTATAAAATGATTTTTTATTTTTAGAAAGTAAACAAAATTAGGAGATTCAATAAATTTTTCATTCTTTTGAATTCGGACAAATTATTTATTAATCTTATAAAAAAAACTATATGTCAAAATACACAAAATACATTGCCATAGGCTTAGTAATTCTATTCCTAGTTACCAGTTTGTTAAGTTAAATTTTAAATCAAATAAATAATAATTACACTATGAAATATTCTTTTTTAGCTCTAGCGGCAATAATTCTGATGTCTTGCAACAACAAGAAAAACGAAGAAAATACAACTCCAGCTGCCAATGGCGAAACTGTTTCCACCACTGTATCGGTTCCTGATAACGAAGCTGAAATTGTAAAATACATTGCTGATAATCATCTTAAAGCAGAACGTTCCGATTCCGGTTTGTATTATGTAATTGAAGAGCCAGGAACTGGAAAAAAACCCACAGCAAATTCAGAAGTTACAGTAGCCTACAAAGGAGCTTTTACCAATAAAAGTGTTTTTGATCAAAGTGATGAAAAAGGGATTTCTTTTCCATTACAAAATGTTATTAAAGGCTGGACAGAAGGAATTCAATATTTTAAAGAAGGCGGCAAAGGAATCCTTTTAATTCCCTCTGAATTAGGATACGGTGCTAATGGGACTGGTCCAATCCCAGGAGGAAGCGTGCTGGTTTTTGATATTAAATTGCTTTCTGTAAAGTAATTTTTCTAAATTATTAAATCGTAAAAAGCTACAGGTTATATGTTTAATCTGTAGCTTTTTTATTGTTCATAATTAAATTAAGAAACTCAATAATAGTGTTTTTAATGACTGTTTGACGCAATACGCTAGAACAGGCAATGATTTATTATAAAGAACGATGGCAGGAGCGCCGTAAGCGTATTCGAATATGAATTAGATTGTTTATCTAAATTCGTTCTACGGTATTTAATCCGTTAAAAAAACAATTCATTATTTTTTTTGTAATGTACTTAATCTCCTTTTACTAAATTAATGGAGATTTTTCTAATTACAAAGTCATGTAAAAATGTAGAAATTTAATCATAAAAAAAGCCTCGCAATTTGCGAGGCTTTTACCTTTCTGTAAAAAGGAAGTTTATTTCTTAATCAATTTTTTGGTCATACTTTTTTGACCATCATTTACTTCAATTATATAAGTACCTGTATTCAACTTGCTGACATTTATGTCGTTATCAGTTAATTTTCCTTCTTCAACTTGTTGCCCTAAATAGTTGAATATTCTATAAGTAGAGACTCTGCTGTCTGCTAATTTAATGCTTACTGCTGTTGTAGATGGATTAGGGTATATTGAATAATCAAAAATGTTATTTTCATTTCCTAATTCCATTGCAGAAGCAAAAGTATTAGCTGTTAATCCAGCTATTGTTGCTCCACCAATGTTTACTGTATAATCTTCAACTTCACCATATGAGAATGTTTCGCAAGCTGTTGGTGCTGCATTGTACTTCATAGCAATTCTCATTCTTGTTGTACCTGCCAAAGCGGTTGTTGGCACAGTAAAAGTACTAGAAAGGTTAGCATTGCTAGAAGATGAACCAGAAACCATTTCTTCTGAAGCTTCGAAAACCCCATTTTTATTGAAATCAATCCAAACTTTCCAGAATTCTGTGTAGGCTGAACCTGAGAATCCTGCGCTGAAAACTATTGTATTTGAACCATATGGAAGATTTCCTGTCAATTGTGTGAAGTCTCCATAACCTGAATTTCCAGCAGTCGTATTGGCAATTCCACCAATTGCAACATAATCAATATATTCATCAGCTGCGCTATTTCCTTTAGAATTGCAGTAAGTTACAGTACTTCCTGTTGTAGTTACACTTGCAACATTACTAGCTACAGAGCTATTTCCTGCTGCATCTTTTGCTTTTACAGAGAAACTATATGTTGTATTGGCTGTTAAACCTGAAACTGCATATGTTGTTCCCGTAACGGTAGATTTTAAAGTTGTTCCTTGATAAACATCATATCCTGTTACGCCTACGTTATCTGTTGCTGCAGTCCAAGAAAGATTTGTAGTTGTTGTAGTAGTTCCTGAGGCTATTAAGTTTGAAGGAGCTGATGGCGCTTGAGTGTCAGATGAGCCAGTAACAAGGTTAACAGTATAATCTTCAACTTCTCCATAGGAAATTGCTTCACAAGAAGTTGGTATGCCATTGTATTTCATAGATACTCTCATTGTGGTTGTATTCGCTGTCGCAGAAAGCGGTATGGTAAATGAACCTGTAGCAGTAGTTCCAGTAGATGCTGCTTTGCTCCAAACTAATTCGAATGCATCATCAAAATCTTTATCACTATTCAAATCAATCCAAACGGCGTAACCTTCTGGATAGGTACTTCCAGTCCATTTTGGAGTTATGGTAATTGTAGATGCACTGCCTTTTGTTAGATTTGTAGAAATAGAAGTGAAGTCGCTGTATCCAGTTCCTCCAGTGGATGTGTTGCTTATAGTGCCCAGTTGTACTTTGCTAATGTATTCATCCGCTACGCTATTCCCTTTTGATGCACAATAAGTAGTAGTTGCTGTTCCTGTTGTTACAGAAACTGAATTGCTGTCTGGAGATAAATTCCCAGCTGCATCTTTTGCTTTTACTTTAAAAACATAAGCAGTGCTTGCAGTTAAACCCGTTACAGTATACGTTAAACTTGTAACGGTTGTTACTAATGTTGTCCCGTTATAAATGTTATATCCCGTTACAGCAACGTTATCTGTAGAGGCTGTCCAAGACAAAGTGGTCGTAGTTGAGGTAGTTCCTGCTGCCGCTAGACTTGCGGGAGCAGTTGGTGCCGTTGTATCTGTTGAACCAGAATATGCTGTTCCAACTCCTACTGCATAAAATGCATTCGTAGTCGCGATAACTTCTGGAGAACCAGCACCATATAACTCCGTAGCAGATTGAATTCCATATGTTCTTGCATTTGCATACGTAGAATTTGCAGATAAATAAACACTCTCTAAACGGTATGCTATTTTTGCTGCTTTGTCTATTGTAATTCCAGTAACATTGTATGAACTTCCAATATCGTTTGTTCCTGATTTACCTACTGAAAGAATATAAAACCAGTGATTTAAAACACCAGAATTCGTGTGAACACCACATTGGTCATTATTGTTTGTTGGAGTGCAATTTACCGTTTTCCAATACGTTCCCCCGTAAGTATCAGGTTGACCTTCTGATTTTGGATTACTCATTGAGCGAAGGGAGGAATGTCCTGATCGTCTCTCAATGTCTTCTCCAATCAACCAAGTACCTTTTTCTGGTGCTGCGCGATATTCAATACAAGCGCCCCAAATATCAGAGAAGCCCTCATTCATAGCTCCCGATTCTTTTTGATATGCTAAGTTTGCGGTGTAGCTGCATACTGCATGACCAATTTCATGACCTGCTACATCCATTGCCGTTAAAATATCAAAGCCTCCTGTTCCAGATCCATCTCCGTAAGTCATTACACTTCCGTTCCAGAAAGCATTATTATTGTCCGGATAACCTGCGCCTACTAAATTGTAGTGTACGTAGCTTTTAATTTTAGCACCAGCATTATCAAAACTATTTCTGCCATGAACTGCCGACCAATAGTCATAAGTCATTTCAGCTCCCCAATGTGCGTCAAGTGCTCCATTGTCTTTGTTGGTATTATTGTATTCGGCTGCTGTCCAATTGTTGTCTGCGTCTGTAAAATTCGTTGTCGGATAGGTTGCGGTTCTAGCAGAATTATAAGTCTGAATTCCATTTCCACGACTGGCGTCAAGTAGTATGTATGAAGAACCGCTTAAAGAAGTTTGAATTGTGCGCGTTCCGCTATAACGTGTGGCTGCATTTGCAGCGCCAACTACTATTTTTGAATTTGTAGCATTTTCGACTTTAAATCCTGATTTTTCAGCTTTAACTTGTCGATGGCTGTTGTCCGAAAGATGCTTAATAGTTGCATTATAAAACAGCGCTTTACCTGTTATTGCATCAATGTACAGATCACCTCTGCTAACAGGATTTGTAGCGTAAATGTCAAATTTATACGCTAAACGAACGTTGTCTGTTGTTCTTTCAGCTCCTTGGTTTTCCATATCGGGTAAGAAGACCAATTCACCTTTAGGCTTTTTGTAGTTCATTGCTAAAGCGTCTTGCGGATTCTCCCAAAGATATTCTTTTGCGCCTATCTGATTAACGGCTAGCTTGAATGCCTCTTGTGCAGAAATAGAAGGTTGTGATTTTACATTTTCTATTTTATAAAATTCACCATTCATTGAAGCTACTTTTTCACCTTTTGAATGTAAAGTGTAGGTTGCAAATTCTACTTTAATTCCTTGTTGGTAGAGTTGATATTTTTCATGAGTGAAACCTTCTGCATCTGCTTCTGATTTTACTTTAATCAAAGATTGATTGTCCTTAAGTCCTAGTTGTTCTTTAAAGACCATTTGGGAATCGGAAGTTTTGTAATCGGATTTGTCATTAAATGTTATAGAACTTGGTGAGCCGTTCTCTGACAAATGTTTTTGTTCAATTCCTTTTTCTGTTTTTTGCGAAAAGGCTGTCAATGATAGCATTGAGACAACAAAAGACAGTGCGATTGTTTTTTGTAATTTTATTTCCATCGGGTTTGTTTCGTTAGTTAATGAGTATTTTGTTTTTAACAAAAACAAAAGTATTTGTTAAAAAATTAGTGCAAAAGCGTATAAATACGTGATTAACTACTTGATATGTTTTTTATATAATAAAATAGCACTAAAACTGTATATTTATTAAACAATCGAATTGTACTTTATCGTAGAAAAGTGTCGACAAGAAAGTAAGTGTTAGAATAATTTTAAAATAAAATACTGCGTAAGATGATATAAGTCAGTGATGATTCCTTGAACAATTCTTATATTTGGCAATCTAAACAATTATTAAAATGGACTTTATATACCAAGATCCTTATCCAATTTTGAAGGATGATACCCAATACCGAAAAATCACTTCCGATTTTGTAAAAGTAGAACAACTAGGCGATAGAGAAATCTTAAACATTGACCCAAGAGCGTTAGAACTTTTAGCTCAAGAAGCTTTGAAAGATGTTTCCTTTATGTTGCGTACAGCGCATTTAGAAAAACTCCGCGCTATACTTGATGATCCAGAAGCAACAGACAATGATCGTTTTGTAGCGTACAATTTATTGCAAAATGCTGTAGTAGCCATAGAAGGCGAGTTACCATCTTGTCAAGACACAGGAACTGCGATCGTAATGGCCAAAAAAGGCGAAAATGTATATACGGGAGTCGATGATGCTGAATGGCTTTCTAAAGGGATATTTAATACCTACCAAGAGCGTAATCTTCGTTATTCTCAAATTGTACCCATAAGTATGTTTGAGGAAAAGAACTCGGGTTCCAACCTTCCTGCGCAAATTGATATATATGCGAAGAAAGGGAACTATTATGAATTTTTGTTTTTAGCCAAAGGTGGTGGTTCTGCCAATAAAACGTATTTATACCAACAAACGAAATCCTTGTTGAATGAAAAGTCAATGGATGCTTTTGTTCGTGCCAAAATAAAAGATTTAGGTACATCTGCTTGTCCGCCGTATCACTTGGCTTTGGTAATTGGAGGAACTTCTGCGGAAGCGAATTTAGCAACCGTAAAAAAAGCATCTGCAGGTTATTTTGATCATTTACCCACTACGGGAAACATGGCAGGTCAGGCTTTCCGTGATTTAGAATGGGAAAAAAGAGTACAATTAATTTGCCAAGAAAGTCAAATTGGAGCACAATTTGGCGGAAAATATTTCACACATGATGTTCGCGTAATTCGTTTGCCACGTCATGCCGCTTCTTGCCCAGTGGGGTTGGGTGTTTCTTGTTCTGCCGACAGGAATATTAAAGGAAAAATTACTAAAGACGGAATCTTCGTTGAACAATTGGAGGTAAATCCAAAGCGATTGTTGCCAGATACTGCTCCACATTTAGAGCCTGCCGTTGAAATTGATTTGAATCAACCCATGGCTGATATTCTTAAAAAATTATCTCAATACCCAATTAAAACACGTTTGAAATTAAACGGAACTTTGATCGTGGCTCGTGATGCCGCACATGCGAGAATCAAAGAATTATTGGATGCTGGTCAGCCAATGCCAGAATATTTTAAAAATCATCCCGTTTATTATGCTGGACCTGCAAAAACTCCAGAAGGAATGGCGTCAGGAAGTTTTGGTCCAACTACAGCGGGCCGTATGGACGTTTATGTAGATGAGTTTCAAAAACACGGTGGAAGTATGGTAATGCTTGCCAAAGGAAACCGAACGAAAGAGGTGATGAATGCCTGTAAAACCTATGGCGGATTCTATTTGGGATCTATTGGAGGTCCTGCAGCCATCTTGGCAAAAGAAAACATTCTCTCTGTTGAGGTAGTAGATTTTGAAGAATTAGGAATGGAAGCTGTTCGTAAAATCACCATTAAAGATTTCCCTGCTTTTATTATTACAGATGATAAAGGAAATGATTTCTTTGAGAATTTGTAGCATTTCGTCTTTTTAGGTTTTTTTGCCACAGATTCACAGATTAAAAATGTTTTTTTTTAAAGTCTGTGAATTTGTGGCTATTATTTTATTAATACCGCTGTGGCTCGGTCGCCAGGTTGTTTACTCACAAAAAAGGGAAAGTTGATATCTGCTGTTTGTAATTTTAATCAATTATCATTTCCGGAATGTCTCCTTCTATAATCAAATTGGCTTCAGTAGAAGCGATAATATGTTCGACAGTAACTCCAGGAGCACGTTCTAGTAATTTAAATCCTTTTGGAGTGATTTCTAAAACAGCCATTTCAGTAACTATTTTTTTTACGCAACCCACTCCAGTTAGAGGTAAAGTACATTTTTTTAATATTTTAGATTCTCCTGCTTTATTGACATGCATCATCGCCACGATGATATTCTCTGCCGAAGCCACAAGATCCATCGCTCCTCCCATTCCTTTGACCATTTTTCCTGGAATTTTCCAATTGGCAATATCGCCGTTTTCTGAAACTTCCATCGCGCCTAAAATTGTTAAATCTACTTTCTGACTACGAATCATCCCGAAACTAAAAGCTGAATCGAAAAAACTAGCGCCTGGTAAGGTCGTTATTGTTTGTTTTCCCGCGTTAATAATGTCTGCGTCTTCTTCTCCTTCAAAAGGAAATGGACCCATGCCTAAAACGCCGTTTTCGCTTTGAAATTCGACTGCAATATCTGTTCTGACATAATTCGCAACCAAAGTTGGAATTCCGATACCAAGATTCACAAAATAACCGTCTTTTACTTCTTGTGCAATGCGTTTTGCTATTCCTATTTTATCTAACATAAGTATTTTTTTTAACCATTAAGAAATTTTTATTTAGTACATCTCGTTTTAGCGGACCACTAAAAAAAACCACTCACTATTTTTTTCTAACGGTGCGTTGTTCGATTCTTTTCTCAAATTTCTCGCCTTGAAAAATACGTTGAACCATAATCCCCGGAATATGAATTTGATTAGGATCTAGCATTCCTGCAGGTACTAATTCTTCAACTTCGGCAATGGTTATTTTTGCCGCTCCAGCCATGCACGCATTAAAATTACGAGCCGTTCCTTTAAATATTAAATTTCCTGCTTCGTCTCCTTTCCATGCTTTTACTATGGCGAAGTCGGCTTGAAAAGCTTCTTCCATAATGTGCATTTTACCATTAAATTCACGTACTTCTTTGCCTTCGGCTACTTCGGTTCCGTAACCTGCTGGTGTATAAAATGCTGGAATTCCGGCTTGTGCTGCTCTGCATTTTTCTGCCAATGAGCCTTGAGGCGTGAGTTCAACGTCTAGTTCGCCAGACAGCATTTGGCGTTCGAATTCAACATTTTCACCTACGTAGGAAGAAATCATTTTTTTGATTTGTCTTTTTTGTAAAAGCAATCCCAAACCAAAATCATCAACACCCGCGTTATTCGAAATACAGGTAAGGTTAGTGGATTCTTTTTTTACTAACTCAGCAATAGAATTTTCTGGAATTCCACAGAGACCAAAACCACCGAGCATTATGGTCATTCCGTTTTCTATTCCCTGCAATGCTTCCTGAACGGTATTTACTTTTTTATTAATCATAATTAAGGATGTATAACTATATCGATTTCGTTTTTATTTTAAGAAAATCAAGATCTTGTGATTTTTAGTGAAGTATTAGGATGTAATAGACTAAATATTCAGACTTAATTGTAAATATCTAATGTAGATAGCAAATTTAGTAAAATAATCGCATTATTTATATAAAATAGAGACAAAGAAAAACAACGACTTTACACATTGTAAACCTTTGTTTGCTGATAATTACATTTTTTTTATTTTCGTAAATACTGTTTTAAATACAAATCTTGAGTTTTACGTTTTGCGTGAGGAATAAAAGTTATCCGCCATGGCGGAGAAGATAGCCGGACAGCAATAAAAAAAGGGACAACTAGCACGTGAAGCAAGTTAGTCCCTTTTTTTATTGTTATCATGCCCTATTATTTTTATAAAGAGAATTCGTCATTGTCCTCTTCCTTGATAGCCGTGGAGTCTTTTACCACAGCGGGACGAACATAGCAGTCCACTTTTATCGAAAGATTTGCTGGTCTTTCAAATTGTTCTTTAGAAACGGTTAAGGTTTTGTCTTCGTAACATTTTTTCATATAAGAGCCCCAAATAGGTAATGCCATCGTAGCTCCTTGTCCGTAGGCAAGGGTTCTAAAATGTGCGGAACGGTCCTCGCAACCAACCCATACACCCGTTACTAAATTTGGAACGATTCCCATAAACCAACCGTCTGATTGATTTTGTGATGTACCTGTTTTTCCTGCAATTGGGTTTTTAAATGAATATGGATATCCCGTCCAGCGTTTGTCCCCATTACCTCCATAGGATGATCGTAGTCTTGCGCCAGAACCTATTTCTGTAACACCTTCGAGTAATTTAATGACAGCAAATGCTATATCTTTATTTAGAACATCATGTGATTCAGGAATTGGCTCGTAGATAATAATTCCGCTTTTATCTTCTATTCTAGAAAGGAATTGTGGTTTTACGTATACTCCTTGATTTGCAAATGTACCAAAGGCGGCCACCATATCTTCTACTGTAATTTCTACAGCTCCAAGCGCAATCGAGGGTTGTACAGCGATTTCCGACTTAACGCCTAATTTATGGGCTAGTTCTACTACGGCCTCTGGACCTACTTTGTCGATTAGTTTTGCCGAAACCGTATTTATCGAATTGGCCAAAGCTTGTTTTAACGTAACCATTCCACGATATCTATTGTCAGAATTTCTTGGTTCCCAGTCCTCAGTTACGTGGTGGCGTCCTTTTCGGATAACAAATGGTCCGTCTAAAATAGAGTCACATGGAGACATATTTAACTGTTCTATTGCACTAGCATATACAAAAGGCTTAAAGGTAGAACCTACTTGTCTTGCTCCTTGTCCTACGTGATCGTATTGAAAATATTTGTAATTAATACCACCAACCCAAGCTTTTATATTTCCTGTTTGTGGCTCCATTGACATTAAACCAGCCTGTAAAAAGTGTTTGTAATAACGGATAGAGTCTAGTGGCGTCATGATCGTGTCTTTCTCACCTTTCCAAGTGAACACTGTCATTTTTGCTTTTTCGCTAAAGGTTTTTATAATCTCATCGTCACTTTTATCTTGATCTTTTAATATAGCCCATCGTGTTGATGATTTCATGGCCTGTTTGAGAATTCGTTGTGTTTCTGCTTCTGTTATGTTTATAAATGGTGCATTTTTATTTGTTTTCGCCTGAATAAAGAATTCTTCTTGCAGGTTTGCCATGTGAGCTTCTACAGCTTGTTCTGCATAGTTTTGCATTTTTGAATCTATGGTCGTATAGATTTTAAGTCCATCTTTGTAAATGTCGTAATCAGATCCGTCAGATTTTTTATTTTCATCAACCCATTTTTTCATATAATCACGCAAATATTCTCTAAAGTAGGTAGCGGTACCTTCTCTGTGACTTTCTAGTTTAAAGTGCAGTTTTATAGGAAGACTTTTAAAGTGTTCTTTTTGCGCTGCAGTGATTAAGTGTGCCTTCTCCATTTGGGATAGTACCACATTTCGTCGGTTGGTAACACCTTCTGGATTTTTCACTGGATTGTATAAACCAGAGTTTTTAAACATTCCCACTAAAATAGCCGACTCGTCTGTTGTTAAATCTTTTGGTTCCTTCGAAAAATAGGTTTTTGCTGCCGAGCTAACGCCTACAGAATAATTTCCAAAATCATATACGTTGCAGTACATCGCGATGATTTCATTTTTGGTATATTGTCTTTCTAATCGAATGGCAATAATCCACTCTTTGATTTTTTGCACAATTCGAAAAGGTAAAAATTTAGAACCTTCTCCGTGAAATAATTGCTTGGCTAATTGTTGTGTTAAGGTACTTGCTCCTCCGCTTGTACCTAAGCTTGAAATGGCACGCAATGTACCTCTTCCGTCTATTCCCGAATGTTCGTAAAAACGAGCGTCTTCTGTAGCTACTAAAGCTTCAACAAGGTTTTTTGGAAGGTCAGAATATTTAAGTTGTGATCTATTTTCTTTAAAATACTTACCTAATATTACACCATCTGATGAAATAATTTCGGTAGCCAAATTAGAATCTGGATTTTCTAAGTCTTCAAAGGAAGGCATAGAGCCAAAAAGACCCCAAGAAGCAAACAGGAAGAATAAAACGATAAAGCCGATTGTGCCTAAGAAAAGTTTCCAAAACAGTTTGGAATAATATTTCACATCCCTCTGGAACCAATTTTTTTGATTATTGTTATTTTTGATAGCCATATTTGTTCTTTATTCTTTTTTTTCTATTCTAAAACCTACTTCTGTTATTCCATCTAAAAGCGCTACTCCAGGAACTTTTCCTGTTTCTCTAACGGCTTGTTTGATATGTACTTTATAACTTCCGCGGAAACGCACATTTTCTTTGTAAAAAAGTTTGCTCTCCTTTATGTCTGTAAAACCGTTGCCCAATAATGTGCCATTAGGGTTTGCCATCAGGTATTCCAGCGTGTCTACTTTTGTATAACCGTTTGGACTTTCTAACGACACAATTAGAAAAAGATTGTTGTATTTGTAATTGTCATTGTCTCTTACGTTTACAAATAAATCATAGTTTTTTGTAGAATCTAAAACAGGTAAGTTAAAAGTGACAATGCTATCTTTGTTCCAAGCACTGCCAACGGATTTATACTCGTCAAAAGCTCTTTTTTTATCACATGAAAAAAGGAGTACTGTTACTAAAAGAAGTAAAACACTATTCTGGATTTTCATTTTTTCTAATAATTATTGGTTTTCTAGGTTGTTCCGGTTTAACATCTGGCGTTGCGGGACGATTGTTCTTAGGTTTATTACGGTTGTTATTTTTATTTTTATTAATTGGTGCATTTTCAGTTCCAGTTGCACTTATTTTTGCATCATTATTTCGAACAGCCGTATTTGCAACTATCACATTTTCTCCAGCAACTCTAGGTTTTTTGCTTGGCTTTTTCTTTCTTTTAGGTTGATCGAAACGGGTTAGACTTTCTTGACCCATAGCGTTATTGAAGTTTTGTTCTGGTTCTACCACCAATTCAATCGCATAATCTTCTAGGGAAGAGACTTTGTTTTTTAACTTATTTTCAGCAATAATTTCTTTTACCTGATCAATTTTAAGGATATGCCAATTGGCAAAATTATTAGTGTAAGCAAACCACATCAAACCTTTAAAAATATCTTGTTTTTGACAAATAGCATCCCCTTTTTCAGTAACCAATTTGGTCTCAAATTCTGGAAAGTCTTTTAAGGCGTCCATATACGTGTCGAGTTCGTAATTCAAACAACACTTCAGTTTACCGCACTGACCTGCTAATTTTTGTGGATTTAAAGATAATTGTTGGTAACGTGCTGCCGATGTGTTTACACTTCTAAAGTCTGTAAGCCAAGTAGAACAACATAGTTCTCTACCACAGGAGCCTATTCCTCCTAGACGAGCAGCTTCCTGACGGAAACCAACTTGTTTCATTTCGACTCTAGTACTAAATTCTTTTGCAAAATCTTTGATTAAAAGTCTAAAATCGATTCTGTCGTTGGCTGTGTAGTAAAAAGTTGCTTTTGATCCGTCACCTTGAAATTCGATATCCGAAATTTTCATTTCTAGTTTATGAGCGATCGCAAGTTCACGAGCACGTACTTTCATAGGCTCTTCTTTGTTCCGTGCTACAGTCCAAATATCAATGTCTTTTTGGGTTGCTTTTCGATAGATTTTAGGAACTTCATTGCTTAAATGATTGACTCCTTTTTTCTTCATTTGAATTTTTACCAATTCACCTGTTAAAGTGACAATTCCTATGTCATGACCGGGTGAAGCGACAGTTGCCACGATATCTCCCATACTTAAAGTTAATTTCTCTGTATTTCGATAAAATTCTTTTCGACCATTTTTAAAACGCACTTCTACGCAGTCAAAAGGAGCTTCTCCATTGGGTAAACTCATATTTGAAAGCCAGTCAAAAACCGTTAATTTATTGCAGCCATCGGTGCCGCAAGTCCCATTATTTTTGCAACCCTTAGGTGATCCACCGTCAGAAGTTGAACAACTTGTACATGCCATAATTATATATGTAGTATTGCTATAAAAGCAATTTAAGTTCTTAATTAAGTTTAATTCGTAAAGATAGTATTTTTTTGTTTTATGTCGCAAGCGGTAAAAACAGGAATACATTGTAGTAGAAGACAGCCTAATAATAAATGTAATGGTTTCAGGAGATTTCCAGCATATATGGAGAGCTTTTAGTACCTTTTTAAAAAATTTATGTGATAAAAGAGGTTCTTTTATTTAAAATTAATCATTAATTCTGTAAGTTAAAATTTATTTAAAATTGTACTTTTTATAAATTAACAAGTAAAAGTTTGGTTCGTCTTATTAATAATAGTATAATTGCTATAAAATTATTATCTAAAATTTTTTCCCCATTTTGAAATTTTAGTGCAACAGGACTTTCTTAACTGTAACAAATTGCTGTTACAGTTGATTGTTTAGTCTGTAGTATAGATTTATAATACTATTAAGAAAGTATTTATAACTATGATTTAATAGAAACTAAAAATAAATGGAGACTAGAAACCATTACAAAAAACGGGGAGTTACTGAAAATCCACAAGAGTAGGAAAATATAAAATTTTATGAAATTAAAAAAACTACTAATTCCAGTATGCCTCGTTGTTGTTTCAATAGGTTTTGCCCAATCTAATAAAGATGTAAAAGAAGCGAAATATCGCAGAAGCTCATTGCACACGATTTTGTTAGAATCTGAAAATTTTCCTCGAAAAGAAACGGTTATAGAATCCTACAATAATGCTCCATTTCCAGATAAGTATGATAATCATACTATTGGAGAAAAATCATTCGATCCAAGAACATTTGGCATAGTCAAAGAATCTACAGAAGAAGAAATAATAGCGGCTATCGATCAATACTTTAAGCAAAATAAAATTGGAAATAAATTAGTAGCTAAATGGTTTGACAGAAAAGCAGATGGCACTTTCGATATTGCCTTAATAAGTGAAAGAGGTCTTGTTAATGCATCGTTTACAGATATTAAAACAGCGGAAGCATCTGCGGAAGGTAAAGCACTACTACAATCTGCGGGACTGGAATTAATAAACAATACTTTTGTTGTGGTTTCAAAAATGAAATTTTACGAAAATGAGCCTGTAGCGCGAGTTACAAGAGACGCTGCTATTGTTGTTGCCAATAAAATTGCTGTGAACATATTGCGAAACAAAGCTATCGATGTTGCAGATAAAGCGTATGATAAGGCAAAAGAAGGATATTCAGTATGGACCACCTGTTATTTGTATAAGCTAAAATGGGATGATGCGACAAGCAATACTTTCTACCAAGATTTATGGATAGACAGTTCAACGCCAGGAAATAAGGCACAGAAGAAAGCGGCATTTGATCAATCCGATTTATTTCAATTAGAATATATCGGTTCTGAAAATGCAACTAGTTTAGTGACCTTCTCACTTTCTGAAAAAAGAACAGAAAAACAGATAATTGAATTAGCAGTAACAAGAAATGTTGATAATGTCTATGCAAAACTTCAGAAGAAATATGATGTATTTAAGACTAAAGTGCCATTGTTTACGGGAAATCCTATCACTGCTAAAATTGGATTAAAGGAAGGACTTCAAGCTGGAGATAAATTTGAAGTATTGGAGGCTAATATGGATCCAAAAACCGGAGTTATAGAATACAAAAAAATGGGTGTTATAAAAGTTGATAAAAATTTAATATGGGACAACCGATACAATATGGGATTTCCTATAACTGATGAAAATGGTGTTGAAATTAAATCGCCAATTCAATCAACTACTTTCGATGGAGGAAGCAAGTACTACCCTGGAATGTTAATCAGACAAATTAATTAATAATAAAAAGTAGTATTATGAAAAACATAAAATTGATTATCAATTTCGTTTTAGTTCTATTCTGTTGCACTAATGCAGCATTCTCTCAGAAGAAAGAAAATAAAGATACTGAGGCTTGGAGATATGAAATTGAAGTTGTACAAACCGGAACACAAGGTACTTATTTAATAAAAGTATGGTCGTATTCAAAAAAACCAGAAGTAGCGGCAGAACAATCTAAGAAAAATGCGATTCATGGTGTAATTTTTAAAGGATTTTCTGGTAAGGCTGGGATTCCAGGACAAAGTCCATTAGCAAATACTAGTGTAGAAGTCGAAAAAGCAGATTTCTTTAAAACGTTTTTTGCGAACGGCGGAGAATACATGAAATTCGTCTCTTCTTCTAACGATGGAGCAGTAGCTGCAGAAGATAGAATGAAAATTGGGAAGGAATATAAAATTGGAGTAATCGTATCAGTAAATGTTGCGGAGCTCAGAAAGTATTTAGAAAATGCTGGAGTGATTAAATCACTTTCCAGTGGTTTTTAATCCATTAAAAAAATCCTTAGAAATTCAATAATTAAATAGAAAAATAAAAATGAAAAAAATATTTTTAATAGTTGCGGTTTTGCTAAATGTGAGCATTACACTTCATGCTCAAGCTAAAAAGCCAACAATTATGGTTGTTCCCAGTGACGTTTGGTGTAACGAGAGAGGGTATATGTTTGAGTTCGACAACCAAGGGACTTATGTAAAAGTGCCAGACTATAAAACAGCCTTACAGGAAAATACCGATTTATTAACTGTAATAAGTAAAATTAATGAATTGATGGCAGCGAGAGGTTTTCCTTTGAAAAACTTAGAATCTGCTCTTAAGACTTTAGAAAGTGAATCTGCCGAAAATGCTATGCTAACGGGTAAGACTAGTGGTGCAGGAGTTGTTGAAAGTCCAATTGATAAATTGAAAAAAGTTGCCAAAGCGGATATCATTATGCAGGTTACTTGGAAAGTAAATACAATGGGACCAAAACATTCTGTGACATTTACACTTCAAGGATTAGATGCCTATACCGACAAACAAGTTGCAGGAGCTTCTGGCACAGGAAGTGAATTAATAGGTTCTAATTTACCTGTTATGTTAGAAACAGCTGTTGTAAGTCATATAGATAATTTTAATGTACAACTAATGAGTCATTTTGATGATCTTTTTGCAAATGGTAGAGAAATTATTGTGAGAGTGAAAAAATTTGAGTCCTTTCCTGGAGATTTTGAAAGTGATTATGGAGGAGAGGAATTAGGAACTCAAATTGAGAATTGGATGAAAACCAATACCGTAAAGGGACGTTTTAGTACAACAGATGCTACAGAGAATATGATGTTATTTGAACAAGTTAGAATTCCTCTTTTTGATTCTAGCGGCAAAGCTATAGACGCGAGAGGTTGGACAAAAGGTCTTCAAAAATTTTTAAAAGACACCTATAAAATTGAATCTAAATTAATGACTAAAGGATTAGGTCAGGCTTCTATAGTAGTGGGTGAGAAATAATCATAAATTTTAAAAAAATGAAAAAAATAATTTTAATGGTGGTTTTGTTTTCTATACCGATGGCAAAAGCACAAAATTCCGCTCCAGCAGCTTCAGGTTCTCCAATAGAACTCACATCATATGTTCCAGAGCAAGTAGAAGGAATGACAGATATTGCAAGAAATAATTTAGAAAACAAGTTGTCGCAGATTATATTGGCAAACGGAGCGGGAGTTAGTTCTGGTGATTCTAGGTTTATTATTACCGCTAATGTTGTGGTAATATCCAAAGATATTACGCCTACTGCACCTCCAATGCAAGCTTTCACTTTAGGTGTAAATCTGTATATTGGTGATGGTATGGAAGGAATTAAATTTTCGAGCTGTAGTGTAACTATTAAAGGAGTGGGTGAAAATGAAACGAAAGCGTATATGGCTGCTCTTAAAAATTTAAAAGTAAACGATCCTCAATATCAATCTTTTATAGCTAAAGGAAAATTGAAAATTGTAGAGTATTATAATAAAAAGTGTGATATAATTATTAAAGACGCTAAGTCGTTGGCAAGCCAAGGTCAATTTGATTCTGCTTTGTTTAAATTATCTACTATTCCAGGAGAATGTAAAGCTTGTTACGACAAAAGCACTCCTGTTGCTAAAGTGATCTACAAGCAATATATAGACAATGACTGTAAAGTTAAATTAGCAGAGGCTAAAAATAGCTGGAACAGTAACCAAAATGAATATGGTGCTAGCGCTGCAGGAGAATACCTAATACAAATCAGTCCTAAAGCGAGTTGCTACGGTGAGGCTCAGGCATTTTCTAATAAAATTGGCGCAAAAATTCTTGCTGATGAAAAGAAAGAATGGGCTTTTAGAATGAAAGTATACCAAGATGAAGTTGCTGCAGAAAAGGCTGCAGAGAGAGCCGAGAGAGAAATCGCACTTGCTTATGCCAAATCATCAGTTCTAGTTTATAATGTTGTTGGTTGGTGGTAATTTGTTAATTCAATACAATAAATTAGAAGAAAAAACCACGCATTTTGCGTGGTTTTTTTTGGTACTACATAAAACCGTTTTTTCCAATTTGAAAAAATATCACTTCAGAAACCAATAGAGCGTTATTATGTGACTTTGATGCTAATGATTTTTACCGGACATGCTTTCGCTGCTAATTCACAGCTTTCTATAATAGCGTAATCCGTTGATTTTAAAGTATAAAATCCTTTAGAGTTAATGCTTTTAATTAATACCGATTTTCCGTCTTTTTTTGACATCTGGAAATGAACAGGATCCATTTCTACGCAATAATTGCAGCCAATGCACTTATCTCTTTGTAAAGTGACGATTACCATTAGACTTCTACTATTTTATATAATTTGTCCGACATTCGGATTCTAAACGGTAATTTTAAAGTACAATCATCTCCTTTTGTAGCTTTATCTGAAATTCTATCGTCAACGTACATTTCTTCGATTATCATTTCCTGCGCACCAGTGCTTGGGCCAGTTACTAGTATTTTATCACCCACTTTTATGTCGTAGGCTTCAATTTTGAATTGACCAATTTCCGCTTTTGGAAAAAAATGAGTTCCCTTGCCAACGTAGACTTTCTTTTGCGTAGCCATTGACCCTGATACATCGCTCCATTCTCCCAATTCTTGTCCTAGGTAATATCCTGCCCAAAAACCACGATTGTAAACGGTATTCAAGGATTCCATCCAAACTGTTGTTTTTTCTTTCGAAAAAGTGCCTTCATAATAGCTGTCAATTGCTTCACGATAAGTTCTGATCACCGTGGCTACATATTCGGGAGCGCGACCACGACCTTCTATTTTCAAAACTTGTATGCCAGAGTCGATGACTTGGTCTAGAAAATCTAAAGTGCATAAATCCTTTGGAGACATCATGTATTCATTGTCCAATTCTATTTCGAAACCTGTTTCCTGGTCAATAACGGTGTATTTTTTACGACAGTTTTGCTTGCAAGCCCCTCGGTTGGCCGATGAATTATTAGAATGTAAACTTAAATAACATTTTCCCGAAACCGCCATGCATAAAGCACCATGACCAAAAATTTCTATTTCAACCAAGTTCCGCTTGGCCCTTTGATTTGCTCTTTTTGAATTTGTTCCGTAATTTTTTGCACTTGACGCAAACTCAATTCCCTACTCAAAACCATAGTATCAGCAGAAAGACTGTAAAATTTAATGGTTTCTATATTGGTAATATTGAGTTGCGTCGAAATATGTACGTCCATCCCAATACCTCTCGCCATTGCAATTACGGCTTGATCGGAAGCAATTAACGCTGTTATATTGGCTTCTTTGGCTTTGTTTAAAAGTGTTTTTACAACCGATAAATCATGATCGTATATGATGGTGTTTAAAGTTAGATAGCTACGAACGTTTTTTTCTTCGCAACGACGTGCTATTTCTTTTAAATCGTCCACTGTGAAATTTACTGTGGCACGAGCTCGCATGTTTAGTTGCTCTACGCCAAAATAAATGGAATCGGCACCATTGTCTAATCCTGCTTGTAAGGACTCAAAACTCCCTGCAGGAGCCATAAGTTCTATTCTATCGTTTGTTGTCATATTGTATGAGTGAACCTCTGTCAAAGTTTAAAACTTTGACAGAGGTGATGATTGGATATTTTTAAAAAAACTAGTCTAAAACCTTGTACAACTTATCGGACAGTCTGATTCTAAAAGGAATTCTAAACGTGCAAGTTTCGCCTGTTACTGCTTTCGCGGAAGCGGTTTCATTGACAAACATTTCGGTAATGATAAGTTCTTGTTCACCAGTGGTAGAACCTTTGATAAGGATTTTATCACCAATTTTAATTTCGTTTTCTTCAATTAAAAATTGAGCAATACTTGGCTTTGGAAAAAAATGAGTTCCTTTCCCAATGTATTGTTTTTTAATTTTTGCCTCTTTTTTAGGAAGTGGTTTTGATTTTATTAATTCACTAAGAGTAGGAATTGCGGCCAAAGGATCTGCATTATTCTTGAAAGTTAATACGTCTGACTTTCCTTTTTTGAAAATTTTATTTCCGTTTTTAATACCTCTTCGTATCGATTTTTGTTCCTCCTCGGGCAAATGAATTACAGTCACGCATTCTACAGAACAACAACCTTGCATTTTTTCCTTGCAAGAATCGCATTGAATGAAAAGCAAATGGCAACCTTCGTTGGCGCAATTGGTATGCACATCGCAGGGTTCGCCACATTGATGGCATTGTGAAACGATATCGTCTGTTATTCTTTCGCCCAAGCGATGGTCAAATACAAAGTTTTTCCCAATAAATTTACTTTGCAAACCTTCGGCTTTTACTTGACGTGTGTATTCGATTATTCCACCTTCGAGTTGGTAAACGTTTTCAAAACCTTTATGTTTAAAATAAGCACTTGCTTTCTCACAACGTATTCCTCCAGTGCAATACATTAGCAGTTTTTTGTCTTGCTTGTGTTCCGAAAGTTGCTCTTCAATAATAGGCAAACTTTCACGAAAAGTGTCAACATCAGGCTTTATGGCGTTGGTAAAATGACCGATTTCGGACTCGTAGTGATTGCGCATGTCGACCACGATGGTATTAGGATCTTCGAGTAAAGCGTTGAATTCCTTCGCTTTTAAATGTATTCCAATATTAGTCGCATCAAAAGTTTCGTCTATCAAGCCATCGGCGACGATCTTGTCACGCACCTTTACAGTAAGTTTTAGGAAAGAATGGTCATCATGCTCTACGGCAATATTAAGCCGAATCCCTTTCATGAATTCGTATTTTTCTATAGTATCCTTAAAATCATAAAAATGATCAGCAGGTAGTGAAAGTTGTGCATTAATACCTTCGTGGGCGACATAAATTCGGCCCAAAACCCCAATAGGATTCCATGCTAAGAATAATTCGTTACGAAATTGAGTTGGATTTTGAATTTGCGCATAAGCATAGAAAGACAACGTTAATCGTTGTTTTCCGGCGTCATCAATCATGATGGCTCGCTCTTCTGCGCTTAAGGTGTTGTACAGTTGCATGCTATAAACAGTTTAAGTTGAGAAAATGTATGTATTTTGTAGATTTTTACAATCTGCTGCAAAATTAGGATTTATTTTCAACAATAAAAAGGATGAAAATGTATTAAAGTTTGAGAGTACATGTATTCTTTAATTCTCCGTATCCAGCCAAGTCATGAAAAGTTTGTATCCAATTGTTAGAATGATCGCGCCAAGAAACAGACCGATAAAACCATTAAAAATAAACCCTCCTATAGATCCTAAAAAGATCACAAGCATTGGTGCAGGTGCATTCCTTCCGAGTAAAATAGGTTTCAAAACATTATCGGACAGCAGCGTTATTCCCAACCAAACCGCTAAAATCACTGCAGTTGTTGTACTCGATACGCTGAACATGTAAATAATAACAGGTATTACAATTGGCCCTACACCAACTTGAATAATGGCGAGAATAAGACATAAAATAGTCCATAAACCTGCAAATGGAACACCCGCGGCAAAAAAACCAATTGCAGCCATGGCAGTTTGAATTACTGCAACACCAAGAATACCTTTGACTACATTTCGAATTGTAGTCACTGTAATTTGAGCGAAATTCTCGCTGTTTGAACCTAATAATTTCCTGAATATTTTTTGACTAACCAATACTGAAGAATCTGCGTAAAGTAGTAACGCCCCTGCTATTATTATGGATACGATGAAGGATAAAATACCTTTACCGATTCCAGCTAATTTAACTAATAACCAGGTTCCGTAAATTTTAAATTGATCGGAATACTTTAGAATAGTTTCTTGTAAGTTATCGGATGCCAATTGCCAAAAATCAATAATAGGCTTTGCTATTTTGGGCCAGTTTGCTGTAGTTTGTCCTGGCGGCGGAATTATTGGTTCACCCGTATTAAGTAGATGCGTAAAATGATTTACACCTTCATAGAGTGAATATAAAATTAATCCGCTAGGTATAACAATAACGCTTAATAAAAATACTGTGAGCGTAATAACAGCTAGAACCTTTTTGCCTCTAAAAACTTTTACAAAAATCAAATGCACAGGATAAATTGCAATGGTAATAACTATAGCCCATATCAAAATTAAAACAAACGGTCTTAGAATATCAAAGCACCACATAAGAAGCATTAACAATATACCTAGACGAATTAAGGTATCGACTATTTTTTCGAATGTAAAAGAATCTGCAATTTTACTTGTTGGTTCCATTTGTAAGTTACCTTTTAGTTCTAATAGGGAAGTAAATGTAAAAAAAAGGAAAATTATTTGGCGTATTTTTTTATGTAAAACAACTAAATGGTAAAAATCATTTTTAAAAAGACTGTAGGTTTAGTCCATAAATTTCGTAGTGAATTAGTATTCTATGATAGTAATTTCAGCTCCATCTAAATCAGAAGTAATATACAATTGACAGGAAAGTCGAATGTTTTCTTCGGTATATCCTATTTTTTGTAAAGTAGCAGGTTCATTGCGGTCCTTTACTGTTGAATTTCCTTTTATTCCAACTGCGCTTATCACGCAGGTAGCACAACGACCTACGCCACCGCATTCTCCAAAGGAATCCAAACCCAATTCCTCTTTCAATAAAAACATTAAATTAGGATAACTGCCGTGTTTGACCTTTATAGGATACTTTTGACCGTTTTCAATTACAGTAAACTCAATCAATGGAATTTCGTCTTTCAAAATAATAGGGATGGTTTATAAACAAAAACGTACTGCTATTGCAGTACGTTTGTTTGGGGCTAATTTGAATTAACAATATTCATTGAAAGCATCTTGTAGATTTTCAGCAATTAATTCTGCTGGACGACCTTCAATATGATGTCTTTCTAACATGTGAACCAATTCTCCGTTTTTGAACAAAGCCATACTTGGCGATGATGGAGGAAAAGGAAACATATGTTGTCTTACAGCGTCTACCGCTTCTTTATCAACACCCGCAAAAACAGTAATTAAATGGTCCGGTTTTTTCGCGCCATCTAAACTCATTTTTGCTCCTGGACGTGCATTTCTAGCAGCGCAACCACAAACTGAATTTACAACTACTAATGTAGTTCCTTCCGCTTTTATAGCACTATCTACTGCAGCAGCAGTGTGTAGTTCTTGAAACCCTGCAGCAGTCAATTCTGCTTGCATTGGTTTTACCATTTCTTCTGGATACATATTTTTTATTTTTAAAATTAACTTTTTCTGAAACGCAAAGTTACAAAGTTTAAAACGAAGAACCTTTCTTAGTGCATAAAGTTTTGTTATAGTTTGATTACTATTTTTTTAGTTGAAAAGTGACACGAAAAAATGCTTTGATGAAGACCATTTTGGGGCATTTTAAAATCACTTGTAAATCCTCTAAAAGCGAGGTTTCTTCATCCAAAAATTTAAAAATCAAGTCGGGATTTCCTTTTTTAAACAAAGAAGAAAAAATAGAACTTCCCAATTCGTTATAACGATACAGAATATCCAAAAGCAATAAATCATAAAACCAAAATTTAGTTCTTTTATGAAAGCTTGTAAAATCACTTTTAGTTTGCAAAAAAGATACCAATTGTGTCGATTTTTTATCCGAATTCTTAAAAGTATAACCAGTACTGGCTTTAGTCCATCCGCCTGCAGTACCAATATGCAAGACCCGTTTGGTATTTTTTTCCCAAAAAGGATAACAAGTCATCGGAATGCTTCCTTGCTCTTTTTCGATTATTTCGTATTGGGTAGCACCTAAATTATTTAGATAAAGTTTAATTTCCTTTTCGTATTCTTCTTTCGGAAGTAGTTTTTCAGAAAACAGCGTGTATTCTAGCAAAGCTTCGGTTTTAGAAGTGGGTAAAACATACATAAAACGAGTATTACCTTTTTGTTCAACCGAAAAATCCATGAAAGTAGCTTTTTCTGTATTGAATATTGCTGTATTGCTTTTGATAAACCAACCTACAAAATGCTGTTGAATGACAGGATATTTTTGTTGATTTTCAGCAGTCGATTTGTTGTAAATACTATTGATTACTTGATTACAGGTAAAGGTCTGTGTTTCCGAAGCGACAAAAACATGTGTATCCAATTCGTTAATATTGGTTACTTTTTCATTTAAAAAAGTGATGTTCTGATGTTTCGAAAGTGTTTCAAAAACTAACTTATAAAAATCCAATCCTCGAATTTGATAGTATTGATAAGGCACTAAGACTAAATCACGATTGAAATTTTCATTGGCAAACAAAGCCAAATCCCACTTTTTTGAAACAACAGCATCCCAACGTGTTTTTTCTTTAGACCAAAAACACCACGTTCTATCATTGCTTTTTTTAGAATTTTCATCTAAAAGTAAAATACTTTTATCCGAAAATTGTTCAGATAAAACCATTTTATAAACGGTCATCAAAGCCGATAATCCTGAACCTGTAAAAATGTAATCGAAATGTTTGATTTGAGAAGAATTCATTTTCAAAAATAGGTATTATTATTTTTAGTGCAAATACAATTTGTAATTTCTACCTGCATCGAATGTATCACGAATGTAAATTAGGGAGATACTAGCTAGTATTACTAACAAGTACTTTAATGAAAAGTGGTGCTTGTAGCTTTATAAAAAAATTTAGACAAATCTAAAAAATTAATTACCCTGTTGAAATATATTTTTTATATATTTGCTATCTTATTTAAATTCAGTTATGAGTAAATCTTTAGGAGAAGTACACGAATCGGTCTCAACCCAAAATAAAAAAACAGGATTTCGAAAAATATTAGCCTTTTTAGGCCCAGCTTATTTGGTAAGTGTAGGTTATATGGATCCTGGAAATTGGGCTACTGATATTGCTGGTGGTAGCCAGTTTGGTTATGCCTTACTTTGGGTTTTATTGATGAGTAATTTGATGGCTTTGCTTTTGCAAAGTTTAAGTGCTCGCCTAGGAATCGTTACTCAAAGAGATTTGGCACAAGCTTCACGAGAAACTTATTCGAAACCTATTAATTATGTTTTGTATTTTCTTGCTGAAGTTGGAATCGCTGCCTGTGATTTGGCTGAGGTTTTAGGAATGGCAATTGGTATTAATTTACTGTTTGATATTCCATTGATTGAAGGAGTGCTAATAACTGTGCTAGATACCTTTTTGTTACTTTTTCTAATCAATAAAGGAATCCGAAAAATGGAAGCTTTTATTATTGTATTAGTTGCCATCATTGGATTGTCTTTTATTTTTGAAATGATTTTTGCTCAACCAGAATTAGACAAAGTCTTGTACGGTTTAATTCCTTCGATGCCTAATGCTGCTGCTTTATATATTGCAATCGGAATTATTGGAGCGACGGTAATGCCGCACAATTTATACTTGCATTCATCATTGGTACAAACCCGAAAATTTGACCGAACACCAGCCGGAATCAAACAGGCTTTGAAATACAATTTAATTGATTCGACTATAGCTTTAAACTTAGCGTTTTTTGTAAATGCAGCAATTTTAATTTTGGCTGCAGCCACATTTTATAGGAACGGCATGCACGAAGTTGCCGAAATTCAAGATGCACATCGGTTTTTAGAACCACTTTTGGGAACGAAATGGGCTCCTGCTTTATTTGCTGTGGCATTGATTGCAGCAGGACAAAGTTCAACAATAACCGGAACTTTGGCAGGACAAATTGTAATGGAAGGCTATTTAAATTTAAGAATACAACCATGGGTTCGCCGTATAATTACGCGTTTAATTGCCATTATTCCAGCCGTTATTGTGATTTTGATTTATGGAGAAAGTGTAACCGGGAAATTGCTAATTTTGAGTCAGGTTGTTTTGAGTTTGCAGTTGGGTTTTGCTATAATTCCACTCATACATTTTGTGAGTGATAAAACTAAAATGAAGGGCTTTCAAATATCTAGAACGACGCAGGTGGCTTCTTGGATTGTGGCTTTAATTATCGTTTCGCTAAATGCAAAATTAGTGTATGACGAAATTAAGGGATGGTTAGAAAGTTCCGATAATCCAATTATTCTTTGGCTTACAGTTGTTCCTTTAGCTTTTGCCTTTTTAATTTTGCTATTGTATATTGTTTTTAAACCTGTATTTACGAAAGCAAAAAATGACATTCATAACCATTCTCCTCATCATCTTAAACTGCAGTTTTCTAAATCCGGAAGTTATGCCAAAAAGAATATTGCTGTTGCCGTAGATTTTTCTGGTGCTGATGAAATAGCGTTAAATAGTGCTTTTGAATTAGGAGGAATGGAAGCAACATACACGCTTATACATGTTGTAGAAACGGTGGGAGCCTTAGTTCATGGCGAACATGTAGACGATCACGAAACGATTATAGATGAAAAATTATTATTAGAATACAAAGATATGCTTTCGAAAAAAGGATTTAAAGTCGAAGTGAAGTTAGGTTTTGGTAAACCAAATCGCGTTATTCCAACACTTATTTCAAAAGGTAATTTTGATATTTTGGTTATGGGAACACACGGACACACTGGTTTCAAAGATTTAATTTTTGGAACAACCGTTGATAAATTACGTCATAAAATTTCGATACCTTTGTTGATAGTCAGACAATAATTCAGACAAAATTTTTAGTCGTACTATATAAAATTTACCAAAGTAATATGGAACACGTTGAAAAGCACTTAAAAAGCTCCGATTTCATTACAGATATTGTAATTGGGATGAGCGATGGTTTAACAGTTCCTTTTGCTTTGGCAGCTGGATTAAGCGGTGCCGTAAGCAGTAATGGTATAATTATAACTGCTGGCTTTGCAGAAATTATTGCAGGCTGCATCGCTATGGGACTTGGAGGTTATTTGGCAGGTAAGACGGAGCAAGAACATTTTCAAAGCGAATTGCAGCGTGAATATGATGAGGTTGAAAGAGTGCCCGAAAGAGAAATGGCGGAAGTAAAAGAAATTTTTGCTAATTATGGATTAGACAAAGAAGGGCAGGATATTTTAGCTTTTCAATTGTCGCAGGATAAACATAAATGGGTTGATTTTATGATGAAATTTGAATTAGGTCTAGAAAAACCCGACCCTAATCGAGCTAGAAATTCCGCTTTAACGATTGGTATTTCTTATTTTGTGGGTGGATTTTTGCCGCTTTTGTCTTATTTCATTACCGATACGCCGCATAAAGGTCTTTTAATGTCAATAGGAATTACCACTGTTTGTTTATTTATTTTTGGTTATTTTAAAAGTAAAATTACAGGTCAACCTCCTTTGAAAGGGGCTTTAAAAGTTACAGCTATTGGTTTAATAGCTGCTGCTGCAGCTTATTTTGTTGCCATAAGTTTTGGTAAATTCTTCAATTAAAAATAAACATTGAATAGCGATTTAAAATAACCTGTTTTCCTATTCTTCAAAACTTTTATCTTGTACAAATGACTTTTTCAGAAGAAAATTATCTCAAAACTATTTACCATTTAACAGTTTCATTAGAATCTGATGTAAGTACGAATGCCATTGCCGAAATGATGGAAACCAAAGCATCATCTGTTACGGATATGCTCAAAAAATTGGCAGAAAAAGATTTAGTACATTACAAAAAATATCAGGGTGTTTCGTTAACAGATTCTGGAAAATTAGCAGCAAAAATGATCGTCAGAAAACACCGCTTATGGGAAGTTTTCTTGGTCGAAAAGTTAGAGTTTTCCTGGGATGAAGTGCACGATATTGCCGAACAATTGGAGCATATAAAATCCGAGCAACTAATCAATAGATTGGATAATTTTCTAGGTAATCCTACCGAAGATCCGCACGGAGATCCAATTCCGGATGCGGAAGGAAGGATAATCAATACTGAAAAACAACTACTTTCTGATTTAGCAGAAAATCAAAAGGGAATTTGCGTGGGTGTGAAAGATACTTCTCCTGAGTTTTTGAAGTATTTAGACAAGCAACGGATTTCACTAGGGTCAACCATTGAAGTAAGTGGAAAAGAAAGTTTTGATTTGTCTTTAAAGATTATTTTGAATGATCAGCAACTAATGATTTCGCACAAAATTGCCAGTAACTTGTTTGTAAAGGTGATTTAAGGATAGAGTTCGGTGTACTACTGTTTAAAATAGTTTTATCCGCAATGCCCGTCACCACAGTTTTTTCCTGATTTTTTCTTGAAAAAAAACTTCTTTATCACAAAGAATATGGCAAGTGCCAGGATGATAAATGTTATAATTTCTTGTAACATATTTCTTTTATTTTAAAAGTTGATAAGCAATCAAGGCGATCACATATGCCAGACCACTCATAAAAAAAAGTTGTGCTGCAGGCCACTTCCACGTATTGGTTTCTTTTTTGGTTATTGCTAATGTACTAACACATTGCATAGCAAAAGCATAAAATAAAAGTAGTGAAATTCCAGTTGCAAAGTTAAAAATCTTTTTACCTGTCACTGGATTTATTTCTGCTGCCATTTTGTTTTTAATGGTGTTCTCATTATCGGTACCGCCAACGCTGTAGATCGTCGCTAGTGTACCAACGAATACTTCTCTTGCCGCAAAAGAACTAATAATGGCAATACCTATTTTCCAATCGTAACCCAAAGGTGAAATGACAGGTTCTATACTTTTACCCATTAAGCCAATATAAGAATTTTCTATTTTTTGGGATGCGACAGCGTTCTCAAGCTCATCTGGAGTTAATGTATGTGCTTTGTTATTCTCAATTACAATAGCTTCGGCATTCTTAAATTGTTTTCCTGGCCCGTAAGATGCTAAAAACCACAAAATGATAGATATTGCCAAGATAATTTTACCGGCTCCAAAAACAAAAGCTTTTGTTTTTTCGATAACGTTTATGGCTACATTTTTAAACAAGGGCAATTTGTAATTGGGCATTTCTACCACAAAGAATGTTTTTCCTTTTACTTTTAATATCAAATTCAAAATGTAAGCTGCTAGAATAGCGGTTCCAAAACCAATAACGTATAATAACATTAACGTTAACCCCTGAATATTTAGAAATCCAAAGATGTACTCATCTGGAATAACAAGTCCAATGATAATAGCATAGACAGGAAGTCTAGCGGAGCAAGTGGTGAACGGTGTAACTAAAATAGTGATTAAACGTTCTTTCCAGTTTTCGATATTTCTCGTTGCCATAATAGCAGGAATGGCGCAGGCAGTACCCGAAATTAATGGCACAACACTTTTCCCTGACAGTCCAAACTTGCGCATGATTTTATCCATAAGGAAAACGACCCTACTCATATAACCACTCTCCTCGAGTATAGATATGAATAGAAAAAGGAAGGCAATTTGTGGAATGAAAATTAAAATCCCACCTATTCCTGGTATAATTCCTTGTGAGATCAAATTTGTTAGCACGCCTGGTGGTAAACTGTCTTTAGTAAAGGCGCTCAAAGAAGCAAAAGTACCGTCTATAAAATCCATTGGAATTTCTGACCACACGAAGATGGATTGAAAAATAACAAACAAAATCAGGAAGAAAATGACGTACCCCCAAATTTTATGTGTCAGCACTCTATCAAGTTTACTACGAAAGTCTTTTGCGACAGCTGTATCAATTTTATATCCAATTTTTAGAACTTCGTTTATAAATTGGTAGCGCTTGATGGTTTCCTTTTGCTGCAAACGTTTTAATTCTGAATGGGACTTTGTAAAACTACTTCTGATTTCATTGCGCTCTAAGTTGAGGAAATTGACATCTTGGGTAATAACCAACCACAATTTATAAAGCAATTGATTGGGAAATGCATTACAGAGACTAGTGAAATACTCTGGATCTATACTGGAAGCATTTAAGCAAGGCTCGGTAGAAATTGATTTATAGGTAACAATCAAATTTTTTAATTCTTCGATTCCTCTCCCTTTACGAGAGCTAATTAAAGCAATTTTAGTTTTTAAATGTTCTTCTAAGTACGGAATATCAACTGAGATTCCTTTAAATTCCATTCTGTCGGCCATATTGATGACCAAAATGGTTGGAATTTCTAAATCCTTTATTTGGGTATAAAGCAATAAATTTCTTTTAAGATTTTCGACATCAGTGATTACTAATGCTACATCTGGATATAATTTGTCATTTTTATTTAACAAAAGTTCAATAACAACACTTTCGTCAATAGAACTTGCATTTAAGCTATAAGTTCCTGGTAAATCGACGATATTAGCTTTTATATTATTGGACAATTTGCAAAATCCAATCTTCTTTTCAACAGTAATTCCTGGATAATTACCCACTTGCTGGTTTAGACCAGTGAGCTGATTGAACACCGAAGTTTTTCCTACGTTTGGATTTCCTATTAAAGCGACGTTAATATTTTTTAAACTCATTTTACTATATTTTGAATGAGTTCAACCTGTATTTGTCTTGCTGTTTCAATGCGGATCGCAAGATGCGAACCATTAATGTTTAAATACAAAGGATCTCCTAAAGGTGCTATTTGAAGTAATTCAACTTCATTTCCTGGCAAACATCCCATTTCAAGAAGTTTTAAAGGGACAACGTCGATATCAAAATCGATTATAATCGCTTTTTGACCTTTTTTTAAAGAGTGAATTGTTTGCAAAGCTTATTTAGATTGAATTAATATTGCAAAAATACAGCTTTTATTATAATTACAGCTGATAAATATCAATATTTAGTCCTTTTTTTCATCGGCGCAAAGCCAATTAATATCTTCGATCAAACGCTTTATTTCTTCTTTCTTAGTACCGTCATAAAATCCTCTAACACGGCGTTTTTTATCGACCAAAACAAAGTTTTCGGTATGCACCATATCGTACAATTGGTCTGGCCTTCCCAGCTTTACGGCCAAGTATGATTTTCTAGCCATGGTATAAATTTTCTTTTTGTCACCCGTAACTAAATTCCACTTTGCATCAATAATGCCATATTTCTTAGCATAGGCCTTTAGTGCAGGCACGCTGTCCGTTTCTGGAAAAACAGAATGAGAAAGTAATTTTACATCTGGATTATTCACAATCGCCTTTTGTATATCAACCATGTTGGTGGTCATTTTAGGACAAATGGAGCCACAAGTTGTAAAGAAAAAATCGGCTACATATATTTTGCCCTCATAATCTTTTTGAGTAATCGTTTCTCCATTTTGGTTAACAAATGAAAAATCAGCAATTGTGTGGTACTTACTTATGTATTGAACAGTGGTATCTACCAATTCTGGATTTACGTCAGATGGATTGTAGATAGGTAAGGTTTTATTTGGTTTCAAAGCCGAATAGAATAGGGAAAGTGTAACGATAGAAAATAGTATTACAACGCCAATATAGATTCGGTACTTTCTTAAAATAGTTAGCATAAAAGTAAATTTGGCACAAAAATACAAAAAGGAGTTTCTTATTGCGTTTATTTAACAAATTGTAACTGTGTTAGTTTTGCGGATATTGAATTTTATTGATATGTTTGTAGTATCATCTTAAAATTAATAAATACGCAAAATATGCTTATAAAACGTCTATTTTTTATGGTTCCTGCATTTATGTGGGTTTCTCAAACTCAAGCGCAAATTCCTCAAAAAGGTGTAGAGCCAGGTATTAATGTTTCCTATATGGACAAGAATACAAAAGCCAGTGAAGATTTTTTTCGATACGTAAATGGTTCTTGGTTAGATAGTACTGAAATTCCTGCAGACAGAACTTCTTGGGGAAGTTTTAATGAATTGAGAAAAAGAACAGATAACGACGCTTTACTAATTTTAAAGCAAGCCGCTACAAATCCTGTGTATAAATCCAATACTGATCAGGGCAAAGCAGTTAACTTTTTTAAATCCATAATAGATACTGTTTCTAGAGATAAGAAAGGAATTACTCCTCTTAAGCCGTACTTAGCAAAAATTGAAAAGGTTAAAAACATTCAGGATTTACAAAAGCTTCTGGTAGAAATGGAGCCACTTATTTCTGTTGGTTTTGTTGAAGTGGGAGTAGGTTCTGATAAGAAAGACAGCAATAAAAATGCGCTTTATTTAAGTGTAGCAGGACTTGGCTTGTCGGATAAAGATTATTACTCTTCTGACGACAAAGATTCTAAAGAAAAACGGGAAAAATACGAACTTCACGTTGCAAGAATGATGCAATTTATTGGAGAAACTCCAGAGCAAGCGAAAATCAGCGCTTCAAAAATTGTTGCACTTGAAATCAGTCTGTCTAACCCACGTTTAGATAGAGTGGAACGCAGAGACAGTCGTTTGCAATACAACCCGATGACGATTGCAGACTTGCAAAAAATGACACCGGCCATTAAATGGGACACTTATTTTAAGGATCTAGGATTCACAAAAGTAGATACCATTATTGTTACGCAACCACGATACATGAAAGCGTTGCAAACTATTTTTACAGAAAACAAAGTAGCCGATTGGAAAGAGTATATGAAATGGACCCTCCTGAGATCTGCTGCGGGACAATTATCGACTGCAATAGAAACGGCTAATTTTGATTTTTATGGTAAAACCTTAACAGGCGCCTTAAAACAAATAAATAGAGAAGACAGAGCATTACAAAATGTAAACGGAGCTGTCGGTGAAGCTTTAGGAAAACTGTATGTAGAGAAATATTTTCCTGCTGAAGCTAAAGAAAAAGCCGAAAAAATGATTAAAAATGTAATTTTAGCATATCAGCTTCGTATTGAGAACTTACCTTGGATGTCGCCAGAAACAAAAATAAAAGCAATCGAAAAGTTAAGCAAAATTAATCCTAAAATTGGATATCCTGATAAATGGAAAGATTATTCAACATTGGTGATCAAAAGCCCTTCAGAAGGGGGAAGTTTTTTTGAGAACATGAGAAATTTAAGTCTTTGGAAATTTAAAAAAGATTTAGATAAACTTTCAAAACCGGTAGATAAAACAGAATGGGGAATGTCTCCTCAAACGGTTAATGCGTATTACAATCCTTCGTACAATGAAATTGTATTTCCTGCGGCTATTTTGCAACCTCCCTTTTATAATTATCAAGCAGATGAAGCTGTAAATTATGGTGGAATAGGAGCTGTAATTGGTCATGAAATTTCCCATGGCTTTGATGATTCTGGATCCCGTTACAACGCCGATGGAAATCTTGTGAATTGGTGGACGGATGAAGATTTAAAACAATTTACAGGTTTGGGAACTGCGCTTGCGGATCAATACAGTGCATTACAACCATTACCTGGGATTTATGTAGACGGCAAATTTACTCTAGGTGAAAATATAGGTGACTTAGGAGGAGTAAATGCCGCTTATGATGGTTTACAATTGTATTTAAAAGAAAAAGGTAGCCCTGGTCTAATAGACGGATATACGCCAGAACAGCGTTTTTTTATTTCATGGGCGACAGTTTGGAGAACCAAAATGCGTGATGAGGCTATAAAAAGCCAAGTAAAAACGGACCCACATTCTCCAGGGATGTATCGTGCATATGTACCTATTCAAAATGTCGATGCTTTTTATGAGGCATTTAAGATAGAATCAGGAGATGGTATGTATATAGCTCCAGAGAAAAGAGTTAAGATTTGGTAATCAACAGCAATTTTAAAAAAAAACCATTTGTAGATCATACAAATGGTTTTTTTATGTCTAAATCAAACTGTTTTTAGAAGTATTGTATACTGTTTTTTTCAATCTCTCTAGCTATCATTAATTGAAATTCTGCCTAAGTTTTTTTTGTCATTGATGCACTAAAAATGATTTTACTTACAGCCTGTGAATCTGTGGTCATTTTACACTAATGCCGCTGTGACTCAAACGACGTGTTTTATTACACTGAGACAAAAGAATAAAGCACAGTGTGAATTTTATACTTACTAGCAAATTTCTGTTAGGGGTCTATTGCTTTTTTTCTTTTTTCGCATCGCGTAATTAATCAAATACAAGCCAAGTAGAATAATGCTTCCGCCAAATACAATTGCTGCGGTTAGTGGTTCTGCAAAAATATAAGAACCTAGTACCACTGCGATAATTGGGTTAACATAAGCATATAAACTGCTCAATTCCGTAGGTAGATTTTGTAAGGCATAAATAAACGCTATAAAAGTCAAAATGGAACCAAAAACAACCAGATAGGATATAGACCACCAAGAACTAGCAGGTATTTCATAAAGAGGTATGCTAGCACCCGTCGCTCCAATAAATGCAAAGATGGAAATGCTCGAAATGAACATTTGCAGTCCCAAGCTAAAGTAGGGATTGAAAGTAGTTGCCTTTTTCTTAGTGTATAATGTGCCAAATGCCCAAGTAATGGTAGCTATTATAGAAAGTAGTATCCCAAATTGAAAATCGGGATGCAAAAAGTCTAGTAAGTGCTCATAAAAGACCACACAAATACCGCCAAAGCAAATTAAAATACCCAAGATTGCTAATTTAGTGATGCGCTCTCCTTTGCAAATACTGATCAATACAATCCAAACAGGAACCATCGCGCCAATAATAGAGCCCAACCCACTACTAATGTATTTAACACCCCAAGTACTGAGTCCATTACTTAATACAAAGTTGAGTACACTGAGAATCAAAATACTTTTCCACTGTTTTCCTTTAGGCCAAGTCGCTTTTTTAAAAATAAAAAAACAAATGTATAGCGCTCCAGCAATAAATTGCCTAATACCAGCTAATTGTAATCCTGGCATGTGTTTTACACCTTCTTTTGAAGCCAACCAAGTAGTTCCCCAAAAGAAACTTACCCAACATAGCGCCAAAATGGGTAATCCAATACTGTTTACTCTAGATTTAAAAGCACTTTGTATTTTTGTTCTCAATTTACACCAATTATAATTCTAAAATAGTCCTTAAACTAAGCTTTAAAGAGGAATTGCTTAATTTTAAGGCTATACAAATGTAAGTCTTAATTGATTTCTTTTTTAATGTTTTATAAATTATTGGTTCTTTCTTATATAAAAAACCTTTTGTTATTTTAGTCTTTAACTTAATTTAATTTTCCTAAAAACTAATCGAAGTAAATTTTTAATTATAATAAGTTTTTAACATTATACTTTGGTATTAGTTTTTTTCTTAATTTGTACTCATATGTACGATTTGTTTTAAATAATGCTGCAAGTTAAAAAGTATATTTATTTAGATGCCTTTAAATAAGTACACTTCCAACAATTACCAGCAAAATGATACCTCCTCATAATTTACTTTAATCCCAACTCAATAATGAAGATTAGAAAGGTAAGACACAAAGAAAATGAATCATTAAGAAAGCACAACTCTCTTATTACTTCTTTTGCAGTACTATTTGTTGGGCTAATAATGACCTTTGGTATTGCAAATTATGTTAGAGGAGAGGAAGATAGTCAAGCTCAAAAAGAGTTTGTTCTCGCGTGTAATGATATGAAAATCAAGACTTTTACACGCATTAATCTACATTTACAATTCTTACTTAATGCGTCTTCTTTTTTTGAATCTTCGGAATTAGTGACTCGTGAAGAGTGGAAACAATTCAATAAATTCGCCATATTAAACGATAATTTTATGGGAGTCGAAGGTTTTGGTTATGCTGCCATAGTAGGAAAACAACAGTTAAAAAAACATATTCATGATATCCGTAAAGAAGGATTTCCGCAATATACAGTGCATCCTGCACAAAACAGAACTATATATACCTCTATACTTTACCTTGAGCCTCTTACGGAGAGAAATAGACGCGCACTAGGTTTCGATATGTTTTTAGATCTTACAAGGCGCAAGGCGATGGAGCAAGCTCGGGATTCCAATATGCCAGTTCTATCAGGTAAAGTAGTTTTGCGCCAGGAAACTAAGAAGGATGTGCAAGTGGGAACATTAATTTATGTTCCAGTTTATAAGAATGCAATAGTGAATACGATTGCAGAAAGACGTGCTGCTATCATAGGTTGGGTTTTCAGTCCCTTTCGAATGGACGATTTAATGAAAAGTATTTTAGGAAGCTGGGAAGTAAACGGTAAGGAAAATATTCGATTACAGATTTACGATGGTGCTGCTATTTTAGAGAAGGATTTGCTATTTGACAGTCATAAGGGTAAAATTAAAACCATTAAAACAAAAATTAATACACGAACACTGCCTATAGTTTTCAATAATAAAAAATGGACTTTAGTCTTTTCACAACCATCTGAGAATGCATTTTTCTTTTCTAGTAAAACCCGGATTATAGCAATAGGAGGAACCATTATAAGTCTGCTACTATTCGCATTATCTTATTCTTTATTAATTACTAGACAACGTGCGTTATCTATTGCGAGACGATTAAGTTTGGATTTATCAATAAAAAATAAGGAATACGAGCGAATCAATTTTTCTCTTAACAAAAACTACGGAAAGTTAATTTCATCGAGAGAAAAACTTAAAGAAACTAACAAAAAATTAGAAAAAGCCAAAAGTAAAGCAGAAGAAAGCGACCAATTAAAATCTGCATTTCTGGCCAATATGAGCCATGAAATTAGAACTCCAATGAATGGAATAATGGGTTTCGCAGAATTATTGAATGAAGCGAATCTTAGCAGTGCAGAACAGAAAAGTTATATAGGAGTAATTGAGAAAAGTGGTGCCCGTTTACTTAGTATAATCAATGACATTATTGATATTTCAAAAATTGAGGCTGGTCAGATGAATGTTGTTTTGTCCACGATAAATGTTGAAGAACAAATGCACTATATAAAAACTTTTTTTACGCCCGAAGTACAAGAAAAGGGACTAGATCTTGTTTTGAAAAGTTCATCCAAAAATGATGTTACTTTAATTACAACAGATCAAGATAAGCTATATGCCATTCTTATGAATCTTGTTAAAAATGCGATCAAATTTACTATTAAAGGAACTATAGAATTTGGATTTGAAAAAAAAGATAATGAAATTGAATTCTATGTAAAAGATACTGGGATAGGAATTTCAAAAGGCAGGCAGCAAGCGATATTTGAGCGTTTTATTCAAGCCGACTTTAATGATAAAATGGCGCGGCAGGGAGCTGGGTTGGGTTTGTCTATCGCAAAAGCATACGTAGAACTGCTGGGCGGCAAAATTTGGCTAGAAAGTAAACCCGAAAAAGGATCTGTTTTTTACTTTACACTTCCATGCTTGGATACGTTGGAGGGAAATAATGATATACCAATTAACAGTGTGAAAAGTGAAGTAGATTGTAATACGGAAAAACTAAAAATACTTATTGCAGAAGATGATAACATTTCTAGAATTTTAATTACAAAAGCTACAGATTGTTTTAGTAAATTGACACTAATAGCGCAAACGGGCCTTGAAGCGGTAGAAATTTGCCAAAAAAATCCAGATATAGATTTGATTTTGATGGATATACAAATGCCTGAAATGAACGGATATGAGGCCACAATGGAAATAAGAAAATACAATAAAAAGGTAATTATCATTGCTCAAACGGCTTTTGCGCTGGAAGGCGATAAACAAAAAGCAATTCAAGCAGGATGCAATGGTTATATCTCTAAACCAATCAAAAAAGAGGAACTTTCAAAAGTAATACTACATTATTTTGGTAATCAAGTAAGTTGACTAGGTTTTTAAAGACTGTCACACTATTATAAGCTATAAATCTGCTTTTATAAAGTTATAACCCAGCACTTTCTCGATTTTCTCACCCGTAACAATTTTCTTACTAGACGATTTAGAATGATCAAATGTAGGCAAAGGCAATCCTGATTCAATTGCTTTTTGTGTGTAGTAGACTTCTCTTGTGGGGTGAAATGGGCTAACGCCATTGTAGATTTCGTTCCATGAATTAGTAGATAAAATTTTTAAAATGATTCCAATGCAATCCTCTTGATGGATAAAGTTAATAGGTGTTTCTGGATTTTCAATATTTACTTTTCCGGCCATAAAACGAGCGGGATTTCGGTCTTCGCCGATAAGTCCGCCAAAACGTAAAATTGTAGTTTTGAAGTTTGTATTGTTTAGCAAAAGCGATTCTACTTCTAGTAATTGCTTGCCACTTTCGGTCTCTGGTTTTGCAATCGTTTCTTCATTCACGCTTCCATCAGCTTCACCATAAACTGACGTAGAACTCACGAAAAGTACATTTTCAATCGTAGACTCTTCTATAAAAGGAATCAAGTTTTTAATTTTAGAAACAAACACTTTTTCTTGCGCGGCCAAAGCATCTATATTTTTCCCTCTTAGTTGAGGTGGAATATTAATAATTACTGTTTTACTTCCGTTAAGGAAATCTTGAATAGAAGTAATTTCTTGCTCAGTTTTGGTGCTGTGTGGACTCAGGTTTATTAAGAAGGGAGCAATTCCAACAGATTTTAATTGGGAAAGTTTATCTTCGGAAGTTGTAGAACCTTTTATAGAAGAACCATTAGCGATCATGGCTTTCGCCAAAGGTAAACCCAACCAACCGCAACCTAATATGCTTATTTGTGTCATTTTTTGATTTATTACTATGAAAGACCGTCTGCTTTCCTTAAGTTTCGGGATAGTGTATCGAATATTGTAAAACACAAAGGAACAAAATTTATAGTTGAATTTATGCGAAAGTTAATTATGAAAGAAATGACTTCGGTCCATCTTTGTAAATGACAGTAAGATGTTTTATTTTTGATGTACTTATTAACGTTAATTTGAAATACTATGGAAGCACAAATTAAGTATTACGAGAGCAAGTTGGCATTCGAAATGGATCCAGCAGATTTATTTGAGGCATTCACTAATGGGGAAAATATTGTGGCCATAGATGCGAGAAAAATATCAGGTTTTGAGGCAGATCACATTCCAAATGCGATAAATATTCCGCACCGAGAAATGACGGTCGAAAGCACCAACCATTTAAACAAGGAAACATTATATGTAATCTATTGTGATGGTTTAGGATGCAATGCCTCTACTAGAGGTGCTTTAAAGATGACGAAATTAGGATTTAAAGTAAAGGAATTAATTGGCGGTATCAAATGGTGGAAATTTGATGGTTATGCTACAGAAGGTCCACTAGGCAACAAAACTGGCTTGAAAGTAGAATGTTCTTGTTGATTTAATAAAACTTTGGTTGTTTTGAGCAATAGCTTTGATCATCAATCCACTTTCAATTAGCAAAGTTTTATATCCAATCTTTTTTTTGAATCTGATATTCAAAATACGGTTCAGGACTGTTCTTAAAATCAATAGGTCCTACTTTTGTTGCTCCAATTTTTCCAACAGCTTTTTGCGATACAATGTTAGTCTCCCCAATATGAAAAAGAACTGTAATTACATGCTGAAAAGCATAATCAATTAGGAGCTGTTTCATAGCTTTATTGTGTTTACCACCCCAATATTTTTTAGCCAAAAAAGTATATCCAATTGCGACTTTAGAATTTTTAGGATCAAAATCATAAAAACTAGTTGTTCCTATTAAATCGCCGGTTGCTTTATCATATACTAAGAAAGCACCTTTGGATGCTGCAGTAATGTTAAAAAAGATCTGAAAAACTTCTTTTTGATAGCGGTTATTTGCTGGATGATTTTCCCATATTTTAGGATCTGATGCTACTTGATACAACACTTCAAAATCACTCTGCTGCAGTGGTGTAATTTTTATTAGATCGTTTTCTAAATGCTCTGGCTGTAAATCAAAATTATTGTCTGGCATAATGAAGTTTTATTTGTGTGAGTTCCGTGTTTAAATCGTTCATTATTAAATTAATAAAGCACTTAAATAATTTATAAATATAAATGTTTCTAATGATAACATTAACAATAAGTTATTATAATTTTTTTTTAATATAGCTATAAAATTTCGTTAATTTAAGATAGTACTTTCTTTTGGTTTTAATTCAATTGCGTTAGTGCTAGGTTTCACGATTTTAATAGGTGTAACAGCAGCAACTTTAGGATTTGGTTTAATTTTTTGTTGAATAATAACAGCGTCATTTAAAATAAATGGCGTTGGCATCATCCAATCTTCTCTTTTTGCAATCATAAATAGAGGATTCGTCATTAAATTAAAGGAACTTTCCATCAGATCCATTTCTAATACAGTAATTTTATTTATCGAAAATTGGAGCTCTAGTGGTTCGTTGTCAACCACATAGTAACTCAAAATCTTCTTGCCATTTCGCTCGTATTCAGCACCTTTTTGACTTAAATTAGATACTCCGTTTGCCTTAAAGTTATTTATTATCATAGTTTCATTAGCAAATATATCGTAGCGATTGACGGTTCTGTTTGGTGTTATTTTTATTTTTAAATATCGTTTATTGTCAGCAACACTGTCTTGAAGAAATTCTATGGTTGGTCTTTGTATATCTTTTATTGGTGCGTCGGCAGTATACGTAAACTTTGAATTGTATTTGCTGAAAAGTTCAAAAGTATTCAGTGTTTTTGCACTTTTTGGATCTTCACCCAAGTATTTTTTTGTCCAGGAATCTAAGTTAGTATCGTAGGTAACCCAATTTGCTTTGTTGGTATCTGCATTATATAAATATACCATGCTGTTAGATTTGGCTTTGCCAACTTCATAGCCAGAGGTAATATGCGCTTTTACGAAAAAGGTTAGAGCGAATAAGAAAAACCAAAAAGACCAGCTTCCTTTTTTGGTGAAAGCCCCAAAAACAGGTAATAGTAAGCCAAATGCTAAAACAGTTAGAATAGCACTTCCAAAAAGAACTTTAAGCCCCAAACCTATTGGAAACATTTGGATAAAGGGTGCTATCAGCAATAAAGCAGGAATAGCGCAGAGAAGGTTTATGATCCAGTTCCCTTTTTGGGTGTATATATAAACCGCAAATGACACTAATCCAAAATAAACGGGAATAATTAAAAACCCTGCTCCTGGCAAACTATTAGCTAGTAATCCGTTAATAATAATCCACATTAATAACGGAATAACATAGTGATTCATTGCTATTTTCTTTCCTGAAAAAAGATGGTAGAATAAAAAACAAATCGAGATACTCAACAAAACGAAGCCGGCAATATAGGCATGACCGTTATACGTGAAGCCATTTAGTAAATCATTGTATTGCGGATAGACGATTAGCAGTCCCTTCCAACCAAAAAAGGTTATAAGTCCGGTTGCTATTAATGCACCAAAAAAGGGAATCAATCCCTTTGAAATTTCAGTTAGGGACAAAACTCTCTTTCCTTTTCCTAAGAAAAGTAAGAGAATAAAGAGACCCAAAGCGATGATTGTCATTGGGAAAACCCATGAAAAAGGGTAGCTGATAAAAGTAAAAGGTATTGTAAAATAGACATAATCATCAGTTGCTTTCGTAGCATCTAGATTGGCATTCGAAAAATAGTTTAGTAAAGGCATTAAATAAGTTCCTTGGTGTGCCAATGATTTTTTACTTAAATGCTGCAAGTCATCCTGTGCTGTATGGTAATTGAAATGGTCGTCAATAAAAGCAAAGTTAAATCCTTGAATATTGCCTTCTTCTCTAAAAACAGTAAGATCTGTGTCGTTGGGTAGCATTTTGTAAATGCTGTACATTAAAGAATTGGAAACAGGGTAAGGAACGTCCGCTTTCGCAAATTCCTTCACCAAACCGGAATTTCCTTTATTGGTTTCCATTAGCATATAACTAGGGCCAGATGATCCGCGAGCTTCAAAATTTATTACTAATCCCACCTCTTTTGCCCACGGATGTTTAGCTACAAATAATGCGGCACCATTTAAACCCAATTCTTCGGCATCTGTAAATAGAATTATAATATCATTCGTATGTTTCTTTTTAGAATATAAAAAAGTACGAACGCCTTCTAGTATGGTTGCCACTCCAGAGGCATCGTCTGCCGCACCTAGCGAAACCGAATGAGGCGCACTGTCATAATGCGACAGCAAAAGCAATGATTTAGAGCTATTTGTGCCTTTTATGCGCGCCAAAATATTTTTAGATTTTACTAAATTGCCCCAATCACTTAACGAATATCCTTCCTGAATAGTAGTTTCTAAACCTAGTTTCTGTAGTTCTCTTATAATATAGCTAGCTACAATCTCATGGTTTTGAGTACCTACATAATGCGGTTTCTGTGCAATTATTTCTACTTTTTTTAACGCTCTTTTGGTGGAGAACTCAGATAATGAATTGGCATCATCCGAAAGCCATTTTGGCATCATCGTTAGGTAAATGAGCAATAGAAAACCAAGGATTAATAGAGCAGATAGTAGGGAGGTGTACTTTTTCATGATAAAATTGGGGTGTTTTTTGGTATTAAATATCTTTTTTAACAAGCATATAAAAATCATTTTCTAAAATCATATAGCCTTGGTCGTAGAGGAAGTAGTAGGTATTCCCAGTTTTAGTATTTAGAACATTGGTAAAAAATTCAAAATCAAATCCCTTGCTCATCAACTTGGTTCGCGTGGTTTTCGACTTTCCTTCTACATTTAGTTCAGATAAAATACGGTAATTTTTACGCAACTTGTTGTTAATGTTGCGCATATAGTTCGTGCTGTCTTTGTTGATTTTATTATTGTAGGCGTTGCGACAACCATCGCTGCAGAATTTTTTGTCCTCGCGACCTACAATTTTCTCTTCACATTCCAGGCAGGTTTTCATGTTTCTATTTTTTTTATTGTAATAGTAGTTCGGCACTAGTTATTCAAAACAAATTATTTATGTTATCCCTGTACTTATAGCGATTTAAAATCTTGTAAAATAGAGTAATAATAAGTTTATATGATTAACGTTAAATATTTGTATAACAGAATTTTATGAACAAATTAATTATTCTCAATTCTTTTTATTTCGTACAAATCTGTTCTACGATCTTTCAGAATTCGCACACTACCATGTTCGTGTAGTTCTTTTAATAATCGCAAATCGACATCGACAATTAATGTCATTTCAGTATTGGGTGTTGCTTCCGCTTTTATACCATTACTTGGAAAAGCAAAATCCGAAGGTGTAAAAACAGCTGCTTGAGCATATTGAATATCCATGTTATTTACTTTGGGTAGGTTCCCTACACAACCTGCAATGGCAACATAGCATTCGTTTTCAATAGCTCTCGCTTGAGCACAATGTTTAACGCGCGTGTATGCATTTTGAGTATCCGTCAGGAAAGGAACAAATAGTATATTCATGCCTTCATCGGCCATGATTCTAGAAAGTTCAGGAAATTCTACATCATAGCAAATCATGATTCCTATTTTACCACAGTCGGTGTCGAAGGTTTTAATTTCGGATCCGCCTTTCATTCCCCAATGTTGCACTTCGTTTGGTGTTACGTGTATTTTAGAATACATTTCAGAAGTTCCGTCTCTTTTGCACAGAAAACCCACATTGTATAAATTTCCGTTGTCCAAATACGGCATACTTCCCGAGATAATATTTATGTTATACGAAATGGCTAATTCCTGAAAGCGTTTTCGAATTGGATCTGTGTGTTTGGCTAATTCCCTAATGGCTTCTGCCTCTGTCAAGTGGTTATAATCGGCCATTAATGGTGCTGGGAATAGTTCTGGAAACAGTGCGAAATCACAGCCGTAGCCAGAAACTACATCAACAAAAAACTCACATTGCTCAAATAAAGCTTCTAAGTTATTTAATTGACGCATTTGCCACTGAATTAATCCTAGCCGAATCACATTTTTTTCGATGTTGATTAATTTGGGACTTTCGTCAAAATAAATATTGTTCCATTCTAGTAAAACAGCAAATTCTTTCGAATCCTCGTCGCCTTCGAGATAGTTTTTTATAACGCGCAGCACGTGAAAGTCATTGCTAAGCTGAAACGAAAGTACAGGATCATACAGTTCTTTATGTTTGACTTTATCAATGTATTTTTTGGGAGTCATTTTATCGGCATATTTCCCATAACTTGGGATTCGGCCAGCAAAAACAATCGCTTTTAGATTCAGTTGTTCGCATAATTCTTTACGAGCATCATACAAACGTCTTCCCAAACGTAATCCGCGGTAATTGGGATGAATAAAAACATCGATTCCGTATAAAATTTCATTTGCAGGATTGTGTGTCGAAAAGGTATAATCGCCTAACACTTGTTTGTAATTATGTTTTTTATCAACCAGGTTTTCGTCTACAATGAGTGATAGCGCGCAACCCACGACTATTCCGTCGGCAAGAATAACCAATTGCCCTTGGGGAAATATATCTAATAATTTTTCAATGTCTTTGATGCTCCAATAGGAATCCGCCATTGCTGGATAGGATTCTACCATTGAGTTTTTTAGTTGTTTGTAATCTTCGAATTCTAGGTTGCGTAATTGTATATTCTTTATTTTAGTTTGCATAGTAATGCGAGCGCTTTTTAGGGTATTAATAATTGATAACGTATTTTATGGTAAATAATTGGATGTTAGTAGGTAGTTATAGACTGAAGATGTATTTACAAAAAAGATATTTGCGGATAATTATGTGGTGATATTGCTGCTTTCATAGTATTATAAAAATTGTATTTAGAGATTAAACCTTTAAAATTGTGTTCCTGTTGTTGATTAACAGCCAAATATACTCAAAAATTTACCATTTACAAACGTTTACAAGTAATTACAACCGAAAGTAAGTAGTTAGCAACCGAATAGCTTTAGCAATCCATCGCATCTTTGCCCTGTTGAAATGAAACAGTACAATATCAATTATGATGTCAATTTCAATAAAAACCATATACACACTAACATTTAAAATTTACACGCCATGAATGCAATGAAAAACAGAGTACAGTTAATTGGAAACGTAGGAAACGATCCAGAAATCAAAAATTTAGACGGTGGGAAAAAAGTAGCACATTTAAGCATTGCTACTAACGACAGTTACAGAAACGACAAGGGAGAAAAAATAGACCAAACCGAATGGCACAGAGTTGTGGCTTGGGGTAAAACTGCTGAAATCATTGAAAAATTTGTAACTAAAGGAACTCAATTAGCACTTGACGGCAAACTGACCAACCGAAGCTACGATGATAAAAATGGAGAAAAGCGATACATAACCGAAGTTGTGGTTAGCGAAGTTCATTTTTTTGGAAAGTAGTTCCGTTACTAATCATACCAAAATTGCCCTCCAATTAGAGGGCAATTTTTATTTAATCTAGCAAGCTTTTTTTATCAAATCAAACATTGGGCATCTTGCGCAACGTTTGCTTTCGCTTTTCTTGAATTTTTCGCAACAACTCGATTTGCAGTTATCTGCAATCTTTAATTTTTTAAGAAGCTGTTTTTTGTCTTTCTTCTTTTTTTTGTCCTTTTCTTTTTCTTTCTTACTCAATGTCTTAGGAATTAAAAGTCACGACAAATGTATACTATTTTTATGTATTCTAAATAAATTTTAACAAGTGTTGATCAAAAAAAACGTGATGTTCAAAAATTAATTGGCCATCCCATACTTTATTTAATTAAGTAAGTTTTTCTTATAGTTAGACAGTCAGTAATTTAACAGCTGCCATTTGTTGAATATCGCGATCAAATAAATACAATCCTCCTTTGTCATCACCAATCAAATTAATTTTGTCTAAGATAGATTTAGCCGTTGCTTCCTCTTCGATTTGCTCTGCAACATACCACTGTAAGAAATTATGAGTAGCATAATCTTTCTCTTCAAAAGTAATATGAACTAGTTCATTGATCGAATTAGAAACAAATATTTCATGCTTGTACAATTCTTCAAACATTCCTTTAAAGGTGCCGTAAGTAGTTGCAGGTGCTTTTAAATCGGTAATTTTTGCATGTCCACCACGCTCATTTACATATTTTATTAATTTAAGCATGTGTAAACGCTCTTCATCTGACTGTTTAAACATAAATTGTGCAATTCCTTCCAAACCATGAACTTCTGCCCAACATGCCATCGAAAGATAGGTCTGAGAAGATTCTGCTTCAATACGAATTTGTTTGTTTAAAGCCGATTCTATATTTTTTAGCAACATAATTTTTTATTTTTAGTTTTTTAGTAAATCTAGGACTATTAATCAATGATTCATAATATCCTGAAAATAATCGACGAACTGCCCAACATGCAGACCATCTACTAATCCGTGATGTACGTGGATCGACATTGCCATTGTTCTTTTCCCACTTTCAGAAACTATCATTTTCCCAAATGAAATCTTCGGACAACTGTCCGGAAAGGTATAGCTTCTTGCATGCGAAAGTGAAGTGAAATTTACTCAGGGCAATGCCGAGAAATGAATCAAGTTATCGGTATCAAACGATCGTGTAAAAAGACCTGTTGTGTTTTGAATACGGGCTATTTCTGCGGTTGCTTTTTCAACAAAAAGACTTAAATCGGGAGTATACTCCATTAAAGAAAAGCCAAAGGTGTCGTCTTCTCGACTTATTGTTGCCGAAGCGTCTATTTGATCATAGATGTAGATTTGATCCCCATTTATACGATATCTAAAGCATTCAATCGCATTTACAGCGACTAATGTTTTGTGTAAATAATAAATATAAAAAGGAACGCTTAGCGTTTTTGATTTTTGGTAGGCTTTGGTACAATCAATTTCGAGAGTTACCCCAAAAAAAGGCTCTTGCATTTGTTTAAAATGAACATAATGTTCTTTTCTATTCCAGTTTTCTAAATCTAAAAGCGTTTTCATTAATGTATAATAATTTAAAACTCAAAAGTACAGAACTTTTAAAATAGAATCAAAGTCTATATAATTTTGAAAAAAATATGCAATGAATAGTACTATTCGAAAGAACTATCAAACCCATCGGTAAATTTACGCATTGTATACTGTTTTGCTTTTGCATCATAATAACCAAAGATGTAATAATTCTTGAATCTAAAGGTATTCTGCAACGAAACTTCTTTGTGTTCATAAAGAAATCGGGAGATAAAGTCAACCGCTAGAGGCTCTTGCTCCTTTTCTGAATGCTTAAGATTCTTGTCTAAAACGCTTTCAAAATATAGGTTTACAGGTTTAGTATTAATTAGTAAGTCGCTTCCAAATGCAAAATTTCCATTCATCGCGGCATTCAATCCTATAGAATAATCGAAGGCTGTTGATTGCGCTTCCCTTGTTCCACCAATAGTTATTAAAATCTCTTTCTGCGTTTTGTAAACAGTAAGTCCCACGTTTAAAAACAATAACCTTTGCAGGAATTTAAATGTGTTTTTTACTTCAGATGGTTTTTGACCATCTATTTGAGCGAATAACGGCGAATTTTTAAAAGAAATCGTATCTTTTTTGCTAACTTGAAAGCTGTTTATTGAAGAACCAGAAGTATAGTCTTTTATTTCGAAAACAATTTCCTGTTCGTTGACGGATAATTGGTAAAGTTTATTGTCATTAAAGAAAGAGTTACTTAAACTTTGCAGCGTTTTTGTAATTGGCTGCTGTATTTTTTTTTCTTGAATTGAAAAAGAATTTAAATCAATATCGAATAACTGTGTTTCTTTATAATTATGATCAAAGGTCAAAAGGATTCGGTTTTTTAGCAAATAAAGTTTGGTTTTTTGAGTGCCTCTAAACAATGGAGTAAATTCATTTGTTTGCAATGTTTCAATGGGGAAAACATCCAGAATTTCATGTAGAGTTAATGCTTCGGTTTTTTGGTTCTGAAATTTAAAGGAAGAGAAATCCAATATTTTTTGTTCTTTTTTTCCATTTTTAAAAATATATAAAACTAATTGTTGTGCGGTGCTTTTTTCAGAAATAATGTAAAAACCATTATCGGTTTGGAATTGGCTTAAAATAAATTCTTGAAGAAACGGTAATTCATATACCAATGAAACTGTAGTTTTTGCATTCAAATCATATTGAACGGCAAGTATATGCTTTAAATCTTGAGAAGACCAGTACAAAGTTGGAGTTGCATTATCATCAAAACTGTAACCTAAAAGTATTTTGTAGTCTAAATTCGGGCGCGACATCACTAAAGTATCTGCTAGAAATAAAGCACTATTGTATTTTAAAATTGTTACATTTTCTTTATCAGTACCAAAGACAAATACTTCATGCGTTTTGGTATTTTCTGCATTAATAATTTGCTGATAGGCTCTCGATTTTTTTAATTCTAAAGGGTAGGAAGAAAGCACCGTTTGACCGAAAAGCACCGTACAGTTTATTAAAATAAAAAAAGTGATGAAATTTTTCATAAAATTAGTTGGTTTTCAGATAATTCAACGATATCTGCAGTGATAAAATTAATTGAATTACACAATTTTTACTGTAAAAATTGATAAGTAAATGTAACAAAATTAAAACAGCAAAATAGAAAAAGCCTCAAGAGAATATTCCCTTGAGGCTTTACTACTAACTGAATTCTATTTTATTATTTTACTTTAAAAGTAACGCGACGAACTAGTTTTCTAGCATTGTCTGAATCTTTGTCAACTGATGTGTCTTCTCCAGCAGCAACAATATTTAATCTAGAGGCGTCAATTTTAGCTTTAGTCAAAACTTCTTTCACACTATTTGCTCTAGCAGTAGATAATTTGTCGTTGTAATCTGATTTTCCAATTTCATCTGCATGCCCAATAATAGCAACAGAAGCAGTTGGATTATTTCTTAAATACGTTAATATAAAATCAATTCCTTGTGTAGAAACATTAGTTGGATTTGATTTACCAAAGTCGAAATAAGTTGTAACATAGCCTTCATTGATTAGGTTACGAACCAATTCGTTGTTGCCTAATATCGCAGTTTGGTCAACTTTTTTACTGTAGGTTTTATCAAAATAATTTTCTAATTCGTCAGGAACTTTATTGTTATTTAAATCAATTGACCTTCCTTTAGTATCAACCATTACACCATTAATTGTATTTGGCTCTTGGTCAAGGTAATCAACTACACCGTCACGATCAGTATCCTGCATTTTAGTGTCGATATCATTTAATCTTTTGTCGATTGTAGTAAACTCATTTTCGTAATCAACAACCCAGTCAGCATGTTTAGCATTAGATCCTAAGTAAATAGTTAAACCTACTGTACCGTTAAAAAGAATTCCTGAAAAACCTCTTGTTGCACTCAAACTTGCCGCATCAAAAGAAGCGTCTTGACCTGCAGATACAATTGTCGTGAAGTCACCAGTTAATGCTATGTGGTTAGACAATTTGATTTGTCCTGTTACACCTGCAATAAAGTTACCAGTTCTGTCTTTTAGTGATGAATTTTGGTCTTCTAATTGGGCTACTCCAAAACCAGCGTGACCTAATAAACCAAGAGTATGTGTCCAAGTTTCAAAACTCATTATGCGTCCTAAATTGGCAACACCTTGTAAATCTACTCTGTAATATTTAGTGTCAAATGGATTTGTATTGTCTTTTTCTTTAAAACTGTTATATCCAAAATCTGTTTTTAAACCGAATTTGTTATTAAACATGTATCGAACACCAAAATCAACAACATATAACCCTGGAGTTGCTGTAGCATAAGTTGGAGTCATAGGTCTCTGAGGTTTATTGAAACCTCCAGCTACTTCTATAGACCATTTGTTAAAATCTGGTTTTGTAATTTCAGTTTTCTGTGTGGTAGGAGAAACTGCTGTTGTTTGAGCATTTAAGCAATTGATAGCTGAGAGTAAAGCTACCGATACTATTAGTTTTTTCATTTTGTTTGGAATTTTAATTTCGCGCAAAAGTACAGCGTAAACGCATAATAATATGTTAAAACTTGAAATTATGAAAGTTTTTTTAAAAATTTCATAAAAAAACAAACAGCAGTGAAGTCCAATAAAATCAGTCATTTTGATGCTATTTAGGTAGAATACAAGTATTTATAGTGTCTTTAAATAATAGGAATGCTTTTTAAAACTTCTGCTATATTTTCAAAAGCTCTGAAATTTTTATGTTCTACTTTATGATCAATTTTTTCATGTGCCCAAGTAGTATGAAACGGAATATGAACGGCATGACCTCCAATCGCCAAAACAGGCAATACATCCGATTTTAGAGAATTTCCAATCATAAAAAATTCTGAGGGTTCAATTTCCAAGCGTTTTATTAAATCAATATAATCCACTTCTTGTTTGCCCGACATCACTTCGATGTGATGAAAATAATGACCCAAACCCGAATTGTGCAATTTTCTACGTTGGTCTAATAAATCGCCTTTGGTGGCAACCACTAATTTGTACTTGCCATGCAAAGCCGCCAAAGTTTCTTCGACACCATCTAGTAAAACAATTGGTTTTTCGAGTAATTCTTTCCCGTACTGAATGATTTTTTCAATGACTTGGACAGGAATAGTATTGTTCGAAATATTCATTGCCGCTTCTATCATCGATAGTATATAGCCTTTTATACCGTAGCCGTATAATTTTAGATTATCGATTTCAACCTTAAATAGTTCATGCGAAATCCCCTGAGTAGACAGATAGTCACTCATTAAACCACAGAATTTCTCTTCGGTTTCCGCAAAATAGGTTTCGTTTATAAATAAAGTATCGTCTGCATCAAATGCAATTACTTTTATATTTTCCATGATATTCTGTTTTTAAAAAAGAAGAAGATTCTTTATGTTTTAGATACTAACTTTTTGATTGAAAGTGTTTTGCTGTAAAAGGTGATTCGAATACCAAGAAGTAAAATTAAACCTCCAATAATCATTTGGAATGTAATTTTTTCGTCTAAAAATACCCAAGCCAAAATTGTTGCTAACACCGCTTGACCTAACAAAGATAAGGAAACTCGAGTAGCCCGCATATTTTGTGTGGCATAACTAATAAGCAACCAAGCAATTAATTGGCACACTATTCCTTGAATGAATAAAACCATCCATCCCGCATTCGAAAAACCGCTGAAAGGTTCTTGTAAAATAAAACATACAACGCCTAAAAATAAAGTTGAAGTCACTAGCGTAACAGACATAAAGGAAAGGACATCCATCTCAGAGAGAATATTTTTGCTGACCAACATGTAAATAGCATATAAGATGCCCGATAATATGGCAAGGAGAAAAGCAGTATTAAAATCCAAATTGAGAAAAAACTGAAATCCCACTAGAGTTATCATACCAAATAGGGCAACAACTGTCCCGAGCCAAAAATTACTTGCAGGTTTGTTTTTTAAAAATAAAAAAGAACCAACACCAACCCAAACAGGAGATAGATTGGTCAGCAAAGTAGCTTGCGTTGCGCTAGATTGCTGTATTGAAACATTCCAAACCGCCACATCTGACGCAAACAAAAGACCGCAAATAACGGCTAACAGTAAAACGCTAGTTCTTGGTAATTTGAATTTTTTGGTAATCAAAACATAAGGCACCAATAACGCACCAGCAATTGCCATTCTGTAAAAAGCCGAGATTAATCCACCAGTTAGCTGCAGTTTAACCAATATCGGGAAAACCGAAATACAGAGTATCCCAATGGCTAGCGCTAATCTTGGTTTTGCGTTCATTTTGTTTATTATTATAAACACGAATTTCACTAATTTACACGAACAAATTTGTGGCAATTAGTGAAATTTAGGTTTAATTTAATTTTTTAATTTACCGTTTCTCCATTCGGAGCATCCGCATCTGGATTGATGAAAACTAGTTTTTCTTCCGCATTTGTTGTCATCAAGATCATTCCTTGACTTTCTACACCACGAAGATTTCGTGGAGCCAAATTCACCAAAACACTAACTTTTTTCCCAATAATATCTTCAGGTTTAAAGCTTTCGGCAATTCCCGAAACAATAGTACGAACATCAATTCCGGTATCTACTTTCAGCACTAAAAGTTTATTCGCTTTTGGCATTTTCTCCGCTTCTATAATAGTTCCTACGCGGATATCCATTTTAGCAAAATCCTCAAACTGAATCAATTCTTTTTGTGGTTCTACGACTTTATTTTCGGCTTTGTTTGCCGTTTTAGTCGCTTCTAGTTTGTCTATTTGTTTCTGAATTTCCTCGTCTTCAATTTTAGAAAACAATAATTCTGCTTCACCAATTTGATGACCTGCGACAATCAAATCCGAACTTTCAGTTATTGTTTTCCATTCCAAAGGCGATTCTATTTTTAATATTCTAGATAATTTAGTTGCTGTAAAAGGCAAGAAAGGCTCACAAAGTGAACTCAAAGCGGCAGCAATTTGCAACGCCACATACATTTGTGTTTGCACGCGCTCTGGATTGTCTTTAATCACTTTCCAAGGCTCTTCATCGGCTAGATATTTGTTTCCAAGACGAGCAACATTCATTAGTTCACTCAACGCTTCACGGAAACGGTACCTTTCTATAGAACTCGAAATCACAGCGGGATATGCTTTCAATTCGGTCAAAGTTGCTTCGTCTACTTCTGAGAGTTCATTCGGCTGAGGCACAATCCCGTTGTAATATTTATTGGTTAAAACTACGACACGGTTAATAAAATTTCCGTAAATCGCAACTAACTCATTGTTATTTCTAGCTTGAAAATCTTTCCAAGTAAAATCATTATCCTTAGTTTCCGGTGCATTCGATGTCAAAGCGTAACGCAAAACATCTTGCTGGTTTGGGAATTCTTCTAGATATTCGTGCAACCAAACTGCCCAATTTTTAGAGGTCGATAATTTATTTCCTTCTAAATTCAAGAACTCATTCGCAGGTACGTTGTCTGGCAAAATATAGCTTCCTTCGGCTTTTAGCATCGCAGGGAAAATCACACAGTGAAAAACAATATTATCTTTCCCAATAAAGTGAACCAACTTCGTATCTTGATCTTTCCAGTACGGTTCCCAATCTTTTCCTTCTCTCTGAGCCCATTCTTTAGTCGATGAGATATAGCCAATTGGCGCATCAAACCATACGTATAATTTTTTTCCTTCGGCACCTGGAACAGGAACATCAATTCCCCAATCGAGGTCACGTGTTACTGCACGAGGTTCTAGTCCGCCATCAATCCACGATTTTACTTGCCCGTAAACATTCGGTTTCCAGTCGTTTTTATGTCCAACAAGAATCCATTCTTTCAAGAAATCTTCATAACGGTCCAAAGGCAAAAACCAGTGTTTCGTCGATTTCATAATAGGTGTTTCTCCTGTAATAGTCGATTTTGGGTTTATTAAATCCGTCGCGTTCAAAGTCGAACCACATTTTTCGCATTGATCACCGTATGCTTCTTCATTGCCGCATTTTGGACAAGTTCCCACCACAAAACGATCTGCCAAAAACTGATCTGCTTTTGCATCATATAATTGCTCGGTTACTTGCTCGATAAAATCACCATTATCATACAATTTTTTAAAAAATTCCTGAGCCGTATCGTGATGAATCTTAGCTGAGGTTCGAGAATAATTGTCAAACGAAATTCCAAAATCCGAGAATGATTTACGTATAATTCCATCGTATTTATCAATTACTTCTTGAGGCGTAATGCCTTCTTTTTTTGCCTTCATCGAGATCGCCACGCCGTGTTCATCGCTTCCGCAAACAAACAAAACGTCTCTTCCTTGCAAGCGCAAATAGCGAGAATAAATGTCCGATGGCACATAAACACCCGCCAAATGGCCAATGTGAATAGGTCCGTTCGTATAAGGCAATGCTGCTGTAATGGTATATCTTTTAGGATTCTGTAACATAATTCAGTTTAATTTGTTGCAAAAATAAGCAATAGAATCGAAAGTTTTATTATTAATTGTCATTAGGAGAAACGAAGTAATCAGGAGCTATTTCCTGCTATTCGCTGTATCTTTTCTAGACTCGTTTTAAGAACGAGACTAGAAAAGGATGCCGCTGCTATCAGGGCTAGGGCATCACGTTATTCAATTACTATGTTAATACAATTAGAAACTTAAAATTAAAAAAATGTAAACAAAGCCTAGGTTTAATTAAGATGTCATAAAATTGAAAATTTATTAATTTAGATAAATAAATTTTTATTACATTTATCGTAAAATACTGTCCATCAAATTGTTGAAAAATTATTTTATTTATTAATGTTAAAATAGTAACCATGAAAAGAATAACCATATTATTAGTGTTTTTAAGTTTTGTTGTTGATACAGCTTCTGCTCAGGATGCGATTTCTAGCGATTGGACAGCGTTTAATCAGTCAATAGCAATTAAAACTTCGGTAAAGAAAAAATTTAAAGTAATTGCTTCTGCCAAAATAGATTCAAATGAACCATTGGCTAGTGCAGGAATTTGGGCAAAAGTGGATAATTCAAATGAAGAGGAAGGTTATTCGGATTTTATGAACGATCGACCTATTAAAGCGAAAGAGTGGCAAATCTATACTTTAGAAGGAACGATTGATGAGAACTCCAAATCCCTGAGTTTTGGAGGATGGTGTGAATATAATGGAAAGTTTTACTTTGATAAATTTGAAGTGCTTATTGAAAATGCTAGTGGTGGTTTTGATCCATTAACCATTTTGAATGCAAGTTTTGAAACTCCTGTCAAAAATGGAGATATCCCAAAATGGAGCTTAGGCACCAAAAAAGAGAAGGTAATTAAAGTTAAAGAATATAAGATTTCTACTGAGAAAACGGGTGCAGATGGAAACTATGTTTTAGTATTAGAAGGAAGTGGAATCAAAGCTAAGGAGACTGGAAAGATTGGGAATATTGAAGGCGCTTCGCCTCAAATTGGAGCCATGATTTCAATGTTGGATGATCTAAAAGATCGAGTGGAGCGAACGGTCAAAAATATGACCCCGTATGAGATTGATTATTTGCATGACGAAAAGGCTAACAGAATAGGGGAGTTAATAATGCATTTGGCCGCAGCCGAAAAATATTATCAAGTATATACTTTTGAAAATAGAGGTTTTAATGATGAAGAAAAGAAACAATGGGATGTGGCACTAAATATGGATAAAGCTGGGCGCGATGAGTTTAAGGGGCATGATATTCGATACTATTTAGATATTTATGACCAAGTAAGAGCAAAAACAATTTCAGAATTAATGAAAAGAGACGATGCTTGGTTTGCCGAAGTGCATAAAGATTCTGGCATGAGCAATCAATATTGTTGGTTTCATGTAATGGAACATCAGTCTAGCCACTTGGGTCAGGTTCTATTTTTAAAGAAAAGAATTCCACCTCCTACCGAAGTACTTGTATTGGAACAGAAGCTTAAGGATTGAAAAATAGTATATTGTAAAAAAATAAGAATAACTGCGCTCAATATTTTGAAAAAATTAGAAATGTATGAAACTTTAAAGCATAATCCTTAAAATTTAAGATGGAATGATAACCGAATTTAAAGAGGAACAAAAGTTTACACAATGGTGGCTATGGATTATTTTAATTGGCGTTGCTGTGTTTCCTATTTATGGGGTGTACAAACAAATAATTCAAGGACTACCTTTTGGCGACAAACCAATGTCGGATGTTGGATTGATAATTTTCGCAGTATTTAGCTTGGGATTAATCATATTGTTTAGACTATTTAAACTAACAACCAAAATTGATCACAATACAATCCATAATCAGTTTTTTCCTTTCAGCAATAGAGTTGTGAACTGGCAAGATGTAAAATGGGCTGAGGTAATTACCTATAGTTTTGTAGGTTATGGCATTCGTTTTTCTACCAAGTACGGAACCGTTTACAATATAAAAGGAAATGGGAGACTTGCACTTGAATTAAAAAGCGGAAAAAAAATAATAATTGGCACTCAGAAAAAACATGAGTTGATAGAGGTAGCTACGAATGTTTTTACTCCTATAAACGAGTAAGTTCTATATCTACTTTTTATAACTGCAACTAAATAAATATAGAACCCATGCCAAAAGGACCCGAAAAAAATACCAAAAACAAAGCCTTGCATACTAAATTGCTCAATCGAAAGAAGGCTAAACTTCAAGAGGAGAAAAAAGAAAAAGCGACACGGTTAAAAGCTTTGGTTACTAAAATGAATCAGAAAAACAATGCTGACGAATTGGGTACTACATAAACTCCTGTATTGTCATTGCGAGGAATGTGTTCCATCACAATAATTGCTCAATTTGTTTTTTGTTAGTAGGATTGCTTCGTTCCTCGCAATGGCTTGCGGTAAAATAATTTGTGCTAATTTGCGTAATTTGTGGTTAATAAAGCCTTCCCAATAGTCTTCAGGTCAAAAAACCCACTATCCTCTGCATAATCCGTGGCAAAAAAACATTTCTTTTCTAGCGTATTTTATCCGAAATTTGCCTCCAAAATCCTTAAATACAAAACCCAATGGAATTCGGTAAAATCATAATCTCAGAAACCGCGGCTAATAGCGAAAACCCACAAGACGTTGTCAACTCTAATATTTCGGTGATCAACTTAATGCGGGAGGAAAAAATCGACGACGATTTGATTCACGACGATGCCTTGATGAGTTATTATTTAGATTATTACACGGCACAATGTACCGAAGGAAATTTTGCTCAATTTGTCCATAATTCAAGTTGGGACAAAGAGTTGAATGAATTGATAGAAGAAGGTTTAGCATTATTAGGAGCTCAAAAACATTTGGAATTGTTTCTGCAACAATCCAAAAAAGTAAAATTAATAAGCAGTGTAAAGCTCAATAAATTCCTAAAAGGAAAACTCGATGGTGTAAATCCAGTGAGAGACCTTCTAAACAATGACACGTTCTTTGAAATCGAAGAAAACTTGGTCGCTTTGAATGCCAATTTTTTAAAAATACATCCTGATTTTGAAGTACTTTCCGTAGACGAAATGTTTGCTGTTTTAGAAGAATTTGTAGGACACGAGATTAAAAGAGATTAGTTATTCCAAAGAGTTTTAAATAACGAGATTCCCGAGAGATACATAGAAATAAAATGATAGAATAATAAAATTAAAATCTCAAAGAAATATGAGTCAAAATAAAATTGAAATAATAGATTTTTCCGAAGAATTACAAGAGCATATTAAAACGCTGAATTATGAATGGCTTGAGAAATTTTTTCGAGTTGAAAAAAGTGATGTTATTTCACTTTCAAATCCTAAAAAAGAAATAATTGATAAAGGAGGATTTATTTTTTATGCAAAATTAAATGGTGAAATAGTAGGGACATCTTCATTATTAAAGAAAAATGAAAATATTTTTGAGTTAGGAAAAATGGCAGTTTCAAAAAAGGCGCAAGGCCATAGAATTGGCACAATCTTGCTTGAACATTGTTTAAATTTTGCAAAACAAAAAAAAATTAAAACTATAATTTTATATTCAAATACGCAATTAGAGTCTGCAATTCATCTTTATCGGAAATATGGTTTTTCTGAAACTGAACTAGAAAAAGGTTTATATGAAAGAGCTAATATAAAAATGCAAAAGCACATTTAGTTAAAAACTTAGCGCTACCAGTTGTTTTGCCTTATTGGGGTTTCAGACTTACCTTAAAAGTAGCTTTGTACTTTGAAAATTTCTGTTGAATTGAAAAATCGCGCGCGTCTATCACCAACAGAAAGCGCCTAGACGATACACGAAAAAAAGCGCAGAGATGGCGAATTCAATAACCTATCGCAACAAAAGATAAATTCTATCTTTGTTGAATTATGAAAAAAACATACAAACGAATTAGCTTAAAAGAACGTATTATTATTGAGACTTTATTACACGAAGAAAAGTCCAAAAGCTACATT